>CAJOHK010000022.1 GCA_905234285.1 uncultured Bacteroidales bacterium
GATTGCCAAGGTGTACATTGCCAAGAAGCGCAAGATCACCGTGGGTGATAAGATGGCCGGCCGTCACGGTAACAAGGGTATCGTGGCCAAGATCGTCCGTCAGGAGGACATGCCGTTCCTTGAGGACGGTACCCCCGTGGACATTGTCCTGAACCCGCTGGGTGTGCCTTCCCGTATGAACCTGGGTCAGATTTATGAGACCGTGCTCGGTTGGGCCGGCCGCGAACTGGGCCTCAAGTTCTCCACCCCCATCTTCGACGGTGCCTCCATCGACGAGATCTGTGCCTACACCGACAAAGCCGGTGTGCCCCGCTTCGGCAAGACGCACCTGCGCGACGGCGGTACCGGCGACTGGTTCGACCAGCCCGCTACCGTTGGCGTGATCTACATGATCAAACTGGGCCACATGGTGGACGACAAGATGCATGCCCGTTCCATCGGACCTTACTCCCTCATTACCCAGCAGCCTCTGGGCGGTAAAGCCCAGTTCGGCGGCCAGCGTTTCGGTGAGATGGAAGTGTGGGCCCTCGAGGCCTACGGTGCAGCCAATGCCCTCCAGGAAATCCTCACCGTGAAGTCCGACGATGTCAACGGCCGGTCCAAGACCTACGAGGCCATCGTCAAGGGAGATCCCATGCCCACGCCCGGCATTCCCGAGTCGCTCAACGTGCTCCTGCACGAGCTGCGCGGTCTGGGTCTCAAGGTCACTTTGGAATAGTCACTTAGAAAGGAACGAATATGCCTGCTTTTAACAATAAAGAAAACAAGGTAAAGAGCAATTTCTCCCGCATTTCCATTTCGCTCGCTTCCCCGGAAGACATCACCGAGCGTTCCTGCGGCGAGGTTCTGAAACCGGAAACGGTGAACTACAGAACCTACAAGCCCGAGCGTGAAGGTCTGTTCTGCGAGAAGATTTTCGGCCCCACCAAGGACTATGAGTGCTACTGCGGCAAGTACAAGAGAATCCGCTACCGCGGAATCGTGTGCGACCGCTGCGGCGTGGAAGTGACGGAGAAGAAAGTCCGCCGCGAGCGCATGGGTCATATCGCCCTCACCGTTCCGGTGGCCCATATCTGGTACTTCAAGAGCGCTCCCAACAAGATCAGTGCCCTGCTGGGTGTTCCTTCCAAGAAGCTGGAGTCGGTCATTTACTACGAGAAATACATCGTGGTGAATCCCGGCCTTCTCTCCAGCGAGGACGTACCCGAGGAGCTGCGTCTGCAAAAGATGGATCTGCTCTCCGAGGACGAGTATCTCACCGCCATGGACCGTCAGGCCGACCTGCGCCGCAAGCGCATGGAAGCCGGCCAGGAATGGGACGAGAGCCTCAACTTCGTGGCCAAGATGGGTGCCGAAGGTATCTATGACCTGCTTAAGGAAATCAACGTGGAAGAGCTGGGCCGCGAGCTGCGCCGTGCCATGCACGCCGAGGGCTCCCAGCAGCGCAAAACCGAGATTCTCAAGCGCCTGTCCGTGGTGAAGTGGTTCCAGGAGTCCCAGGATGTGAACCGTCCCGAGTGGATGATCATGAAGGTGATTCCCGTTACCCCTCCGGACCTGCGCCCGCTGGTTCCGCTGGATGGCGGCCGCTTTGCTACCAGTGATCTCAACGACCTCTACCGTCGTGTGATCATCCGTAACAACCGCCTTAAGAAGCTCATCCAGATCCAGGCCCCCGAGGTAATTCTGCGCAACGAGAAGCGCATGCTGCAGGAAGCCGTAGACAGCCTCTTTGACAACTCCAAGAAGTCATCGGCCGTCAAGAGCGACTCCAACCGCGCCCTCAAGTCCCTGTCCGATTCCCTCAAGGGTAAGCAGGGCCGATTCCGCCAGAACCTCCTGGGTAAGCGCGTAGACTACAGCGCCCGTTCGGTTATCGTCGTAGGCCCCGAGCTCAACATGCATGAGTGCGGTCTCCCGAAGTTCATGGCCGCCGAGCTGTACAAGCCGTTCGTGATCCGCAAGCTCATCGAGCGCGGTATCGTGAAGACCGTCAAGAGCGCCAAGAAGATTGTGGACCGCAGGGATCCCGTTATCTGGGACATCCTGGAGAACGTGATGAAGGGCCACCCGGTACTCCTGAACCGTGCACCTACCCTGCACCGCCTGGGTATCCAGGCCTTCCAGCCCCGCATGATCGAGGGTAAGGCCATCCAGCTGCACCCGCTTGCCTGTACGGCCTTCAACGCCGACTTCGACGGTGACCAGATGGCTATCCACCTGCCGCTGGGCAATGCCGCCATCATGGAAGCTCAGCTCCTCATGCTGGGTTCCCAGAACATTCTGAACCCCGCCAACGGGTCTCCTATCACCGTTCCTTCCCAGGATATGGTGCTGGGTCTGTACTATATTACCAAGGAACGTCCCGGCGCCAAGGGCGACGGTCTCAAGTTCTACGGCCCCGAGGAAGTGATTATCGCTTACGACGAGAAGAAGATCGATATGCACGCCCCCATCTACGTCCGTCTGCCCAAGGACAAACAGGACGCCACCAAGGGCATGGAGATGGTGAAAACCACCGCCGGCCGCATTATCGTGAACCAGTACATGCCCGAGGAAGTGCCCTACGTGAACGAGGTGCTGGGTAAGAAAGCCCTGCGTACCGTTATCACCGACGTTATCAAGCACACCGGTGTAACCCGTACCGCCCAGTTCCTGGACGATATCAAGAACTTGGGTTACGACCAAGCCTTCCGTGCCGGTATTTCCTTCAACCTGGGCGATGTGCTCATCCCGGAGGAAAAGACCGCCCTCATCGAGAAAGGCTACGGCGAGGTAGAGACCATCAAGGCCAACTACGCCATGGGCTTCATCACCAACAACGAGCGTTACAACAAGGTAATCGACCTGTGGACCTCCATCGACAACCAGCTCACCGGCATCGTGAAGAAGCAGATTTCTGCCGACCAGCAGGGCTTCAACCCGGTGTACATGATGCTGGATTCCGGTGCCCGTGGTAGCACCCAGCAGATCAAGCAGCTCTGCGGTATGCGCGGCCTTATGGCCAAGCCCCAGAAGAGCGGCGCTGCCGGTGCCGAGATCATCGAGAACCCTATCGTGTCCAACCTGAAGGAAGGCATGACCGTGCTGGAGTACTTCATCTCTACCCACGGTGCCCGTAAGGGTCTGGCCGATACCGCCCTCAAGACCGCCGATGCCGGTTACCTGACCCGTCGTCTGGTAGACGTCTCCCACGACGTCATCATCACCGAGGAAGACTGCGGTACCCTCCGCGGCCTCATCGCCACCGCCATCAAGAACAAGGACGAGGTGGTGGAATCCCTGGGCGAGAGAATCCTCGGCCGTACCTCCGTGCACGACATCTTCAACCCGCTCACCGGCGAGCTCATCATCGCTGCCGGCGAGGAAATCCGCGAGGATGTGGCCGCCCTCATCGACACACTGCCCATCGAACAGGTCGAGATCCGTTCGGTGCTCACCTGCGAGTCCCGCAAGGGCGTTTGCGCCAAGTGCTATGGCCGTAACCTGGCCACCAGCCGCATGGTAGAAACCGGCGAGGTTGTGGGTGTGATTGCCGCCCAGTCCATCGGCGAGCCTGGTACCCAGCTTACCCTGCGTACCTTCCACGTGGGTGGTACTGCTTCCGGTTCCGTGGCCGATTCCTCCATCGAGTCCAAGTACGAGGGCAAGCTGGCCTTCGACGAGCTCCGCACCATCGAGCGCGAGAATGAGGACGGAAGCAAAAACCAGATTGTGGTATCCCGCATGGCCGAGCTCCGCATCATGGACGAGCGCACCGGCATGACATACTCCCAGTACGATATCCCTTACGGCTCCGTGCTGTACTTCAAGGACGGAGACAAAGTCAAGAAGGGAGACCTCATCTGCGAGTGGGATGCCTACAACGCCACCACCATCGTGGAAACGGCCGGTACCGTGCGCTTCGAGAACATGCTGGAAGGTGTAACCTACCGCGAGGAAAGCGCCGATGAATTTGCCACCAACACCGACAAAGTGATCATCGAAAGCCGTGACAAGACCAAGAGCCCTGCCATGCTCATCGTGGACGAGGCCGGTGTGGTCCTGCGCCAGTACAACCTGCCCGTAGGTGCCCACATCATGATTAGTGACGGCGACAAGGTGAAGGTGGGCGACGTCATCATCAAGATCCCTCGCGCCATCGGCAAGGCTTCCGATATTACCGGCGGTCTGCCGCGTGTGACCGAGCTCTTCGAGGCCCGTACTCCTTCCAACCCTGCCATCCTCTCCGATATCAACGGCGAGGTACTCATGGGCAAGGTGAAGCGTGGTAAGCGTGAGATCATCATCAAGAACCGCAGCGGCAAGGAATGCCGTTACGAGGTTCCCATGACCAAGCAGATCCTGGTGCAGGAGAACGACTACGTGAAGGCCGGTACCCGTCTGAGTGACGGTGGCACTTCGCCTACCGACATCCTCAACATTCTGGGACCTGTGAAGGCACAGGAATACATCGTGAACGAGATCCAGGCCGTGTACCGTCTGCAGGGCGTGAAGATCAACGACAAGCACTTCGAGATCATCGTGCGCCAGATGATGCGCAAAGTCATCATCGGAGACCCCGGCGACACCGAATTCCTCCCCGAGGAACTGGTGGACAAGTGGGAATTCATGGACCGCAACGACGAAATCTTCGGCAAGTACTACGTCGAGGAGCCCGGCGACAGCGTACGCTTCCAGGAGGGCGATATCATCAGCGCCCGCGACCTGCGCAGCGAGAACGCTTCTCTGGAGCGTCAGGGCGCCAAGCTGGTGGCTGCACGTCCGGCCAAGCCCGCAACGGCTTCCCAGGTGCTGCAGGGTATCACCCGCGCCGCCCTCAAGACCGGTTCCTTCATCAGTGCGGCTTCCTTCCAGGAAACCACCAAGGTGCTCAGTGAGGCTGCTATCCGCGCCCGCGTGGACAAGCTCGAAGGCCTTAAGGAGAACGTGATCTGCGGTCACCTCATCCCTGCCGGTACGGGTCTCAACCGTTACCAGGACATTGTGGTGGGTTCCAAGACCGAGACCATGGACCTCATGAACGAGCTTTAGCGAGTTCGTCATTCTGAGCGCAGCGAAGAATCTCTTTCAGGCGTTTCCCCGGCGGGAAGCGCCTTTTTTTCATTATGGCCGGAAATTTGTATAACTTTGCACAAAATCTGTTGTGATATGAAATGGATGCAGTTTTTGTCAGTGGCTGCGATAGCGGCCATGACAGTTGTGGGGTGCCAGACCAAGTATGAGACCGACCGCAGCAACCGGGGTGGCAATTCCGGCGGTAACGGCGGTAATGGGGGCGGCACCGTGCAGCCTGTGAATCAGCCCACGCTTCATTCCGACTGGACCATCAAATACATGGGCCGCACCTCCTCGGTAGACCAGAATGGCAAGAATCTCAACAGCGAGGTCTTCAAATTCGGCTATACGGGGGACAATTATTTCATCTTCCGCACCCTCACGGCCAAGGACTTCCAGGACCTGTATAAGAGTGACCTTAAGGCTTTCCTTGAGGGAGAGGCAAAGGATGTAGTGACTATGGCCGGCAATATGGACAAAAAGTTCTATGAGACCGACCTGGTGTTTAAAAAAGATGTGCAGGAAGTGCTCTTCGATATCCTTATCAGCGGCAGTTACGATGGTTACATCATCGAGATCGGCCAGGATGGGAAGCCCACGTACGGCTATGCCAAGCTCTCCTTCCAGGTAGAGAGGGAAACCCCGCTGGAGGAGTACCTGTCCTGGATTGGCACCTGGCACCTCACCGACGGCTATGTGGGTTACGATATCACTATCGCCGACTGCGAGCCCAACTACCTCTACTGCGTGTACGGCTGGGAGACCGGTGCCGCCGTTTCTACCGTGATGGACGGCCCCAACGACTGGCTCTATGCCCGCTTCAACCATCGGGACGGCAAGCTCTATTTCTATGCCCAGTACATCCAGACCGAGTTTGACGAGGGCCTGAACACCGACGTAGAGGAGTACTTTGTGGGAACCTATCTCACGGCAACCTCCGACAAGAACGGCGAAGTAGACGCCGAGGGCGCTTTCAACGGCTGGGACCTGGCCTCGATGGGGTATGATGAGGAAAAGAATGCGGTGGTGTTGACGCCTGAGGCGTTTGACTTTGACAACGGCTATCACACCGCTTACCACACCATGCGCTTCTCCCGCTACTGCCTGGACGAGTTCAACTGGGCCCACTACAACCAGGGCGGCGTTCCCAGCTTCACCGACCACGTCATCAGCATGGTCAAAACCAAGGCCGATGTGGCCGCTCCTGAGAACATTGTGGTGGCCCGCCGCCGCACCCAGCCTCAGGTGCAAAAAGCAAGTTCGGTTCGCACCTACCCCGTGGTCAGATAAGTTACTGAAACAGAGTTGGTTATAGAAATTCAGTCCGGCTAAAAGCCGGACTGAATTTCTATAATGCGCTGATTATCAATTTGATAAGTGATCGCCTAAATTAGGCCTAGTGGCGGGCGAGGAAGCACTGGACGGTGTTTTCCATGAGGCAGGCGATGGTCATGGGGCCGACGCCGCCGGGAACAGGGGTGATGGCCGATGCCTTGGGGGCCACGGAGTCAAAGTCTACGTCGCCGCACAGCTTTCCGGTATCGGGGTCCCGGTCCATGCCCACGTCAATCACTACAACGCCGGGGGAGACCATGTCGGCGGTGACCATTTTGGCGCGGCCGGCGGCTACCACCAGGATTTCGGCCTGGCGGGTAACGGAAGGCAGGTCCACGGTGCGGGTGTGGCACAGGGTGACGGTGGCGTTGGCGTCCAGCAGCATCTTGGCTACGGGCAGGCCCACAATGTTGCTTCGGCCGATAACCACGGCGCGCTTGCTCTTGGGGTCTACGCCGATGGCTTCCAGAAGTTTCATGATGCCGGCGGGGGTGCAGGGGCTCATGTGAGGCGTCTTTTGCCACAGGCCGGCCACGTTGTAGGGGTGGAAGCCGTCCACGTCCTTTTCCTTGGCAATGGTGTCAATCACCCTGGCCTCCGAGATGTGTTTGGGAACGGGAAGCTGTACCAGGATGCCGTCTACGCTGTCGTCGGCGTTGAGGCTGCGAACCTGCTCCAAAAGGGCTTCCTCTGAAGTATCCTCAGGAAGGACGATGGTGGTGTTGCGTATGCCGCAGGCCTCGCAGGCCTTGGCTTTGTTGCGCACGTACACCACGCTGGCGGGATCTTCGCCCACTCTTACCACTACCAGATGCGGGACCCTTCCATACTTGTCCGGGAAGGTGGCCACTTGAGCGGCCAGCGCCTCTTTGAGCGCCGCCGATATTGCTTTTCCGTCGATGAGTTTCATAGGTTGCAAAGATAGCAAAAAACTCGGGTCTGGCCATCTCTCTTTTGGATTTAGCCGTTTTAGCTAAAAAATTTTAAGATGAAAAGAATAACGGCAGAAGAATTTTTGTAACTTTGAGCATCTAACCGTGTTTTTTTATGAAAACTCGCCTATTCATTCTCCTGAGCTTTTGTGCCATGGCGTTGGCCTTCTCTTCCTGCCAAAAAGGGGGAGAAGACAACCTCGACAACAATACATTCGACGTTTCCAAAGTTCAGCTCCCCGCTACAATTGAAGCGGTGGCCGGCGGTACGGTTTCCATCAAGGCGCCAAAGGGCAGCATAGAAAAGACAGACATGGTATCATTTAACGCGGTTTCTTCTCAGGCGCAGTATGTTTGCAGTATTGCTTCGGTAGGGGAGACCGCTTTTGACATTGTGCTGCACAAGAGCCTGGTAGACGGCCGCTATACCGTGCATGTGAGGCGCGGAGACCAGGACCGCACCCTGGGGCTCACCACCGTGCGCATCAAGGCCGATGATGACCTGGATCCCCAGGATGCCACCATCTACGGCAAGGTGCTGTGTGACGGCAAGGGCGTCTCCGATGTGAGCGTCTCGGACGGCTATGAGTTGGTCCGCACTGACAAAGACGGCATTTACCGCATCAAGTCCCAGAAGACGCTGGGCTACGTGTTCATAAGTTTGCCCGCCGGATACGAACCGCTGCAGGAGGGAATCCTTCCCAAAATCCACACCCTGCTCACCCAGGACAAGTCGGTTCCCGAGCGGGTCGATTTCCAGCTCACCAAAGTGGAAAACGCCGGCTACAAACTCATCGTGATGGGCGATATGCACCTGGCCAACCGCAACAGCGACCGCAAGGAGTTCAAGAAGTTTACCGCCGATGTGCGCAGTTATCTGCAGGCTCATCCGCAGGACAAAGTATATGGTATAACCCTGGGCGACATGACCTGGGACCAGTACTGGTACAGCAACAACTACTACTTCCCCCAGTACCTGGACGACATGAACAGCGCGTCCAGCGGTGTAGACGGCCTCATGACCTTCCACACCATAGGCAACCACGACCACGACATGAAGGCCGCCGGAGACCTGCTAACGGAGGTGAAGTATGTGAAGGACATTGCCCCTACCTATTATTCCTTCAATCTGGGCAGCGTGCATTTTGTGGTGCTGGACAATATCCAGTGCACCAATTCCGGCGCCGGAACCTCGGAATCCCGCACGTACAACGTAATGGTAGACGAGGACCAGTATGCCTGGCTGGCTAAGGACCTGGCCTATGTAGACAAGTCTACACCGGTGGTGGTGTCCATGCATGCGCCCATCTATTACGACAACTCCTCCAGCAGTTCGGTAGAGCCTTATGTGGGGTATTCGGCCATGAAAAAAGTGACATCGGCCTTCAGCGGCTACAATGTACACTTTCTTACCGGCCATACGCACCGCGTCCTCAATACAGAGAAGACCGGTCACTATGACCACAACACCGGCGCCGTCTGTGCCAGCTGGTGGTGGTCGCAAAAGCTCAGTGACATGAATATCTGCACCGACGGCGCCCCCGGCGGCTATGCTGTATGGGATGTAACCGGCACCGATTTCAAATGGCAGTATGTGGGTACGGGCCGCACCTCCGATTATCAGTTCCGCAGCTACGACCTTAACAACGTGGCCTTTGATTCCAGTACCATCGACACGTATGTTCCCAAGGGTACAGCCTGGGCCCGCAGCCGTTTCCTGGAGTATTTTGCGGCCGCCTATCCCAAGAATTCCAGTAACAAGGTGCTCCTGAACGTTTGGAACTACGGTCCGGGCTGGACGGTGAGCGTCACCGAGAACGGAACAGCCCTGGAGGCCAAGCAGGTAAAGCGCATGGATCCGCTCCACATCATGGCCCTGTCGGCCCCGCGTTTCAATGCCATTACCAGTGAATCTACCACCTCGGATCCTTCCTTCCTCACCAACTGGTCGTCCCACCTGTTCGAAGTGCAGGCTTCCAGCGCCACCTCAACGCTGGAGATTACGGTCACCGATCCCTTCGGCAACGTGAGCAAGGAAACCATGACCCGGCCCAAGGCGTTTACGCTGGCCACCTATCGCTAATGCCTATAAAATTTACCAATAACCAATAAAACAACCCTAACATGAAACAATTCCTTGGAAAGCAAGCCCTTCTCCTTGGGGTGGCCTTGTTGCTCCTGACGGCATTTGCCCAGGAAGCGGCAGCCCAGACTACCATCAAGGGTAAGGTGTTTGACACAGACCGTTCCAATCCGCTGGCCGGAGCAACGGTTGTGGTGCAGAACAAGAATGCCTATGCCGTCACCGACCTGGATGGCGCATTCTCCCTGCAGGCCTCTAAAGGCGATGTGCTTCTTGTGCAGTTCATCGGCTACCATGAAGCCAAGGTACCTGTAACCTCGGCTTCTACCTACGAGATTATTCTCACGCCGGACTCCGAGCAGCTGGAAGAAGTGATTGTGACCGCTCTGGGTATGAAGCGTGAAAAACGCTCCCTGGGTTATGCCGCCACCGACGTTTCCGGCGAAAGCCTGGCGGGCGTCCAGAGCAGCAACTGGCTGTCTAACCTGCAGGGTAAGGTGGCCGGCGTGCAGTTCAACAGCGCCTCCTCCGGTCCTATCGGCTCGCAGCGCGTGGTAGTCCGCGGTGAATCTTCCCTGAACAGCGACGCTTCGGCCCTGTATGTGGTGGACGGTGTGCCCATCACGGCCGGTGCCGTGGCCAACGCCTCCGGTTCTACCTACACCAACGATGCGCAGGATAACCCTATTGACTTCGGTGATGCCGCCTCGGACCTGAACCCCGACGACATTGAGAGCATTACCGTGCTGAAGGGTGCTGCCGCAACGGCCCTTTACGGTTCCCGTGCCGGTAACGGTGCCATCATCATCACCACCAAGAGCGGCTCGGTGACCAAAGGCATCGGCGTTACATTCAGCACCGCCTTTACGGCCGATGTCCCCAGCTACTGGCCCGATTTCCAGACCCAATACGGTTCCGGTAACGACCTGGGCGTGAGCCCCTACAACTACTGGCCGGCCGAGTACAACCCCGAGGGCCTGGCTACCAACAACAGCCGTTACGCCTTTGGTGAGGCTTACGGAGACGGCACCAAGATGCGTTACCAGTATGCCGGCATGAACTGGGAGACCATGATGGCCGAGAAAACCCCTTGGCAGTATCAGGACGACTGGTTCACCGGAATCTTCAAGACCGGTTACACCTGGGACAACACCATTACCATCGAAGGCGGTAACGGAAAGGGTGCCAACGTGCGTTTCTCCCTCAAGGATACGCGCAACGACTGGATCCTCCCCAACACCGGCTATAAGAAGCAGACCTACTCCCTGAGCGTCAACTCCAAGATCGGCAAGTACATCCGTCTTACCGGTAAGGTCAACTACTATCGCACCGACTCCGACAACATGCCGTCCAGCGCCTACAACAACAACTCCATCATGTACATTCTGCAGTGGATGCGCAACAACGACAGCATGAAGAATTACTACGATGAGTACTTCGGCGGCCGCTTTAACGCCGAGGCCTATGCCAACGGCGGCACCACCTACGCCAACCGCTCGGACGGATTCGGCTACAACCCTTACCGTACGCTGTACGAGATGACCAACTCCATGGACAAGGACCGCGTGTTCGGCAATGTGGCCGTGAACGTGAACCTGTGGAAGGAAAAACTCACCCTGGAGGTGAAGGGCGGCATGGACCTGAGCCATCAGTTCCGCACCCAGCGCAAACCCTGGTATTCCTATAAATTCACCCAGGGCTGGTACCGTGAGCAGACCGTGGACGTGTTCGAGTTCAATACCAGCTTTATGCTCAAGTACCAGGATTCCTTCATCCACAACAACCTCACCCTTACAGCCGGTTTGGGCGGCAACAACATGACCTGGAGCACGGACCAGTACAAGTATACCATCGACAAGCTGGATATCGAGGGCGTTTACAATACCGCCAACTATCCGGCCGGTACCATTCCCGATGTGTCCACCTACCACGCCAAGAAAGTGGTGAACTCCCTGTACGGCCTGGTTTCCCTGGGATGGAAGGACTGGGCCTACCTGGATCTCACCGCCCGCAACGACTGGTCTTCGACCCTGGCCCGGGGCCACTGGTCCTACTTCTATCCTTCCGTGAGCGGTTCCCTCATCCTGGACAAGCTCCTGAACTTCCAGGAGCACCTGCCGTGGTTCAGCTTCTTCAAGCTGCGTGCGTCCTGGGCCAATGTGGGTAAAGACACTTCCCCTTATGCCCTGGATTACAACTATGTCTCTACCAACTATGCCGGCGGTTACCGCGTGGGCGCCACCATGCCCAAGGTAGACCTGGCCCCCGAGAATGTGACTACGGTAGAACTGGGTGTGGAGATGAAGTTCCTCAAGAACCGCATCGGCCTGGATGCCGCCATTTACCAGAGCGACATCACCAACCAGATCTTTGACGTTCCCTACGACTACATGACCGGCGCCAAGTATTACACGCAGAATATCGGCCTCATCCGCAACCGCGGTATTGAACTGGCCCTGCATGTGGTACCCGTCAAGACCAAGGATATTACCTGGGAAATCAGTGCCAACGCTTCCACCAACGAGGGTGTCCTCAAGAAAATGTACGAAGGCTGGGACAACACCAACCCGCACGTAGAGAACTACTCCACCTCCATGGGTAAGCGTGTGTATGTATACGACTACGTGGGCAAGCGCATGGGTGAACTCTGGGCACAGGAAGTGTACCAGCGTGCCCCCGAAGGCTCCTTCTACCTGGACGAGAACGGCAACAAGGTAGATTGCTCCGGCGCCATGATCCTGGACGAGAAGACGGGTCTTCCCACCAACTCTTCTACCCTCCGTTACTACGGCAATGTGAATCCCGACTGGACGGGTGGTATCGCTACCAGCTTCCGCTGGAAAGACCTCACCGTATCGGCCGCCTTTGCCGCCCAGATTGGCGGAACCACCTATTCGGTATCGGCCGGTATCCTGGGTTATCAGGGTAAACTGAAGAACACCCTGGAAGGCCGTTACGATTCCCTGGTCCCCGAGGGCGTGAACCCCATCTACCAGCTGGACGATGCCGGCAAAGTGGTGAAAGACGCCGACGGTAACGCCGTTATCACGGGCTACCAGAAGAACGAGACCCTTTGCTCCGATATTTATAAGTACTACAATTCCTTCAAGGCCAACCGTTATTGCCTTGACGAGTATGCGTACGACACTTCCTACTTCAAGATGAAGGAGCTGCGCATAGAATACAGCCTGCCCAAGAAGCTCATCAAGAAGACCAAAGTGCTGCAGGGCGTATCCCTGGCTGCCTATGCCACCAACCTCTTCTGCATTACCAAATATCCTTTCTTCGACCCTGACTGCGGTACCATCGACGGTTCCACCATCAAGCGCGGTATGGAGACGGGTTCCTTCCCTATGAACAGAAGTTTTGGTTTCAACCTCAAAGTGAAGTTCTAGTATGAAAACGCTCAAAATACTTGCTATTTGCTCGCTGAGCCTGCTGGCTGCGGTATCCTGCACGAAGAACTTCGAGCAGATTAACCACAACCCCAACAAGGTCACTTACGGTGATATCCAGGCTTCCAATATGTTTGAACCCCTGGTATACGGGCTGGCTTCCAGCTATCAGGAGCACACCGGCTACTGGGTGAACAACCTGGTTCAGTACACTTGCTATGTGAGCGGTGCCGTGCGCTATCCCGCTACCTATTATTCCATTACCCCCGGTAACTGGGAGAGTGTGTGGGACGCTTACGCCCGCCGCGGCGCCGATGCCCAGCACATGATTGATCTGGCCAAGACCGAGGGGAAAGAAGATCCTTTCTATCAGGCTGTAGGCCTTATCCTCAAGGTGCAGAGCCTTTACACCCTCACCACCATCTTCGGCGACATTCCTTACAAAGAGGCTTATCAGCAGAGTAAGAACATGGCGCCCGCATTTGATACCCAGGAGGAGGTCCTGAATGAGATGATTGCCGATTTGGATGCTGCAACGGCCATCCTGGCTACGGCCAAGGCTCCCCTGACCGCCGCCCTGGATCCCGTCTACGCCGGCACGCCCGCCAAATGGCGCAAGTTTGCCAATTCCCTGCGCATGCGCATCCTGTGCCTGGCCACCGGCATTAGTGACAGCTACTGGGCCCAGATCCAGCAGATGATTGACGCCCCCGCTGATTATCCTGTCTTCACGTCCAACAGCGACAACGCCAAGGTGAAATTCCAGGACGTGGACCCGTACCGTTCGGCCATGGGCCCCACGGTGGTAGCTTCTTTCTTCGATGCCTACAACATGACCGAGCAGATCATCGGCATGATGAACATCAAGAACGACGAGGGCAACGACATTTACCAGGATCCCCGCCTTGTCATCTTCGCCGACCAGAAGGGCGGCAAATGGACGGGCGCCCAGGCCGGCTGCCTCAAGTCTGACATGGCTGCCGAACTGGCCAAGAAACCCGCCGAAATGAACAAGTCGGTGCTGTGGCGCGATGCCATGGACTGCTTCCTCATGGACTGGTCCGAGATTCTGTTCATCGAGGCCGAGGGCGTGCTCGCCGGCAAACTCACCGTTGCCGGACAAACGGCCAAGTCCCTGTACGAGGCGGCCGTGAGTGCCAACATCGAAAAATGGGCTCCCTACATTACGTTCAACGCCAAGTACCGCGAGATTACCAAGGCCATGGTAACCGAATTCCTTGCCAGCGACCTGGCCAGCTATGACGAGGCCGTCGCCGGTACCGGCCTCTATGGCAGCGCCGAGGAACTCATCCTGTCCCAGAAATGGCTGTCCCTGTACTGGACGGGCGGCTGGGAATCCTACGCCCACTGGCGCAGGACCGAGTATCCCATACTCACCATCGGCCCCGGCACGGAAGCCAACAACTACGAGCTTCCTACCCGCTTCGGCTATCCCAATTACACCCAGTCTACCAACAGCGCGCATGTGACCGAAGCCCTCAAACGCATGGGCGGCGAGAACGACATGCACACGGCTCTGGATTGGAGCTACAAGAAGAACCACGGCTCAAGCCGTCATCCTTACCAGAATTAAGCTTAATCCCGCAGCGTTATGAAAAAAATCATATACATCATTTCTGTTCTGGCGCTGGGCCTTGCCGCCGCAGCCTGCCAGCAAAAGGAAATAGTAGCCACGCCCGAGTTTACGGTTCTGGACGACAACGGCGACATCGTGCTCCAATACGGTGATTCCAAGGAACTGATCCTGGATTTGTCCTACTATGAGTATTCCAAGTCGGCCAACAAGAACAACGAAGTGCTGGCTGCCAGTTTTTACCGCGTAAAGTCCAACTGCTCCTGGCGCCTGGTGGCCCAGGATGCCGACAAGGCCTGGATCCGCGCCTATCCCGGAGAGGGCGACAAGGACGGTGCCTTTGCCTTCTTCCTGGACCGTAACAACGACCAGGAGAACCCCCGCAGCGCCGTTTATACCCTGATGATTAACAATGGCGCCCAGGATCTTGCCGTTGGTGGAGAGATTGTCATCACCCAGAGTGCGGCGGTAGATTTCCTCAAGACCAACAAGGAAAGCATCGAAATCAACAAGGAGGGCGGTAACGGATCGATAACCATCACATCCAATGTGGCCTGGACCTACAGCCTCACCCCCAACGAGGACTATGCCAGCCCGGCCATTGCCGAATGGATTGAGGACAAGACCGAACTCAAGGAAGGTTCTGTAACCCAGACCCTCAAGTTCAAGTTCTCCGACAATTCCGACGGCTCTATCCGCGGCGCCACCCTCGTACTCATGTCTGAGGAGCATCCCTCCCTGAATAAACGGATTGAAGTGACCCAGTACGGTGTAGAGATTGAGGTAGAGGGCTTCCCGGTGACCTGGCCCGGTGCCGCCGGTAACACCGCCTATCCCAAGTGGCCGTCGGCCAGCAATGCCGTTCCCACCATTGAAGCTACCGAAGGCAAGGGTACCATTACCTTTGTTCCCGGTGTAACGGAGGGCCTGGACCGCAGCGCCTCCAGCACCGACTGCTCGGGCTCCAATCCCCGCGTCAACGGTGCCTGGCCCGGCGACTACTGGCTGTTCACCGTGCCTTCGGCCGTGAGCGCAGGCTCCCTCATTAAGCTTCAGTTCGAAGGCCGTATCTCCGGTTCCGGTATTCAGCACTGGCGCCTGGAGTACAAGGACGGCGAGGAATGGAAGGTGATCGGCACGCCCAAAACCCTTGATCTTCCGGCCGACGAAGTTTGGCCGGCCGAGACCATCACCTACACCCATGACCTGGCTCCCGGCGGCTCGGGCGACGAATTCAACAAAGTTATCTCGGCCGTGGTGCGCTATGAGAACACCGTGCCCGAGGTGGCCTTCCGCTTTGTGGCGGCGTCCAACGTGATTGCCAGCAGCGGCTTGCGCATGGCCAAGCCTACCACCGCATCGGTCCGTCTGGACAACAGCGGCGCCGGTGGCTGCGACGCCAGCATTTCCTGCGTGGCCTCGGGCGGAGAAATCAAGTACGCCGACATCCAGGTCACCGGTCTGGACAAGGATTACATCCTTTTTGACGGCACGCCCAAGGCTCCCGTGAAATTCAATGTCCTGGCCGACGACGACTTCACTGTGAGCACCGACGCTTCCTGGGTTACCGTAACCAAGGGTGCCACCGGCGTGGCCGACGAAGCTACCGAGGTGGAAATCACCTGCGAGCCCAGCACCCTGTCCGACCCCCGCGAAGCTACGGTCACCATTCTGGCAGGCGTTACCCGCTATACCATCGGCGTGGTCCAGAGCGCTGCCGGCCAGCAGCTGGATCCGTTTATCAGCATTTCCAACGGTAACAGCTTTAATCTGAAGGCCACTGAAGGTACCACCAACCTCAAGGTGCAGTCCAATGTGGAATTCGAATTCGAATCTTCGGCCGAATGGCTCACTGTAGAGAAGGTTGTGACCAAGGGTCTGGTAGACTGGACCGACTTTGTGGTAACCCGCGAAGCCAACGATCAGGCAGGCGGCGCCGTTAGAACCGCCACAGTGCGCTTCTTTAATACAGAGAAGAACGTAGAGGCCGTGGCTACCTTTACGCAGGAGTATGAAGAACCGGTCATGGAGAACAACCTCATTCAGTGGGGCTTCTCGGCCGATCTGATGTCGGCTTACAAGGATGCCTTCGAGAAGAACAACGCCTTTGATGCCAACGTGGCTGGTAAGGGTACCCTCTCCTGGGTAGACTTGGCCGAGAATATTGCCCTGGATGTGGATGGCAAGAAGAGTCATGTGATTGGCGGAACCGGTCAGCCGTACATTACTGGCGGATGGCCTGGTGACTACTGGCTGTTTACCATTCCTGTAATGGAAATTGCCGCAGGTTCTGTGGTGAACTTCAAGGCCTTGCATCGTGTGTCTGGAACCGGTCAAAAGTATTGGAGAATGGATTGGTCGGTGGATGGAACAACCTGGACGCCCGTAAAGGCGCTGCAGACGGAAACGGAGACTGGTAACAGTGCCCAGTACACGCACATTGCTCCTACTGCCGATGTCCAGATAGACGAAAGCTTCAAACTGGCCGATGGCGTACCTGGTAAGGGAAAGATTCAGATCCGCTTTACCTGCGTTGCCAACTGGCAGGCTAATGGCAAGGGCGCTCTGAAAGCCCCGAACGGCGGCACTCACCGCTGGTCTGGCACCGAAACGGACGGTCCCGTCATTACCATCGAGCAGCCGCACGAACCACTCCATGCCGAATGGCTCTTTACGGCCGACGCCATGAATGACCCTGATACAGGATATGCGGCTACTTTCGGCGGTACCACCGCCGTCAATGACAAGGCGGCTGGTGACGGTGGTCTGTATGTGAATTCCAATGTGACCAAGGGCGGTAAGATTACCTATGTGCAGGTGGATAAGACGGCCATTGATACCGATGGAAAGGCTGCCCGCCTGGTGGGCGGTACCGGACATCCCTATGTAAACGGCGCCTGGCCCGGGGACTATTGGCTCTTTGAGGCTTCTGACGGCTATACCTACAAAGCGGGAACCAAAGTGCACATCAAGTTCTTTACCCGCATTTCGGCTACCGGTCACAAGTACTGGAAACTGGAATACTGGGATGGCGCTGCCTGGCAACCGGTTAGTGAGCTTAAGGAAACTACGGTAGGTGAAGGTGAAGCAGCCCAGACCTTCCAATATAACTTTGAACCCACCAAGGAGTCCACTAACTCAGAGGTGGATCATACCTGGGAGCTGGCTGCCGACTGCTCCAAGATGCAGTTCCGCTATACTTGTATGGCCAACTGGCAGTTCAATGGGAATGGCGCCCTGGCAGCTCCTAACGGCGGGACTTGCCGGATAGCCGGTGCCGAAGGTACCAGTCCCATCTTTGAGGTTCTTGCCGATGAATAGTCGGTGTCTGTATTAGTTTTGAGGCGGCGCTTTCGGGTGCCGCCTTTTCAATTCCTCTCGTGCACAAAAAGGGGGTGTTTTTGTTCACCAGAAGGGCAGAGCCGGGTTCTCGTGCACAAAAGGGGGGTGTTTTTGTTCACCAGAAGGGCAAAGCCGGGTTCTCGTGCACAAAAAGGGGGTGTTTTTGTTCACCAGAAGGGCAAAGCCGGGTTCTCGTGCAAAAAAAGGGGGTGTTTTTGTTCACCAGCGGCGGGATGGGTTGGATTAAAGGCGTAAAATGGTTAAATTTGCTATGGCTTTATTTGAAAAGATATGAAAAAAGTTCTGGTTTTATTCCTGATGGCCCTGATGGCCCTTCCCATGCAGGCCAAGCGCGTGAAGGGTACTGTTAAAGGTGCCGGGGAACCCCTGGCTGGTGTAGTTGTCACCGACGGCTATCGCTTTACCCAGACGGCCGCCGACGGCAGTTTTACTCTTAATACCCACAAGGACGCCCGTTTTGTGTATGTAATTACACCGTCGGGTTATGTGGCCGACTTCTCGTCCGGAGCGCCTCAGTTTTATATTCCGGTAGGGGAGAAGGCGTTTGACTTTGAACTGCAGCCCTTTGGAGAAGGCCCAGATTACACCCTGTTCTCGGTGTCGGACCCTCAGATGCAGTCCAAGAAGCATTTCAAGCGCTTCTGCGGCCGTCCGCTGGGAGACCTCAGGGGTATGGCCCGCAAGTACAGCGCCCAGCATGCTACAGCGGGCATCGCCCTGGGCGACGTGGCCTGGAACAAGCACTGGGTGTTTGAGCCGTACAAAGAGGCTATCGCTACCACCAAGATTCCCTTCTATGCGGTTATCGGCAATCACGACTTCATTCAGAACCGCAGCGGCATTGCGGCAGGGGAGAACTTCGAGAAGGCGTTCGGCCCCTACAACTTTGCCTTCTGGCTGGGCTCCGACCTTGTAATTGGCGTGAACAGCCTTATCTTCAAGGCCAGCGAAAAGGAAGACCCCGAGGCCTCCTCCAACAAATACACGGAGGGTTACCCCCAGGAAACCCTGGACTTTGTAAAGGGCCTGCTCAAGTACGTGCCCATGGGGACGCACATCTTCCTGGCCCAGCACAGCCCGCTGCGCTTTATCTTCGAGATCAAGCATAAGGATATCGAGGGCGCCGGGGAGATGATTTCCCTGCTGGAAGGCTACCCGGTGGACATTCTTTCCGGCCACACGCACATCATGAACAAGGTGCGGGTGAACGACCATGTGATGGACAACAACGCCGCTGCCATCGGCGGGGCCTGGTGGGCCACCGACTGGTGCCGGGACGGCACGCCCCGCGGCTACGAGATCATTACCTCCACGGCCGGCGAACGCAGCTGGAGCTGGCACAACCTGGATTATCCCGACGATTTCCAGGTCCAGTTCATCGGCATGGACCAGGCACCGCGTCACCGCAACAGCGTGCTGGCCAATGCCTGGGGTGCCACCGAAGGCTGGACCTGCACCTGGAGCCAGGACGGCGTGGAAATGGGCGCTCTGGAACTGGCTACCGACTATTCCCCCAGCTATATCCGGGAAATCCTGGCGGCATGCGGCGGCGATCCCAACAAGGTCCCCGGCTATAAAAAGCCCACTCCGCAGCCGCATTATTATGTGGCTACGCCTTCCCAATATGCTTCCTTTGTTACCATGACGGTGAATGCGCCCGATGGCCGCAGCTGGAGCCATACCTTTGATTTGCGTGGCAGCTACATCGACCTGCAGGCCCATCGCGGCGGTGCGGGCCTCATGCCCGAGAACACCATCTCCTCCATGCGCCATGCGCTGGAACTGGGCGTGAATACCCTGGAGTTCGACCTGCAGCTATCGGCCGAAGGTAAGGTGGTGGTTTCGCATGACAACTACTTCCACCCGCGTTACTCCATGCGCCCCGACAGTACGCTGATCCAGAAGGAGGATCCCAAGGAGTACCTCTACACCATGCCGTACGACAGCATTGTGAGGTACGACGTGGGCCTTCGCTTTGTAGACCGCTGGCCGGATCAGAAGAAGGTCTCTGAGCACAAGCCGCTGGCTACCGACCTCATTGACTTTGCCGAGAACTACGTGAAGGAGCACGGTATGTCCCCGGTACGTTACAACATTGAGATCAAGTCCCGCACCGGCAAGGGCGAGGGCAAACTTTGGCCCGATTATAAGGAATTCTGTGACAAGTGTATGGAACTGCTGCTGTCCAAGAATTTGGGCGACCGGCTGGTAGTGCAAACCTTTGATGTGCGTGCTCTGGAGTATGTTCACGAGAAGTGGCCCGAGGTTCAGTTGTCATATTTGACCGAGGACGAGACCGAGATTGCCACCATCCTTTCCCAAATCTCCTTCCTGCCCACCTGGTGGAGTCCCAATCATGAGGTGGTTACCCGGGAGAATGTGGCCTACTGCCATGCCCTGGGTGTCCGCGTGGTTCCCTGGACCGTGGATGACCCCGACGAGATGCGCCGGATGGCCGATTGCGGGGTAGAGGCTATCATCTCCAACTACCCCGACCGGCTCATCGAAGTCTTTCGCTAGACCGCACGGTTTGGGCATTCGGCAAAAAAGTGCTAACTTGCGAAGTTTTTTGAAAGTAGTGTTATGAAAAGATTTTTTGCCTTTTGCATGATGGCCGTCCTGGCCCTTGCTGCTGCATTTTCCTGCAAGAAAGGGGACGACAAGAACATTGTGGTTAGTATTTCGGCCGACCCTAATTTCAAGAATGGCGCTGCCAACGTGAAAGTATTCCTTTACGATACTTCTTCCAAGGATGTGACGGTGAATATTACCGTATTGAATACGCCGAGCGAAGGTTATACGGCTCTGTCGGCCAGTGACTTGGAGTTCCATCAGACGGTTACCATTCCGGCCGGTGAGAAAAGCGTGGAGCATGCTGTTAAGCTGAGCAAGACCTTCCAGGCCGGTGAAGGTAAATTTGAGGCCGTCCTTTCCCTCTTCGGCGCCGTGGGTGCCACGGTGTCCAACCTCAACAATACCGTCCATATTGCCGTATCCGGTAGCTATAGCGGCGGCGGTGACCAGCCTCAAACGGGTGACATGACCCTTGTGAACAACTGGTCCGTAGCCATTTCCGGAGACCCTTATGTCTACGAAGGCGACGGCAAGAGTTATCAGGATTTGACCGTTTCCCTTTCCGGGATCAAATACTTCTGGATGGAAGCTTTGACCGATGCCGAGCTTGCCGAGTACGGCACTCTGGCCGACCTTGCCAAAGCGTGGGGCGACGACAACCAGAAGTGGATGGCCGAGGGCGATGCCCTTTCCGATATAGTTTTCTCGCTCAATGACGGGGATTTCTATGTGGCTTATCCCGGCGCAGGCACTTTCAAGGTGTATATTATTGAGTTCAATGCCGATGGATCGGCCACGGGCCGCTATGGCGTCAGCACCCTTACCTTTGCTGAATTGGAAGGCGGCAGCGAGGGTGGCGACGACGACGAATCCGGCCTGTATGACGTAGTGGCCATCAATGGCACCGGCGATGCCTATTTCTACTTTGACCTGTTCGACAAGGGCAGCATTACCAATGACAACCTGCAGGATGCCATGAAGGAGCTGGCTCAGATGTGTAACGAAGACTATGAGTCGGCCAAGGAATGGGAAGAAATCTTGGGCCCTATAGAACGCACCGACTGCATGTATGACGCCGAATACAACTCCTACGACTACGAGGAGTTGGAGCTCGGAGAGTACGATGTCCTGATTGTGGGTTTGAGCGCCGACGGTAACCTTACCGGCGAATACAACCTCACCACCGTCACTATCGACGGCCATGAGTACGAGATGGACGATGACTACGACAGCTTTGCCAAGCGTCAGGCTGCAGCCAAACGTGCCGCCAGGCGTAATATCGGCAAGCGCGACTTTACGCCCGTCATTACCGGTACGCTCACCCAAAAGACTGCCTGGGTGGCCGAGTACCTGGGCCGCTACGAGGCTGACGATGACTCCGGCTATTTCAAATCGGCAAAAAAACGTTCCTTACGCAAGTAATTTATGAGACCACTCTATCTTACCAACACCCTTTCGCACAGCAAAGAGCTGTTCAAGCCCATCCATGAGGGACGTGTGGGCATGTATGTCTGCGGTCCCACCGTGTACGGGGACGCCCATCTGGGCCATGCCCGTCCTGGCGTAACCTACGATGTGCTGTTCCGCCTCCTCAAGTACCTGGGTTACAAGGTACGCTATGTCCGCAACATCACCGATGTAGGTCACTTGGAGCACGATGCCGATGAAGGGGAGGACAAGATAGCCAAGAAGGCCCGCCTGGAGGAACTGGAACCCATGGAGGTGGTGCAGTATTACACCGAGCGCTACCACGAGGCCATGCGCCTGCTGGGCTGCCAGTCTCCTTCCATCGAGCCGCGTGCCAGCGGCCATATCATCGAGCAGATAGAGACGGTCAAAAAGATCCTGGCGGCCGGTTATGCTTACGAGAGCAATGGCTCCGTGTACTTTGACGTAGAGAAGTACAACAAGGACCATCATTACGGCATCCTGAGCGGCCGAACGCTGGACGCCACTCTGGAGGGAACCCGCTCTCTGGACGGTCAGAGCGACAAAAAGGCCCCCTACGACTTTGCCATATGGAAGAAGGCCGAGCCGGAGCACATCATGCGCTGGCCCAGCCCCTGGGGCGAGGGTTTCCCCGGCTGGCACCTGGAGTGCTCGGTAATGGGAGAGAAATACCTGGGCGAGGAGTTCGACATCCACGGCGGCGGCATGGACCTCATGTTCCCGCACCATGAGTGTGAGATTGCCCAGAATGTGGCTTCCCGGGGCACGCGGGGCGTGCACTACTGGGTGCACAACAACATGATTACCATCAATGGTCAGAAGATGGGCAAGAGCCTCGGCAACTTCATTACCCTGCCTCAGCTGTTCTCCGGAGACCATCCCAAGCTGGAGCAGGCCTACAGCCCCATGACCATCCGCTTCTTCATCCTGCAGGCCCACTATCGCAGCACGCTTGATTTCTCCAACGAAGCCCTGCAGGCCGCCGAAAAAGGCTACAAACGACTCATGCAGGCATGGAAGATGCTTCCCGCTGCGGAGAATGCACTTTCTTCCGCGCCGCTTCGCGACCCTGTACGGGCAAATGCTACAGAAACGGCATCTCCCTCCGCTAGCGCATCTGTCCAGGCCATCTGGGAAGCCGTGGAGGAAGCCCTCTGCGACGACATGAATACGCCGGTGGCCATTGCGCATCTGTTCGAGGCCGTCAAGCTCATCAATGGCGGCCATCTCTCCGACGCCGACAAATCGTCTTTGGCTATGCTTTTTGACCAGATTGTGGGCGGTGTCCTAGGTCTTCAGGACGAGGAAGTTACCGGCGGTTCTGCTAAGGCCGAAAAGGCCCTGGAAGGCGTGATGGAGCTGGTGCTCGAGGACCGCAAGAAGGCCCGCGCCGAGAAAAACTGGGCCGAGAGCGACCGTATCCGTGACCTTCTGGCCTCCTACGGCATCACCGTTAAAGACACTAAGGACGGCGCAACCTGGACATTAGAATAAGTGGAAGAAGACATAGCCTCTCAAACCTGTGGCCACCCTCGGCCGCATTAGAGGGTGGGAGGGACAAGGAGCGAAGCGACGCAGGGTTTGAGAGGCTATGCCTTCTGCGACGAAAAATGATAATGAAATTCATTAGTTGGAATGTGAACGGCCTTCGGGCTGTGGCCGGAAAGGGCTTTGCAGATGTTTTCGTAGGCCTGGACGCCGACTTTGTGTGCCTGCAGGAGACCAAAATGCAGGCTGGGCAGCTGGACATGGAGTTCCCGGGGTATTATTCCTATTGGAACTATGCCGAGAAAAAGGGTTATTCCGGCACGGCCGTTTATACCCGGCATTTGCCTCTTTCTGTGCGCTATGGGATGGGCATTCCGGAGCATGATCAGGAAGGCCGGGTCATTACCCTGGAATATGACCAGTTCTTTCTGGTGTGCTGCTATGTGCCCAATTCGCAGGATGGATTAAGACGCCTGGATTACCGCATGGAGTGGGAAGATGCCATGCGCGCCTATCTGTGCTCCCTGCCCAAACCGGTAGTGTACTGCGGTGACCTCAATGTGGCCCATGAGGAGATCGACCTCAAGAATCCCTCCACCAACCGCATGAATGCCGGTTTTACCGACCAGGAGCGGGGCAAGTTCTCCGAGCTGTTGGCGGCCGGGTTTGTTGACACCTGGCGTTTCCAGCACCCCACCGACGTCAAATATTCCTGGTGGAGCTACCGAATGAACGCCCGCGCCCGTAATGCCGGTTGGCGCATCGACTACTTTGTAGTTTCTGAGACCCTTCGTGACGCCATCGTTTCCACCGACATCCTCAACGACATCTACGGCTCCGATCACTGCCCCGTAGAGCTGGTGATCAATCTATAGCACCGCGTTCCGCGCACCGGAAGGTCCCAATCCGTGCTCGGCCTGGCATTTTCACCCCTTCTGCGCACCGGAAGGTCCCAATCCGTGCTCGGCCTGGCATTTTCACCCCTTCCGCGCACCGGAATGGCAGAATTCGTGCTCGGATTGGTGCTGGCGGTAGTGGTGTGAAACGTAAGTGATTGATTATTAGTAAATTATGAAAATTCAGCCCGGCTGCCAGCCGGGCTTTGAGCCCGTCGTTGCCAAGAAGACCCTGGAGGCGCATCAGACCTTCTCGAACCGGTCCACGTCCACAACGAAGATGGTGGCGCCCCCCACGGAGACCTCCAGGGGCATATTGGTCTCAAAGTCAAAGCTCAAGTCGTTGGTGGGGATCACCTGCTTCCGGGAGTGGGAATACTCCTTGATGATATCGATGACGGTCTGGACCATCCGATCCTCCACGCCCACCAGCAGGGTGATGTTGTTGGAGAGCAGAAAGCCGCCGGTGGTGGCCAGCTTGGTGGAGGAGAAGCCCCGGTGGCTGAGATTGCGGACCACGGTGTTGGCGTCCTCCCGGTCTACGATGGCAAACAGAAGTTTCATGGCGATGCCTCCTTGTCTTGTGGGACGACATACACGTTCCCCAGGATATTATAACTCTTTTTTTGCAAATAGGCTATATGTTTTTCTGTAATTTCCTCCCCGGGGAGGATCACGGGGATCCCCGGCGGATAGGGGGCGATGGTCTGGGCGGAGATCCTTCCCGCGGCATGGGCCAGGACCGTCTGCTCCCGGGGCCCCAGCAGGGCCTGACGCAGGGAGCGCCGGACCGGAGGCACGGGCAGCGACGGCAGAGGGGCGGGCACGGCCCGGGCCCCGGCGGGAAGCTGCTTCAGCGCGGTAAGGAACCGCTCCAGATCCTCTTTTCGGTCCCGGCAGGTGACGATGGCCACCAGATACCGGTCGTCCGCCATCTCCACGAAGATATCCCGCGCCCGGAGCAGACGGTCCGCCTCCAGTCCGGAGAGCCCGGCGGAGCCGGTGTCCACGGTGAGCCGGCAGGGGTCCAGGGCGGCCTCCGGTGTCTCCGTCAGGGGAAGAAAGGGCGTCTCCTCCGGGATCCTGCGCCGCAGCTCGGAGACCAAAGCGGCGGCGGCGGGATAGGTGTTCTCCGAAAGCAAGGAGGCCCTGGCGTGGTCGATGGAGGCCAGGATGGGCCAGCTTGGGGAGGTGGTGGCAAAGAGGGCCGACAGGGATTTCAGCGTCAGCGCGTCCCAGGGCGCATCCGTTCCCACATATAATACAGAGGAGGAGCCCAGCGCGGGCAGGGTCTTGTGGGCGGAGACCACGCAAAGGTCGGCCCCCTCCTGCGCGGCGGTGGGAAGCCCCACAAAGGGGAAGTGGGCGCCGTGGGCCTGGTCCACCAGCAAAAACGCCCCGCGGTCATGACAGAGAGCGGCCAGGGGCGCAAGGTCCGTGCGCACGCCGTAATAGTCGGGGGAGGTCACCAGAGCGGCGGCGGCCTCCGGATGGTCCTCCAGCGCCCGGGCCAGCAGCTCCGGGGTGACGGGGGCGGTCAGTCCGGTATCCGGATCCTCCGGCGGGAGGAGAAAGACGGGGCGGATGTCCAGCAGGGCCATGGCGTGATAGACGCTCTGATGGCAGCCCCGACTGAGGATCAGGGTGCCTCCGGCCCCCACCCCCGCCAGGAGCATGGTCTGAATGCCCTGGGTGGCGCCGCAGGAGAACAGCAGCGCGTCCCTTGCGCCGCCGAGGGAGGCAAACAGGGCTTCCGCTTCCCGGACGGGCCCAAGGCCCTCATAGAGATTCCCCGTAGGGGGGAGCTCGGTAAAATCCAGGGCGGAAACCTGGGAAAAGGGGCCCGTCATCCGGCCCTTGTGCCCCGGCATGTGGAGCCGGACCGGGTCCCGCCGGGCCAGAGCGGAAAGGGCGTCAAAAAGGGGTGCGTTCATAGGGACCTCCCGGCCGATTGTTTCGTGTGGCTCTTATCATATCATGAACAGTATTGGCCTGTCAAAAATTTTTCTCGAAACAAGAAAAAAGTTCTTGACTTTCGGAGAAAAGCGTGATATTCTAATCAGGCTGTCACGGTAGGCAGCGTGAGAGGCCGGGAAGCGGCGTGTACCTTGTAAATTAAACAACGAGAAACATGAACAGCACCTTGTGAGCAGGGCAGAGATGTCCTGC
>CAJOHK010000023.1 GCA_905234285.1 uncultured Bacteroidales bacterium
GTCCATCGTAAGTGTTAGCTTTGGTTCGATACCAAAGGTAACACTTCTTATTTACATTCTCGTGGACGAACTTGAAAAGTTCATGGGTGTTTCATTTCTTTTTGTATTCGGGCGGCAGTTTTCGGTACAGGGTGCGCTCGCTCATGCCCAGTTCCTCGGCGGCCTTTTTGCGGTTGCCGTGGTACTTCTCCAGCGCCTGGCGAATGAGTTCTTCCTCGGTCTTGCGCACGCTCAGGCTGTGCTCCTCCGATTCTTCCTCCTGCGCCGCCACATGCACGATGGGCCGATGCTGAGTGAACGCTTCCTCCCCCTGCCATTCGGCTTCCTCCACCGGCTGCGTCACCTGCGGCGGGGCCGGCAGTTCGCGGCGGTCGATGCGCGCCTTGAGAGCATCCACTTCCTGCTTGAGGTCGAAGATGGCCTTGAAAATGGCCTGGCGTTCATCGGCATTGAAGGCGGGGCCAGCCTGGGATGGGCCCTCGTAGAGCATGGGGATGGGGTCCCCCTCTTCCCGCGGCAGGAAAGGCTGCAAGTCCTGGGCCGACAGCTCGATGCGCTGCAGCGTGGGGGTCACCTTCACCGACAGCTGTGCGGTAAGGCTTTGCGTGAAGCCCTGCAGCTGACGGATATTACCCGGCCAGCGATACTGCTCCAGCAGGCGGATAGCCTCCGGCTTTAGGGAGATCTTGCACATGCCGTTTACCTCGGAGAAATCGGACGTAAACTTGCGGAAGAGCAAATAAATATCCCCTCGGCGTTCCCTCAAAGGTGGAATGCGCAACTGGGCGGCCGACAGACGGAAGTACAGATCCTCGCGGAATTTCCCCCGCTTTACGGCCTCGTACAGATGCACGTTGGTGGCGGCCACAATGCGGACATCGGTGTGCTCCACCTTGTTGGATCCCACTTTGCGGTACTCGCCGCTTTGCAGCACGCGCAGCAGCAGGGCCTGGGATTCCAGGGGAAGCTCGGCAATCTCGTCCAGGAAAAGGGTGCCGCCGTCGGCCTCCTCGAAGTAACCTTTGCGGTTGTCGGTGGCGCCGGTGAACGAGCCTTTTACGTGGCCGAAGAGTTCCGAGTTCACCAGCTC
Source organism: uncultured Bacteroidales bacterium (assembly GCA_905234285.1). Lineage (GTDB taxonomy): Bacteria > Bacteroidota > Bacteroidia > Bacteroidales > UBA932 > Cryptobacteroides. The sequence goes on from CAJOHK010000023.1 coordinate 1,091, forward strand.
CTTGGGCAGGGCGCCGCAGTTTACCACAAAGAAACTGTTTTGCTTGCGGGCGCTGAACTGGTGAATGATGCGGGCAAAACTCTCCTTACCCACGCCGCTCTCTCCCTGGATGAGCACGCTGAGGCCGGTGGGGGCAAATTTTACCGCCGTCTCCAGTGCCTCGTTCAGGGCAGGATCGTTGCCAATGATATCGTATTTATTCTTTAATGCCTGCAGGTCCATAGTCCTGCAAATTTACGAAAAAAACTTTGTATCTTTGCCACTCTTTAAATAAAGACTGGAATGAACACGATTCTGGAGTGGCTGCAGGAGGTGCAGCATCCCGCCAAAGGAGACCAGAGCATTGTAGCGCTGGGAATGGTCGAGAACATAGAAGAGGCCGATGGCCGCATCCATGTGACGCTGGCTTTTCCCAAACGCCCGGACCCTCTTAAGAACTATCTGATAGGCGCCGTCCAGGCCTGCCTGTACCGCCATGCGCCCGGCGGGACTCAGATTGAGGTGGATTCCGTGGTCAAAGACCCCGCCAAGCCGGCTCCCAAGGGCATCCAGTTCAACCTGGACCAGCTGCGGGAGGTTCGCAACATCGTGGGCGTGGCCTCCGGCAAGGGCGGCGTGGGTAAAAGCACCGTCACAGTGAACCTGGCCGTGGCCCTGGCCCGCCTGGGTTACCGCGTGGGCGTGGCCGATGCCGATGTGTACGGCCCCTCCATCCCCACCATGACCGGCACCGAAGGCGTCCAGATTGAGATGTTCGGGGAGGACGAGAACGACAATCTGTTTGTTCCCGTAGAGAAGTACGGCGTAAAGTGGCTCTCTGTGGGACATGTATCCCAGGCCGGCCAGGCGCTCATCTGGCGCGGTCCCATGGCCTCCACCGCCCTCAAGCAAATCATCCTGCAAACCCTTTGGGGGCCGCTGGATTTCCTGCTCATCGACATGCCTCCGGGCACCGGCGACATCCACATTTCCCTCATCGGCGACGTGCCGCTTTCCGGCGCAGTCATTGTCACTACACCCCAGGCGGTGGCCCTGTCCGATGTTCTTCGCGGGGTAAACATGTTCCGCAATCCGCAGGTGAACAAGCCCATCTACGGCCTGGTAGAAAACATGGCCTGGTTCACGCCAGAGGCCCATCCGGAGGAAAAATACTACCTCTTCGGCAAGGACGGCGGCACCAAAATGGCAGCCGATCTGGACATCCCGCTGCTGGGCCAGATTCCCCTGGTCCAGGGCATCCGCGAAGGCGCCGACGACGGCACGCCCGTGGCCCTGGTGGACCGCCCCGACTCCCAGGCCTTCCTGGCCCTGGCCCGCCACCTGGCCGAAAACGTCTAATTCCCGGGAAGGTCGCTGGTAGTTAGCGGCCCGGACACCATAACGCCCAATCCGTGTCCGTACGCCATTAAAAAGCCCGCCGAGACACCAAAACGGCCATTTGGTGTCCGCACCGCCAGCCAGGCATGCCCAACGGTCCAGCTGGTGGGACGTTAGGCCAGAAAAACGCCTAAAAACCCGCCCAACGGTCCAAACAGTGGGACGTTAGGCAAGGGGAAGGGGCTTTGGGGAAAGGGAACGGGAAATGGGCGTTCACTTAACTAATTGACACTGTGTGCTTTACAGAAATTCAGTCCGGCTATTTGCCGGACTGAATTTTCATAAATAGCTCATTATTCGACACTTATGTGATTACGCCACAAGGAAACGCTACTTCACGTATGTCAGTTCATCGATGATGTTGGTGGCGCCGCCGAACTTTTCTACGATCCAGAGGACGTAGCGGATATCTACGCAGATGCAGCGCTGGAGGGCGGGCTCAAACATCACGTCGGAGCTCATGCTCTCCCAGTTGCCGTCAAAGGCCAGGCCGATGAGGTTACCCTTGGCGTCCAGCACCGGGGAGCCGGAGTTACCGCCGGTGATATCGTTGTTGGTGAGGAAGCAGGTGTGCAGGGTGCCGTCTTTGTCGGCCCAGCGGCCATAGTCACCATTAAGAAGGAGCTCCTTGACGCCGGCGGGAAGGATGAACTCCGGATTGGAGGGATCTTCCTTCTCCAGCAGGCCGGCGCCGGTGGTGAAGTAGTTGTACTTGAGGGCGTCCTTGGGGCTGTAGGGCAGCACGTTGCCGTAGGTGAGGCGCATGGTGGAGTTGGCGTCCGGGTACATAGCCTTGCCTTTTTGCCACTCCATGAGGGCGGCGGCAAAGTGCTTGCGGGCCAGGTCAAATTCCTCCGACTCATCGCCATACATGGCCATGTAATGCTTGTACAGCACCTCCATGGTAGTTACAAGGAGGGAATAGGCGGGATCGTTATGAATCTGGTCCATGGTCTCCACGGTGGCCAGCTTTTCGGGGCTCACAAACTGGCTGTTGGCAAACAGGGCATCCACATAGGCGGGAATGTCCAGCTGGGCAAAGTCGGCGCCCAAATTAAGGTAATCCTCGGGCTCGGCAATATTGCGATAGTGTTCCAGCAGGGCTACGGCAATCTTTTTGTCCAGTTCCGGAACATAGTCGCGGTACATGGGCAGGATTGACTCCTTGGCGGCGGCAATGGCTACGGCCGTATCGGCATCGGGATTCTGCAGGTCACGGGCCAGGCTATTGGCCAGACCGCCGGCAAAATCCAGCAGTTCAATCTGATAGGGCGCCTCCACAAGCTTGTACAAAGCCTGGTTGTGCGCTTCCTTCTCAGCCACGTTGGCGGCAATCACAGACACGGGGTCACCATATTTCTCCAGACGGTCGGGATCGGCCTCGATCCAGGCCTTGAGGGCCTTTTCCTTCTCCTGCTCGCGGCCGATGATGTTCAGGTGGTCAAAAGCCAGTTCCTCGCCCTGCCACTTCTTCCAGCCGTTGGCCGAAGAAGCATACTTGTCGGCATACTTGAGCTGGACCGAAGGGTCGGCGCACATGGCCTCCCACATGATGTCCTGACGGATGGTGCGGGCGTCGATGGAGATGCGATGCTGGGCCATCATGGAGTTGAGCTGGGCCTCGGTCTGGTAACGCTGGGTGCGGCCGGGATACCCCATCACCATGGCAAAGTCATTCTCCTTTACGCCCTTCAGGGAAATCTTGAGGCTGCGGGCCGGGGTGTAAGGGACATTGTTCTCGCTGTAGTCGGCGGGCATGTTGTCGGGGCCGGCGTAGACGCGGAACATGGAGAAGTCGCAGGTGTGACGGGGCCACATCCAGTTGTCGGTTTCTCCGCCGAACTTACCCATGGATGCCGGCGGGGCGCCCACAAAACGGACGTCCGTGTAGATGCGGTAAACAATGAGGTAATGGACGTTGTTATTGTAGAAGGACACCACGCTGGCCTTGCACTCGGGGTGCAGCTCCTGGGCAGCGGCGGCAATCTCTTCACGGGTTTTGGCGGGATCCTCGGCATTCTCTACGGCGGCCGTCACATCCTCCATGGAAACCATGAATTTGACGGAGAGGCCGGGAACGGGGATTTCCTCGGAGAGGGTCTTGGCCCAATAGCCGTTCATGAGGTAGTTGTGCTCGTCGGTGGACAGGCCCTGGATGCTGCTGTAGCCACAGTGGTGGTTAGTGACCAGCAGGCCCTGCTGCGAGATGATTTCTCCCGTGCAGCCGCCGCCGAACTGGACGATGGCATCTTTGAGGGAGCTCTTGTTGATGGAATAAATATCCTCGGGGCTCAGTTTGCAGCCGGCGGCCTTGAGGTCTTTGCCGTTAAGCTGTTTAATGAGGGGAAGCAGCCACATGCCTTCATCGGCCCAGGCGGTTGCTGCAATGGTCAGGGCGGCTACAAGGGCAAGAATTCTTTTCATACTATCTGACTATCGTTTGTTGAATCTGAGGGTGTGGGTGGCTCCCGAATAATTCACCTTTAAAGTATAGATGCCGGGGGCCAGGCCGTCCAGGGACAGCTTAACGGGGCTAACCTCGCTGCCCTCGGCCTTCGCTTCTTTCACCTTGGCGCCGGTAGGGGCATACACGGCCAGGTTCACCTGCACCGTTTCTTTGGCGTCGATGGCCACGCTGATGGACTCTACGGCCGATGAAGGATACAGGAACACCGGCATGGAAGGATGCTGCACCACCACGTTGAGGCTGGCGGTGAGATCAAGCGTACCGTCGGTGGCCGATACCTTCAGCTGCGCCACGCCCGACTGATTGGCCTTGAGGGTCACCGACCCGGCCTCGGAATAGGTAACATCGGCCAGTTCGGGCTGGGTAAGGCTGGCCGAGAACTGGAGGGCGTCGCCGTCGGGATCCTGGAAGCATTCGCTCAAATCCAGGCTCAACTCCGAGCCGGGACCGGCCAGGACAACGCCCTGCGGCAGGGTTTCCAGCGAGATGGGGCGCTTGTTATACATCACGTTTACCTCCAGGCTGAGGTCTGTCCTGGCGTGGTCCTCATTCTCGGCCTGCACCGTAATGGTGTGCTTGCCATGGCCCAGCGCCTTGCCGTCTATGGCCACCTTGCCTTCCTCGGTGATGGAAACGCCCACGGCATTCCCGGGTACCACCAGGTGCACCCACTGATTGTTTGGATCGCTAAGGGTAACGGCATATTCTTTAACCTCATTATAATGGATGTCGGGGTCGGGCGTTCCCTCCCAGGCCGCTACAGGCGGCAGAATGGGGGTATTGAGGTCAAAAGTAAAGGCACCGTAGGCATCCAGCTTGCGGCCGATGTAGCGGGAACCCTGGATGAAGCCGGAAACGGCGCCGCGCTCCAGGCGCGTGCGGCATTCTGCGGCCGTGAAGCCGGGGCCGCCATAGTAGGAGGCCAGCAGCGCCGCCACGCCGGAAACGTGGGGACAGGCCATGGAAGTGCCCTGCCAATCGGACCCGCCATAGCTGTTGCCCAGCACGGTGCTGTAGATACCAAACTTACCGTCCCCGCCGGGAGCGGCGATATCCAGCCACTCGCCATAGTTGGAGAAGGACGATTTGGCGCCGGTGAGGCCAAAGGAACCCACGGCGATGATGGGCTCGTAGGAAACCAGCGGGTCAAAGTCGTAATTGTCATTACCGGCGGCAAAGATGGCCAGGCCGCCCTTCATGGGAGAATCGGGCAGCTGGTTGCCCTTGTTGTCGCAGCCGGCATATTTGATAAAGTAGTCGATGGCCGCCTTGTACTCGGGCAGGTCGTCGATGGTATAGCTGCGGTAGAGGGCAATTTCTTCCTCGGTGGTAAAACCATCTCCGTTGAGGTCGGGCGAGAAACCCCAGCTGCACTGCAGGATTACTGCACCACAGTCGGCGCCATGCTTGATGGCCTGGTAAATGTCCGGCGGATTGCCCCACTGGTCAAAGATCTGGCAAGACAGCACTTTCACGCCACCGATTCCCTTCTCGGCGTCACCGCCGCCAATGCCGCACACGCCTTTCCCGTTGTTGTTCACGGCCGATATGATGCCGGCCACATGCGAGCCATGGCCCTGGGTAGGGACCACCGTGGGGGTGTCGTTGTTAAAGTTATAGCTTCCGCTGCCGTCTTCCAGGCAGGGGATGAGGTTGTCGGCCAAATCCTCGTGGGTCATGTTTACGCCCTCGTCTACCACCGACACGATGACCGTGTTCTTGCCCACGGTAAACTGCTCCCATACGGGCACCACATTGATATCGGCGCCTTTGTAGCGGGCGTTGCTGTAATGCCACTGGTCGGCCAGGCGGGGATCGTTGAAGCCGCGCAGTTTTACGGGCAGCTGCGGCGTTACCTTTTCTACCCCGGGCACGCGGGCTATGTCGCCCACGGCTTTGGTTACAGGCGTCTCTTCCTGAAACCTTACATAATAGTAGCGGTGTAGCCCCTCCCGGCGGGTGCGCTCTTCAAATTTCCCGGCATAGGGGAACACGCGGCGCAGCTCCTGAATGCCCAGGTCCTGCAGGATGCCCCCCAGCTGCGGAGCCTTGGTGGCTACGGAAGTTCCATTAGCCAGCGCTTCTTCTATCTGGAGCGTGAGTTCTTCGCTGAATTGAACGGTTACCACACCGGGGATATAGGCAGGCGTAACCTCCTGTGTTTGAATAGCCTGAGGCTCCTGTACCGGCACTTCGGGTTCTTGTACGGAACAGGCCGACAAAACGGCCAAAATGAAACAGGCTGAAACAGACGCAAAAAATGTACGGGGCATCTTGATAATTTTTTTTGTTTGGTAGGCAAAGTTAGTGTTTTTATTTCAAAAAAAACTTATATTTGCTAGCCACAATATACTATTATTTTATATTATGAAAGTTCATCGTTTCTCTGCTTTCGCACTCTCGCTTTTGGTAGCCGCAGTTTCTTGCGCCCAAAAAGAAGAAACACCCGAAAAAGACCAAAAAGAAAACAAGGAAGGGACCACCGCCGAAGCCCCTGCCATCACCGCCCAGGACGCTAACGTACTGGCCCAGGCAGGAACCTATACTTTGGAGGTTTCCGTAGCCAACCCGGTAGAGGGTAAGAACCTCACCGCTTCCCTGGTAGAAGCCGCCGATTGGATTACCCTGGGCGCCCCCACCGCCCAAGGCGTTCCCGTCACGGTAAGCGACAACCTGTCGGCCGCCCGCAGCGCTCAGGTAAAACTGAGCTACGAGGGCGCAAAGGATGTTACTGTAAACCTCACCCAGGACCAGTGGAAGTATTCCGAGTTCGACATTGCCATCAGCAAACTGGGACCGTTCGGCGCCACCTTCACCATTACCCGCAAAACCGGTTATCACGGCGGTTATTTCTTCGAGGTACTGAGCAAGGCCGACTTCGAGGCTTACGTAAAAGACGAAACCAATAAAGTAGGAGACTTCAACTACGGCAACAAGCTGTACGAGTCAGACGTGAATTACCTCAACAGCCTGGCCCAGAAGCACGGCCATTCCCTGTCCCAACTTTTTGGCATGCTGGGCAGCATGTACAGCAAGGAAGACCAGACCGAGATGCCCTATTCGAGCCTGGATATCGACTCCGACTACATGTTTATAGTATATGGTATGGAAGACAGCGATGCCGCCACCCGCAAAACGGCCATGTGCTTCTACGAGTTTCACACCGGCATCTCTTCCTCGTCCGAGTTAAGCTTTACGGGCCAGGCCACCGATGTCATAGAAACCTCGGCCACCATTTCGGTCACGCCTTCCAACAACAACGAATACTGGTATCTGGACTGGGCCTCCGAGATTCAGCTCCAGAGCACCACGCCGGCCGCCATCATGCAAAAGGCCATCAGCAATGCAAAGACGCTGGTAAGCCGCGGATATAACGCCGAGGAAGTCCTGTGCCATGGCAAGGACAGCTTCCAGGCAACCGAGCTCATGCCCGGCACCGAGTACACCGTATTTGCCTGGGGCATGGACGTCAACGCCCTGGAAGCCACAACCGAACCCCAGGTGGCTTTCAAGTTCAAAACCTCCGACTACGAGATCATTGACAACTGCACGTTCCAAGTCCAAGTTCTGGAGATTGAGGATATGGACATTCAGGTGAAGGTGACCCCTTCCAACCTGAGCACCCGCTACTATGTAGCCTTTGTGGAGAAATCCAAGATGACCGGATACAATGACACACAGGCCGCCCAGCGTATCATTAACATGGAATCCCAGCGCATCAGCCAGGGTTACTACGATGTTCCCGACCTCAGCTGGGCCAACCTGCCCGGCCTGGAAGCCGGCGTGCGCACCATCTGGGGCCGCCGCGACGAAGGCTGGACCTTCATGCCCAGCCACGACTACCGCATCTATGTCTTCGGCATTGACAACCTGGGCATCCGCACCACCGTAGTAGAGACCCTGGACGTTACCACCGCCGAGCCTGGCAGCTCCAACAACCACTTCGAAGTCACCATAAACAAAAACGCCTGGAATGGCCTGTATTATACGGTAACCCCCGAAATCCAGGATGAGTATTGGCTGCCGTTCGTTGCCGAAACGGCCGATATCGACATCTACTTCCGCAATGCCGACGGCTCGCTCAAGGAAAAGGAACTGTTCGAGTGGATTGAAGAATACTACGAGGACGAGATTACCTCTACGGCCGAGCGCGGCACCAAGCAACTGTACCAGCACGTAACGCCCGACACGGACTATACCATCCTGATCTTCGGCTACGCCGGATCCTATACCACCAAGATGTACGAGTGGCAGGTTTATGTACCCAAGCCGCCGTTCAACAAGAGCGAAGCCGATTACACTTACTCGTTCGAACTGTTCCGCGGCGAAGACCTTACCGCCCTCGAACCCACCCTCTTCCCTGCCGTAGACTTTGAAGGAGACTGTATAATGGTTGTGCGCGTTGAGCCCAACGCCCAAGCCGCCCACTGGTACTTCGGCTGCTGGCCTCCCAAGGAGAACTACCGCGAACAGGGCGGCCTGTACTACCTCATGACCCTGGACATGGACCCCAGTGTACCCGGATCGGCCATGCAGGACAAGAAGTTCTTCCGCAACCGTCCCTGGTGGTATGGCTGCGGCAGTGGCAGTGCCACCAAGAAAGAGCCCTGGTCTGACGATGAAGGCAACGTAATGAACTACTATCCCTGGACCCTCTCGGGCTGGGCCGAGGATGCCGAAGGCAATTATGGCCCCTGGCACTACGACTACCTAATCCCCGTTCCGCTCCCGAAGGACGATCCCAACCTGGGTCCCTATGAAGTGGGTTACACCACGGCCTACAACTTCTGGTCGGCCCCCGCCCAGACGGCCGGTATGAAGATTTACTCCGTGAGCACCGGCAAGGAAATCAATGTAAACAACAAATAAACACAACGCACATGAAAAAAGTATTGGCATTCCTGACAGGCACAGCCCTGGTGCTGGCCGCCTGTACCCCCGAAGAGATGACCAACCAAACCCTTAAGGACCGGTTGGATCAGCAGGAAAAGGACATTGCCGCCCTCAAAGAGGACGTCAGTGGCCTTAAAGAATCCGTCTCTAAAATCAACACCAACATTGAGGCCCTGGGTAAGGTAGTTGACGCCCTTAAATCCAATGTCTATGTAAAGGAAGTCACCGACGTAAAGTCTGGCAACGAAGTAATTGGCTACACCATCACCTTCACCGACAACAGCAAGGTTACCATCTATCACGGCGAAAAAGGCGACAAAGGTGATAAAGGCGACAAAGGTGATAAAGGCGACAAGGGTGACAAAGGTGATACCGGTGAAACCGGAGCTGCCGGCACCGACGGCGAAACCCCTGTCATTGGCGTAAAAGAATATGATGGTGTCCTTTATTGGACCGTCAACGGCGAATTCCTCAAGGACGCCAACAACCACCTGGTACCTGTCACCGGCGAAAAAGGTGACAAGGGCGACAAAGGCGACAAGGGTGATAAGGGTGATAAAGGTGATAAAGGCGACAAGGGTGACAAGGGCGACAAAGGCGATACCGGCTCTGGCGGCGGCAGCGGCGAAACCGGTGCAGCCGGTGCAGCCGGTGCCGACGGTGCCGACGGCGTAACCCCTCAGCTGCGCATCAACGAGGGCAACTGGGAAGTCTCTGTGGACAACGGCGAAATCTGGACCGTCCTGGGCCCCGCCTACGATGATAGCTACTTCCCCGATGTAGTCTTCTCCGGCGTTAAGGAAACCAAGAACGCTGTTGTGTTCACCCTCACCGACGGCACCAAGCTCTCCATCGACAAGCTGGTCGAATTCTCCCTCAAGATCGACGACAGCAAGAGCTACGAGGTAGTAGAAGGCGCCACCACCGAAATCCCTTACACCCTGGTGGGCGTAGGCAGCGGTGAATCCCGCGTAGACGCCGTGGCCAGCGGTGACTGGTGGGCCGAGGTAGAGGCCGCCGATACCGAATCCGGTGTCCTGAAAGTGACGGCTGGCGCTGTTGCCAAGGCTAAAGTCCTCGTCTATGCCGTAGACGGCAAAGGCCGCGCCGACATGCGTTCCCTCATCTTCGAAGGCGGTAGCCTGTCCATCGTAACGCCGGTTGAGGATTCTCCCGCAAACGGTGGCGAGGTTCAGATTCCCGTGGTTACCAACGTAGACTACAACGTGGTTATCGAGGATAAGGCCAAGAGCTGGATTTCCTATGTGATCACCAAGGGCGGTGAGGTTCGTAACGAGAAACTCGTTCTCACCGTAGAGAAGAACAACACTCCCGAAACCCGCAGCGGTAAGATTGAACTCAAGGACCTGAACGGTGCCGTTATCCAGAGCTTCACCGTGAAGCAGGAGAGCGGCGTTTACACCGAGCCTGTATTTGAGGATGAGAAGTTCGGTGCTTGGATTCTTGCCACCTACGACACCAACAAAGACAGCCACCTGAGCGCAGAAGAAGCCAGCAAGATCACCTCTCTCAAACTGCAATATGACAGTTCCTGGAACTATCAGGTGTATTCTTCCCTGGCCGGTATCGAATCTTTCTACGAGCTCAAATCTTTCACGCTGTACGAGATGAGCGGCGCAAAGCTCACCACGCTGGATTTGAGTCAGAACAAGAAACTGGAGAGTGTCACCGTTTCCAAGAGCGGCACCGCAGCCCTCACCACTTTGAATCTGAGCGACCTCCACGCCCTTAAGACCGTTCAACTGGGCGGTGCATCGGCTATCACCACCTTGGAACTGGGATCGGCTCCCGCCCTGGAAAGCCTCATGGTATGGAATACCGGCCTCACCGCTCTGGATGTGACCAAGGCTCCTGCACTTGTATCTGTTTCCAGCTACGGCACCAAGATTACCACGCTGGACCTGAGCAAGAACACCAAGCTGACCAACGCCAACGTAGGTACAGCAACGCTTGAGACCCTTACTCTCCCCGCCGAGCCCAAGATCACCTCTCTGAATCTTGACAATGCCATCCTTACCGAGCTGGATCTGAGTAGTCTCACTGAGCTGACCGAATTCTCGGCCGCTGCCACCAAGATGGTCAATATCGACCTGAGCAATTGTAAGAAGCTCACCAAACTCACCATCGGCGCCACTTCCGGTTCCGGTTCGTCCGTCCTCAAGAAGGTCGATATCCGCAACGCCACCAAACTGGCCAGCTGCTCCCTCTATTCTTCTGTTCTGGAAGAGGTGATTATCCCCAAGGGGCTCAGCACAAGTGCCTGGAACTGGAGCAGCTATCACATGGATCCCGATACGGGTGCTATAACTTATGTCAAGGTAACCGAAATTGAGGGCGAGGGCGGCGAAGAAGAAGTTGAGGACTTTGCGGCCGGCATCAAAGACGCCTTTGTAAAGAAGGTCATCCTGGGTAAGTACGATAAGGACGGTGACGGTGCCATCAGTGCCGCCGAGGCCGAGGCCGTTACCGAGCTTGACTTCTCGGAATGCGACCTCATGGACGGCGATTTGGCCGGCCTGGAGGTGTTCCCCGTAAAGAAGTTCATCTTGAACAATAACAAGCTCACCTCCTTCGACATTCTGGCCTGGCCTACACTGGAATGGGTCAACCTGAATAACAACAAGATCACCGAGCTCTCCATTGGAACCTCTGCTCTCAAACAAAACCTGCACCTGGAGGCTGCCAACAACCAGATTACTAAGGTCACCGGTCCTTCATACGGCGCCAAGCTCAATTATGTAGATTTGTCCAACAATAAGCTCAGCGGTACCTTCTCCCTGGTATACTACAGCACCGTCCCTACCTATGTAAATGTGTCCGGAAATGCACTCACTGGTATTTCCCTGGCCGGGTGCTCCGGTATTCTGGAGCTGAATGTAAGCAATAACCAGCTTTCCAGCCTCTCCTCCTCTGCCCTGACTAAGGTTCAGAAGATTGATGCTTCTCACAATTCCCTGAGCAGTTTCAGTTTTGGCACCACCCAGTATGCTTTAGAAGAGCTCAATCTGGGCTACAATAAGTTCACTTCCCTGGATATTTCCACCATTGCCAAGAATGCCGACAAGTTTGCCCTCAAGAAGATTGATTTAACCGGCAACGAAGGCTTTAACCTGCTTGTCATCGGTTCTGGCAACACCCTGCCCGAAACCCTGGAGATTGTCGCCGACACAGAGTATGGTGTGCTCAATGCAAAGAATCCTACCAAGGAACTCACCTACAACAGGTACGATTATATCTCCACCGTAGAGCTTGGTGCAAATGCAACTGAATTCAACTCTATCATCAACTTCAACAGCGAAGTAAAGGTATTCGAAGTGCCTGCCGGCTCTACCCTCACCCTTACTTCCAGCGGTAACCGCAAGGCCCTGCGCGTCTTTGCTCTGGGCGTAGGCGGCACTCCTACCGTGACCGTTTCCCGCGCCGACGGCAAGAAGGTTTACAATACCAGCGACAACACGTACTGCTCGGCCAATCCTTACACCACCAAGGAGAACAAGTCTGACGACAAGAACAAGCTTGTAATTGACGGTGACGGCGACAGCATCCTGTACTTCTTCGGTCCCACCTCCGGCACATCTTCCGGTGGCCTGGTAGACGGCGACAAGGTTATCCTCACCGTTGGCGGCAATGCCGGCGAAAGCGTAATCTTCGTCGGCCTGAACCTGGAGACCTACACTACCGATGACTATGGCTGGATGTAACCGTTTTTATACTCTTCTCTTAACGCTCCTCCTCCCCGTGTCCGTTTGGGCGCAGGGAGGGGATGCGTTATCCTTTACCCGGATTGAGCGGGACCCCGCTGGCGCGGCTTTGGCCGGCGCGGGGACCGCTCTCCCCGCCGGGGCTGCCTGGAAGGCCTTCTCCGATGCCGCCATGCTGCCCTTCACCCAGGGCAAGCTGGACGCCTCGGTGGCCTACCAGCGCTGGGCGCCGGAAACGGCCCTCAGCAACAACGTGCAGGCCGGGGTGACCTTCAAGGTCCTCCCCAAGCTGGCCCTCTCGGCCGGTTATTCCCTGAACATGGGAACCCCTGTTACCAGCCTGGGCGAATTCGGCGAGGAGTTGGGCACCACCGTGAAGCCCATGTCCCACCTGGTGGCCTTGGGCGTCGGCGTGGGCCTGGGCGAGAAATGGAGCCTGGGCGTAAACCTGCGCTATGCCATTGACAAGGGCATCGACAGCCATTCCGGCTTTAGCGGAGACCTCTCCGTAGCCTGGCAGCCCATTGCCGCCCTGCGTGTAAGCGCCGGTGTGGCCACCCTGGGCACCAGCGTAGCCTCCGAGGACGGCAACAAGTACCAGCAGCCGGCATCGGGCCGACTGGGCGTGAACTGGGGCTTGATTCTGGCAAAGGACCACGCCATTGACCTCATGGCCAGCGGCGATGTCTTCTTCAGCGGTAAAGTCAGCGGCGCCCTGGGCGTACAGTACAGCTGGCGCAAGATGCTCTTTGCCCGCTGCGGTTACAGGCTTTCCTCGGCCGCCTGCGCTCTTCCCAGCCATCTGGGCCTGGGCCTCGGCGTCTGCTTCCACGGCTTCCGCCTGGATGTGAGCTACCTAACCGCCTCCAAAGAGGTGGCTAACACCCTGGCTGTTGGCCTGGGCTACAACTTCTAGTCAAAAAACGTTTCATATTTGCTAAATTGCTACTATTTTGCTCAAGTAATCTTGAGTAATTTTGCATCGTAGATAGCAATTGCGAATCATGAAACAATATGGTCATTTTGATGACGCCGCGCGGGAGTATGTAATCACCAATCCCGCAACACCTTGGCCCTGGATTAATTATCTGGGCACCGACGACTTCTTTTCTCTGGTTTCGGGCACGGCCGGCGGCTACTGCTTTTGCAAGGACGCCAAGTTTCGCCGTATCCTGCGGTACCGCTATAATGGGGTACCTATGGACAATGGTGGCCGATACTTTTATATCAAGGACGGCGCCACGGTTTGGAACCCCGGCTGGAAACCCTGCCGCACCCCGCTGGACTTTTACGAGTGCCGCCACGGCATGGGCTATACCCGTATTACCGGCCAAAAGGACGGGCTGGAGGCTTCCGTATTGTTCTTTGTCCCCCCGGGAAAGCGCTGCGAGGTGCATAAGGTAACGCTGCGCAACCTGGAGTCATCGGCCCGGCATTTCCAACTGTTCTCCTTTATGGAATGGTGCCTGTGGAACGCCCAGACCGACATGGAGAACTTCCAGCGCAACCTCTCTACAGGTGAAGTGGAAATAGACGGGAGCGTTATCTATCACAAGACCGAATACCGCGAGCGCCGCAATCACTATGCGTTTTACGGCGTCAACGTGCCGGTGAACGGCTTTGACACCGACCGGGATGCCTTCCTGGGACCGTACAATGGCTTTGACAGTCCCGCCTGCGTGATGGCCGGCGTCTGCAGCGGCTCGGTGGCTCACGGCTGGAGTCCCATCGCCGCGCATCAGATTGACGTGGACCTGGCCGCCGGGGAAACCCGCGAGCTGGTGTTTGTGCTGGGCTATGTAGAGAATGCCGACAACGAAAAATTCGCCCCGGCCACCGGCCATGAGCTCAATTCCTGCTCGGCCATTGTCAATAAAACCAAGGCGCGCGCCCTGCTGGATGCCTTTGCCACTCCAGCGCAGGCCGATGCCGCCTTTGCCGAGCTGAAGCAGTACTGGGACAACTTGCTGGGCCGGTTCTCGCTGGAATCCTCCTGCCCGGAGTTGAACCGGATGGTGAACATCTGGAACCAGTACCAGTGCATGGTCACCTTCAACTTCTCGCGCTCGGCGTCCTTCTTCGAGAGCGGCATCGGGCGCGGCATGGGCTTCCGGGATTCCAACCAGGACCTGGTGGGCTTTGTGCACCAGATCCCGGACCGGGCCCGTCAGCGCATCCTGGACATTGCGGCCACGCAGTTCCCCGACGGCGGCTGCTACCACCAGTACCAGCCCCTCACCAAGCGCGGAAACAACGACATCGGCGGCGGCTTCAACGACGACCCCCTGTGGCTGCTGTTCGGCACCATCGCCTACCTCAAGGAGACCGGCGACTTCGGCATTCTGGACGAGCCCGTTCCCTTTGACAACAAGCCCGGCACCGAGGTTTCGCTGCTGGAGCACCTGAAGGTGAGCTTCAAGCACGTCACCGACAACCTGGGCCCCCATGGCCTGCCGCTCATCGGCCGGGCCGACTGGAACGACTGCCTCAACCTGAACTGCTTCTCCTCTAACCCCGACGAGAGCTTCCAAACCACCGAGAACCAGACCACTGGCTCCAAGGCCGAATCCCTCATGATCGCCGGCCTGTTTGTGGTAGAGGGCAAGGACTTCGCGCAGCTGCTGGAGCGCATCGGAGAGCCTTCGGCCGAGGTTGTGAAGGCCACCCGGGCCATGGAAGAGGCCGTAAAAAAGTACGGCTGGGACGGCGAATGGTTCCTGCGCGCCTATGACTTCTACGGCAAGCCGGTGGGAACGGCCAAGGACACCGAGGCCCAGATCTTCATCGAGAGCCAGGGCTGGTGCACCATGGCGCAGATCGGCGCCGACGAAGGGCTGTGCAACAAGGCCCTGGATTCGGCCACCCGCATGCTGGAATGCGAGCACGGACTGGTGCTCAACAACCCGGCCTTCACCCGGTACCGCATCGAGTACGGCGAGATTTCCACCTACCCGCAGGGGTACAAGGAGAACGCCGGCATCTTTTGCCACAACAATCCCTGGGTAATTATCGGCGAGGTCCTGGCCGGACGTGCCGATGACGCCTGGCGCCACTACTGCAAGATTTCCCCGGCCTTCATCAAGGACCAGGACCTGCACAAGGTAGAGCCCTACGTGTACTGCCAGATGGTGGCCGGAAAGGACGCCGCCCGCCCCGGCGAGGGCAAAAACAGCTGGCTCACGGGCACCGCCGCCTGGAACTGGTACGCCGCCACGCAGTTCCTGCTGGGCATCAAGCCGCAGTACGACGGCCTGCTGGTAGAGCCTTGCCTGCCGGCTTCCATCGGCCCGTACAAAGTACGCCGATGCTTCCGCGATGCCGTGTACGAGCTCACCGTGTACCCCGGCGCCGCCCCCCGGTTTATCCCCTACCAGCCCGGCCATCACAGCGTAGAGGTGAAATAAGCTCCTGGTGCCCATTTTCCTGCGGTCACTTAACCACCTTTGAATCAATGAGTTGCTGATATTCAGTCCGGCAAATAGCCGGACTGAATATCTATAAGTGGCTCTGCCACAGAGAGTTAGGTGAACGCGGCTTCCTTTCCCAAAATTTTTGTATATTTGTGCTATGGGAAAGAAAGTAGCTTTGGCACTGGCCAGCGGGGGTCCCCGCGGCTTCGCCTACATTGGAGCCATCGAGGAACTGCAGGCTCGTGGCTATGAAATCACTTCTGTGGCCGGGACATCGGCCGGTTCGCTGGTGGGCGGTATTTTTGCGGCCGGCGGTCTGGATGCATTCCGGGATTGGCTGTATGGCCTGGACCCCGTGAAGGTGGTACGGCTCATGGACTTCAGCATCAGCCGCAATTACCTGGTAAAAGGAGAAAAAGTCATTGATGCCATCAAGGAGCGGGTGCCCAATGTGAATATCGAGGACCTGCCCATTCCCTTCTGCGCCATTGCCACCGATTTGCACACCGGAGAGGAAGTGATCTTTAAAGAGGGCCCGCTGTTCGATGCCATTCGCGCTTCCATCTCCATCCCGTCCATGTTCCGCCCTGTCAAGTGGCAGGGCCGTACGCTGGTAGACGGCGGCATGGTGAACACCTTCCCCCTGAACCGCGTGGAGCGCGCCCCCGGAGACATTCTGGTGGGCTTCAACGTGAACCAGATCGATGCCGACGAAATCCGCGCCTACCTCAAGAGCCGGGAGGCAGCCCAGCGCACCGAGGAACAAATAAGGCAGGAAGCCCGTGAGGCCCTCAAAGACAGCCTGGGCACCCAGCCCAAAGCCCTGTTGCAGCAGGCCCGCAAGGTGGGCAAAAAAGGAGAGGAACTCATCAAGGCTTCCCTCCAGGTGCGCCAGCTGGACAGCAACAGCAAAGAAAACTGGATTCCCGTTGGGGCCGATGACACCTATTTCACCATCCTGCAGCGCAGCTTTGGCATCATGAACTGCAGCATCGCGCGCCAGGGTATCGAGCTTTGCCCGCCCGACATTCTGGTGAGCCTGCCCTTCGACTCCTTCCACGGAGTGTACGGCTACTCCCACGCCAAGGAAATCGCCGAGATCGGCCGCAAGCTCATGGCCGAGGCGCTGGATAAATACGAGAACGCATGAAAAAGAAGATTGTGGTGCTCACCGGCGCCGGAGTAAGCGCCGAGAGCGGATTCGCCACCTTCCGTGACACAGGTGGCCTTTGGGAGCAGTACGATGTTAACGACGTAGCCTCCATCGAAGGCTGGTACCGCAACCGCAAGCTGGTGCTGGACTTTTATAACCAGCGAAGAGCGCAGCTCAAGGATGCCAAGCCCAATGCCGCCCACCTGGCCATCGCCGGGCTGGAGAAGGACTATGACGTGGAGGTAATTACCCAGAACGTGGACAACCTGCACGAGCGCGCCGGCTCCACCAAGGTGCTGCACCTGCACGGCGAGCTCACCAAAGTGCGCCCGGAGAACGGCCTCTACGACCGCAGCTACCGCACCGACGAAGTCATCGACATCGGCTATGAGAAAGTGGTGCTGGGAGACCTGGCGCCCAACGGATCCCAGCTTCGGCCGCATATTGTCTTCTTCGGCGAGGCGGTCCCCAACATCGAAAAAGCCGCCAATCTGGTGCAGCAGGCCGATATCCTCCTCATCGTGGGCACCTCGCTCCAGGTATACCCAGCCGCCGGCCTGTACCGCTATGCCGGCAACAACACGCCCATCTTCATCATCGACCCGGCCGACATGCCGGTGTACGACCGCCGCATCACCCACATCCGGGAAGTGGCCACCAAGGGAATGCAGACCTTTCTTAGCCAAATAGCTCATGCGTAAAGCTTTACTCGCCGCGCTGACGCTTCTCCTGCTGGCCGCCTGCCAGCCCAAGAACTACACGGTTATCATTTCCCTGGACGGTTTTCGCTGGGACTACCCGGAGTATTACGAGATGCCGTTCATGGATTCCCTGGAATCGGTGGGCGTGAAGGCCCGCATGCAGGCCTCGTTCCCTGCCTCCACCTTCCCCAACCACTACACCATGGCAACAGGTCTGGTTCCGGACCATAACGGCCTGGTAAACAATTCCTTTTGGAATCCTGATACCCAGCACGGCTACGCCATAAGGGACAGCGTTGCCCGCTTCGATTCCCGCTATTACCTGGGCGAGCCCATTTGGGCCACCGCCCAGCGGCAAGGCGTCAAGTGCGGCGTGGTGTATTGGGTGGGCTCCGATATCCCGGTGGGGGGCGTGCTGCCCACCTACTATCGGCACTGGAATGCCCAGCCCCACTGGACCTTTGAGGAGCGGGCCGACGAGATTGTCCGCCTCCTGAGCCTCCCGGAGGCCGAGCGCCCGCAGCTGGTGATGGGTTACTTTGACGAGCCAGACCATCAGGGGCACGTGCACGGGCCCATTTCGGCCGAGGTTAAGGACATGTCGGAGTACCTGGACAGCCTCATGCACAGCCTCTACCTGCGTTTGGCGGCCCTGCCCCATGGAAAGCGCATCAACTTCATCGTAACCGGCGACCACGGCATGACCGACATCTCCCCGCAGCGGCACATTCCCTGGTACAGCGTGATTCCCCAGGAGTGGACCCGGCGCATCATCGGCACCACCCCCACCAGCATCTGGGCCGTGGAAGGCTATGCCGATTCCCTGTACAACAGGCTGCAAGGCATAGAGCACCTGCAGGTGTGGCGGCACGGCGAGGTACCGGCCTACCTGAACTACGGCACCTCGGACCGCCTGGGCGACATCCTTGTGTACCCCGAGCTGGGCTGGCAGTTCAGCAACAATCCTTCCAACGGCGTGGGCGCCCACGGCTATGACCCCACCGAGCAGGACATGATGATTGCCTTCCGCGCCGTGGGCCCTGATTTCAAAGTAGGCTACGACGCCCCTTATGCCGATGGCCTGGAGGCCTCCTTCATCAATATCGACCTTTACCCCATGCTGTGCAAGCTCCTGGGCATCAAGCCCGCCCCGGTGGACGGCCGCCTGGACCGCATCGGCAAAATTCTACGCTAATTTTCGCAATCACCTAACTCGCTGTCCGTCAAGTGTTTACTGATATTCAGTCCGGCAAATAGCCGGACTTCTTTTTTACAAATGATTGACTCAGAGAGACTTAGGTGATCGGGGAAATACGCAGGCGGGCGGGTTTTGCATTTTTTTAGCAATTTTCTTATCTTTGTATGATATAAAATACGCGTATATGGAAAAACATTTCACCTTGCCCTACGAAGGCGGACTCATTGAAAAGAATCTGCCGGCCGGTATCCTCCACAATTACGAGAAAATTTGGACGCACGTCTACGCCGATTCCGATCCCGCATCCTGCGCCATCGCAGACATGATCGTAGACGCCATCAAGGCTAAAAAAGACGGTCTGTTCCGGCTGGGTCTCACCACCGGATCCACGCCCAAAACCCTTTATGAGGAATTGACCCGCCGCAACAAGGCAGGAGAAGTGTCGTTCAAGAACGTAGAGGTAGTGAGCATTGACGAGTACTACCCCTTCGACAGGAATACCCCCCAAAGCCGCAACCACAGGATTCACGAGGCCCTGCTGGACAAGGTTGACATTCTCAAGGAGAACATCCATATCCCGGACGGCACCGTCCCCCCCGAGAAAGTCACCGATTTCTGCAATGAGTTCGACGCCATTGCCCGCGGCCTGGACCTGCTGGTGATGGGTATCGGCGAACAAGGCCAGGTGGGATTCAACGAGGCCGGCTCCAATGAAAAGACCCGCACCCGCGTGGTACGCCTTTCCTACGGCTCCCGCAAGCGCCAGTCCAAGAACTTCAACCACGACATGGCCACCACGCCCGACAAAGCCATTACGGTGGGCATCAGCACCATGCTCAGCGCCAAAAAGATTGTCCTGATGGCCTGGGGCGAGGATAAAGCCGCCGCCGTAAAGGCCATCGCCGAAGGCCCACTCGACATCAACTGCCCCGCCTCCCTGCTGCAGTCCCATGACCATATTTCCTTCTACGTAGACGAGACCGCCGCCAGCCTGCTCACCCGCAGCGAGGCTCCCTGGCTGGTAGGCCCCTGCGACTGGACGCCCAAGTTCGTGCGCAAGGCCGTGGTGTGGCTGTGCCAGACCACCGGCAAGCCCATCCTCAAGCTCACGGAAAAGGATTACCTCAACAACAATCTGAGCGAACTCCTGGAAAAGGTGGGCAGCTTTGACAAGATCAACATCGACGTCTTCAACGACCTGCAGCATACCATCACCGGATGGCCCGGCGGCAAACCCAACGCCGACGACAGCACCCGCCCGGTAAGCGCCAAGCCGTTCCCCAAGACCGTCCTCATCTTCTCCCCTCACCCGGACGATGACGTCATCTCCATGGGCGGCACCTTCATCCGCCTGGCCTCCCAGGGCCACGACGTGCACGTAGCCTACGAGACCTCCGGCAACGTGGCCGTCCACGACGACGTAGTGCTCCAGCACATGGACTGCGCCTTCCAGCTGGGCTTCGCCGACAAATTCGACGAGGTAAAGAAGCTTGTAGAGAGCAAGGTCCCCGGCCAGCCCGAGCCTCGCGCCCTGCTGGAGATGAAGGGTGCCATCCGTCGTTCCGAAGCCCGCGGCGCCGTCCGCAGCTTCGGCCTTAACGACAACACCAACGCCCACTTCCTGAACCTCCCGTTCTACGAGAGCGGCGGCATCAAGAAGAACCCCCGCACCCAGGCCGATGTAGATATTATCAAGAAGCTCATGAACGACCTTAAGCCGGATATGATCTTCATGGCCGGGGACCTGGCCGACCCTCACGGCACCCACCGCGTGTGCACCGAGGCCGCCCTGGAAGCCCTGGAGCAGCTCAAGGCCGAGGGAGCAGCCTGGACCGCCACCACGCACGTGTGGCTGTACCGCGGCGCCTGGATGGAGTGGGAGCTGGGCCGCGTAGACATGGCCGTTCCGCTAAGCCCGGACGAGGTAATCAAGAAGCGCCACGCCATCTATCGGCACCTGTCCCAGAAGGACATTGTCCCGTTCCCCGGAGAGGATTCCCGCGAGTTCTGGCAGAGGGCCGAGGAGCGCACCTCCAACACCGCCCGCCTGTACGACCTGCTGGGCATGGCCGAATACCAAGCTATCGAAGTATTTTTGAAACTGTACTAATATGAAGATTATCATCCGTAACAATTCCAAGGAGGGCTCCCTGTGGGCTGCCCACTATATCGCCAAGCGCATCAACGAGAAAGCCGCCGTAAGCGATAAGCCCTTTGTGATTGGCCTTTGCACCGGTTCCACCCCCATCGAGACCTATGCCGAGCTCATCCGCATGGTTAAGGCCGGTGAAGTTTCTTTCAAGAACGTGATTTCCTTCAACATGGATGAATATGTGGGCCTGCCGGAGAGCCATCCGGAGAGCTACCACAGCTTCATGCACCACAACCTGTTTGACCACATCGACGAGAAGCCGGAGAACATCCACATCCTCAACGGCAACGCCAAGGACGTGGAGGCCGAATGCGCCGCCTACGAGAAAGCCATCGTAGACGCCGGCGGCTTTGACCTGTTCCTGGGCGGTGTGGGCGAGGACGGCCACATTGCCTTCAACGAGCCCTTCTCTTCCCTGCAGAGCCGCACCCGCGTGGTCACCCTCACCCAGGACACCCGCGAGGTGAACGCCCGCTTCTTCGGCGGCGATCCTTCGGCCGTGCCCGCCCAGGCCCTCACCGTTGGCGTGGCCACCGTTTTGAGTGCCAAGGAAGTGGTGATTCTGGCCTTCGGCTCCAAGAAAGCCCGCGCCCTCAAGGACGCCATCGAAGGTCCCATGAGCCACTACTGCACGCTGAGCGGTCTGCAGAACCACCCCGCCGGCACCATCGTGTGTGACGAGAACTCCATCTCCGAGGTCAAGGTTTCCAGCTACCGCTACTTCAAGGCCGTAGAAGCCGCCGAGAAACTGTAGTTCCGGCCCCGCGCCCCACGGCTTGCTGCTTGCGGCCATTAGGCTCCCCAAAAGCTCCTCCCGGGTTGGGAGGAGTTTTTTTGTATTCGGCCATGAATCACCTAATTCATTATCTCACAATGAGTTACAAACATTCAGTCCGGCTAAAAGCCGGACTGAATATCTATAAAACGCTCTATCACAGCGAGTTAAGTGATCGCAGCCCAATCTACAACCGGGCGGCGGCGAGCTGTTTGCCGGAATTCTGCTATCTTTGCATTATGCGTAGAATCATTCTTGGGGCGCTGGGCGCTCTGCTTCTGTTTTCCTGTAGCGGAAACCACTTTTTGACTGACAGGCAATACCGTGCTACTGTGCAGCAAGACTACCAGACCCGTGCATCGGCGTGGAATGGGGCGCTGGCGCCTTTCATGGCTTTGCCGGACACCCTTGATCGGGCCGAGAAGGAGGCCCTGACCTTCCTTTACGCCTACATGCCGCTGGCCGATGTGACCGACTACCCTACGCAGTTCCACCTGGACTACGTGCGGGCGGCCCTGGCCGCGAAGGGGTGCTGGGACGTGCCGGAGCGGGAGTTCCGCCACTTTGTGCTGCCGCTGCGGGTCAATAACGAGAACCTGGACGGCCACCGGGCGGTTTTTCAGACCGAGCTGCTGCCCCGCATCGAGGGCCTTGGCATGCAGGAAGCAATTCTGGAGGTGAACCACTGGTGCCATGAGAAGGTTACCTATCAGCCCTCCGACGCCCGCACCGCTTCTCCTCTTAACCTGGTGAAGAACGCCCTGGGCCGATGCGGGGAGGAATCGACCTTCCTGGTGGCCGCCCTGCGCAGCGTCGGCATCCCCGCCCGGCAGGTGTATACGCCCCGTTGGGCCCACACCGACGACAACCACGCCTGGGTAGAAGCCTGGGCCGACGGCCGATGGTGGTTCCTGGGCGCCTGCGAGCCTGAACCGGTCCTCAACCTGGGCTGGTTCAACGCTCCCGCCTCCCGTGCCCTGCTCATGCACACCCGCGTGTTCGGCAAGTACGACGGCCCCGAAGAAGTGGTGCTGGAAGGCGCCAATTACACGGAAATCAACCTCATCGAGAACTACGCCAGCACCGACATGGCCTATGTCTTTGTGTTCGACGCCCTGGGCAATCCGGTGCCCGACGCCCGCATCGACTATTGCATCTATAACTACGCCGAGTTCTACCCGGCCGTCACCAAATACACCGACGCCGTGGGCAAAACCTTCCTGAGCGCCGGCCAGGGCGACATGCTGCTGTGGGCCTCCAAGGACGGAAAATTCGGCTATAGCCGATGCTCCTTCGGCAAGGACCGGGAGGTGGCCATTGTCCTACGCTACACCGGGGCCGATGCGCCCGCGCAAAACTTCCTGATGGTGCCGCCGCCAGAGAAGGTCACCCTGCCGGAGGTTACGCCCGAGCAGCGCGCCCAGAACGACGCCCGCCTGGCCCAGGAAGACTCGCTTCGGCATGCCTATGAGGCCACTTTCCGCACAGACAACCCCGTTCTTCTGCGTGCCCGCGGCAATTGGGAAACCTTCGAGAACTTTGTGGGCGATTGCGACACCCTGCGACGAGCAGACGTCCTTAACAGCCTAAGCACAAAGGACTTCCACGATATTGCGCCGGAGATCCTGCAGGACTACTACAACGCCTCCGTCTTCCTGGGCGCCCGCGTAGAGAACGAGTTCCTCACGCCCTTCTATGGCTTCTTTGCCGACAAACTGGACGGCATCGACAGCCCCGAAGCCCTGCTGCAATGGGTGCGGGACAGCCTCTCGACCCCCGACGAGCCGCACGCCTGGAACATCCCCATGTCGCCGGCGGGCGTCTATGAGAGTCGGCTTGCCCTGCCGCGCAGCCGCGACATTTTCTATGTATCGGCCGCCCGCGCCAAGGGCATCCCCGCCCGCATGGACCCCGTCACCGGCAAAATCCAGGTGGCCTCCGGGGCCGATTGGGCCACAGTTTCCTTTACAGGCGAGGCGGCAACGGTGGCACCCAAAGGCCAGCTCCAGCTGCGCTACGTCCCCGGTAAGGAGGTTCCCAACCCCCAGTACTATAGCCACTTCACGCTCTCGCGCATCGAGGACGGTCGGCCCCGGCTCCTCACCTTTGACGAGGGCGAGGTAGACATGGGCGGCGGCATGGACTGGGCGCACGCCTTCCGCAGCGGCGTTTCGCTGGACGCCGGCAACTACATGCTGGTTTCCGGAAAGCGCCTCCAGGACGGCTCCGTGCCCGTTTCCGTATGCTTCTTCTCCCTCCCCGCCGATGGCACCACAGTGGTGGACCTGGTCCTCAACGAAAACCTGGCACCGCTGCCGGTAGCAGGTCAATTCGACAGCCAAAGCATCCGCGATCTCACCGGCGATGACGCCTTCATTGTGGCCCTGCTGGAGCCGGGCAAAGAACCCACCAACCACTTCCTGCGGGACCTGGCAGCAGCCAAGGGACAGCTGGAAGACTGGGGTAAACCTATCGTCCTGCTGTGTTCCTCAGAAGCCGAACTCACCCGCGTGCTACAGGAAGATAGCGAAGGCCGCTATGGGAGTTTGCCCACAACCGCAATCTATGGTGTTGCCCCGGATACTATGCTCACCGGCGCCTGGCCGGAGGAGGCTCTGCTCGTCGGCCCCCGCCCGGTAGTCATTCTGGCCCACGCCACCGGCGATGTGTACTTCCGCTCCGAAGGCTACAACATCGGCCTGGGCAAACAGCTCGCCGAGCTCTCTGCCCGGCTGTAGGCTGAATCACTTAACCATCTGTAAATAAGCAACTTACAGAAACTCAGTCCGGCTAAAAACCGGACTGAATATCCACAACTCACTGTGGCACAACAAGTTAAGTGAACGCACCTTGGGGCAAAAAAAACTCCTCCCGGGATGGGAGGAGCTATTGGGTCCCCTTTTAAGTCCCTCCCACAAGAGGAGGGGGTTCGGATGGGGGTAACGTGAGCTAAGTTGCGAAGCGCAGGCCTTGCGCAATAGTGCAACTTAGTCCTCTTCCTGCTCCTGAGCGGCGTACTCGGCCAGGAGTTTGGTCTGGACGTCGGCGGGAACCTGAACGTACTCGGCAAACTTCATCTGGAAGGTGGCGGAACCACCGGTGAGGGATGAAAGGATGGTGGAGTAGCGGTAGAGCTCGGCCAGCGGAACGCGGGCGTGGAGCACGGTGAAGCCTTTTTCCATATCCTGGTTCATGATCATGCCACGACGGGTGTTGAGGTCGCTCATGCAAGGGCCTACGTACTCGTTGGGAGTGAAGATATCTACATTGTAGATGGGCTCCAGGATCTTGGGACCGGCATTGCGGAAGGCCTCCTTGAAGGCGTTACGGCCGGCGATGATGAAGGCGATTTCCTTGGAGTCTACCGGGTGCATCTTACCGTCG
>CAJOHK010000024.1 GCA_905234285.1 uncultured Bacteroidales bacterium
CACCCACGCCGATGGTACTGACCCACCAGTTGGGAGAGTAGGTAGCTGCGGTTTTTCGAGAGCCCTGAAGGTCAAACGACCTCCAGGGCTCTTTCTTTTGTGTTATTCCATCAAAATGATTAATTTTGTTAGGATATATCCTTGTAGCATGACAGCAGTTTATACTATTACATCCGGACTTCACGACGAAGCATCCGTTTCCCGTATCAGCGACCAATTCTTGAATGGCGTGTTCCCGGACGGGAATTATACGTTCAAAGGTGTCGAGTTTGCCGATTTTGGCACTCATGACCTGGATCTCATCTACGTGAGAACCGGCGGCGCTGAGGGAATCTTCAAACAATTGTTGCCGGAAATGCTTGCCCGCGGCATTGAGCGTTATTATTTGCTCACTTCGGGTAAGAGCAATTCGTTGGCTGCTTCGCTGGAAATCCTTTCCTATCTGCGTCAGCGGGGCCTCACGGGTGAGGTCCTTCATGGCAGCGAGGAGTATCTGCGAGGCCGCATAGAGGCACTTGAAACGGTTGCCAAGGCCCGTAAGCAATTGCAGGGCTCCCGAATCGGCATTATCGGCCAGCCTTCCGATTGGCTCATTGCCAGTGCGGCCGATCCGGTGCGCATAATGGAAAAGCTGAGCGCCAAGCTGGTCGAGATTCCCATGGAGGACCTGCTGCAGGAAATTGCCAGAGCGCCTAAATCGGACGCACCCGCAGAGGTCCCTATGGCAGAATCGGTGCGTAAATCTTATCCTGGCGCCACCCAAATCTACCATGCGCTGGGGGTGCTGGTACGGAAGTATCAGCTTACCGCACTCACACTCAGATGCTTTGACCTCCTGACCAGTGTGGGCAACACCGGCTGTCTGGCCCTGGCCTCCTTCAATGCCGACGGCTTCCCGGCTTCCTGCGAAGGCGATGTCCCGGCCCTGCTCTCCATGATGATAGCCCAGGCGCTCACAGGGTGTACCGGTTTCCAGGCCAATCCCTCCAGGATAGATGTAGAAACGGGGAAAATACTCTTCGCTCATTGCACTGTACCCTTCAACATGGTAACTAATTGGCAGTACGATACGCATTTTGAGTCAGGTATTGGCGTGGGAATCCACGGTGAGCTCCCGGAGGGCCCCGTGACCGTGTTTAAGGTATCCGGCAAACTGGATCGGCATTTTGCTGCCGAGGGGGAACTGCTTTATAATCAGTACGAGGACAATCTGTGCCGGACACAGGTGGTGCTGCAGCTAAAACCGGAGGATGCCAAATACTTCCTCACCAACCCCATCGGCAACCATCACATCATTATCCCAGGCCACTGCAAGGCCCTTTTGGAGGAATTGCTCTAGTCTATGGAAAAGCTTGAACATCTGCTGGAAGAGCATGGCGTAAAGATTACGCCCAATCGGCTGCTCATTGCCAAGGCCCTGCAGGAGGCGGGGCGTCCGCTCTCCATGATGGAACTGGAATCCTTAATTGAGACTATCGACAAGAGTAATGTATTCAGGACGCTGCTGGTCTTTAAGGATGCCCATCTGGTTCATGCGCTGGAAGATACCGGAGACGGTGTTCGCTATGAGCTCTGTCACAGTCATCATGACGGCCGCGATGACGATATCCATGTCCATTTCTATTGCACCCATTGCCATCGTACCTTCTGCCTGGAAGATACGCCCATCCCTCCTGTGAGCGTACCGGACGGGTATGTTCAGGAAACGGCTTCCTATTTGATAAAGGGGATTTGTCCCGATTGCCAATAAAAAAGGGAAAGCTGATTACATCGCACCGCTACGACCTCCTACCCTTGCTGCATTCCTGCCCTGGGGGAGTTCAGAGGGAGCTGGTCGTGTAAGACTTTCCCAATGCAAAGATAGTCAAATATTGGAAACTATCCAATAGTGAGGCTATCGAAGATAAACGGCAATACGTCTTCTACCTGGTTAAACTTGCGGATGCGTTTGCTGCCCACGAGGATAATCTTGAAGGGGTGTTTGTACTTCTTTTGATACTCGGCCATTACCTGACGGCAGGCGCCGCAAGGGGAGGCAGGACTTTCGCACAGGACGCCATGGTCGCTGCCTGCGATGGCCAGTGTGTCAAAGGGGACATCCGGGTAATTGGCGCTGGCCCAGAACATGGCTACGCGCTCTGCGCAGAGGCCGCTGGGATAGGCTGCATTCTCCTGGTTGGCGCCCTTGACAATGAGGCCGTTAGCCAGCCTGAGGGCGGCGCCTACCTGAAAGTTGGAATAAGGCGAATAGGAGCCCTTTTGGGCTTCCCTACAAGCGGCAACCAACTCCTGGTCTTCCGGGAGCATCTGGTCCACGGAAGCGTATTCTTCATAATGAATGTTTAGTGTTTGTTTCATCATGTGGGGCTCGTTTGCTAACAACGGCTTTACAAGATAAGCATTTTTTTTCAATTATCGTTTGATACGGTCAAAAGATTCGGGGAGGGGAGAGGCGCAGCGGACCATTTTCCCGGAGAACGGGTTGCGGAACACCAGACTGGCGGCGTGTAGGGCCAGTCGCCGGCAGGGATTGGTTTCGGCGCCGTATTTTTCGTCGCCGGCTACGGGTGCATCCATTTCGTAGGCGGCATGGACGCGAATCTGGTTCTTGCGCCCGGTTTCCAGATTGAACTCTACCAGCGTATAGTGGCGGGCGCGCCCCAGTACCCTGTAATGGGTAATGGCCAGCTGCCCGTCTTTCACTTCGGTAGGCGAGGAAGTCATTTTGAGGGACTTAGGATTCTCTACCAGCCAACTCTGCACGGCTCCGGCGTCCTTTTCTACCGTCCCTTCCAGCCAGGCTACATAGCGGCGCTCGGCTACCAGCTCCTTCCATTTGCTCTGGAGGATGTCTTTGGCACGCTCGTTCTTGGCAAAGACCAGCACACCGGACGTGCCGCGGTCTATGCGGTGCACAATCCAGATTTTGGCGGTGGATCGGTCCGGCTCCCGGCCCGATATGAGGTCTTCCTTGCGCTGCATGCGGGCATTTACCTTGACATAGGCGTTTAACAGGGAGTACAGCGTGTTCTTTTCCTTTCCGGTGGCCACGGTGAGCATGCCGGAGGGCTTGTCTACCACCAGGTAGTTCTCGTCTTCGAAGAGAATCTTGACGCCGGCCTTGAGCACTTCCTCGCGGGCATCGCCGCGTACGGCACGGGCGATGGAAATGCCTTTGGGCAGCACTTCTATCTTGTCGCCCTCACGAAGCGGCGCATCAAAAGCGGTAAGGCTCTCTCCGTTCACCGTAATTTGCCCTTTGGACAACATGTTCTTGATGCTGGTGCGGGACTGGCCGGGAAGGATTTCAAAGAGGTATTGGAGGAGTTGCGCCGGATGCGTGGCGGTGTATTTCTGAGCGCTCATAGTTCTTGGATATACTTGTGCAAGTGCTTGGGCAGCAATTGCTTAAAACGGTCTTTTGTTCCCTTGGGGACGCATATCTCTTCCAGGGATTCGCAGTCGTCAAAGACATCCTGGCCGATAGCTTCCAGTTCTTTGTTAAGCCGGACACGGTACAGGTTGATGCAGCCCTGGAACGCGCCGTCGCCAATCACGCGGACATGCGCCGGCAGGCTGATCTTTTCCAGCTGCCAGCAGTCCATGAAGGCCGACGCTCCAATGGAAAGCAAACTGGCCGGAAGCTTGATGGACAGCAGTTCCCCGCATTCGGCAAAGGCGCCCACCCCGATGTGCGTAACCGAGGCCGGCAGATGGATCTTTTCCAGGTAGGAGGAGCGCTCCTCCAGGGGAATCTCTTCGCCGACTTTCCTGTCGGCCATATAGTCCTGGAAGGCAAAGACGTCGTTGCAGATGATTTCGCAACCATCACGCACGGTAATCTCTGTGGGAAAATTCTCGGCGTCCAGCAGGCGTTTTCCGTCGGCCGAATAGCTTACGCAGTTGTCGCTGTCCCAAACGTCCCGGCTCAGCTCTTCCTGCGACGCTGCTGTGGGGACGGACAAAATCGATTCCAGAGTCATGGAATTAGAAGGTTTTCACGAATTCGATGTCCTTCTTGAGCATTACCTTAGGCTCCATGGCCGATACCTTTTGGAAAAGCTTGAACTGGTAGGCGGGGGAGAGGTACACCTTGTGCTCGTTCTTCCCCTTGCGCCACCATTTGTAAAAGGCGATAGGGTCTGTGTCGTAGGGGATGCGGGCTTCTATCTCGGAGGAATAGCCGGGAAAGTCGATCATCATTTTGAGGCCGGTGATTCGCCGATAATACTCATAATCGGCCCTGCGGAGCTTGGATACCAGGGGCGCGAATACTTCCATCTGGTCTACCTGCAGGGTTTTTTCCTTGACGACGAGCCGGTGAATGCGCACAGGATCTTTGAGAAGCCACTCTCCAATTTTCAAGGTCACGGGGCCGTCTTCGCAGTCCAGTGTAAGTAGGTCAGAGGAAAAATAAATTTTTTCCGAATCTAGCGGGAATTCTTCCATTTTGTGCGCTATACGTTGCAAATATATGAAAAAAATTTCTTTTTCCGAATTTTTTTCTTTCGTCTGTCGCCGGGCTTTTGTATCTTTGTAACGGATTATGGTGATTTGCCGGTGTCTTTCCGGCGGCTTAATAGGGAATCCGGTGCAAATCCGGGACTGTGCCCGCAGCTGTGTCGTCCATATCGGCTCCCATTCCATGCCATTGTTCCACTGAGGAATGAGAAGGCGGGAGCCGGGATCAGTCAGAAGACCTGCCATAGTCAAGTTAAACAAGGGGGCTCGGGGACAAGTCCCGGTTAAAACGATAATCTATCATGAAAAAAACTGCTTGGTTTTTAGCAGCTCTGGCCGTTGTGTGCGCGTGCCAGAAAGATCCGGAAACACCGGACGATTCTACCCAGGAGGCTTCTCTACCGGAAGCCCCGGCGCAGGAGGCCAGATTGCTTTTCCTTCTGAACGAAGGAGCGATGGGAACCAACAATGCCTCGCTGGATGTCCTGAATGTAGCGCAGGGAACGTATGTGACCGGCGCTTTCAAAAAGCAGAATCCCGATGCCGGTGCCGGCCTGGGCGACGTAGGGAATGACATTGCCGTTGTGGCCGATGAAGTTTGGATGGTAATTAACAATTCGGGCCTGGTGGAGGTAGTGAGCGCCCAGGATCAGAAGGAAATTGCCGCCATACAGGTGGCCACCCCGCGCAATCTGGCTTTTGACGATAAATATGCCTACGTGACCTCCTGGAACGGGGCTTATGCCAAAGGTTCTTATGATGAGAACTATAAGTACGTCATCACGGATTATAAGAACCCCAAGGGCGTTGTGTACCGTATCAATCTCTCTACCAAAAAGGTAGATGGAAGCGTTGAAGTAGGCTACCAGCCTGAGGGCATTGCCTTCCAGGACGGCAAGCTCTATGTTGCCAACTCGGGCGGTATTTCCAGCCAGCTGGCCCCGAACTATGCCTACGACAAAACGCTGAGCATCATAGACACCCAGTCCTTCACCGTCACTAAAACGGTGGATGTGCAGGTGAACCTGAAGAATGTGTACGCCGACGGAAAAGGTAACATCTATGTGACCACCCTGGGCAATTACGCCGATGTTCACTCGGGCCTCTATATGCTGACTGCCGACGGCAGCGTGAAACATGTGGGCGACTATGTGAGCATGTCCACCATCCTGGACGGCACCGTCTATTGCGTGGGCGCCGAGAACGAGTATGACTGGGCCGCTGCCAGCAAGATCTACAAGGCATGGACCGCCAAAGAGGGCGTGAAGGCCGACTGGAACTTTACCATGGATGCCGCCGTTCCCTATGGCCTCTTTGCCTTGAACCCCGAAACCTTCTTTGTGGCAGACGCAGTAGATTACTGGAATCCCGGAAAACTGAGCTGTTACTATAAAGGTAAGAAGGTCTGGACGGTCACCGTGGGCGTGTGTCCCGGTCACTTTGCCATTTGGTAGCGCTTCTATTCATATCTGCGATGATTTGCCTGCAGGCTCCCGACAGTCTGCAGGCATCGTATGTGTATGCGGTGAAGGAGTTGCCGGTGGTGCGTCCCAGCGAGGAAGTTCAGCTCTCCCAGGAAGTTGCGCCGCCTGTTTTGGTGGCCGATATCCTGCGGCGTTTTACAGGCGTGCAGGTAAAGGACTATGGCGGGCTTGGCGGACTCAAGACCGTGAACGTACGGAGTCTGGGCAGTGAACATGTGGGCGTTTTCCTGGATGGCATCCAAGTGGATAATGCGCAAAATATGCAAGTGGACCTGGGCCGCTTCTCCACCGAAGGAATCGGCCAGGTGTCCCTGTACAATGGACAAAAGACCCGGCGCCTGCAAACTGCAAAAGAGTATGCTTCCGGTGCGGCCGTGCACCTGGACAGCAAACGGCCCGTGCACAGCGGTGGACAGTTCCGCGTGCGCGGCGGCTCCTTTGGCACCATCAATCCTTCGGCCAGCTGGAATCAGGTGCTGGGACGGGTTACGCTGCGTGTGTCGGCCGAATTCCTGCACAGCGACGGCCAGTACAAATATCCTTGTTTCGATACCACCCTGGTTCGCGAAAACAGCGATATCCGCAGCCTCAGGCTGGAAACGCAGCTGTTTGGCAGTGTGAAAGGGGGAGAGTGGCAACTGCGACTGTATGCCTACGGGTCGGAGCGCGGTTTTCCGGGACCGGTTATCCGCCGGGCCCTGGGCTTTCCCTTCAGTGCCGAGCGCCAGGCCGACCAGGACCTCTTTATCCAGGGCGGCTGGAATCAAGATTGGACGGCACGTTATGCTACTGCCGTCAAATTCAAATACGCCAACAACTATACCCATTATAACACACATCCGGAGAAGAATCCCATGTCCATGCCCTGGGATGTGCATTACCGGCAGCAGAGTGCCTATCTGTCCCTGGCCCAGTCGCTGGTGCTGTGCAGCCCTTGGTCGGTGGATCTGAGCACCGACGTGCAGCACAATACCCTGGATGCCGACAGCGGGCAATTCGTGCGCCCCCGCCGTACCGCTTTTACCGGTGCGCTGGCTACACGGGTAGTATGGGAAAAATTCCGGGCGGCCGCGCATCTGGTTTACCAGGGCACCTGGGACAGGTACGACGCGTCTGAGGCAGGCGGTTGGTCCCGCGAAAACAGCTACCGCGATGCCTGGATGCCGTCATTGAGCCTGTTCTATGCCCCCTGGAAATGGCTGGAGGCCGATGCTTTTGTAAAACGCAGCTATCGGCTTCCTTCTTTCAACGACCTGTATTATACCCAGATGGGGAACGCTTCCCTCCGGCCGGAATCGGCCTTCCAGGCCGGGGCCGATATCCGGGCCCAAGCAGCGCTGAGGTCCTGGGATTGGGAGTTGCGGGTTTCGCCGTATTACAACCGGGTGTCGGATAAGATTGTGGCCATCCCAACGTCTTCCCAGTTCCGCTGGACCATGCTCAATATCGGCATCGTAGATGTGCTCGGGGTGGATATCAAGGCCCGGACGGGCTTCCATGAAGGAGACTGGCAGGGCGTCCTTACGCTCCGATATACCTTTCAGCAGGCCCTGGACCACAGTGACCCCGCAAGCCTCACCTGGGGTAACCAGGTCCCCTATATTCCCCGGCATAGCGGCAGCGGAGACCTCTTGCTGGGCTGGCGAAAATGGTCCTTCTGCTGGGAAAGCACCTTTACCGGCGAACGCTGGTCCCGATCGGCCAACATTCCGGATTACCGGCTGGCCCCATGGAGCATCAGTGACGCGGCCCTGTCTTATACCCTTGATCTTTCCCGCCGATTGGCGCTGGATCTGAGTCTCCGCTGCAACAATCTGTTCAATCAGCGCTATCAAATTGTCCAGGGCTATCCCATGCCCGGTTTCAACGCCATGCTGTCACTTACGCTTCGTATCTGCTAGAAGCAGGCCCGCAGGACTTCGATGATGTTCTGCGATTTGCCCATGGTGTAGAAGTGGACGGCAGGAACGCCGTGGGCTAACAGGTCTCGGCACTGGGCAATGCACCAGTCCACGCCGATGCGGCGCACTTCCTCCTTGTCCATGCCGGATTCGCGGATGGCCTCGGTGAGGGGCAGGGGAATATCGATGGAGAACGCCTGGGGCAGCATTTCTAACTGACGGACCGTAGTCAGCGGTTTGAGACCGGGGACAATGGGGACGGTAATGCCGGCTGCACGGCATTTCTCAACAAAGCTGTAGAAGACCGCATTGTCAAAGAACATCTGGGTAATCACATAATCGGCCCCGGCGTCTATTTTTGCCTTGAGGAAGGCAATGTCGGTTTCCAGATTGGCAGCCTCGAAATGTTTCTCGGGATAAGCGCCTACGCCCACGCAGAACGGCCCTTGCTCCCGGATGGCGGCCACCAGTTCGCTGGCGTGTGCATAGCCGTCGGGCTGGGGTACAAAGCGTTTTTCTCCCGTAAGGGAATCGCCGCGCAGCGCCATTACATTCTCGATGCCCATGAAGCGGAAGTCCTGCAGTTGCCATTCAATTTCCCGGGCACTTTGGCCGGCGCAGATGATGTGCGGCACTACCTCTACCGGGAAATGGGCGTTGATGGAGGCGCAAACGGCTACCGGGGATACCCGGCTGCGCACCACTTCCTGCTTGTAGCTACCGTCGGGCTGAGGCACAAAGCGGAGTTCGTCCCGGTGCGTGGTCACGTTGATGTAACGGGGCTGGAATTCCATGAGCGGACGAATGCTGTCCAGCAGCTCCTGCTGGGTGATGCCGCTTAACGGAGGGACGATTTCCAGGGAGGGAAAAGGATGTCCGGAGGAGAAGAGTTCGGTGATTCTCATAGCAGATGGGACAAGAAGGCCTGGGCTTCGCTGGGACTGAACCCGCGGGCCCGGGCATAAGATTCAAATTGGGACGGGGAGATGTGGCGGATATCCGGATAGCCGGCCTGCGGGTGCAGTATCACAAATCCGCAGATAGAGGCGTCGGGCTGCATGGCGCAGCTCTCGGTGAGCTGGATACCCAGACTGGAAGGCAACAGGGACAGGATGTCACGCTTGAGGCTGTGGTCCGGGCAGGAGGCATAGCCGGCGGCCGGTTTGGCAACGGGGACGCAGAGTGGCGCCAGTTGTCGGTCCAGCCAGACCGATGCGGCCTCGGCCAGGGTGACCCGTACGGCGCGTTGCATGAGGCTCTCATACTCATTCCGGCAGGCTTCGCAGTTACAGCCTTCGGGATGTTTCCCATGTACGGCCAGGGCAAAAATTCCGAACGGACCGCTGCCGGTGGCGGGGACATAATCGGCCAGGGAGCGGCTTTCTCCTTCTTCCTGGCGCAGCATGGGCAGGAGGACATCCGGGCTCAGCCGAATAGCATTGCCTTCCCGGCTGGCGGCAAAGAAGCGGGCGGCCAGCCGTACCTCCACTGACCCCTCACGGACCATGGCTTCCAGGATAGCACGGCCCTCGGCCTCCAGTTTGGGCCAAGGCTTTTTGACGCCCCATACCGCCCGGAAAAGGGTCCAGTCAAAGAGGGGAACCAATTCCTGCAAGGGAATGCGGGTGAGGGGAATATCGTTGGGGATGGTGGTTAGATAGCTGCTGGGAGGGAAGTCGGTGTGCTGCAGCGGCTTGGTCCGGCGACCCTGGTGCTGGAGGCGAATGGTCTCCTGACGGGCATGCTGCTCGGCTTCAAAGGCTTCGCGGTCCTGCAGGCAGCGCTGGGCCATCACCGCCCCGGCCGATGCATCCGGCGCATGGAAAACGTGTGCGTACAGCGGCGCCAGCTTGACGGCGGTATGCAGGTCCGATGTGGTGGCTCCGCCCACAAAAAGCGGCGTAGAGAGCCCCCGGGCCGACATTTCCCGGCACAGCTCCTCCATCTGGTAAAGCGAAGGCGTGATGAGCCCGCTCACCCCGATTAGGGCGGCGTTGTGCTTCTCGGCCGCCTCCAGGATGGTCTCCTTGTCAACCATGACGCCCAGGTCGATAACCTCAAAACCGTTGCACCGAAGCACGGTGCCGGCGATGTTCTTGCCAATGTCGTGTACGTCTTCCTTCACCGTGGCGTTGATGACCACCGGCCGTTGGGTGCGGTGCCCGTCATCCTGCATATAGGGTCCCAGCAGGGCTACGGCGTCCTTCATGATTTTGGCGCTTTTTACCACCTGGGGCAGGAACATCTTTCCCTCGCCGAAGCGTCGGCCCACTTCTTCCATGCCGGCCATGAGCGGGCCTTCTATGACCCGGACGGCGCTGCCCAGTTCTTCCATGGCGGCCATCAAATCGGGCTGCAGCGTGTTGGAACGGCCGCTGAGCAGGGCGTCTTGCAAACGCTCCTGAACGCTGCCCCGCAGGGTTTCGGCGGCTGTTTCCTGCGTTGTCACAGGTGCACTGATGCGGGCGGCCAGTTCCGTGAGACGGGCGGTGGCATCGGCCCTGCGGCACAGGATCACGTCCTCGGCGGCCTGGCGCAGTTCGGGTTCAATGTCGTCGTAGAGTTGCAGCATGGCCGGGTTCACAATGGCCATGTCCAGTCCGGCGCGGATGGCGTGGTACAGGAATACGGCGTGCATGGCGCCGCGCACCGGGTTGTTGCCGCGGAAGGCAAACGACAGGTTGGAGATGCCGCCGGAAGTATAGGCGCCGGGCAGGTTTTGCTTAATCCAGCGCACGGCTTCAATGAAGTCAATGCCGTAGCGGTCGTGTTCCGGGATGCCGGTACCAACAGAAAGGACGTTTACGTCAAAAATCAGGTCCTGGGCGGGAATGCCGATGCCGGTGAGCAGCCGATAGGCACGCTCGCAAATGGCAATTTTGCGCTCATAGGTGGTGGCCTGTCCTTCCTCGTCAAAGGCCATAACCACCATGGCGGCCCCCAAGCGGCGGATTTCGGCCGCTTTTTCAAGGAACGCGGCTTCTCCATCCTTGAGGCTGATGGAGTTCACTATACATTTGCCCTGCGCATTCTTGAGGCCCTTCAGGATGGTTTCCCAGTGGGAAGAGTCAATCATGAGGGCTGCGCGGGCAACGGCAGGGTCATTCTCCAACTGGCGGACGAAGCTTTCCATGCAGGCCGGCCCGTCCAGCATGGCGTCGTCCATGTTGATGTCGATGATTCCGGCGCCTCCGGCAATCTGGTCGGCAGCTATCTGCAGGGCTTCGTCATACTTTTCTTCGGCTATGAGACGCGCGAATTTGCGGGAACCGGCTACGTTGGTACGTTCGCCGATAAGGGTGAAGTTTTGGGACTCCGTATCTACGGTCCAGGCTTCCAGGCCACTCACCGTGAGGTGTTTATCTGCGGAGGGATGGGGCCGGGACCGAAGTGGGGGAAGGGCTTTGATATGGGCGGGGGAGGTGCCGCAGCATCCGCCGACAATATTCACCAGACCGTCGAAGGAGGCCATCTGTGCGGCCATCTGTTCCGGCGATTGGTCATAGGCGCCCAGTTCGTTGGGCAGGCCGGCATTGGGATAGCAGATGATGGGAACGGGACACCACTGGGCCAGGTTTTGCACCAGTGGCAGCAGGCCGTCGGCCCCCAGGGAACAGTTGAGGCCGAAGGCCAGCAGGGGATAATGGCTCACCGCCGTGAAGAAGGCTTCCAGTGTTTGGCCGGTTAGCGTGCGTCCGCTGCGGTCGCTTACGGAGACCGAAACCACAACGGGGAAACCGGGCTGCACCTGGGAAATGCCATACAAGGCCGCTTTGGTATTAAGGGCGTCGAAGGCGGTTTCGAGCAGCAGAAAGTCCACCCCGCCTTCGATGAGAGCGGCTGCCTGACGGGCATAGTCCTCGGCCATCTGGTCAAAGGAAACGGGGCGCCAGGCGGGCTTGGAGATATCTGGAGCCAGCGTAAGAGATTTGGAGGTAGGGCCCATGCTGCCGGCTACCCACACTTTTCGGGGGGCTGCATCGGCTACTTTCCGGGCCAGGCGTGCTCCTTCCAGCGCCAGTTCGGGGTTTAGGGAAAAGGAGTTGGTTTCGATGATATCGGCACCTGCATCTATGTAAGCGCGATGGATGGCCTCAATGACGTCGGGGCGGGAGAGGTTCAGGCGCTCGAACTGGGTCTCCGCAAGGTGGTACTGCTGGATTTGGGTGCCCATGGCACCGTCCAGCCGCAGCACGCGGGAGCGGAGGAGATCCTGCAGGTCCATAAGTTTATTGGGATTGGCCAGCCAGCCAGATTCGGCTTCTGTGTTCCAGATTCTCGTACAGGTAAGGGGTGTACCAGCGGACTTCCATGGTGTGGTAATCTCCCTCGCCGAAGTAGGGCTCTACAATATTCTGGGTGCCTTTATAGCCCTCTACCAGCACCAGCATGGAGGCCCGGTCCAGAGTTACGGTGAGGGTGTCCTGCATGGTGGCAGGGGTCTCGTCAATGCGCCAGTTAACAGGATTGATGCCTACTACATTTCCGCCGGTGATGATGGCATTGGCGTCCTCCGGCCGGCGTACAGAATTGACGCAGATAGTGACGCCGGTATCGTCGGCCCCGGTGGCGGGGATGATGGAAGGGCTGTTTTCCAATTCCTCGGCCGTGATGTGCCAGCCCAGCACGTAGGCCGCTACCATGTGCGCATGCACCTCCTCCGGCATTTCCTTTAGCAGTTCTACCACGGCCTGTCCGCCCTGGCTGTAGCCGGTAAGGATGAAGGGCCGGCCGTCATTAAGATGGGTAAGGAAGTAGTCAAAGGCGCGGCGGATGTCGCTCATGGCAACAGGAAAACGTTGGTCTACGAATGCCTGCTCCAGATAGGCTTCAAAAGTGATTTGCCGATAAATAGGGGCGAAGAAGTTGAGGGAGCCGCCGAAACGCCGGTTCACGGCACGGGCTTCGCGGCGCATGCCGGGGCACTTGGTGGTATCCACTACCTCGGCGTAGTGGCTGATTTTTCCGTTAGGGGCAAGAAAACCTACGGTTTCTGTGGAGCTGATATAGAACACATCCACCGGGGCGTCCTTTTCTACGATATACCAGGAACCGGCCTGGCTATAATCCGGGGCCTCAGGAATATAGTCTTGCTGGCAAGATATCAAAAAACAAAAAATGCAGGAAAGAACAGCTAACCGTTTCATATCCTGCAAATATAATAAAAAATTGCCCTTATTCCTCTGGGTATAGGAGGTATTTTTGGCGCAATTCCTTGAAATGCTCCACATCTGCCTGCCACCGCTCTCTGATTTGGGCTTCGGAGCATCCGGCTTCAATCATTTCGCGCACATAAGTCTGTCCCAGCAGGAGGTCAAAGAAGCGGGTGAAGAAACCCTTCTGCTGGTTCTGCTCCTTAAAGATGGAATAGGCATCGATGACATAGCTCAAATCCAGCCCGCGGCGGTGAATCTCGTCATGGGAAAGTCCCGTAAGATCTACGCCAAAACACTCCTGGCCCATGAGGGGCGGGTTCTTGGCCCCGGGAACACTCTGCGGAGTAAAGCTGTAGCTATACTTGCTCTGAAGGGCAGGATGCCCATATTGTTGGAAGGGTTTGTCGGTACCCCGTCCCAGGCTTACCACCGTGCCTTCGAAGGGACAGAGCGAAGGATACAGGTCGATGGCCTGCTCGTTAGGAAGGTTGGGACTGGGGGCTACCGGCAGCACATAGCGGGTGGCGTGGGTGTAATTTTGGCATGGGATAACCGTTAAGCGGCATTGGTTCCCTTCTTCCAGCCAGCCTTCGCCCATGGCCATCCGGGCCAGCTCGCCCAGGGTGAGTCCGTGTACTGCCGGGATGGGAAGGTAACCCACCCCGCTTTTGAGGGTCATGTCCAGTATGGGGCCGTCTACATAATCCCCGTTGGGGTTGGGACGGTCCAGTAGAATGAGGGGCTTGTCGTAGGCTGCACAGGCGTCCATGAGCCGGCAAAGCGTAATATAATAGGTATAGAAACGCAATCCCACGTCCTGGATGTCGGCCACCAGCACGTCAAAGCTGTCCATGGCCTGGGCCGAAGGGCGGTTCTCTCCGTGCGAGCCGTAGAGGGAGAGAATGGGAACGCCCGTTTGCGGGTCTACGTCGTTGCTGACCAATTCGCCGGCATCGGCCTTGCCGCGGAAGCCATGTTCCGGGGAGAAGATGGCGGTGATGTTCACGCCCCGTTCCAACAGGCAGTCCAGAATGTGTCCCTCGTCGGGGACCAGGCCGGTCTGGTTGCTGAAAATGGCCACCCGCTGGCCTTCCAGCAGGGGGAGATAGGCGTCAAACTGGGTGTCGCCGGGTAGCACCGGGGCGGGTTTCCCGGCGCAGGAAACGAGGAGCGAGCCCAGCAACATCGCCCTTAAGAATGCTTTCATAGATTATTCCGCTGTCTTGCGTTTATACACGGTAAAACGCCAGGTGACGCCCATGTCCAGGTTGTGCACGTTGTCGTGGTTGTCCCGGAAATAGGCAATGTGCAGGCGGAGGCGGTCGTTGCCCAGCGGGAAGAACTCCACACCGGCGCCGCCGTACAGGTAGCGGTTGCCGGCCGGCAGGGTGATGTCGTAGGAAAGGCCGTTTTCATCGGCATTCTCGGCCAGGTTCCATTCGTAGCCCACTTTGGTGCACAGATTCCACTTGCCCAGCGTAAGGATGGCCTTGCCGATGAGGGTGCAGTCCGTGAAGAGATAGCGCGGCTGATGGAAGGAGGCGCGGTTGATGAAGTCTATGTCTACCACCAGCGGGCCCATGAAAAACTTATTGCCCAAGACAATCCAGTTGGACAGGCGCTTTAGCTCGTCGTTTACCAGATTGAAACTCCAGGTGGTTTGCCAGTGCTTGCCGATATGTCCGTTCCAATATACATTATAGGAATAGGCGTTTTGCGTAACTGGGGAAACCGGGGAAGGGCAGAACTGGAAATTGATATCCTGCCCGGGGGCCGGCGTCCAGGTAATCGTGGCGCCAAACGCGTAATACTGGTATAGGTTGTTGCTGAAGGCTCCGTAGTAATAGACGTCGATAGGGGCCGAGTCTATCTCGTAGCCGCCAATCCAGATGGGGTGCTTGCCGGCCGTGATAGCAAAGTGGGGCGTGGCCTGCCATTTGAGCCACAGGAAGTCGGTGGCGCTGAACGGGTTGTTGTTCTCGATTTGCTTGTTCAGACGCTGCCTGACGCGGAAGGTGAGTCCCGGGGCGATTTGCCCTTTGATGTGCAGGTTAAGATAGTCGCCTTGGAAGTGGGTGTCGTACTTGCCGTCCCGCCACTCCTGATGGAACGTGCCGCGGGTGTCTATCCACAACTCATCGACATGGGTAATCTGAGCCTGCATGCTTTGGGTCAAGCCCATAAGGAGCAGGCTGGCAAATGTGGTTAGTAGCCGGTGTTTCACTATTCGTTCAGGAGCTCTGCTGCCAGATTAAGGTCTGCGGCGTCTACTACCAGGGAGATACTGAGTTCCTCACCGCCCTGGGCCGATGCAATGATGTTGATTCCCTTGGCTCCCAACTTGCCGAATACCGTGCCGGAAACCCCGGGAACATTGCGCATGCGGCTGCCGAAAACGGTAACGATGCCTACCTCGCGGTTGAGGATCACGACATCGTCCAGCGGCA
Organism: uncultured Bacteroidales bacterium; assembly: GCA_905234285.1. Lineage (GTDB taxonomy): Bacteria > Bacteroidota > Bacteroidia > Bacteroidales > UBA932 > Cryptobacteroides. The sequence goes on from CAJOHK010000024.1 coordinate 15,450, forward strand.
GCAGGGGATTCTCCTTGAAAAGGCTCTTGATGGCCTCCAGGGCGGCATCTTTGTCGCTGCTCCGGACCGCAAAGCTGATGCTGTATTCCGAGGATGTCTGGGCAATGAAGCGTACGTTGATGCTGGCCGCTGCCATGGCGCTGAAAATGCTGCCCGACATACCCACGCGACCCAGAAGGCCCGTGCCATACACCGTGATGAGGTCCAGTTTGTCCTCCTGAAGGATGGCGGTCTGGTGACCGGAACCGGTAGAAATGAGGGTGCCTTCGAATTCCTGGTTCTGGATATCCTTTACCAGAATAGGAATGCCTGCGTTCTTGGCCGGCCATAAGGCGCTGGAGGAGAAGGGGGCGTTGGGGGAGGAGCAGAAGTGGGCGGCCTCGTCGTAGGTCATGGCGGGAATGCCCTCGATGCCCTTGCCCTCTACGTAGAACTCAATGCTGGAAGCCTTGAGCGTGGCGCCGATGAGGGAGGCCATCAGGTGAGCGCCGTCTTTGCCTACGCGTACCACGTAGCCCGATGCCAGGCGGCCGTAACCGCCGGGAATCACCAGGGGACCTTCGGCGGTACAGCGCTGCAGGATTTGCTGCTGGGAACCGGTCCAGTCAAAGTGCAGCTGCGTGTGGCAAAGCATGAGCTCTGTGCCGTCGATGAGTTTGCCTCCGGCCAGTACATTGACAGCCTCGGCGCAAAGACGGGCGCATTTGGCCATGACATAGTCCTCGATGGCGTGCGGGGCAGTCTGTACCCACATGCCTTCACGAAGATAGCCTCCAACGGCATCCAGGGTAGAAGAAACCATTTCCTGATAATCAGGATTGGTGGACACGCTTTGGAAGTATTCTTCAATCTGCTTGAATTCTTCCTGGGCGCTCTTCTTTTCCTCGATGGTTTTACGCACGGCTTCACGGAACAGACCTTCGATGGTTTTGCCGGGTCTGACAATGGCAATGGTGTCTTTGTCGCAGTTGGCTACGATTTGTTCCAGACTGCGCGGCTTGAGCAAAAACGACTTGACAATCATCGGTTATTACTTTTTCTTGGGTGTCTTGATAATACCTTCTTCCCGGAAGACCTTGGAAAGGGCCTCTACGGCGCGGTCTACTTGTTCACGGGTATGGGTGGCCATGAGCGAAAAGCGGATAAGAGTGTCCTGCGGGGCGCATGCCGGCGGGATTACGCTGTTGATGAACACGCCCTCGTCAAAGGCACGCTTGGTCACGATGAAGGTTTTTTCCAGGTCCCTCACATACAGGGGGATGATGGGGCTCTCTGTCTCTCCAATCTCGAAGCCTTCTTCCTTGAAGCGGCGCAGGGCATAATTGGTGACATCCCACAGTTTGGTAATGCGCTCGGGCTCCTTTTGGATAATATGGAGGGCCTCCAGGGCCGATGCCGTGGCGGCGGGAGTGTCGCTGGCCTGGAAAATATAGGTGCGGGCGGTGTGGCGGAGGTAGTTGATGATGACTTTGTCGGCCGCAATGAAACCGCCGATGGCCGCGAGGCTCTTGGAGAAGGTACCCATGATGAGGTCAATCTCGTCGGTTAGGCCGAAGTGGTTGCACACGCCGCGGCCCTGTTTGCCAAAGACGCCCAGGCCGTGGGCCTCGTCTACCATAATGACCACGTTGTCGTACTTGTGCTTGAGTTCTACAATATGCGGCAGTTTGGCCAGGTCTCCTTCCATGGAGAAAACACCGTCTACCACGATGAGCTTGACGGAATTCTTGGGGCAGCGGCGGAGGCAGCGCTCCAGGTCCTTCATGTCATTGTGCTTGTAGTGCAAGCCCTTGGCGAAGCTCAGGCGGCGGCCGTCTACGATAGACGCGTGGTCGCGGTCATCGCAGATGATGAAATCGTCCTTGGTGAGCAGCTGGGGGATAACACCGCTGTTTACGGTGAAACCGGTACTGAACACCAGGGCTTCGTCCTTGCCCACGAATTGGGCCAGTTCCTTTTCCAACTGCACGTGGATGTCCAGCGTGCCGTTGAGGAAACGGGAACCGGCGCAGCCGGAGCCGTATTTCTTGAGAGCCTCGATGCCGGCGTTGATGACGCGCTCGTCACCGGTTAGTCCGGTATAGGCGTTGGAGCCGAACATCATGATCTGATGCCCGTCCATGGTTACTTCTGTTCCTTGTTTGCTGGTTATTTGGCGGAAATAGGGATAGATGCCCTTTTCCATCATCTTCTGGGGAAGATCATATTTTGCCAGTCTGGCGTGTAAGAGTCCCATTTGTTTAGTTGGTCTTAATACATTTATATCTCTGCAAAAATACGAAAAATTTTCGTATGAACTATATATGTGGGGATTTTTTAGTACCTTTGAAGGTTTGAAATAAGTGACTATGGAAGAACGTAAACTTAATTTTCTGGAAGAAATCATAGAGAAGGACCTGGCCGAGGGTAAAGTGGACAGCATTATGACCCGTTTTCCCCCGGAACCTAATGGTTACCTTCACCTGGGACACGCCAAGAGCATTTGCCTCAACTTCGGCCTGGCGCGGAAGTACGGCGGCAAAACCAACCTGCGCTACGACGATACCAATCCCACCAAGGAAGATACCGAGTATGTAGATTCCATCAAGGAGGATATCGCCTGGCTGGGCTTCCAGTGGGACAAGGAACTCTATGCTTCCGATTATTTTGACCAGCTATATGAATGGGCCGAGGACCTTATCAAGCGCGGTCTGGCCTATGTAGATGACCAGACGCAGGAGCAAATCCGTGAAGGTCGCGGTACGGTGGACAAGCCCGGTACGCCCAGCCCCTGGCGGGACCGCAGCGTAGAGGAGAACCTCAAACTCTTCCGCGAGATGAAGGCCGGCAAATATGCCGAGGGAGAAAAAGTGCTGCGCGCCAAGATTGACATGGCCCATCCCAACATGATGTTCCGCGACCCGCTGCTGTACCGCATCAAGTTCGCGCACCATCACCGCACCGGGGACAAGTGGTGCATCTACCCCATGTACGATTACACCCACGGCCAGTGTGATTCCATCGAGCACATTACGCATTCCATTTGTACGCTGGAATTTGACGTGCACCGTCCGCTGTACGACTGGTTCATCCAGACGCTGGGTATCTTCCCCAGCCATCAGTACGAGTTTGCCCGTCTCAATCTCACCTATACGCTCATGAGTAAGCGCAAGCTGCTGGAACTGGTGCAGAAGGGCCTGGTGAGCGGCTGGGACGACCCCCGCATGCCCACCCTCTGCGGCGTTCGCCGTCGTGGCTATACCGCCAAGGCCCTGCGTATGTTCTGTGACAAAATCGGCGTTTCCAAGCGTGACCAGCTCATGGATATCCAGCTGCTGGAATGGTGCGTGCGCCAGGACCTCAATGAGCGCTCCAACCGCTATATGGTGGTGCAGGATCCCATCAAACTCACCATCACCAACTGGCCCGAGGGCAAAGTGGAGTGGTTCGACTGCCCGCTCAACCCCGCCGATCCGGAGGGCGCCAAGCGCAAGGTCCCTTTCACCGGAGACCTGCTCATCGACCGCGCCGACTTTATGGAGGACGCTCCCAAGAAGTTCTTCCGCCTCAAGCCCGACGGAGAGGTCCGGCTCAAATATACCTATATTGTCAAATGCAATGAGGTAATCAAGGACGACAACGGTCAGGTCGTGGAACTCAAGTGCACCTATGACCCTTCACCCGAGTACCGTTCTGTCAAGGGAACTATCCACTGGGTGAGTGTGACGCACGCCAAGGAACTGGAGCTTCGCAACTACGACCGCCTGTTCACCCTGGCCGACATGTCCCAGGTCCCCGAGGACAAGGACTACAAGGACTTCCTGAATCCGGAATCCCTGGTTGTGGGCAAGGGCTACGCCGAGCCTGCGCTTCTGGAAGACGCCTCCGGCATTGCCGTCCAGTTCGAGCGTACCGGCTACTATGTAATGGACAAGGATTCTACACCGGAGCATCCCGTGTTCAACAAGACCACTGCCTTAAAAGACTCTTACAAGCCTGAGTAACAGCGTAAACATATCGGAAAACAGCAGAAGGATCGCACGGAATACGGTCCTTCTGTATTTCCGTATGGGGGTGATGATGGTCATCGGCCTGTTCACCTACCGGATTATCCTTCGGGCGCTCGGTGTTACCGATTACGGAATCTATTCGGCCGTAGGCGGTGTGGTTACCATGTTCATGCTGGTGATGAATACCGTTGCGTCGGCAATTACGCGGTACATAACCGTGGGGCTGGGAAAAGGGGATCCGCAAAACATGAGAACCATCTTTGGAACGTCCCTCGCGGTGATGGCGGGCTTCAGCCTGCTGGTGATTCTCCTTACCGAGACGGCCGGCATCTGGTATCTGAACCATAAGATGGTGATTCCGCCGCTGCGGATGGATGCGGCCCGTGTGGTGCTGCATACTTCCATGCTAATCCTGGTGGTAAACCTCATGAGCCTGCCCTATACGGCCGAGATTAACGCCCATGAGCACATGGGGGCCTATGCCTATATCTCTATTTTGGAGGCCGTGCTCAAACTGGCGGTAGCGGCGGGCGTCTGGTATGCATCGGCCGATAAACTGGCGGTATATGCCTGGCTGCTCCTGGCGGTTGCCCTGCTGGCCCGCGGGGCCTATGCCCTGTATGCCGTCCTGCATTATCAGGAGTGTCGTGGTTGGCCGCGCGCGTCGGGTACGCTGGTAAAGGAAATGGGCGCTTTTGCCGGCTGGAATTTTCTGGGGAGCGGCGCCTATATGCTTAATACGCAGGGTATTAACCAGCTCATGAACCTCTTCTTTGGGGTGGGAATGAATGCTGCGCGCGGTGTGGCCGACAAAGTGGAACAGGTGGTCCGGCAGTTTGCCACCAACATCGCCCTCGCCCTGAATCCGGCCCTTACCAAGGCCTATGTGGGGGACAATAAGGCCTATGCCTTTGAACTGGTGTGTAAGGGCTCCAAGTACTATTTCTGGACCCTGTGGACCATCGCCCTTCCATTCTTTACCGACGCCGACGCCATCCTGCGCCTTTGGCTGGGAGAGGTGCCGCCGGAGGCCGCGTTCTTTACCAAACTGACCCTTCTGTGCTTCGTGATTGATTTCACGCCCGGCACGCTCAATATCCTGGAACAGGCCAATGGCCGTATCCGCCGTTATTATCTTTTTACCAGCGGCGTTGCCTGCCTGGCTTTCCCTATTACCTATCTGGCCTATCGGCTGGGTTCGCCGGCCTGGACGGGCTATGGCGTGTTTGTGCTCATCTACCTGGCCAAGGCGGCCGTGATGCTCAGGATTGCGCATCGCGATACCGGTCTTTCGGTGCGGGAGTACTGGCAAAAAGGCCTGTGGCCAGCCCTGGTGCCCGGGCTCATGACCTTGATGGTGGTGACCGGCGTGGCCTCCATTCTGCCGCCAGCCTGGTGGCGTTTCCTGGTAATGGCCGCCATCAGTGCCGGATCCATGGCCGCTCTCATCTGGTTCTATGGCCTTACAGAGGGCGAGAAAGCGTTTGTTCGCTCCAAACTTCCGTTCCTCAAATGATCCGCTATTCCGTCATAGTGCCTTACAGGGGAGAGCCGGAGCTGCTGAAGCGTGCCTTGGCTTCCATTCCTTCGCGGGAAGACATACAAGTGCTGGCCGTTGAGGATACCGATGGCCGCGGAGCCGGATGGGCCCGCAATCAAGGCCTGGCGCAAGCGAAAGGGGAGTGGCTGGTGTTTTTGGACGCCGACGACTTCTTTCTACCGGGGGCATTTGATGTTTTGGACCGTCATGCCTCCAGGGAAGAGGATATTGTCTATTTTGATATTACCAGCGTATACTCAGATTCTTTGGAATCGTCTCCCCGGCATCTTGTCCGTTCGGGCATGCTTGGGCGTTATGCGTCCCGTCCTTCGATGGTGCAGTTTTATTGCCGGTATCTTTATAATGAGCCCTGGGGCAAAATGATTCGGCGTTCGCTGGTGGCTTCCCGCAGAATCCGTTTCGACGAGACCCTCTGTGCCAACGACTATTCTTTTTCTGTCTTCTGTGGTCATTATGCTGCCGAGGTGGCCTATGATTCTACTCCCGTGTATTGTGTGACCGAACGGGACGGAAGTGTGAGCGCCAGTTATTTTGACTCGCCGGACAAAATCCATGACCGCCTGGCGGTGTACTGGAAGGTGCAGCGCTTCTTTGACAGTAACCGCATCCCTCTGCAACCCTTCTATGGCCTCTGGATGATGTGCCGGAAAGAGGGTGGTAAAACGCTTTCAATTGCCCGGTCCTTCTGCGAATTCCGACAGATTTCCCGCTGGCAGCTTTGGTGGGGATGTGCCCGGAGAGTATGGAGAAAACGCCTCCGTAGGGGAGTGCCTTATTGTGCTTGACCCGTGTTATGCCCGAAGTGAGTGTTGTCTTAGTTTGCATGAACCGTCCGGACATCCTGTATCCTTGTCTGGATAGCTTGTTTGCGCATACCTCTGTCTCCTATGAGGTGTTGGTGGTGGCGTACCGTTTTTCTCCCGAAAACCTGGCTCAACTTAGGACAAATTATCCCTGTGTTCGGGTGGTAATTTCTGATGAGGTCCGAGGCTTTTCGGAGAATAACAACCTGGCCCTTAGGGAGGCCCGCGGCCGGTATTGCTTTGTGGTAAATGACGACACCCTGATTTCCATGCCGGTCGTCGACCGCCTGCTGGAAGATTTGTCCAGGTTGCCGGCTACTGCAGCTGCTATCAGTCCTTGCATCCGCTTCGCCGACGGTCGCATCCAAACCTGCGGCCGCACGCCCTGGACGCCTTGGCGGTATGCTAAGCATTATTTGCATTTGGTGGACGAAGGAGGTGCGGGGCTTCCGGGGAACTCCGTTCGCTGCGCTCACTCCGGCCCCTCCCATTGTCTCCTGCGTCCCCTCCCCCTACCCGTGTGCGGGGGTGCACACGTCCCTGGAAGCCCCACACCTCCTTCGTCCAACCTGTTTCAAACCTATACGTTAAACGGCGCATGTTTCCTCATTAAGACAGAGGTGTTTAAGAAGGTGGGGTGGTTTGATGAAAGGTTTTTCTTTACGCCTGAGGATATCGCTCTGGGGCATGCGCTGAATGAGGCCGGATATACCGTTTGGGTAGATCCGGACGTGGATATTACCCATCTGGCGGGCGGCTCGGTTTCAAAGATGGAAGCGGCCATCAAACCGGCGCGGGTGCGGGGCTCTTTGCTGTTTTATGGTGAGCCTTTGTGGCTTCGCTGTTTTATCTGGTGCTTTGAGGCCATGAGGGCTTTTAAATATCTGTTTTTGCCTCGCACGGAGCGGAATCTGCTTATGGCCCGTACGGCCCGGAATGTGATGCGAACGGCTTTCTCCAAGGCCTCTCCAAAGGAACTCTTTATCCGTTTTAGTCATGAATAAGCGCGTTCTGGTCATAGTGGTAACGTATAACGGCATGCGGTGGCTGGATTGTTGCCTTGGCTCGGTTGTATCAGACGCCGATCTGTATGTCTGGGACAATGATTCTACCGACGGAAGCGCGGACTTTGTGGCTAAGAATTACCCGGCCGCAACGCTGGTCAGAAGTGCCGAAAATTTAGGATTTTCGCGACCTAATAATTTGGGCGTAGAATATGCCATTAAAAACGGCTATGATTACGTCTATTTCCTGAACCAGGACGCCTGGCTGGACCCCGGCGCTTTGCAAAAAATGCTTGCAGCCTCAGAGGCCCATCCGGACTACGCCGTTCTCTCCCCGCTCCAAATGACCGACGGCTACCAGGCTCTTGACCATAACTTCGCCAAATGCCTCCCCTCGTGCACAAAAATGGCCGAATTTGTTCCCCTGTCGGCCAAAAACGGAGTCTCGTGCACAAAAATGGCCGAATTTGTTCCCCAGTCGGCCAAAAACGGAGTCTCGTGCACAAAAACGGCCGAATTTGTTCCCCAGTCGGCCAAAAACGGAATCTCGTGCACAAAAATGGCCGATTTTGTTCACCAGACGGAAAAATGGCCGATTTTGTTCACCAGACGGCCGAAAACGGGAATTGGTCGGTCGAGATACCGGCGGTGATTGAGGTAAAACGCATTATGGCGGCGCACTGGCTGGTACCGGTGTGGGCGTGGGAACGTGTGGGGGCGTTCAATGAGGAGCTGTTCCCGCTATATGGCCAGGATGATGACTGGTGCAACCGGGCGCGGTACTGCGGTCTAAAAATCGGCGTGGTGCTTGCTGCCAGGGCTGTGCATGACCGGGCCTACAGGAAAGAGGGGGTTGAGCGGCTTGTGTCCCGGAATTACTACACGGGATCGCTGGTGCGGCTGGCTAACCCTAATCGTGCTTTGTGGCTTACCTGGCCCTATGTTTTCCTGTTTACGCTGGTAAAGGCGGTGAAGTATCGTAGCATATTGCCATTCAAATATTTACGTGCAATACTTAAGCAAATGCCGGCTGTGAAAGCCTCGCGTATGCATGAAGTGCACGCGCGATAATTTGCGCGTATGGGAAAAAGTGCGTATCTTTGTATGATAAAATGATACGCACACTATGGCAATTGCAAATATACTCAAGACCATCTTCGGCACAAAAAGCGACCGGGACATGAAAGCCATCCGGCCTGTCCTTGACCAGATTCTCAAGATTTATCCCGACATCGACAGGCTTTCCAATGACGAGCTTCGCGCCCACAGCGCCGCCATTCGTGCCCGCATAGCAGAGGTAGAAAAACCTTTCGAGGACCGTATCGCAGAAATCAAACTGGAGCTGGATAAAGACATTCCCGTCAGCGAAAAGGAAGATCTGGCCACAGAGAGCGATAAACTGGTAAAGGAAGAGGATGAGGCCATCGAGAAAATCCTGGAAGAAGTACTCCCGGAGGCCTTCGCCATTGTCAAGTCCACCGCTCGCCGTTTCGCCCAGAGCGAATCCGTAGAGGTAACGGCCAGCGAATTCGATAAGGACTTGGCTGCCCAGGGTCGCGATTTCGTGGAAATTCAGGGCGACAAAGCCATCTGGCACAACCACTGGCAGGCCGGCGGCAACGAAATCACCTGGGATATGGTGCACTACGACGTGCAGCTAATCGGCGGCATTGTCCTTAACGGCAGTGTAAAAACCAACAAGGAGCAGCGCGGCAGCATCGCCGAAATGGCAACCGGTGAAGGTAAAACCCTGGTGGCTACGCTCCCCGTATTCCTTAATGCCCTCGCAGGCAAGGGCGTGCACGTGGTTACCGTGAACGACTATCTGTCCAAGCGTGACTCGGAGTGGATGGGCCCGCTCTATCAGTTCCACGGCCTCAGCGTAGACTGTATCGACAAGCATCAGCCCAACTCGGCCGCCCGTAAGAACGCCTACAACTGCGACATCACCTTCGGCACCAACAACGAGTTCGGCTTCGACTACCTGAGAGACAATATGGCCACCCGCCAGACCGACCTGGTACAGCGCAAGCATCACTATGCCATTGTTGACGAGGTGGACTCCGTGCTCATCGACGACGCCCGTACGCCCCTCATCATCTCCGGCCCCATGGAAAAGACCAGCGGGGACGAGCAGTTCATGGAGTATCGGCCCTATGTGGAAAATCTGTACAACAAGCAGCGTGCGCTGGTGAACGAGACCTTGAACAAGTCCAAGAAACTCATCGCCGAGGGCAACGAGCAGGAGGGCGGGAAGCTCCTCTACCGCTGCCACAAGGGCCTGCCCAAGTATCAGCCCCTCATCAAGTTCCTCAGCGAGCCCGGCATGAAGCAGCTCATGCAAAAGACCGAGGCTTACTACATGCAGGACAACGAGCGGGAAATGCCACAGGTCACCGACGAGCTCTACTTTGTGATTAACGAGGTGCTCAACAGCGTGGACATGACCGATAAGGGCCACGACACCCTGGCCGGCAGCGTAAGCGACCCCAACTTCTTTGTGCTCCCCGATATGGGATCGGCCATTGCCGAAATTACCCATTCCAACCTCACCGCACAGGAAAAGGCCGAAAAGAAGGACGCCCTCATGGAGGACTTCTCCCTCAAGAGCGAGCGTGTACACACCGTCATCCAGCTCCTCAAGGCCTACGCCATGTTCTCCAAGGACATCGACTACGTGATTGTAGACGGCAAGGTCAAGATTGTGGACGAGAGCACCGGCCGTATCATGGAAGGCCGGCGTTGGAGCGACGGCCTGCACCAGGCCGTGGAAGCCAAGGAAAACGTGAAGGTGGAGGCCGCCACGCAAACTTTTGCCACCGTCACCCTGCAGAATTACTTCCGCATGTATCACAAGCTGGCCGGCATGACCGGTACCGCCGAAACGGAGGCAGGGGAGTTCTGGAGCATCTATAAGCTGGACGTGGTGGTCATTCCCACCAACCGTCCCGTAATCCGCGACGACCAGGACGATATTATCTACAAGACCAAGAAGGCCAAATTCAACGCCGTTATCGATAAGGTGGTAGAGCTTTCCAATGCCGGAAGGCCCTGCCTGGTGGGTACCACCGATGTGGAAACCAGTGAGCTGCTGGCTCGCATGATGCGAATGAGAGGCCTGCATCCCAATGTGCTCAACGCCAAGGAGCACGCAAGGGAGGCCGAAATCGTGGCCCAGGCCGGCCAGAGCGGCAAGGTGACCATTGCCACCAACATGGCGGGCCGTGGTACCGATATCAACCGGAGGTGAAGGCCGCCGGTGGTCTGGCCATCATCGGCACCACCCGCCACGATTCCCGTCGCGTAGACCGTCAGCTCCGTGGCCGTGCCGGACGTCAGGGAGACCCCGGAAGCTCCTGCTTCTACATTTCCCTGGAAGATGACCTCATGCGCAAATTCGGCTCCGAGCGTATTGCCGGGGTGGTAGACAAGCTGGGTATGGCCGACGACGAGGCCCTGGTGAGCGGCATGCTCTCCAAGAGCATCGAGAACGCCCAAAAGAAAGTGGAAGAGAACCACTTCGGCTGGCGCAAACGTACCTTGGAATACGACGACGTCATGAACTATCAGCGCGAGGCCGTGTATTCCCGCCGCCGCAACGCCCTCTCCGGAGAGCGCATCGAGATCGATGTCCAGAACATGATGGAGGATACCGCCATGCTGCTGGCCCAGGAGAGCGAGGGCATGAGCTATGAGGCCTTCGAGGAATATGTAATCGGCAAACTGTCCATCGACCTGGGCTTCGACGCCGAGTTTTTCGCCCACGCCAAGCCGCGGGAGATTGCCGAGAAACTGGCCGCCCACATGCAGGAGGTGTATGACCGCCGTATGAACACCATGATCGAGAAGGTGAATCCCGTCATCAAAACCGTGTTCGAGAAGCAGGGGAGCATGTACGAGAATATTGCCATTCCCATTACCAACGGCAAGCGTCAGCTCACCCTGAGCGTGAACCTCAAGAAAGCCTATGAAACCGAAAGCCGGGAAATTGCCAAGGCCTTGAGCCGCAACATTATCCTGTACTACATTGACGATTACTGGAAGCAGCATCTGCGCGACATGGATGACCTCCGTCAAAGCGTTCAGAATGCCGCTTACGAGCAAAAAGACCCGCTGGTGGTGTACAAGTTGGAAAGCTACAACCTGTTCACCGAAATGCTGGAAAAACTCAACGAGGAAATTCTTACCTTCCTGCTGCGTGCCTTTATCCCGCTGCGGGATGCCGCCGATGCCCGTGAGGCCAGGCCCGCCCAACAGCCTAACCGCAACCTGCAGCAGATGCGTCACACGGATCCTTCGCAGCTCTCTACCAACGGAGAACAGCAGAGCCGCATGCCCGTGCACGTAGACAAGAAGGTGGGCCGCAACGACCCTTGCCCCTGCGGAAGCGGTCTCAAATACAAGAATTGCCACGGAAAGGGCTTGGTATAGAACAAAAATAAATAATATAAACCTTATAAAATGCTTCAAGCAATGAAAAAACTTCTGCAAATGACGGGTGTGACGCTCGTAGCCATTTGTATGATGGCTTGCCAAAAGGAGAACAACACCCCCGACCCGGAGACGGTGAAAACTCCTCAGGCCAAAGTAAGCGTTTTCAACGCCGAGAAAGTAGACAGCTATTACGCTACCGCCCAGATTTCTGTCCCGGCCGGCGTAAATACCGTCTATCTGGTCAATTTCAAAGGCCGTGATGCCAATGGCAACATGATCGACCCCAAGGAGCCTGTCGCTATCCAGGTGGAGCCGGTTATGCCCGCGCTCACCGGCAACCGCGACGTGGAGCCCTTCGGCAACGTGACGCTCTTCTTCGAGTCTCCCGCCAAAACCAAAGTGGCCGTGTATTATGTAATCGGAGACGGCGCCCAGGAGTATGTCCCTGCCAAGGTTAAAGCCGACAACGAAGAGGATCAGCCTGCCAAGGTGTATGCCCTGGACGATTTCCCCGTAGAGAAGATTGAATTCGGCGAGTTTGGAAAAACCCGTTACGTGCAGCTTCCCTGGAGCTTCGCCTACAAGAACGACGAGAGCACGGGCTGGCAGAGCGTTCCCACCTATCCCAAGGATGTGGTGTTCTACGACAAGGAGCATGACCATACCCTTCGCTACACCTTTGCCTACGAAGGCGCCGGCTGTGGCTTTGGCTATGTGCTCACCGATGCCTATACCGTAGAGAATCACGTAGTTACCAAGCAAAATTACGATTACTGCGGCGGTTGTGGCTCTTGCCCCTATTGCATGCCCTGGAGCTGCTCATGCGGCTGCGGCAGCGTGAACCCCGACTTCGTAGGCAATGGCAACCAGACGGCCTCGGCCGGGTCTGACGCCATTGTAGTAGATCCCCAGACCCCCGGTACAACCGAAACCGGTGACGGCGGCCGGGTAACCGTAGACCAGTATGGCACCATTATCGTGGACTATGCCCCCTACGACGTCACCTCCGTCAAGCTCACCGAGCCTGCCTCCTATGTCAGCACCGACGATGCCCTTACCGCCTATCATTCCAGCGGCGTGGTTATGTTCGAGGACAGCTGGCCCACCGTGAGCCGGGGTAATGTCTATGACACTGACTTCGATGACGTGGTTGTAGACTACGACTTCGAGACCAAGATTGTCCCAGACGAGAAACTGGAAAGCGACGGCTGGCGCGAGCAGCTGAAGGTGGTCCTGCATCTTCGTGCTGTCGGCAGCGGTTATCCCTATCGTGTGGGCGTTCGCATGGAAGGCTTCGACCAGCAGTATGTAGATTACATCGACAAGTTCTTCACCCTGGACAGCTACAACAACCCTCACGGCGAGCTTCCTAAGTTCACCAAGGAAACCCTTCAGAAGATGTCCGACGTGTACACCAACGACCCGCTCAATCCTGTGGTAGAGATGGCGCACTTGCACCGCATGAACACCAAGGATTATGCCGGCCTGGGCGAGAATGCCGTTTATACTTACCAGAACGGCAGTTTCACCAATACTACCGTGTTCAACCTTACCTGGGGTTACAAGGGTAAGTACGAGAATGGCGCCTGGACCCAGAATGCCGATTGGCACGAGAGCCAGTACAGCCCCGAGCTCAAGACCATGAATCTGCCTTATGCTTTTGAAAAGATCATGAAGCAGACTTACTATAACTGCATCCCCGGCTACATCAATGTTTCCGGTGGTCTGCTCACTTTCACGGTAATCTTCCACATGAGGTCCCGTGCCGATATGAGCGCCGAAGACCGCGAGAAGGCCAAGCAGAACATGATTGACGCCGTGATGAACACCCAGAGCCAGAACTTCTTCATCATTGCCGACAGTCAGTGGACGCCGGTAGGCCTCAAGGGTTACAGCCCGGTGCTGGTGCACAACGAGTCGGTGAAGCGCTTCAATCAGAAGGTGCAGGAAGGTTTGGATGCCCGTTACATCGAGTCGGCCGACAACCCGTATTCCGGTACCAACGGTATGGTTTGGGGCTTCAAGTGCCCTACACTCACCAAGCACGTGTGGAACAAACTGTACTTTAGCGCCGCCTATCCCAATTATGAATCGTGGGTTACCTCCAAGGGTGCCCAACACGCAGACTGGTATTACAACAACGTAGACAACCGTTTCCTGGTTTGCGAGTGGTAATACGCAATAAGTAAGAGGTTTGGAGTACTATACCCTCAGTAGGTACGCGTACCTGAGATATTATGTCCTTATCCTGTACTACCGGCTGGCCGAGTATCCACCGGTAGTACGGGTTTGGGCTATATTCAGTACGCTGGCTCTCATCCTGATTGTCTCTATCCTGCTGGGCATTATTCTCCGGGCTGCCAAGAGCAGCGCAGACCTCATGATTATTGCGAATAACCGCAAGCGTTATTACGATCACATGAAGGAGGTGGCCATGACGCCCCGCGCCCTGGAGCCCGGTGAGATAGTGGCCATGCTCCACCTGCCCAAGAATTTCAAGATGAAGGAGCGGCAGAACCGTCTCCTGATTCCCGTGATGCACGAGCTTCACCAGGAAATTCATGGGGTGATGAGCCGCGTCAACTGGCAGCGTATGCTCCAGGCCTTCAAGATGCCTGCCTACTTTGAAGAGCAGGTCCGTTCCCGCTCTATCCGCAAACGTGTGGTGGCGTTCAAGGACGTCATAGATCTGGATGCCAACCTGAAAGAAGCGGTTGCATCGCGTTACCTCTTTACCAAGGACCGCAAGCTTCAGATCCATGCCCGTTTGCACGCCGCCCGTTTCGGCACCTCCTATCCCTTCAAAGTGTTGGAAGAGGATCCCAACCTGGTATTTACCGACGAATTGGTAGTGAAATACCACAACGTGTTGGTATACCGCAGCCAGAACGGGCTCACCATGCCCAACTTTATCCGCTGGTGCAACCGCGTGCCCATCAATGAGGAGCTCCGCATATTCGCCGTGAACGAGATTCGCCTCTTCAAACGCCGCGAAGACTGCGCAGAGCTGCTCTCCATGCTGGAAAACAGCCGTGACGAGCGCTTCTCCTGTGCCATTATCCAGGCATTGGGCGATATGGATTATGTCCCCGCCGAGAAAGAATTCTGCCGGCGCTATCTGAGTGCTTCCTTTACGGAGCGTCAGGTCCTGGCCGAGGCTTTGGGCCGCATCAATTCAGGCAGCCCCGAAGTACTGAACTTCCTGGTAGAGGACTTCCAGCAAACCACAGACTATGTGACCCGCATGCGTCTTCTCCGCGTCATTTACAACTATGGACGGCACGGCAGGGATGCCTTCTATCAGTTAAAGGCCACATGCAGTCCGGATTACGCCATCTACTTTGAGCATATTGAGTGTAACTTAATTGACAGTCGCCGTTATGCCTGAGTGGATGTTGGATTTCTTCGGCTATTTTGTGGTCATTTATTCCACGCTCGTTATTTCGAGTTACATAGCCATGGCGGTGCTCGCATTCTTCGAGCACAAGAAACACTATACTTATCACGACGACAAGTATACCATCGAGGAGCTCAAAAAGAGTCCCTACACGCCCGGTATTTCCATTGTCGCACCTGCCTATAACGAGGAAAAAACCGTTATTACCAACGTGAACTCCCTCCTGAGTCTGGATTACCCCGACTTTGAGGTTGTCATTGTGAACGACGGCTCCAAGGACAAGACGCTGGAATTGCTGATAGAGAACTTCGACCTGGTGAAGGTGCCCTACGCATACGTAGAGAAAATCAAAACCAAGCCTTTCAAGGGCCTGTATAAGACGCAGAGCAACAATCCGGCCTTCAAGCGCCTGACCGTGGTGGACAAGGTGAACGGCGGCACCAAGGCCGATGCGTCCAATGCCGGTGTGAATGTGGTGAGCAACAAATTCTTCGTGTGTACCGACGTAGACTGCGTGTTGGAGAAATACGCCCTGTACCGCATAATCTGGCCCACCATGGCCAGCACCCGCCGGGTAATTGCCGTGAGTGCCACCATGCGCATGAGCAATGGCTCTATCGTAGAGGCCGGACAGATGGTAGAAACCCATCCGCCGCACTCGCTCATCCCGCTGTTCCAGGATTTGGAGTATACCCGCTCCTTCCTTATCGGCAAGAGCGCACTCAGCCGCATCAATGCCATGCAGAATGTGTCGGGCGGGTTCGGTATGTTCGACCGCGAGATTGTCATCAAGGCCGGCGGCTATGACGGTGACTCCTTTGCCGAAGACATGGATATGGTGGCCCGTATGATCCGCTATATGTGCGATGCTGGGGAGGACTATCGCGTGGTCCAGATCCCGGAAACCTGCTGCTGGACCGAGGGCCCGCCCAACTTCAAGGTGCTCAATCGTCAGCGCACCCGCTGGGGGCGCGGCCTCTTCCAGTTCTTCTCTGTCCATAAAGATATGGTATGGAACCGGAACTACAGGCAGTATGGCATGCTCACCTTGCCGTACATCCTCATCTTTGAACTGTCGGCTCCGGTCATCGAAGCCTGCGGTTATCTAATGGTACTATGGCTGTTTATAGAACAGGCCATTAACTATCATACTATCTGGGTCGCTTTCCTGGGACTGTATATCTTTGCCCAGCTCCTTACTACGGTCATCGTTTCCTATGACTTGTACGTGGGTACTTCTTTCCGGCGCAAGCGGGATTACCTGTGGTTTGCCCTGGCATCCATGCTGGAGCCGCTGTTCTATCATCCCATTAACGTTTTCTTCAGCCTTCGCGGTTACTGGAAGCACATCTGGGGTACCCAGATGGTATGGGGCAACATGACCCGTAAGGGTGTGCAGAGTGCCAAGCCCAAAAAGGAGGTGCCCAATGCGTAAGTATTTGATTATATGCCTCCTTTTGCTTTCGGCTACGGCAGTGGCCCAGCCCCGTCAGCAGCAGCAACAGCATAAAGGCTTCCTTATCAAGAAGCGCCAGTTGCCTTCGCAGTATATAGACCAGGTTACCAACCTCTTCTCCCAGCACCGTTGGGCCCGTGGTAAGGAACTCCTGGACGAAGGCCTGGAACTCTATCCTGGAGAAGCTGCCCTCCACTATCTGGCCGGCCGATACTGGTGGAACGGTAAGAACTATGACCAGGCGCGCTACCATCTGGTAAAAGCCTGTCAAATCAAGTATCATTACGTAGATGCCAAACAGCTGCTGGTAAGCGTTGAGGAAATCACCGGAAACTATTCCAGCGCCATCTGCTATGTGAATGAGCTGTTGGAGGTGAATCCCTATTGGAAGGGCCTCTGGCTAAGGAAAGTAGACCTTTACAAGAAACTGGGCAATTTTGAAGAGGCCAATATTCTGCTGCAGCGATTGTCCCAGATTTACCCCAATGACCTGTCCATCAACGGGGACTACTTTGATGTGCTGGAGACCACCTATGAGCAGGCCCGGCGCAATGGTGATGCATCGGCCCAGGAAGAAGCGCTCCGGGAAATAGTCCGCCTGAATCCTACGGATGTGGATTATCAGCTGGCCTATGCCAACGTGCTCATCCGCCGCGGCCGAATGGACGATGCCCTGGACAACCTCAAGGCCGCCGTGAATGCCAACCCCGGCAATGTGCCTCTGGTGAAGAAAGCCACCGACGTGCTCATGGAAACCGGTCAGACGATGGGCGCTCTGGCGCTTCTGCGTTCCCAGATGTCCAAGTATCCCTCGCCGGCTTTCACGCAGCTTTACCAGACCCTTTTGGCCGAGACGGCCCGTATGGAAGACGAAGCCGACCCCTATGCCCTCTACTCCCGTGTGTACGGAACCAGCGGCAGCATGGAATCCCTGGATTACCTGCTCCGTCAGGCTGTTCGGCGCGGCTACGACGAGGATGCCTTATATTATATAGCCGAAATGCGCAAGAAAACGGGCAATACCCCGCATCTGGTCATGCTGGAATATGAGGTGCTTCGCCGTATGGGCCGACAAGAACCGTCCATTCAAGTGCTGGAAGCCGGTGCCCAGGAATTCCCGGACAGCTACGACATCAATCTCACGCTGTCCCGCTACAAGCTGTCCGACGCTGCCGACCATATGGCCGCCGAGCAATACGCTGCTGCCATTCCTTTGCTGGAATTCGTACGTGAGCGCTGCGAGGAGGAGGACCTCAGGCATATGGCCATGCGCCGCCTGAGTACATGCTACAGGGAAACCAATCAGCCCGACAAGGCCGAGCAAGTACTTTACCAGCGCCTCCGCTTTGATCCGGAATATATGGTTACGGTAGAATTTGCCGCCCTACGTAACAAGGAAGGCCGCACCCAGGAGGCCCTGGATGCCCTTACGGCGTCCTATCAGCAAACCCGCGACAGCCTCTCCAAGGCCAAGCTGGCCAATGCCTATGTAGAGCTGGCTTATCCATATATCCATAGTAAGATGGAATCCGGCTCATTCACCGGAGTCCAGGCCATCTGCGACCAGATGCTCAAGATGGAGCCCGATAACTATTGGGCCATGCGCTATGCCATCAATGCATCCCGGCACCCTTCCAAATACATCGAGATGGGCATGAAATACTATCCGGAGGATATTTTCTTCCCCATCAAGAAGGCCCAGATTATGGCCGATGACGGACAGTATCTGGATGCCCTCAAGTTATTGGGCCCCATGCTGGACCGTTACCCGGAGGATGAGGACCTGAACAAGGCTTACACCGGCATTGCCGACCGCTATGCCATGATCAAGTACAAAGAGCGGGATTATGAGACGGCGGCCACCTATTTGGATACGGCAGTTATGCTCCGTCCAAAGGATGATCCCATTCGGTACGACCGGGGGCTGGTTTACGAGCGGCAGCGGCAATGGGATTCGGCCTATGTTTACCAGCGCAGCTACCTTCCTTCGCTGCTGGAACAGGCCGAGTTCAAGGCCCGGATGGACGCCCTCCGCGGCCGCACGCTGCGCAATTCCATCGATATGGGGGCCGATTTGTACCGCTTTACGGACAGTGACCATCTCATGGCCATGGCCACCCTGGGCTATTCCCATCTTTGGGGAAACAATGAATTGCAGTTCCGCCTCAACTACACCGGACGCGATGCCGAGTACGATGCCGATAAGGAAATGTACCTTTCCTTGGGCGGCCGGGGCATTCAGGCGCAGTTGGGTCTTGCCCACCACTTTGGCCACAGCTGGACGCTGCAGGGGAGTGCCGCCTATGGATCGGCCTATTTCCCTCGCTGGAACGCCGATTTGTCGGCCACCTGGCACCTGCCCTATGACTGGGATATTGAGCAGGGATTCTTCTTCCGGCAGTTCCAGGATCAGGAGCTTATGTATGGTATCAATCTCATCGGCTCCCATACCTGGGAACATATCTATGCGGCCGTCAAACTCACCGGGGGCGGCTTGCACAATATCTTCTACTTTAACGGACTGGCCCGTCTGCGTTTCTATCCCTATGACGGCGGGCGCTCCTACCTGGAAGCTCAAGCCGGAGGCGGTACAGCCCCGGAAGTGACCTTCCTCAACTATTACTATACGTCTTCCATTTACAGCCAGCTGAATACGTTTGTAGCGTTTACGGCCAACTGGTACATTACCTATAATTTCTCCGTTCAGCTCGGGGGTTCATGGAATACGCTATATGACCAGCGCACCTCTGTTCAATTCCGTAATTTACTGATGCTACATGTATCCGCTGCGATTTCTTTCTAGCCTGATAGCGCTTATGCTCTCCTTCTCCTGCAGTTTGACTGGCGGGAAGGCGGTGCATACCTATAATATCCATCCCGATATCCCGGGACGCGCGCCCGATGTACAAATGTCGGACTATCTCAAGAAGCACCTGCAGCGCCGCAGCGAGAAGGTGCTCCTGGATAAGGATGGGCTGGATGTTTCGGTACATGTAGGGCCCGATGTAGACGGCGACTTCGCCTTTGCGCGCACGGAGCATGGCGGTTACTATCTGTCGGCCAAGGATGAGCGCACCATGACCTGGCTGGTTTACCAGTTCATCAAGATGGCCGGGAAGGAAGACCCTTCCATAGAGGCTACCGACCTTCCGCCGCTGGTGCTCTCGGGAAAGGATACCGTGGTTACTTTCCCCTTCGAGTACAGGGACATCTACATGCCCGCCAACCAGAACCCCGACGTTACTTATTTGCTGGCGCTACAGAATCTGGAGTATGACTGGGGCATCTGGGGACACAATCTGTCCAAGGTGCTGGGTGGTAACGGAGACACCTCCTTCGGCTTCCAGAACATGTCGCAGGAACTCTTTGCCCGCACCAATGGCATCGTGCACCAAAGCCAGTTCTGCTTCTCGTCGGGCCGTCTTTTCGACCTTACGGTGCAGTATATCCTGGATCAGTATGGAGACGGGACGGAGACGCCCTACCGGATTATGATCGGTCCCAACGACAATGAGATTGTGTGCACCTGCCGTAGCTGCGAGCTGGCCGGGAATACCCTTACCAATGCTACTCCCACCGTTGTCGCTTTTGTGGAGCGCCTGGCCGCCCGTTTCCCCAATCATACCTTCTTCATTCCGGGATACTCTACAACGGCCGCCCTGCCGGATCATCGGCTCCCCGACAATGTGGGCGTATTCCTCTCGGCCATCGATTATCCCCGCACCGGCGACGAGGCATCCAATCCTAAGGTAGAGGCTTTCTTCGATTTGCTGCACAAGTGGAAAACCCTCACCAACCAGGTCTATATTTGGGACTATATCTGCAATTTTGACGATTACCTAACGCCATATCCCATTCTGTATGTCATGCAGAACCGCTTGCGCCGGTATAGGGAAGAGGGCGTAAAAGGACTTTTCCTGAATGGCAGCGGTTATTTCTACTCCATCCACCAGGAGATGTACACCTTTGTACTGGCCAGCCTGCTCATCAATCCCGATGCCAATGTTGACAAGCTGGTGCGTTCCTACTACGCCGATGCCATGCCGCATGTGGGAGAGTTCTGTGCCTCTGTAATGCTCTCTATGGAGAAGCATTTTCTGCGTTCAGGAGCCGAGTTCCCGCTCTACGGCGGTATGGATGAGGCGGTTAAAACCTATTTGTTCGAGAAGGAATTCAGGGAGTATTATCCCGTATTTCTCAGGGCGCGGGATATGGAAATGACGCCGCGGGAGAGGGTGATTTATGAAAAGACCCGCCAGTTTGTCTCGTTCACTTTCCTGGAAATGTGCCGAATGAGGGGCCTCGCTTCCGGTGGCTTTGCCGAGCTAATGGGCTCGGAGTGGGTAGTGAAACCCGAAATCTGGGCCGCCCTGGAAGATTTGAAAATCATGACCTCCGAGGATGACCTTTGGTATCTCACCGACAGCGACTCCTTTTCCATGGACTTGATGGACCGCGTTAACGAGGCCGGTGTGTATATCGCCGATTATGAAAATGAGCTGGAGATGTGGCTGGCCGGACAGTGGTGGAAAGGGGATTATCTCCTGCGATATCCTGTAAAGGTGCATTATGACGACCAGACGCTCATTACCACCAAGCTCACCGACGGCATTGCCGGTATTTCTCAAAACTACCATTGGGGCTGGCAGATTTTCCCGCAGCAGAAGGGTTTGGTCATAGAGCTTCCGGCCGAAGCCGTGGCCGGCAAGTCGGGCGAGTTCTTTATGGCTTTCCTCAATAGCGAGCGCCATCGCATGGCCCCGCCCAAGTTTGTTGAAATATGGGCCGATGGCCGCAATGTGGGCGTCTTGCGCCGGGAAGGCCTCATCGACTACTATGACGAAGGGGAGAAAGTAGTCTTCCGCGGCTTGGCTAGTTTCGGCCATCCGGAACATGTAGAATTGCGCGTGATCCCTTCGCATACTCGTAATGTTGGAATTGACCAAATCTATTTCAAGTGATGAAACGCGTCCTGCTTTTGGCTTTGTTGGCCCTCTCTTTGGCGGCTTGTACCAGCCGGGTTCAGTTCACCACGGTGGAAATCAAAGATCCCATCCGTCATTATTATCCTATCCTCCAGGGACAGGAACTTACGGTGATGGTGCGTGTGAACAATACCGGCAAGGTGCCCCTGGTGGTCAAGGACGTGCAGCCGTCGTGCGGTTGTATCATATTGGAAAACGACCGTGAGATTGTGGTCCCGCCCGACAGGTCCATGTATGTAACCCTCAAGTACGACAGCCGTAAGAATGTGGGAAAGGTAGAGCATTCCGTTCGCTTCTGGGGAAACATCGCACCGTCCGGCATGGCCGAGATGCGCTTTGACGTGAATGTAGTTCCCGACGCCTCCTACCATCACGATTATGAGGAACTGTTCGATAAAACGGAGTCTATGCAGCGCATGCGCGATTTTGTAGACGGAGTCAATTCCCAGACCGATCTGGGCTATTATGTAGACCGCTAGGGAGCCCCCAAGGCCGTTGGCGTAACCAATTGAATTTCAGTTATATAACAAATTATCCCCAGTCGTTTTTGACTGGGGATAATTGCTTAAAACCGTGACTGTCAGTCACTTACGCCCACGCGGTTAGATAAAGATGTACTTGCAGATGAACATGGCGGCCAGCACCCACATGGTGACGCTGATTTCCTTGAACTTACCGGCTACAACGTGGCAGAGTACATAGGAAATGACCCCCAGGAGGATACCGTCAGAGATGCTGTAGCAAAGGGGCATCATGATGATGGTGATGAAGGCGGGGATGGCTTTGCAATAGTCGTCCCAGTGGATGCGCTTAATGGAAGGCATCATCATCACACCAACTACTATGAGGGCAGGAGCGGTGGCGGCGCCGGGGATGGCCAGGAACAGCGGGGAGAAGAACAGGGCCAGGATGAAGCACACAGCCGTAGAAAGGGCGGTGAGACCGGTACGGCCGCCTTCACCTACACCGGAAGCACTCTCTACATAGGTGGTGGTGGTAGAAGTACCCAGGCAGGCGCCGGCTACAGTGGCAACGGAATCGGCCAGGAACATCTTTTCCATATCGGGTACATAGTCACGCGGCTTGTCGTCAGGGACCAGACCGGCACCCTGGTGCACGCCGATGATGGTGCCCATGGTATCGAACATATCAATGAACAGGAAGGTGAACACAACCACCAGCATGTCCAGGGACAGCACGTGCCCCCACTCGAACTTGCAGAAGATGGGATCCACGCTGGCGGGCATGGAAATTACGCCATTGAGCTTGGTGATAGCCTCGCCGGTGGAAGGATCCTTGATTACCAGGCCCAGGAGGGTGGTGGCCAGGATACCCCAGAGGATGCCGCCGCGCACTTTGGCCATCACCAGACCGGCGGTGATGAACAGGCCGATCATGGCCAGCAGGGCGGTGCCTTCGGTGATGTTGCCCAGGCCCACGAGGGTGGCGTCATTGTTCACGATAATGCCGGCGTTTTGCATGCCGATGAAGGCGATGAACAGGCCGATACCGGCGCCGATGGCCTTCTTCAGGGTACCGGGAATGGCGTTGAGCAGCCAGCTGCGCACCTTGGTGAGGGTAAGGATGATGAAAAGAATACCTTCCAGCAGTACGGCGGTGAGGGCGAACTGCCAGGTGTAACCCATGCCCAGGCATACGGTGTACACGAAGAAGGCGTTCAGGCCCATACCCGGAGCCAGGGCAAAGGGCTTCTTGGCGTAAAGGGCCATGATCAGGGTGCCGATGATGGCGGCCAGGGCGGTGGCGGTGAAAACAGAGCCGGCGGGCATGCCCGGAAGGGCGCTGAAGATACCGGGGTTCACGGCCAGGATATAGGCCATGGTGAGGAAGGTAGTAATACCGGCCAGGATTTCAGTACGGACGCTGTGCTGCTTGGAATCAAAGCCGAACAGTTTTTCAAAAGCAGGTTTCATGGATGATTCCTCCTATATTAGAAGACCCACTTTATACCGGCGCAAGGGCGTACGCGGAAGCCCTGGAGCGTACCAAAGTTATAGCTGAGCTCTACCTCACCGCCAATGTTGAGGTTGTTTACGCCAAACCACTGGCCCACATTGTACCAGAGCTGAGGCTCTGAAATGAAGGTCACATATGTTTCTTTACCGCTGGTGAAATCACGGTAACCCGTTTCTGCATTGTCGGCCCAGGCATAGAGGAACTGATTCTGCCACCAGAAATCGGCAAAACCGCTGAAACGCAGACCCTTGAGTCCAAAGAGATCCTGCAGACCCCATACAACGGTGAACTGCATGGGAACTTTGCTGGTTGCGCCAAGGATTTTCTTGTACAGAACCTTGAGATTGAGGGTATTGCGGAAATCTTTGCTGTGGATGAAATAATCTACGCCAGCCAGAAAGGCGTGGTTGATGCCCCATCCTGTATATGAGCCCTCGGGAATTGCCTGAGGATCGCCAATCAGAAAACCGCCATTATACTCGGCCTGGAGACTGAACCCGTTGAGAACGGGAACACTGTGCCAGAAATTGAAGCAACGGGCAATCTCGAAGTACGTGCTGGAAGGGTTTACGTTCTTCTTGTCGGCGTTGATTCCTTTATAGTCATAGTCGATGAAGAAGAAGGTGTTTCCCCAATTGTCATTGTAGAAGCCTTCGAGCGTGGTGGTTACGTGTCCGCGATCTTTTCCGAAATCGTAGAACACCTGGAGGTTGGTCTGCGCCTTGGCTTCCTGAGCCAGCGCGAGGGTTGCAGTAGCAACGGCTAAGGTAAGAATAGTTTTGTTAGACATAAAACGTAGTTTATGAATGGGTTATTAAATGATTCACCCGGCCACGGTGGCCGGGTGTGAGTTTACTTTCGGAGTGAAGGGTTAATTTCAAAGTTCACGGCTTGGTCGCCTTCGGGGTTGGCGCCAAAGTCATAGTCCTTGCCGGGCAGCACGGCGTTGAGGATAACACCCACCAGGGCGGCTACGGCCAGGCCGCTGAGGCTGGTGAAGCCCAGGGGGATGGCGTCGCCGGCACCGTACTTGATGCCGATGGCGAGCACCAGGATAAGGGCCATTACAATGACGTTGCGGCTCTTGGTGAAGTCCACTCTGTTTTCCACGATATTGCGCACACCCACGGCGGAAATCATACCGTAAAGCACCAGGGACACACCGCCGATGGTGGCGGCGGGCATGCAGCTGATAAGCGCGCTGAATTTGGGGCAGAAGCTCAGGAGGATGGCGAAAACGGCGGCGATGCGGATCACGCGGGGATCAAAGACCTTGGTGATGTTGAGCACGCCGGTATTTTCACCGTATGTGGTGTTGGCGGGGGCGCCGAACAGGGAAGCAAGCATAGTGGCCAGGCCGTCACCCATGAGGGTGCGGTGCAGGCCCGGATCCTCCAGATAATTGATGCCGGTGGTGGAGGAGATGGCGCACATGTCACCGATATGCTCCATCATGGTGGCCATTGAAATGGGGACAATGGCAATGACGGCACTCACAACCAAACCCCAGTTGGGATTCTGGAACACATGGAAGGCCGTGTCCTCCCAGCGGAAGGGAAGGCCTACCCAAGCGGCCTCTTTGACGGCGCTGAAGTCGCACAGACCGAAGCAGGCAGCCATGATGTACGAACCCAGCACACCCAGCAGGATGGGGATGATCTTGATCATCCGCTTGCCCCAGATGTTGCAAACAATGATGATGACAATAGCCAAAAGGGCAATCCACCAGTTCTGGTTGCAGTTGCCGATGGCACTGCCGCTAAGCGTGAGGCCGATGGCAATGATGATGGGGCCCGTAACGATGGGCGGGAAGAAACGCATCACCTTCTTGGCGCCGAACGCGGCAAAGAGTCCTGCCAGGATGAAATAAATAATGCCTGCCGAGAAAACTCCGATGCAGGCATAAGGCAATGATTCTTGGGCGGTGAGTCCTTGTTGCGCTCCCATGGAAACTACGGCTGCGTAACCGCCGAGGAACGCGAAGGAGGAGCCCAGGAAGGCCGGCACCTTCATCTTGGTGAGGAAATGAAAAATGAGTGTACCCAGACCAGCGAAAAGAAGGGTTGCACTCATCGAAAGACCGGTGATAACCGGGACCAGTACGGTGGCTCCGAACATGGCGAACATGTGTTGAAGCCCCAGGGTAAGCATCTTGCCCTTGCCTAAGGTGCGGGCGTCGTAGATAGCTTGCTGATTTTGTGTCATATAGTATAAGGTTGTTAAAAGATTTCTTCCCTTCAGGCCTATAATGACCACGCAAAGGTAGATAATAAAAAAAATTATCACAAGCGAATGCCTGTAATTTTTCAACAAAAGTTATCAACAGGAGAAAACTCAGCCCAGCAGGTGCTCCAGGAGAATCTTGACGCCGATGCCCACCAGTATAATGCCGCCCAGTAACTCTGGACGCATTTTGCGGTTCACGGTTTCGCCAAAACGGGCGCCCAGCCAGAAGCCCAGGAGGCTCATGCCAAAGGAAACCAGGCCGATATAGAGCAGGGGAACGCTAAGCTGGGCAAAGGTGTCATAGCCGGTGCAGGCATAGGAGATGCCCACGGCCAGCGCGTCGATGCTGGTGGCAACGGCAAGGAGCAGCTGGGTGCGCAGGTCCCGCGGATTCATGGACTTGTCTTCCTCTTCCTTCTTGAAGGAATCCAGGATCATTTTGCCTCCGATAAAGCCCAGCATGGAAAAGGCAACCCAGTGGTCTACCGCCTGCAGATATTCGCTGAAGCGGGAAGTCAGGAACCAGCCGATGACAGGCATCAGTGCCTGGAAAAAGCCAAAGAAGAAAGCCAGACGCAGCAGGATGCCGGCCTGGTATCGGCGTACAATGACCCCGCATACCACCGATACGGCAAAGCAGTCCATGGCCAGCGCCAGTGCGATGAGGATATTCTCAAGCATGATCCAACGTTAGCATTTGGTCGGCGTACTGCATGGCTGCCGGCCTGTGGGAGATGAACAGGATGGTCTTTTGGCCGTGATAGAGTTTGTGCAGGGTGTCCAGCAGCTGTTGCTCTGTGGCGCCGTCCAGAGAGGAGGTGCTCTCGTCCAGAATCAGTACGCCGCCGGGCCGTAGCAGGGCACGGGCTATGGCGATGCGCTGGCACTGGCCTTCGCTGAGTCCGCTGCCTACCTCTCCGCAAGGAGTGTCTAAACCGTCAGGTAAATCCATTACAAACCCGGCCTGTGCATGCTCCAGGGCCTGTTTGAGCGTTTCCTCGCTGGCCGTTGGCGCCGCCAGCTGCAGGTTGGAACGGATGGTGCCGCTCAACAGGGAGTTGCCCTGGGGAATGTACATGAAATTGCTGCGAAGGGCGGCTCCGGCCAGGTGGCCGCCAATGGTGACTCTCCCTTCCTGCGGCTTAAGGAGACCCAGGATAAGGCGGATGAGGGTACTCTTGCCCGCACCCGTGTGCCCGGCAATGACCGTAAACGATCCGGCCGGGAAAAGGCCGTTGAAATGCTTGAGCACCGGAGTGGGGGAGCCGGGATAGGTATAAGTAACATCCTGCACCACCACTTCCGGGGCGCCGGACAGCTGGATGGCCTTCGCCTGCTGTTCCAGTTCCAGCTCTTGAAGTTCCATGAGCCGCTCGATGGAGGTGATGGCCTGGATAAAGGCGGGAATCTGTCGGCCCAGCTCGGCGATGGGACGCTGCACCTGGCCCACCAGTTGAAGGAAGGCGGTCATGGTACCGTATGTGACCGTCCCGGCCATGATGCCGAATACGCCCCAGAGGAAAGCCGCTGCATGGCCCAGCTGGAATCCCAGGAACATGAGGCCGCGGGCTACGGCATTGTAATTGAGCCGTTTGCGGGTATTGTTAATAATGTCTTGCTGCAGCCAGCCGAATTTCTCCAGCACCTTTTCCATGTTGGTGAGAGTGAGTACCAGGACCCGGTGTTGCAGGCTCTCCTGCATATGCTGCTGCAGTTCGCTCTCGCGGGTGCGGATGGCGGCCATGAGCTTGCGCAGCTGGCGAAAGAACATGCGGGAACCTACCACCGCGGCGAACATGAGAATGACAAGGACCCACAGCAGGTTGGGAGCCAGCATCATCAGGTAGGCCGATGCGGCAATGAGTTGCAGGATGGTAATGGTGAAGGCGGGGATGCGGTCGCACAGGAGGTCTCCGACTACGCGGATGTCCTCTTCCAGGCGGTTGATGGTGTCGCCGGTCAGGAAGCGCTCGCGCCCGTCCCATCGGCTTTTCATTACATGGGAGAAAAGGTCGATGCGGAGTGCATTCTGCGCCTTAATCTGGTTGTAGCTGTCCCACCAGTTGGCCAGCACGATGCTACCTACCTGCAGCAGCAGGATTCCGCCGAAGATCCAGATGACCGGCCAGATGGGATGGCTGCTGGCGCCAGTTGCGATATCCACCAGCCATTTGCTCACGGCTACGAAGCTCAGCGAAGCGGCAATGCGTACAATACCTATTACTACGCTCACGCACATGCGCCAGCGCACGGGGGCACTCATGCCCCATAGGGACCGTATGCACGCCCTGAGGTCTTTCATCAGTCCTCGGCTACGCCCTGCTCCTTCCAGGTGGCGGCTAGTTTGGCGGCATCGGCGCGGGCTACATCCTCGGCTACCTCGTAGCGGTCCAGGAGGAGCCGGGCGAGGTCTTCTACGCTGAATTCCTTGCCCTGTACTTCTTTCCAGAGGTAGGCGGCACTCTCGTTGAGTGACATCATCTTGTTAAAGTTCACCTGGGCCAGGCCTTCGCCTACTACAATGTATTCGCCACAAATCTGGCGCAAGATAAATCCTTCTTTGATTCTCATAAGGGTAGTCTCCTATAAATGGCCAATATATATCTTCTGAAGGGCTTGATGGCGCGCCAAAAACGGCCTTTGCCCGGAATGATTTCTCTTTTTCCCTTTTGGATGGCCACCACGGTGCCCATCACGTCGCTGCGCCGGCAACTCTCGGTTCCCACAATATTTCCGTCGCCCATGAGGGTTACCTTTTCTCCTTCCAGGGCAATGATGCGGTGCAGGACGTATCGGCCCTGCAAACGTACCAGCACAATGTCTCCCACCTCCAGGCTGTCTTTCTTTTGCAGCCGTACACTGTCGCGTCCGCCGCGGATGTAGGGGAGCATGCTGCTCCCGAGGGGCGTAAAACTCACTTCGCGACCTTCGTCCAGGAGGCTTCCGACTTCCTCCAGGAACACTTCGTTGGAAAGGATGCGCTTATCCATGGCTCACGGTACTATGGCAAAGCTGGGCGGCCGCTTCGTCGGGCAGGCAGTCCAGCACATAGCAGGGGAGGGTGGCAACCATGCTTTCAAGGGTATGGTGCCAGTGGTCTGACAGCGTGCTGAAAGGCCTGAAGGAGGAGGCCGAGGCCATCAGGGAGGCATAGGCCTGAATGAGCGGCAGCCGCTCTATCTTGTTGAAGGGCGCCTGACGGATGCGCACAACCGCGCCGGCAGGGACGTCTTCATTCTTGTAGCAAGGCGTTTTCCCGCTCCAGGGCGAGCCAAAGACCCGAACTGTTCCGTCTGGCATGAGGCGCAGGATGGGATTGTCGTCGTTCAGGAGTTCGGTGCCGGGAATATGGCGGAGCCACAGCTTGCTGTGGGTGCTTTTTCCGGTGCCGCTC
Organism: uncultured Bacteroidales bacterium; assembly: GCA_905234285.1. Taxonomy (GTDB): domain Bacteria; phylum Bacteroidota; class Bacteroidia; order Bacteroidales; family UBA932; genus Cryptobacteroides. Next base: position 44,676 of record CAJOHK010000024.1, read on the forward strand.
TTGCCCAGGAACAGATAGCCTTTTCCTGCGTTCATCACCACTGAGGCATGCATTTCCAGGGCGCCATAAGGGGCCGATGCAAAGGCATACAGCAGCATGAGCGTATTGTTAAGGGCAAAGTGGTCGTCGGTTCCCGTAGCGTGCAGCCAGGCTTCCCGGAAGTCTTTGGTGGTGAGCACCTCGCTGGCCAAGGGGCGGCCGGGGAGGGGACGCATACGGAAGAGATAGCCTTTGGGCGTTTCCCAAATGCCGATTTCCGGGAAACCCGGGCCGTCCTGGGTTTGGAATACGGGCGTCTCTTCCTGCGTGTCCAGGCTGGGAACGAAGTGAAGGATAAAGATGTCCTCGGCGGCTTCCAGGCATACAAAAGGACTCAGATTGCCCATGCTGCCAAGGAACGACGGGTTGGCGCCCTCAATGGTGAAGCGCAGTCCAGCCACCTTGTATGACCATTTCATTCCCATAATATGCAAACTTACGAATTCTTTATGGCTTTTTCAAACATGTTAATCAGCGCCTGGGCACTTTTGGCAATGTCGTATTGCTCCATGCTTTGGACATATTTCCAGCCCATTTCCCAACGTTCCTTGGGATGAGACAGCCAGTAGTCTATCCTGTTAGCCAGTGCTTCGGGGTTTCTCTCGGGGAAACGGCTGCGGCCGTCCAGCGCAAATTGGGAGGTGCCGGTGGTCCGGCCAACGGCAATCACGGGGACAGCCCCCTGCTGCATGGCTTCCATGATGGACAGGCCTTCTACCTCGATGGTGGCGCAGTGGGCACAGAGATCGGCCTCGGCAGACAGTTTGCGAAGGCCGTCCCGGTCAAGAAAGACAAACTGGGGCTCATAACCTACAACGCCATCCAAATAGAGTTTGTGGGCCATCCGCTTGATGCGTTTTTCGTCCGGGCCGATGCCGGCAAAGATGAGTTGGATGCGCTGGGCATAGGAGCTGAAGCGCATAGCCTCCAACAGGGTGGGCTGGTCTTTTTCTTTGGATAGACGTCCGATATAAACTAGCTTGAGCGGACGGGTAGCGTCTTCATAGTCTTCCGGTATCTCCTTGGGCCGAATGCACACGTCGGGGATGATGCCGTTGGAGATGAGCGTCAGATTGGACTTGAAATGGTAGCGGCGTAGACGGTCCATAACGTTTTCCGTGGGGCACTGCACGTAGGCGCAGTGGTTGAAGACCAGGTTACGCCCCAGGCGGAGAAGGGTGCGGTTGAGTCCCTTCCAGTAACGCAGAGGACCCAGGGAATTGGTAATGTTCTCTGGATGAAGATGGTAGGTGGCCGTAATGGGCTTTCCTAACTTTTCGGCAATCCTGATGGTCTTAATCTCCAGAACAAAGGCCTCTTCCAGGTGTACTACGTCGGCCCAGCGGATGGCTTCTTCCATAATCTTGGGGTCGCTGGAGGCGTAACTGAATCCTTGCGCATCAATGATGCTCTGCACGAAGGGAAACTTGAACTCTTTTAGACAATACTCGGGCTGGGGCTCGGCGGCGTTTTTGTTGGGCCCGGCCAGAACGCGCACCTCGTGCCCCATTTCCTTCAGGTACTTCACGGTACGGCGGGCCGAAGCAGCCATTCCGTTGCCACTCATGTAAAAGTTATTGATTACAAAAAGAATCTTCATAGCTAGTCTTTAAAAACCGCCTGGAGCATTTCGCAGTACTCGTCTATCCAGCCGTTTACCCAGTCGTGGGAGCCGGGATACTTTTTGTAGCTGTGCCGATAGTTGTTCCGGTTCATGAACCGGTGGTAGCTCAGGACGGCAGGACGCATCATGTCCCATTTGCCGGCATAGAGATAATACTGCCTGGGCGGATCCTGGAACTGCTTCCTGAGTTTGCTGGTAATGCGCGTGTAAAAGTGCATGTACTCCTTGTTGGGCCAGCCCAGGCTCCACATATAGGGTGACATGGCACCTATATAATCGAAGGTGTCCGGGTGGTTGGCGCTCAGCCAGATGCTCTGGTACCCGCCGATGGAAAGCCCGGCTATGGCGCGGTGCTGTTTATCAGGGATGGTGCGGTACAGGCTGTCGGTCAGGTGTACCACGTCGTTTACGAAGGCAGATTCTACCCGTCCGTTCACTTCCAGGATGGATTCGAAGGCGCCTTTGAACCGGCCGCCTTCATAATCCTTGTCGTTATTGTACTGGTTCACGTTGGGCATAACCACAATGCACGGGACGGCCAGTCCCTCGCGGAAGAGGCTGTCTGTAGTTTCGTATACATATCCCTTCCTAATCCAGGAGGTCTCATAGCCCCTGGCGCCGTGCAAGAGGTAAAATACCGGGTAGCGGGTGGTGGTGTCCTTATAATAATCCGGCGGAAGGTATACAATCATGCGGCGCTGCGTGGGACCGGGCACCGAGCAGGGTTGAACAACCTCTTCTACTATCCCTTGCTCCTGATAGCCTTCTTTGTGTGCGGGCCCCGGATAAAAATTGGGATTGCCGCGAATCAAAGATACGCCGCAGGAGCTGAATGATAAAATGGACAGTATGAGGAAAAGGGACCTTCGCATTTTAACTAAAAAAGCCGGACCATTGGGTCTGGCTTTTTTACTTCGGATTACGGATATTATTCGGCCTCCGGAGCCATGGTGGTGTACACGTTGGTGACGTCTTCGTCGTCTTCCAGCAGGCCGATGAGTTTCTCTATGGTGGCACGCTGCTCGGCGTTCACTTCCTTCAGGTCCGTGTTGGGAATTTGTTCGAAGCCGCCGGAGATGAGCTCATAGCCTTTTTCCTCGATGTATTTTTGGATTTGGCCGTAGGCGCTATAGTCTCCGTAGATGGTGATTTCTACCGTTACGTTCTCGTCCTCGTCTTCTACTTCCTGCTTGAATACTTCCTCGGCGCCAAAGTCGATGAGGTCCAGCTCCAGTTCTTCGAGGTCGATGGGGGCGGCGGGATTGTCCTTGATGCGGAACACGCACTTGTGGTCGAACATGAAGGCCACGCTGCCACTGGTCTGGAGGGTGCCGCCGCACTTGGTGAAGTAGCTGCGTACGTTGGCCACGGTGCGGGTGTTGTTATCTGTGGCGGCCTCTACCAGGACGGCGATGCCGAAGGGGCCGAAGCCTTCGTATACCAGTTCCTTGAAGTCGCCGGTTTTGGCCTCGGTGGCCTTCTTGATGGCGCGCTCGATGTTTTCCTTGGGCATCTGCTCGCTCTTGGCCTCGGCGATAAGGGCGCGCAGGCGGGGGTTACCGGTAACCTCGGCGCCGCCTTGCTTTACGGCGATGGTGATTTCCTTGCCCAGTTTGGTGAAGGTTTTGGCCATGTGGCCCCAGCGCTTCATCTTGCGCTCTTTGCGGAATTCAAATGCTCTTCCCATGGCTTACTCGGCAATTTGGATGCGGGTGATGTACTTGTCAATTTCCATGGCCTCGGGGGCATTACCCCACTGGTCCTTGATTTCCTGGTAGAAGGAGAGGGCTTTTTCTTTGTTACCGGTGGACTCGGCGGCGATACCGGCCTTGAGCAGGTAAGCGGCGGCAAGGGCGTTATCCGTGGTTTTGGCGGCCTTCTGGTACCAGTTAATGGCCTCGTCAAGATTATCCAGCTCTACATAGCAGTCGCCGATGCAGGCCTGGGCGCGGCCCAGCATGACGGGGTCTTTTCCGTTATATTTCTTGAGGTAGGTGAGGGCGTCCTCGAATGCGCCGGTCTGGAGCTTGGCCACGCCGGCATAGAGATAAACAGCCTCGCCGGCCTTGGCGCCGTACTCGCTGATAATCTCTTCCAGGCCGGGGAAATTGTCGTCACCGTTAAGGGCCAGCTCATATTCGCCGGCGTCGAACCAGCGTTCGGCCTGGGCCATCTGGTCCGTAGCCTGCTGCTTCTTGGGCTGCAGGATGAAACGGTTGTAGGCCAGTACGCACAGGGCGATTACCAGCACGGCCAGAACACATCCGTAGATGTATTTGCCATTGTCTTTGAAGAATTGTTCGGTTTTGGAAACAGCCTCCGCCACGTTCTGCTGGCGGGCTTCCTGTTCTTTGGTGATTTTTGCCATAAAATATCTATTCTTTTGTATATTCTTACTGTTGCTGAGGCTAGTGCCTTAAAAGCCTGCAAATTTACACAAATTTTCTTATATTTGCAATGAAAATGCGCGCGCCTTATGCCTGTACTTAAGAAAATAGTAGTCCAGGATTTTCGGAATATCCGTTTCCAGGAATTGTCCTTTTCTCCCAACATAAACTGCATCAGCGGGAATAACGGGGAAGGGAAAACCAATCTGCTAGATGCCATCTATTACCTGTCCATGACCAAGAGCGCATTCCCGGCGCCGGACCGCTGTAACTTCCGTTATGGCACCGACGGTTTTACTGTGGGAGGCACTTATGCCATGGAGAACGGCCTGGAATCCCGTTTTTCCATCAAAGTGGCCGAAGGCGAGAAAAAATTGGTACGGGACGATAAACCCTATGTGCGTATGGGAGAACATATTGGCGTACTGCCTGTGGTGATGGTGTCGCCCGGGGATATTGCCCTGGTGAGCGATTCCGGAGAAGAGCGGCGCCGCCTGGTCAATGCAGTCCTCTCCCAGATGGACCGGGAATATCTGGCCGCCGTACAGGCCTACAACCGCCTGCTGGCACAGCGCAACAAACTGCTCAAGGATGCTCTGCCCGATACCTCCCTGCTGGCGGTGCTGGGGCAGAAGATGGCAGGGTATGCCGCCGTCATCCAGGCTGCCCGCGCCCGCCTCACAGAGGCATTGGAGCCTGTCGTGGCCGAGTACTATAGGCTCATTTCCGGCGGTGGAGAATCCGTATCGGTCCAGTACAGGGCCGATGCCTTTGTCCCCAATCTGGATCGGGATTTCCAGCTCCGGTATACGTCCTCGGGCCCCCAGCGGGACGATCTTCTGTTCTCCATGAACGGTCATCCCATCCGTCGCGCCGGTTCCCAGGGGCAGCAAAAATCCTTCCTGGTGGCTCTCAAATTTGCCCAGTACGAGGTTATGAAGCGTGCCTATGGATTTGCCCCCATGCTGCTGCTGGACGACGTCTTTGACAAACTGGACTTGGGGCGCATCGCCAATCTCATTGGAATGGTGGCCGGCTCCGACTTCGGCCAAATCTTCATTACCGATACCGACAAACCCCGCCTGAGCGGGATTGTAGACCGCATTACCGAGGACCGCGCCTATTTTGATACCGTGGACGGCGTATTCACACAAGTGGAGTAGCTATGGCAGACGAACCTATCCGCATCCACAGGAAAGAAGCCGTGAGCATGGAAACATTGGTGTCCCAGTACATCAAGTCCATGAAACTGGCAGCCGGCCTCAATACCCAGCGCATCTTTGCCGCCTGGGACGCTTGTTCGGGTGCCGGCCCTTTCACGCTCAAACGTTTCTTCCGCGGCGGTAAACTCTACATTACGCTCAACTCCTCCGTCATTCGCAACCAGCTTTATTTCCAAAAAGAAGCGCTGGTAGAAAAAATGAACGAGTTCCTTTCCCGGGACGAGCTGTTTACGGCCGATAATCGCAGTGTAAGTTTCGTTCAGGAACTGATTTTGAAGTAAGAACCCTTCGTGCGTAGCCGCCTTTCATATCTGCTGCTGGCCCTGTGCCTGCTTTGGCCCGTTTCCGCTGCTGCCCAGCGGGATTCATCGGCCGTGGCGCTGGCCGATTCAGTAGTGGCCTATGCCCGCTCATTCCTGGGCCAGCCCTATAAACTGGGCGCCTCCGGTCCCACGGAATTTGACTGCTCCAGCTATACCCGCTACGTGTTCAAACACTTTGGCTACGACATTACCGCCTATTCCCAGGTACAGTTCCGGGAGGGCCGCGAAGTCCCGTCCTACTCCGATTTGCAAACCGGCGATTTGGTTTTCTTTGGCAAACGTGCCGGCGTCCGTACCATCGGACACGTGGGCATTGTGGTTTCGGTAGACCGGGAGCGGGGGAGTTTTACCTTTATCCACGCCTCGGTCAGAGGGGGAGTGATGGAGCAGAGCTCCTCCCATCCCTATTTCCTCATGCGATACGTTGGCGCCCGGCGTCTCCTGCCGGATCAGGAAGAGTAAGATACTTTTTCCTGTGGATATACACCACGCCCTGAATCCAGATACAAAGCGAATAGACGCCATCGGCCGTCCAGCATACGGCTATGCTCGAATGTAGCATGCCGATGATAACAATGCAGTATACGGCATAGATGCAGAGGGCCACCACGTCGAAGCGGAGGCAGACACGGGTATCTCCGGTTCCGGCGACAGACTGCAGATACACATTCCACGGCAAGGTAATAACGGTGGCGGCGCACATCACCCAAAGCGTGTGAACAGAAGCATCAACCAGGCTGGGGATATCGGTAAACAGGCCGATGATAAAGTGCGGGCATAGGGCAAAGAATGCCAGCAGCGGCAGCATGGTAATGGCGCAAAGAATAATCACCCTCCGGATAATCGGTGTAACGCCCTCGGGATGGCCTTCCCCTAGGATATTGCTCACCAGCGTTGCCGATGTAGAGGCAAAGGCCGCCGAGAAAACAAACGGCACCTCGGAGATACTCCGCACGATATTGGCGATAGCCAGCTCCTCCTCTCCCAAATGTTCGATGAAGAGGAAGAAAAGCAGCCACACGGAGACGTTGAGCACGTACTCCACCATAACCCAGGAGGCTGTGGAAAACAGTTGCTTGAGCTCCTTCCATACGGGTTTGACCATCTTCTGCAGGCCGTATTTCCTGTCGGCCGTAATGGCGGCCCATATCACAAAGAAGAGGAAAGAAATGCCCTCCGAGATGGTAGAGGCCAAAGCGGCACCCTTGATGCCCATTTCCGGCGCTCCCAGGTGACCGAAGATGAGCACCCAGTCCAAAAGGATGTTGCTGCCCACCAGCACCACTGAGTTCCAGGTGAGGCTCTCTGTCTCCTTAATCCCTACATAGAAAGCACGGAACAGGGCTGTCATAAAAGCAAAGAGCAGCCCCGGAATGCGCCAGTTCACGTAGATGAGGGCAGCATTGAAAATATTCTCCGATTTCAGGAGCCCCTTCAGAAGTGGCGGGGACAGAAAATAGGAAAGGACCATGGTCACAAGGGCCAGGGCCGACAGAAACCATACGCCCTGCCAGAAAACGCGCCCTATGGCACCGTAGCCCTTTCCGCTGTCGTAAGCCTCCCCGTTGCGCCGGCCGATGATGATCTGAACCCCGATGGAGAAGCCAAAGCCCAGCATGTACAGGATGGTGAAGTAGACTCCAGCAATGGCCGATGCGCCCAGTTCTATCTCTCCCACGCGCCCCAGGAAGGCCGTATCGGTCATTCCCAACAGCTCTTCCATTACCAGGGCTACCAGGATAGGGAATGTGATCCTCCAAATAGATTTGAAGGAATAACGTTGCGGGAGTATGTAGGACGAATTGGGCATTTTTAGGTTATCTTCCCCAGGTGTTGCCGGGGGTGTCTTTGATACGGATGTTATCTTCAGAAGAGAGGTTAGTGGCAATGGCAGAGAACA
>CAJOHK010000025.1 GCA_905234285.1 uncultured Bacteroidales bacterium
GTCCTTCCGTGCTCAACTCAGAGGAGTATCAGATATAAACTACTTCCTCTTCAGGCTACAAAACATATATGCCTAAACACATACTTTTGGACGTGATCCCGATTTTGTTCACCAGAAGTCCAGAACTGCAGTCTCGTGCACAAAAAGGGGTTGATTTTGTTCACCAGAAGTCCCAAACTGCCGTCTCGTGCACAAAAAGTGGGTGTTTTTGTTCACCAGAAACCCAAAACTGCCGTCTCGTGCACAAAAAGGGGTTGATTTTGTTCACCAGAAGTCCCAAACTGCCGTCTCGTGCACAAAAAGTGGGCGATTTTGTTCACCAGAAACCCAAAACTGCCATCTCGTGCACAAAAAGGGGTTGATTTTGATCACCAGAAGTCCCAAACTGCCGCCCCGTGAACAAAAAGGGGGCGATTTTGTTCACCAGAAGTCCCAAACTGCCGTCTTGTGCACAAAAATGGCCCGTTTTTGTTCACGGGCCATTGAAAAATCTGTAAATAAGCTAGAAGGGTAGGTCGTCGGAGGGCTCGGCGGCGGGAAGCGGGCCTTGGTAGGCCGGCTGAACGGCCGATGCGGGCTGCTGGATCGGCTGCTGAGCGGGCTGGAAGGGCTGCTGGACCGGCTGCTGAGCCGACTGAGCTGGCTGGGACGATTGAATTGGCTGCTGGGCCGGGGTATAAGCGCCCTGGTAACCGCCTTGATAGCCGGGCTGGGCACCAGGGGCACCAGGGGCACCAGGAGCACCAGAAGCACCAGGGGCGTCTTGGCCGTCCGGGCGCTTGCCCAGGAGCTGGAGGGTATCGGCTATTACCTCTGTGGTGTAGCGCTTGCCTCCGGTTTGGTCGGTCCACTGACGGGTGCGCAGGCGGCCTTCGATGTACAGCTGTGACCCTTTGCGGACAAATTTCTCTACCACGTCGGCGTTGCCGCGCCAGACTACTACGTTGTGCCATTCGGTGTTTTCTCTGAGTTCACCGTTGCGGTCCCGGAAGCGCTCCGATGTGGCCAGCGGGAAAGAGGCGACTTTGGCATTGGCGCCAGGGTTGTTGGGATTGGATTCAAGGTAACGGACTTCGGGGTCTTTTCCAACGTTACCGATAAGCATTACTTTGTTGAGTGACATAATGTAAATAATTAGGATTGCGCGTGCCATCCTGCAAACGCAGTGGCAAGGTACGAATAATTGTGGAGAAAGGCAAGGGAAAAGACCAGATTAGAAGGCCTTTTCCATGGCGGCCGCGTTGGGCACCTCTCCGGTGAAGAGGCTGTAGCCGGCTATGGCCTGGTAGAGCAGCCAGCGGCGGCCGGAAAGGTAGGCCCGGCAGGGGAGGGCGGCCAGCTGGGGATGCTTGTATTCGGCCTCCAGCACCACGGCACCAGCCAGCGGTAGGTCAAGGGGGACTGGGGCCGATGAAGGGAGGGTGTAGATGACAAGAGGGACCTCAGAAAGGCAGAATGCGGGCTCAGGACAGCCTAATTCCACCACGGGACAGCCCAGGGCGGCGGCTTTTTCCAGGTTGCGGCCGGTGACGCTGACGGGAAGGCCCAGTTGGCGGGCAGCAGCAACAGCGGCCCGTGCTGCGCCGCCGGTTCCCACTACCAGCGCCGAAGAAACGGCCAGCCCGCATTCCCGAACAGCACAAACCACGCCGTCTACATCGGTGTTGTGGCCGAAGAGGGTGCCATCGGCCTGTTTTACTACCAGATTCACTGCGCCGGTGAGGCTGGCATTATCGGAAAGCCGGTCCACGCTACGGAAGGCATCCTGCTTGAACGGGGCGGTCACATTGATGCCTTCATATCCTTCCAGGAAGGCGGACCAGGCATCGGCAAAAATGGGGAAATCCAGTAAATCGTAGGGATAGCGGTCCTCATAGGCGGCCGAGAACAACCGCGGACTCAGCGAGCCCGCCACCGGATGGCCTATGATGCCGTAGCGCTTCATGGGCGGAAGAAATTCTCATGAATATAGGAGCCCAGGCCCAGGATGGCCTGCATGAGTACCTGGGACTCGTGGTTGAGGGTGGCGTAAATCATGCCCAGGCCCATGGGGATGTTCCAAATGCTCAGGAGGGCGCCGGCCACTACGCCATGATAGGCACCGAAGCCGCCGGGAACCGGGATGAGCGAGGATACGCTGCCCAGCACCATAATCAAGAAGGCATCCTTTAAAGTAAGGGCGGCAAATGCGTCAATGTCCTCCAGCGCCCAGATGATACTGGCGCTGGTGAGCCAGTGCAATACCCAAATGAGTACGGTATACAGCAGGAACAGCCAGGGCCGGCGCATGTGTGCAAAGGATGCCAGTCCCTTCCCGATACCGCAGATGACCCCCCAGATCTTTTCCATGCCTTTGTCCCGCAGGCGGTAGGCCAGGTAAACAAAGGCGGCCGAGAGCACCAGCAGGAGCGCAAGCCCGGTTAACAGGGCGCCGGGGTGAAGGGCCCCGCCCATGTTTTCCTGCAAAAACCGGCTTAACACATCCCATTCCATGATGAGGACGGCGGCCAGCATGCCCAGGCTCACAACAGCGTCACAGGCCCGCTCTACCACGCCGGTGCCCAGCACTTTGTCAAAGCTCAGCACCCGCTTGCCGTCTGGCCCCACGGCCGAATGCTTGACGGGATAGCCCAGCCGGATGACTTCTCCCAGCCGGGGCAGCGCCAGGTTGGTGGCCATGCAGATGTTGTAAGCGTTGAAGCAGGTGATGACCTGGGTGGTGGGGTCGATGGGCCTGAGCAGCATGTGCCAGCGCGCCCCGCGCAGGAAGAGCGCCAGGCCGCCCAGCACGATGGCCAGCAGCACGTAGCCCCATCGGCATTGCTCCAGGGCGGCCATGAACTGCGGCCAGTCCACTGCCTTGAGGCAAAAGTAAACCAGCACAACGGCCACGGCGCCCCAGAAAATATATCGGAGGATATTTTGGGTTTTCTTATCCATACGCTGGGCAAAGGTAATGGAAAATTGGCAAATATTGGTTATTTTTGTAAGTTAAATATACCTGCTATGAAATCCATCCTTGGCATCGGCAACGCCCTCACCGACATCCTGGCCGTCCTCCCCGACGACAGCCTTCTCCAAAAGTATCACCTGCCCCTGGGCAGCATGCAGCACGTGGACATGGAAACCGGCGACCGCATCTGGGAAGCCCTTAAGGAGTACGGCGTAAAGTACGTCCCCGGAGGCAGCGCCGCCAACACCATCACCTGCACCTCCATCTTCGGCATGCCGTCGGGTTTCCTGGGAAAAATCGGCAACGACGACCTGGGTAACCTGTTCAAGAGCACCATGGAGCAGTATGGCGTAAAGGCCCAGATGCTGTACAGCCAGAAGTCCAGCGGCCGATGCATGGTTTTCATCACCGGCGCCAACGCCGAGCGCACCTTTGCCGATTATATGGGTGCCACCCTGGAGCTGGGTCCCGATGACCTGTGCCTGGAGCAGTTCCAAGGCTACGATTACTTCCATATCGAGGGCTATCTGGTGCAGAATCAGGAGCTCATTTCCAAGGCGGCCCGGCTGGCCAAAGAGGCCGGGTGCACCATCTCCATAGACATGGCTTCCTACAACGTGGTGGAATCTAACGACGCCTTCTTCCACAATCTGGTAGAGAACTACGTAGATATTGTCTTTGCCAACGAGTCCGAGGCCAAGGCCTTTACCAAAATGGAACCCCGCGAAGCCATTGACGAGCTGGCCCGCAGCTGCAAGATAGCCGTGGTCAAAGTGGGTAAGGCGGGGTCCATGGTCAAATCCGGGGACGAATACCACTTTATCGAGCCCTGGCCGGCCAATCCCGTGGACGCCACCGGCGCCGGAGACACCTATGCCGCCGGCTTCCTCTATGCCCATTCCCAGGGCATGCCGCTCAGAGTGTGCGGAGAGGTAGGTTCCATCATCGCCGCCAAGGTAGTGGAGGTGATCGGCACTAAGATCGACATCCCCCGCTGGCGGGACGCCAAGGAGGAAATCCGCGCCCTCATCAGCGCCAACCAGCCCGCATAACGTATGAAGAAGTACTTCTGGGTTCTCGTCATTGCCATGCTGCCGCTCATCGAGATTCGCGGCGCATTGCCCTATGCCGTGGGCTTCGGCCTGCCCCTGGTACCCTCCATCATTGTGGCGGTCATCGGCAACATGATTCCCGTGCCCTTCATCTTCCTCTTTGCCCGCAAAATCCTGGAATGGGGCAAGGACAAGAAGGTGATTGGCGGGTTCTTTACCTGGTGCCTGCAAAAAGGCGAGAAAGGCGGGAAAAAACTGGAAGAAAAGGCCGGCAGGGGACTGTACTGGGCCCTGTTTCTCTTTGTGGGCATCCCCGTGCCTGGCACCGGCGCCTGGACGGGCATGCTGGCTGCCAGCATCCTCAATATGGATTTCAAGAAAAGCACCATGGCGGCCCTGGGCGGCGTACTGCTGGCCGGAGCTATCATGCTGGCGGCCTCGATGGGCGTCTTTGGCGCCTTTTCGCTTGTGAAATAAAATGATTATCTTTGTAAGTTACAAGTTATAATTAATAGTGTATAGTATGAAGAAGCTTTTTATGTACGTGCTTGCCCTTACAGTGGCTTTTGCACCCCTTTCCTGCAAAAAGGATAATGAAGCAGAGAACGGTGAAGGTGGCAATACCCCCCCTGCAGTAACCTATCTCAGCCCCTCTGAGCAGCAGGCCAAACTGGATTTGGTTGGCGAAGCTGTCCTTAATGAAGTAGACCCCGACATTTGGCACGCTCCCGCCGAGACCGCCCTGGAGGTGATTATGGATGCCCAGAAAGTCAAGGCCAAAGAAGGCGAAGAAATTGGAGAGATTCTCAGTGCTCTTTTCATCACCATAGAGAAACAAAGCGCCGAATCATCCCTTTATATCGCCCGTCTGAGCAAGCTCACCGGCAGTATTACGGTAGAAACCGAGGGAGAAGAACGCTATTGGAAGTACACCGGGGGTGCCAATCCTCTGTGCCTGACCTATCTTTACAACGAAAAAGCCTATACGGTTACCTTCACCGCTCAGGATTCTGACCAGCTGATGATTTACAGGGTCCGCGAGACCCCTGTATACGACATCGAGACAGGGGCACCCCAAGGTGAACAGACAATATGCTATTCCATGTACGTCCCCACCATCGCTACGCTGGAGATTAAGGAGGACGGTAGCGAGATGCTCGCCCTGGAGGTCAAACCTACTGTTACCGGTCTGGACGAGAATCACATGCTCTGCGAGAATACCGTTATCAAGGGAAGCGTCAGCCTTAAAGCAGCCGGTTATAACCTTGTGGTCAGTGATTTGAGCGTTTCCGAGAAAGCGGGTGCCACCAAGGTGGTTTTCTCCCACAACAGCACCAAGATCCTTGAGGCTCAGCTCAATGCCACCTATACCCTGGCCCAAGCTGTAAGGGCCAGCATCGGCGGCTTGGAAGAGCTGGCTGAGAGCGGTACCATCCGGATCATGGACGGTGCGGTCATCGTCAAGGCCGACATCAATTCTGCCATCATCAAGGAAGACGAGTTTTCCAGTACCAAAGAAGGTGCTCAGGAGCTGGCCCGGACCATCAACCAGAACTCCAAGGTAGAGATCTTCTACGATAATGACGTGACTGCGGCCCAGGCTACTATCATTGCCCTGCCTGTCTCTACCGACGACACCTATTGGAACGTAGAGCCCGCTCTCCATTTCTTCGATGGATCGGCCGATATGACCCTCAATGATTTCTTCACCGAAGAAGCCTTCCCCAAGACCATGGCCAAGCTGGGTGCTGTCATCCTGCACTTCAGAACTTACTTTGGTAAGTATTATGGCAAGGAAGTAGAAGATATTGAATAATAATGGCATATTACGAATTAAACGAACAGGAACTTGGCCGGCGTGAATCGCTGGCCAAACTGCGTGAACTGGGTATCAATCCGTACCCGGCTGCTCAGTATCCCGTCAATACCACCACTGCGGCCATTGCCGCCGGTTACAAGCCCGAGGAGGGTAACTTCCAGGACGTTTGCATTGCCGGCCGCATCATGAGCCGCCGCATCATGGGCGCGGCCTCCTTTATGGAGCTGCAGGACAGCGAAGGCCGCATCCAGGTGTACGTGAAGCGCGACGAGATTTGCCCCGGAGAGGACAAAACCCTGTACAACACGGTGTTCAAGAAGCTGCTGGACATTGGTGACTTTGTGGGCATCAAGGGCTTTGCCTTCTTTACGCAAACCGGCCAGCTCAGCGTGCACGCCAAGGAACTCACCGTCCTGAGCAAGTCCCTCCGCGTGCTGCCCATCGTCAAGACCGACGCCGACGGTACCGTACACGACAGCTTCGAGGACCCCGAGCTGCGCTATCGCCAGCGCTACGTAGACCTGGTGGTGAACCCGCAGGTGAAGGATACCTTCATCAAGCGCACGCAAATCATCAGCTGCATGCGCCAGTGCTTCAACGAGGCCGGCTGCCTGGAGGTGGAGACCCCCATCCTGCAGGCCATCCCAGGCGGCGCCACCGCCCGTCCTTTTGTGACGCATCACAACGCCCTGGACGTGGATATGTACATGCGTATTGCCAATGAGCTGTACCTCAAGCGCCTCATCGTGGGCGGTTTCTCGGGTGTGTACGAGTTCGCCAAGAACTTCCGCAACGAGGGTATGGACAAGACCCACAACCCGGAATTCACCTGCGTAGAGATGTACATCGCCTACAAGGACTACCTGTGGATGATGGAATTCACCGAGAAGATGCTCCAGCGCGTGGCCGAGGCTACCGGCGGCGTTAAGAAGCTCATCGGCGGCAACGAGATCTCCTTCGAGGGGCCTTTCCGCCGCCTGCCCATCCTGGACGCAATCAAGGAGTACGCCGGCGTGGATGTGAAGGGAATGGACGAGGACGAGCTGCGCGCCACCTGCGCCAAGCTGAACGTGGAGGTAGATAAGACCATGGGTGTGGGCAAGCTCATCGACGCCATCTTCGGCGAGTACTGCGAGCACAACCTCATCCAGCCCACCTTTGTGATAGACTATCCCGTAGAGATGTCCCCGCTCACCAAGCGCTGCCGCTACGACGATACCCTCACCGAGCGCTTCGAGCTGTTTGTCAACGGCAAGGAGCTGGCCAACGCCTACAGTGAACTCAACGACCCCATCGACCAGCTGAATCGCTTCGAGGAGCAGGCCGCCCTCAAGAGCAAAGGCGACGACGAGGCCATGTACATCGACTACGACTTTGTACGCGCCCTGGAATATGGCATGCCGCCCACCAGCGGTATCGGCATCGGCATCGACCGCCTTACCATGTTCATGACCGGCGCCGAGTCCATCCAGGACGTGCTGTTCTTCCCCATGATGAGACCCGAAAAGTTCTAACGAACTTTATTGTTTGAGTGGGCTCTGCCCCCTATTATCCCCCGACGGCCTTTGGCCGAACAAAGAGTCACCAGATCAAGCTTATTGCAACAATGAAAAGATTGACATTAGATAGAGCAAACCGCAAAATTGCGGGTGTATGTGCCGGCATTGCCAATTATTTGAATGTTGATGTCACCGTGGTGCGCATCATTTTCCTGATATCACTGGTTTGCGGAGGCCTGGGCTTATGGGCCTACCTCATCGTATGGGCCCTTGCCCCGGAGGCGTAATGGAAGTCATTACCTCGGCGCAAAATCCCAAAATCAAGAACTTGCTCCTGCTGCAGGAAAAGTCCAAAGCGCGGCGGGAGCAAGGTCTTTTTGTGGTAGAGGGCCAGCGGGAACTGGCGCACTGCCTCCAGGCCGGCTATACGGTTAAAACAGTGTTCGTGTGCCCCGAGATTGCCGGCAGTGAAGCCTCCGAAGAGGTGTGCCCATCTTCTCCGGCAGTGCCGGCAATCATTGAGATTCCGGAGCAGTTGTACCGCAAAGTGGCTTACCGGGAAAGCACCGAGGGCATTATTGCCGAGGTGGCGTATAAGTCCCTCACTTTGGAGGACTTGCATCTGCCTCAGAATCCGCTCATTATGGTGCTGGAGTCGGTGGAGAAGCCGGGGAACCTGGGGGCGGTGCTGCGAAGCGCCGATGCCGCAGGGGCCGATGCCGTGCTCATTTGCGACCCGCTTACAGACCTGTATAATCCCAATCTCATCCGGGCTTCCATCGGCGCCGTATTCACCGTTCCGGTGGTGGCGGCTCCGTCGGCTCAGGTGATTCCCTGGCTGCAGGAGCGGGGGATTCAGATTCTGACGGCGCAGCTGCAGGACTCGTCGCTGTACTATGACGTGGACATGAAACGCGGTACGGCGCTGGTTATGGGCACCGAGTCTACCGGCCTCACGGACATGTGGCGAAATGCGGCATCGGCCCATATCCGTATTCCCATGCTGGGACGCCTGGACAGCCTCAATGTGTCGGTGAGCGCGGCCATCCTGCTCTTCGAGGCCGTACGGCAGCGGCAGGGATAAGTCCCCGTTCGGCGCGGGTATCTTACCACTCTTCCTAAAAAGGGACAATTCCTTTGGAATTGCCTCCTTTTTTTTGTAAAATTGAAAGGATTTATGACGCTAAAATTATAACCCATATGAAAAAAATCTTATTTGCAGCCCTGGCCGCCCTTTGTCTGGCCTCCTGCGCTCCCAAGCCTGCTCAGATCCATCCCGAGTGGACCTACAACTCCGTAGTGTACGAGGTAAACATCCGTCAGTTCTCCCCGGAGGGTACTTTCAAAGGGGTAGAGGTACAGCTGCCCCGCCTCAAGGAGCTGGGCGTAGACATCCTGTGGCTCATGCCCATGTACCAGATTGGGGAAGTGGAACGCAAAGGCACCCTGGGCTCCTATTATGCTATTTCCGACTACAAGGCCGTGAACCCCGAGTTCGGCACCATGGAGGACTTCCAGAGCCTGCTGGATGCCGCGCATGCGCAAGGGTTCAAGGTCATCCTGGACTGGGTGGCCAACCAAACCGCCCCGGACCATGTATGGATGACGGAAAAACCGGCCGAGTTCTACGAGCGCGATGCCGAGGGCAACGCCATCTGGGAATATGACTGGACCGACACCCGCAGCCTCAACTATGACAACCAGGAGGTTTGGTGGGCCCAGGAAGATGCCATGCGCTTCTGGCTGGAGAAGGGCGTAGACGGCTTCCGCTGCGATGCCGCCGGGGAAATGCCCGCCGATTTCTGGCTCACCGTGATGCCCAAGCTTCGCGCCGACTACCCGGAGGCCTACATGCTGGCCGAGGCCGAGCGTGAGAACCTGATTCCGGTGTTCGATGCCCAGTATGCCTGGGAACTGCACCACCTGCTCAATGCTATGGCCCAGGGCAACAAGACCGTCCAGGACCTCAAGGACTATGTGGCCCGCGATGCTGAGAAGTTCCCCTGCAACTTCCGCCTCAGCTTCACCTCCAACCACGACGAGAACTCCTGGGCCGGCACCGAGTTCGAGCGTGAGGGTATCTATGCCAACGCCTGCGCTGTCCTCTGCGCCACCCTGCCCGGCTCCCAGCTGCTGGTGTACACTGGCCAGGAAATCGGCCTGGACCGCCGTCTGGCGTTCTTTGAGAAGGATCCCATTACCGACTGGAGCCCCAATGATTATACCTGCTTCTGGAAAAAACTGGTAGAGCTCAAGCACAACAATCCGGCCCTGGCCGCCGGCGATAAAGGCGGTGCGATCACCTGGTGGGAAGTTCCTGTCCCCGAGACCGTGGTGGCCTTCTCCCGCGAGGTAAAGGACAATCAGGTGGTGGTTATTGCCAACTTTGGCAAAGAACCCTATAACCCGGTTTTCAATATTCCTGGCGTCACCTATAAAAACCAGTTCACCGGAGAACTGGTAGAAGGCCCTGTCGAGCTTTCCCTGGCTCCCGGCGAGTTTGTGGTTCTTAGCAAATAAGGTATGAAAAAGCTATTTGTCCTGGCCGCATCGGCCCTTTGGCTGCTGGCCTCCTGCCAGTTTAACCCCGAGGTAGATCCTGCAACGGTTTCGGATGCAACGGCATACGAAATCCAACGCGTGGAACCCCTGTTCTGGTGGGCCGGCATGAAAACCGACCTCCAGCTCATGGTACAGGGCCCCAACATTGCTTTTACGGAGATTTCTTCGGACAGCAAATACCTCAAAGTCAAGAAGGTGCACCCCACCGACAGCCCTAACTTCGTGTTTGTGGACGTGGAGGTGAGCCCGGCTGCTCCGGCTGCCATTCATTATCTCCTCTTCCAGAAAGAAGACGGCAGCTGGTTCAAGTACCCTTACCGCATCGAGAGGCGCCGCGAGGACAGCGCCCAGCGGGAAAGCTTCACTTCGGCCGATATGGTGTACCTCATTATGCCGGACCGTTTTGCCGACGGCGACGCCACCAACGAGACCGGCTACAGCACCATCGTTCCGCCGTACGATGACGGATCGGCCGTGCAGTGGCGGGTGGACCGCAAGGATCCCATGACCCGCCATGGCGGCGACCTGCAGGGTATGATTGACCATCTGGATTATGTAGCCGACCTGGGCGCCACGGCCATCTGGAGCACCCCGCTCCTGCTGGACAACCAGGATTGGGAAAGCTACCACGGCTATGCCTGTGCCGATTACTATCACATCGACCCCCGTTTCGGCGACAATGAACTGTACCGTCAGTTTGTTCAGAAGAGCCATGAGAAAGGGCTCAAGGTGATTATGGACATTGTCACCAACCACTGCGGCACCGAGCACTGGTGGATGAAGGAAGCGCCTTTCGATGACTGGTATCATGTGAACGAGCCCTACATGCAGATGAACGCCCTCTTCTCTGTGTACATGGATCCGTCGGCCTCCCAGCGGGACCGGGAGCGGCAGGAGAGCGGCTGGTTTGTGCCTTCCATGCCCGACATGAACCTGGACAATCCCTTTGTGCTCAAGTATTTCCAGCAGTGGGCCATCTGGTGGGTAGAGTATGCCAATCTGGATGGTCTGCGCGTAGATACCTATCCTTATAACGAGCCTGGCCCCATGAGCCAGTGGTGCAAGGCCGTGCTGGAGGAGTATCCTAATATGAATATCATGGGCGAGTGCTGGGACTACAACATCCCGCAGGTGGCCTATTGGCAAAAGGATAATCCCAACAAGGACGGATTCAACTCCAACCTGCCCACTGTCATGGACTTCCCGCTGGAGCATGCCATCCATGCTGCCCTGTGCGAGGATCAGGTCTGGTGGGATGAAGGCATGACCCGCGTGTATTCCGTGCTGGCACAGGACTTTGTGTACCACGATGTGTCCCACCTCCTCACTTTCTTCGCCAACCATGACCATTCCCGTACCGGTGATATATTCCGGCAGGATCCCCGCCGCATGAAGCTGGCCATTACCCTGCTGGCTACCCTGCGCGGTATCCCTCAGCTGTACTACGGCGACGAAATGATGTTCCTGGAGCGCAAGGACTGCCCCAGCTGCGACGGTGCCAAACGCATCGACTTCCCGGGCGGCTGGGAAGGGGACAGCCAGGATCTCTTTACCGCCGAGGGCCGCATATCGGCCGGTGGCACTTATGCCGATATTCACGATTACACCCGTACCCTGTTCCAGTGGCGTAAGGGGAATAAGGCCGTTCAGGAGGGCAAGACGCTGCATTTCCTTTCCCGTAAAAATGTGGGAAACCGCAACATCACCGACAACACCTACTCCTACTTCCGGTACAATGATACCGATGCCGTGTTCGTGTACATCAACAACACCGACGAGGTACGTTCCCTGGATTGGAACCACTACAGTGAGTTCGTTTCCGGTCCCGTTCGTGGTCGTGACGTCCTCACCGGAGAGAGCACGGTGCTGCAGGACGGCGTCACCATCCCCGCCCGCAGCGCCCTGGTGGTGGAGTTTAATCGCCGTGATTCGCAAACGGCTGTAAATTAATCACTTATGCAAACACGGGCGCACTTCCAGGTGCCCCCTGTTGATTAGTAACTCATTGAGTATGAAGACATTACTTTCCATAATCATGGTGGCGTCAGCGCTGGTATCCTGCGCGGGGCCCAAAGTCGACTTTGAAGGGGATGTTCAGCAGCTGCAAAGCCCGGACGGCAAGCTGGAACTGCAGGTGGGCCTCAATGCCCAGGGCACTCCGGTTTACAGCTTAAGCCGGGAGGGCCAGGCCGTGATCCTGCCTTCCCGCCTGGGATTCGAGCTCATGGACGGCACCAACCTGCAAGAAGGATTCCGGCTGGCCGATGTCCAGGAATCGACCTTTGACGAAACCTGGGAACCGGTCTGGGGCGAGGAAGCCAGCATCCGTAATCACTACAATGAGCTGTTCATTACCTTTGAGCAGCAGCCAGAGGGCGTGGTTCCGCCGCAAAGCGGGGTTGCTGCCACCGATTTGGAGTATACAGGCAGTTCAGGCAATGCTTCGGGTAAGGGCGCTGTCATGTGCGTACGCTTCCGCCTCTATGACGACGGCCTGGGCTTCCGCTACGAGTTCCCCATGGAGAACAAGCTCACCTACTTTAAGGTAAAGGAAGAGCTTACGGAGTTTGCCCTTACCGGCGACCATACGGCCTGGTGGATTCCCGGCGACTTTGACACCCAGGAGTACAATTATACGGAATCCCGTCTGTCCGATATCCGTCGGCTCAATGCCGCTCCCCGTCCTTACAATGCCTCTCAGGCCGTGGCATCGCCCATGTCGGTGCAGACTGCCCTGCAAATGAAAACGGCCGAGGGTCTGTACATCAACATCCACGAGGCCGAGGTACTGGACTATCCCACCACCAACCTGGATTTAGACGACAAAAACTTTGTGTTCCGCACCCTTCTTACCCCCGATGCCCAAGGTGTGAAGGGCCGTCTGCAGGCGCCCTGCCACAGCCCCTGGCGCACGGTGATGGTGTGCGAGAAGGCTACGGACGTGCTGGCCTCCCGCCTCATTCTCAATTTGAACGAGCCCTGCGTCCTGGAAGACGTGAGCTGGATTCATCCCGTGAAATACATGGGCGTATGGTGGGAAATGATTACCGGAAAGACGCACTGGTCCTACACCTCCGATTTCCCCTCGGTGCAGCTGGGCGTAACCGACTATTCCAAGGCCAAGCCCCACGGCAACCATGGCGCCAACAATGAGAATGTGCGCCGCTACATAGATTTTGCGGCCGAGAACGGCTTTGACGCCATTTTGGTAGAAGGCTGGAACGAAGGCTGGGAAGACTGGTTCGGCTGCCAGAAGGATTATGTGTTTGACTTTGTGACGCCTTACCCGGACTTTGACCTTCCGGCCCTCAATGCCTATGCCCACAGCAAGGGTATCCGCATTGTGATGCACAACGAGACCTCCTCCTCCACCGTCAATTACGAGCGCCACATGGAGGCCGCCTACAACCTCATGAACCAGTACGGCTACGACGCCGTCAAGAGCGGTTATGTGGGCGATATCATCCCTTACGGCGAGCATCACTACAGCCAGCCCATCATTAACCATTACCACTATGCCGTGGTAGAGGCGGCCAAGCATCATATCATGGTGAATGCCCACGAGGCTGTGCGTCCCACCGGTCTGTGCCGCACCTGGCCCAACATGATCGGCAACGAGAGCGCCATGGGCACCGAGTTCCGCAGCGGCATCAACCCCGGCCATACCACCATCCTGCCGTTTACCCGTCTGCAGGGCGGCCCTATGGACTATACGCCCGGCATCTTTGAGACGGATATGTCCGTCACGGCGCCCGGCGAGACTGGTAAGATGCGCCATACCATCGGCAACCAGCTGGGCCTGTACGTAACCTTCTACAGCCCGCTGCAGATGGCTGCCGACCTGCCCGAGAACTATGCCCGCTTCATGGATGCCTTCCAGTTCATCAAGGATGTGGCCGTGGACTGGGACAAGAGCCTGTACCTGGAGGCCGAGCCCGGCGCCTACATCGTCACGGCCCGCCATCCCAAACTTTCCAATCTCAATTCCGGGCGCCTCAAGGGCACTTCCGGTGCTTATGACTTTGTGAACGCCGGTGGGCATCCGCACGACGTTTGGTACGTGGGCGGCATCACCGGCGAGCATGCCCGCGAGGTAGAAATCGCCCTGGATTTCCTCAAGCCCGGCGTGGTGTATGAGGCTACCCTCTACGCCGATGCCCCGGATGCCGATTACGAAACCAACCCCCAGGCCTATACCATTACCCGTCACCTCCTGTCGGCCGACAGCACTCTCAAGGTCTGGATGGCCCGTTGCGGTGGCTTTGGCCTCACCCTCAGAGAATTATAGTATGGATCCTATCAGCATTACGCTTGCGGCCAGCGGTGAACAGGTTCGCGTAGAGGCGGGGACGCCGCTCAGGGCCATTGCGCCGGCCAGCATCAAGGACCCCAAGACCGGGAAGGAATATCCCGTGCTGGCGGCTTTGGTAGACAATAAGGTAAAGGCCCTGGATTTTGAGCTGTTCTATCCGCATTCGGTAGAGTTCATCGGCTACAACCACCCCGAGGGCCGGCGCACCTACCTGCGTTCGCTGTGCTTCCTGGCCCAGCGGGCGGCGCGTTCGCTGTTTCCCGACAAACGCTTCAAAATCAACCATTCCCTGCCCAGCGGTTTCTACTGCAAATTGCGCGGGGAACACATCCCCGATGCCGATGTGGTGCGTCTCCGTGACGAGATGCGCCGCCTGGTAGAGGCCGACCTTCCCTTCACGCACAAGAGCGTGCGCACCGACCAGGCCATCGCCCTGTTCGAGGCCCAGGGCCAGCCGCTGAAGGCCGACCTGATCCGCAGCGTGGGCCGCTTCTTCACCGAGGTGGATTATCTTGATGGTGTCCCCGACAACTTCTATGGGGCCATGGTGCCGTCCACCGGCTACCTCAAAGTCTTCGACCTCATGCCCTTCCATCACGGTTTTTGCCTGCAGTATCCCTCGGACGAGGACATTACCCGCACCATCCCGCGCCAGAAGCAGATTCGCCTCACCACTACCCTTAAAGACTATGGCTACTGGTGCAAAGACAGCGGAATTGTGAGCGTATCGGCCCTGAACAAGCGCCTGCTGGACGGCAGGGCCGTGGAGCTCATCAACCTGTGCGAAGCCCGTCAGGAGCGCAAGTACGCCGAGATAGCCGACAAGATTTACGCCGAGCGCGAGCGTCTGCGCATCGTCTTCCTGGCCGGGCCTTCGTCCAGTGGCAAAACCTCTTCGTCCTTAAGGCTGGCGCAGCAGCTCAAGGTGCTGGGGCTCAATCCCAAGGTCATCGAGCTGGACAATTACTTTGTGTCGCGCGAGCGTACGCCGGTTGATTCTGACGGCAATTACGACTTCGAGGCCCTGGAGGCCATGGACCTGGAACTGCTGGGACAGCACCTGAACACCCTGCTGCAGGGTGGGGAAGTGGAGCTTCCGCGCTATGATTTCAAACAGGGCCGGCCGTTCTTCGAGGGCAAGATGATGCACCTGGACCAGAACGACATTCTGGTAATGGAGGGTATCCATGCCCTGGATCCGGCCATGGTGCCCACGGTGGACCAGAGCCGCATCTATCGCATATATGCATCGGCCCTGACCTCCCTCAAGCTGGACGAGAACTGCTGCATCTCTACCACCGACAACCGCCTGCTGCGCCGCATGGTGCGCGACAACCGTGTGCGGGGCATCGTGCCCGAGGAAACCATCCTGCGCTGGCCGTCGGTGCGCCGTGGCGAGGGCAAGTGGATCTTCCCCTTCCAGGAGAACGCCGATGCGCAGTTCAACAGCGCCCTGCTCTATGAGCTGCCCATGCTGCGCTACTTTGCCGAGCCTTTGCTCCTGCGCATCCTGCCGTCCTCCCCGGCCTATCCCGAGGCACGTCGGCTGCTCAAGTTCCTGAGCTACATTGTGGCTTTGACGCCGGCCGAGATTGCCGCCATTCCGCCCACATCCATTCTGCGGGAATTCATTGGAGGACAGACGCTATGAATGTAGGCATCATCGGCGCTGGGCACATTGCCGAGAAGGCGGCCACCACGCTGGCGGCCATGGACGATATGCGGTGCCTGGCCATCGGCTCCCGTTCTTTGGAAAAGGCTTCTGGCTTTGCTTCCAGATTTGGCGTAGAGCGGGCCTATGGCTCTTATGCAGCGCTTCTGGCCGATCCGGACATTGATTTGGTGTACATTGCCGTACCCCATTCCCACCATTTTCCGGTGGCGCAGGATGCCATAATGGCCGGCAAGCCCTGCCTGGTAGAGAAGTCCTTCATGATGAATGCCGTAGAGGCCGCTGCCATCCTGGCCCTGGCCCGCGAGAAAGGCGTTTTTGTGGCCGAAGCCATGTGGCCCCGCTACATGCCTGTCCGGCAAATCGCCCGGGAGGTGGTTGCTTCCGGCATCATCGGTGAGCCCCGGATGCTCACGGCCACCCTGGCCTATGATGTATCGGCCAAGGAGCGGGTACTCTCTCCTGCCTTGGGCGGCGGTGCGCTGCTGGATTTGGGCGTGTATCTGCTCACCTTCGTTCGTATGTACTGCGACAGTCCCATCGAGAAGCTGAATACCACCTGCATCATGGCTCCTTCCGGCGTGGATGCCTCTGAGCAAATCTCTCTGGTCATGGCCGATGGAACCCTGGCTTCTTTGCAGGCTTCGGCCTTTTGCCAGGGCGCCAATGAGGGCGTCATTGCCGGTACCACGGGATATCTGGTTTTTGACGACCTCATTAATCCCACCTGCCTGCGCGTGTGTCGTAAACGGCATATTGTAGAGAAGACCATTTCTTTGCCGGAGCAGATTACCGGCTTTGAATA
Source organism: uncultured Bacteroidales bacterium (assembly GCA_905234285.1). Classification (GTDB taxonomy): domain Bacteria; phylum Bacteroidota; class Bacteroidia; order Bacteroidales; family UBA932; genus Cryptobacteroides. The sequence continues at coordinate 16,675 of CAJOHK010000025.1, forward strand.
CCAGTTCCGTGCCTGCCGGGACGCCATCGCTGCCGGCCAGTTGGAGCCCCAGCAAATGCCTCACGCCGAAACCCTGTACGTGATGCACCTGATGGACCGCCTCCGCACCGAGTGGGGCGTGAACCTGCCCTGACTGCGAAATATAAGTAATTGATATTTAATCATTTACAGAAATTCAGTCCGGCTATTTGCCGGACTGAATTTTCATAAGTCGCTGATATTCAGCATAATGCATTTCACGCATAACACGCCCAACAGGGCGGGAAACATCGGCTAAAAATTCGTATCTTTGTATGCTATGGCAAAAAAGGAGTACATACAGGTACGGGGGGCGCGGGCCAATAACCTGCAAAACGTGAACGTGGACATTCCCCGCGGGGAATTTGTTGTGGTGACGGGCCTCAGCGGCAGCGGCAAAAGTTCTCTGGCGTTTGATACCATTCACGCCGAGGGTCAGCGCCGATACATGGATACCCTCTCCACCTATGCCAAGCACTTCATGGGCATATTGGAAAAGCCGGAGGTAGAAGAAATTACCGGCCTGAGCCCCATCATTGCCATCGAACAGAAAACAACCGGCAACAATCCCCGTTCTACGGTGGGCACCATCACAGAAATCTACGACTTCCTGCGCCTGCTGTATGCCAAGGGCTCGCGCGCGTTTTCCCCGGAAACCGGCAAGGAAATGGTGCGTTACACCGACGAGCAAATCGTAGACCTTATCATGGAGCGCTACAAAGGCCGCAAGTGCTACCTCCTGGCACCCCTGGTGCGCGGCCGAAAGGGCCACTACCGCGAGCTCTTCGACCAGCTTCGCAAACGGGGGTACACAGAAGTTCGGATAGACGATGAGATTCAGGAACTGCAACAGGTAGATGCCCTGGATCGCTACAAGCCCCATTTCATCGAACTGGTAGTAGACCGCCTCAAGCCCGAGGCCGGCGACGACCGTCGCATCCGGGACTCCGTGGGCCGGGCCCTCAACCTGGGCAAAGGTTCCGTGGCCATCCTGGATGTGGAAACAGGGAAGCTGTCCCATTTTTCCAAGCACCTGGTAGACCCCGAGAGCGGCCTTTCCCTGCAGGAGCCCCAGCCGCACAGTTTCTCCTTTAACTCGCCGCAGGGCTACTGCCGTCACTGCAAGGGCCTGGGCACTATTGTGGATGTGAACCTGGATACCATCATCCCCGACCGCAGCAAGAGTGTGGCCGACGGCGCCATCGTTCCGCTCGGCAAAGTGAGGGAAAACCGCAAATTCGACATCATCCGTTCCATCGCCCGCAAATACAACTTCAGCCTCTACGATCCCATTGCCGCCATCCCCGACGAAGCCGTGAGCTTGCTGGTGTATGGCTCGGAGGACTTGTTCCGCGTTGGGGAAGGCAACCTGAGCGAGATGGAAAGCTGGGACGGAGTCATCGACAACATTGAAGATACCGTCACCTGCCCCGTGTGCCAGGGAACGCGCCTCAATAAGGAAGCCCTGTGCTTCAAGGTCGATGGAAAAACCATCTCCGAGGTGGCCGCCATGGAAATGACCGAGCTCAAAGCCTGGCTGGACCGCATCCCGGAAGGTTTCTCCCAGAGGGAAAGCACGGTGGCCCGGGACATCCTCAAGGAACTGCGGGAACGCGTGCAGTTCATGCTGGATGTGGGTCTGGATTATCTGTCGCTAGACCGCACCACAGCGTCGCTCTCCGGCGGCGAGAGCCAGCGCATCCGCCTGGCCACGCAAATCGGCTCCAAGCTGGTGAACGTGCTGTACATCCTGGACGAGCCTTCCATCGGCCTGCACCAGAAGGACAACCGCAAGCTCATTGCCTCGCTCAAGGCATTAAGGGACGAGGGCAACTCCGTGATGGTGGTAGAGCACGACGCCGAGACCATGCTCAGCGCCGACTGGCTGGTGGACGTGGGCCCCGGCGCCGGCGAGCATGGCGGCCGCATCTGCCTGAATGCGCCCCTGAATACCCTTCTGAAGGGCACCAAGATGGATGCCGATACCGCCGGGCATGCGGTTATCGGCCCGTCCGTGACCCTGGATTATCTCAAGGGGGCACGCAGCATACCCGTGCCGGACAAACGGCGCAAGGGCAGCGGCAACCGGCTCATCCTGTACGGTGCCCATGGCAACAACCTCAAGAACGTGGATGCCGCCTTCCCGCTGGGCTGCCTCATCGGCGTGGCGGGGCTTTCCGGCTCCGGCAAGAGTTCCCTGGTGAACGAGACGCTCATGCCAATCCTCAAGCAAAAGTTCTACCGGTCCAAGGAAAAACCCCTGCCGTACCGGGCCATCGAGGGAATTGAGTATATCGACAAACTTATAGAGATAGACCAGAGCCCCATCGGCCGCACGCCGCGGTCCAATCCGGCTACTTTCACCGCTGTTTTCAACGACATCCGGCAGCTCTTTGAAGAGACGCCCGACGCCAAAGTCCGTGGTTTTAAAGCGGGCCGATTCTCCTTCAACGTCCCCGGCGGCCGCTGTGAGGAATGCAAAGGCGCGGGTATCAAGGTCATTGAGATGAACTTCCTGCCCTCGGTGCACGTAGCCTGCGAAGCTTGCGGTGGCAAACGCTACAAGGACGACACCCTGGCCGTGCGCTACAAGGGAAAAAACATCAACGACGTGCTGGAGATGCCCATTTCCGAGGCCTACGAGTTCTTTAAGCCGGTGCCCCGCATCGCCGCCAAGTTAAAAGCGTTGGTCGATGTGGGCCTGGGCTATGTGCACCTGGGCCAGAGCGCCGTAACCCTGAGCGGCGGCGAGAGCCAGCGCATGAAGCTGGCGGCCGAACTCTCCCGGCCTTCCACGGGCAAAACGCTGTACATTTTGGACGAGCCCACCACGGGTCTCCATTTTGAAGATATTCAGGTGCTCATGGGTGTACTGCAGCGGCTGGTAGATGCCGGCAATACCGTGATTATTATCGAGCACAATCTGGACGTGCTCAAGAGCGTGGACTGGCTGCTGGACATGGGCCCCGCCGGCGGCCGCGCCGGGGGCCGCATCGTCGCCACCGGCACCCCCGAAGACCTGGCCCGGAATCCCGATTCTGTCACCGGCCCCTTCCTGCGTGAAGTGCTGTAAGCGCATCCAAACAATTGAAAGATACGTGATGCATCTGATGGACCGTCTCCGGGCCGAGTGGGGCGTGGCTTAGATGAGTTCGTCCCGCTCACGGATGTCTTTGAGGCGGAGCTGGATGGTGGAAGAGCCGCGGTAGAAGTTCTCTACAATCGAATAACAGATATCAATGGGGTTACCGGCTTTGATGTGGTCGTAATAGTCGGCCATGTTAAAGCCGATGGCGGCAATTTGACGGTAGGGCTGGCTTTCCTGCATGAGGTCCAGCTTGAGGTGCACGCCGCCGGCTCCCACTTTGCGGCCGTTGCCGGCATCGTACACGTCCTCTGTAAGGAACACGGGATTGTTGTTGCCGGGGCCGAAAGGCTGGAACTGCTTGAGGATACGGGTGAACTTGGGCGTGATTTGGGAGAAGTCCAGGCGGGCGTCAATCTCTACCACCGGCGTTAATTCCTCCCGGGTGATGTTGCCGGACACAAAGCGGTCCATGCGGCGGCAGAATTCCTCCAGGTTCTCTTCCTTGAGGGTGAGGCCGGCGGCATACACGTGGCCGCCGAAGTTCTCCAGAAGATCGGCGCAGCTCTCGATGGAAGCATACAGGTCGAAGCCGGATACGCTGCGGGCGCTGCCGGTCACAAAGCCGTTGCTCTTGGTAAGGACCACCGTGGGTTTGTAATAGGCCTCTACCAGGCGGGAAGCCACAATGCCCACCACGCCTTTGTTCCAGGTGGGGTTGTATACAATGGTCACGTTCTCGGTGGCCAGAGCCTTGCCATTCACTACCATTTCCAGCGCTTCCTGGGTGATTTCCCGGTCTATAGACTTGCGCTCGTTGTTGGAATCGTTGATTTCCTCGCCGATCCTGAAGGCCGTACGGTCATCCGTTGCGGTGAGCAGGTCTACAGCCAGGCGGCCGCTTTCCATGCGCCCTGCCGCATTGATGCGCGGGCCGATTTTGAAAACGATATCGTCTATGGTGATGTGCCCGGGCTCCAGCTTGGCCAGGTTGATCATGGCCAGGAGGCCCTTGCGGGGATTCTCGTTCAGGCGCTTGAGGCCGTAATGGGCCAGGATGCGGTTTTCTCCGGTCATGGACACCAGGTCCGATGCAATAGAAACTACCTGCAGGTCCAGTAGGGGTTCCAGCAGTTCCATGCCCAGATGGTACTTTTGGACATAGCCCTGCACCAGCTTGAAGCCCACGCCGCAGCCGCAGAGGTCGTCGAAGGGATAGTGGCAGTCTTCCCGTTTGGGGTCCAGGATGGCCACGGCCTTGGGAAGTTCGTCCTCGGGGAGATGATGGTCGCAGATAATCACCTCAATGCCTTTGGCCCGGGCATACTCGGTTTTGTCGATGGCCTTGATGCCGCAGTCCAGGGTGATGATGAGGTTGATGCCATTGTCTCCGGCCCAGTCCAGGGCCTTGTACGAGAGGCCGTAACCTTCATCGTACCGGTCCGGGATGTAGAACGATACGCGCTGGGTAAAGTGCTTGATAAAGGAGTAGAGCTGCGCCACTGCAGTGGTGCCGTCTACGTCGTAGTCTCCGTATACCAGGATTTTCTGGCCCTGGACGATGGCCTGGTGCAGGCGCTCCACGGCCTTGTCCATGTCCTTCATGAGGAAAGGATCGTGGAGGTCCTCCAGGCGGGGGCGGAAGAAAGAGCGGGCTTCCTCAAAGGTGTTTACACCGCGCTGAACCAAAAGGTCGGCCAGAACGCGGTCTATGCCCAGTTCGGCCGCCAGCCGCGACGCCGTTTCCGGGTTGGCGGTGGGTTTAACGGTCCATATTCTTTCTGCGATGCCCATAGTCTTACAAAGATAGGCATTCCGCAGCAGATTTACAACCCTTTTATAGGGGGGCTATTCTAGAACAGCGTCGGTTCCCAGGTGTCAATGTCGTCATTTCGCGACCCTTACCAACGATTAACCAAGGAAAAGGAATTTCTTATCTATTGCCAAGGGCTTCCCGCGCCAGGCGTGGCGTAAGGTACCTTAACTTTTTCCTTGCGGCACTTAAGTAGCTCATCCTGTGTAAATTACAGAAAAATGATTATGCTTTATTATATAATCACTTTTTTATAACAGTATGATTATAAACGCATTAACTGCTGACACCCATAAGAATCGTGAATCGGTCAATAATTCGTATCTTTGTAGTCCGTGGAAAGGGAAGAAATATACACGAAATACGTTCAGTATGTCGGGGCATTAAACAATAAAGATTAGTTTTCATGAAAAAGAGCATAATGTTAGCACTACTATTTTGTATGATTGTTTGTCTAAGTTCATGCTTTAAAGACTCAGACGATTACGTGGAAACGTATTCTACAAAGTCTGAAAGTGGAAGGAATGTATTATCATTTACTTTTAACGGAGAGTTTATTCATCAAACAAGTATAGAAGGGGGCATCAGTACACTTTTTATGGTCCCGACAAAACGTTATACAAGGTATTATGATTCAAATGATAATAATACAAAAATAATATATGCTCTGTTAGGGGAGAATTGCGAAAATTATGACAAAAAGTTTTTCACCGAGATACATATAAATCTGCCAAAGGACAACGTTTATGATGGTGCCGTGTTGTATCCGGAAATCGAACTGACATATGTATACTTGCCCCGGATTTGGCATTGGGGGGAGAAGGAGTATCAAAAGGATGGTGGTGGGTATATTCAATCTCAAGTAATAGATCGAGCAGAAGAGTTTAGAAACATTACCATCGAACATTCTTCTCTAACTATCCGAAAATGGGACGAAAAACGGAAGATCCTTGCCGGTGACTTTACCATGCGTGGATTCTATACAGATAGCACAGAAACCGTCATACCGTTTAACGTTCAAGACGGGCTGTTTGATGTGACGGACTCTTATGTTCCTCTAAATGATTGATATCCCCGGAGTAAAAACTAGATTTACAAACAGGAAATAATGATCTCGTCGGCCACCTCTTCGGGGGGCCAGCCGTCGGTGTCTATGGTGATGTGGGCGGCCTGCGCATAGAGCGGCTCGCGGGCCGCCAGGCGAGCGGCCATTCCGTCATCGGCCAGCGGGCGGCCCTCGGTTTGGCCTTCCAGGCGTTGCTGGAGGATTTCTAAAGAGGCTTTGAGGTAGATGCACAGGGTTTTTTCCTGCAGGAGCCGGATGGCGCCGGGCACCGTTACCGTGCCGCCGCCGAGAGCCAGCACCACCGTACTTTGGGCGTATTTGGTCACGGTCTGTTCCAAGACGGTTTTCTCCATTTTCCGGAATCCTGCTTCCCCATCGGCCGCAAAGATTTCGGGGATGCTGCGGCCGGCCTTTTTCACAATGAGGTCGTCCAAATCCAGGAAGGGGCAGCCCAGCGCATCGGCCACGATGCGTCCTACGGTAGATTTACCGCTGCCCATAAATCCAGTGAGTGCAAGTAACATAAGCGCTTGAAGTGATTATCCCATGAGCCAGCGGCCCACGCGGGGGATACGGTGCACGAGCGTGCAAACCGTACCTACTATTACAAAGGAGACCACGGCCGTGGCCAGGATTTGCACCGGCGTGGTCCAGACGCCCAGCAGGCCGTCGGGGCCCAGGCCCAGCTTTTCCCGGAAGAAGGCCGAAACCGGTCCCAGCACCAGCATGTGCGTAAGGTACATGCCATACCCCGCCATGGAAAGGGGCAGGATGATGTGCCGATACCACCAGGATGCTTCGTTTCGCCCGGCATGACAATGATCCTGCCTAAACACCAGTGTCAGGCCCCAGGCCGTCAGGACCACGGGAAGGCCGCAGAAAGCAATGGCGCATTCCCAGTTCACGGCCAGCGCCACGGGACCTTCCACGGGGAAATACCCGCTCTCACAGATATGCCGGAGGAAGCCGAAGCACACCAGGATAAAGCCCGTAAGAAAAAGGGTCCAGCCCAGCACGCGCACCGGCCGGCCGGAAGGCACGAAGCGCTTGATGTAAACTCCCAGAAGGAGATAACCCATAAAGCCGCTCAGATAATAGAACAGGCCGAAGGGATTCCAAGAGGCCTCGCCCCACAGGGGGAACAGGGCCGGCGCCGGTAGGCCGTCCCAGGCCTGAATCAGGGGCGCAGGGCCGCCGGCGGTTTGCCTCACCAGGGGAAAGAGGGTGGTCAGCAGCCAGATACCCAGATACACTCCCAGTTCCTTGCGGGACACCCTCTCCAGCCAGGGCGAGAGGAGGGGCATGATCAGGTAAAGTCCCAGCAGCATATATACAAACCACAAGTGCCCGGCGGCATAGTTGAAATTGAGGAGCAGGCCCTTGAGATTGGCCACCGGCTCTCCCCATACCAGGGCATAGACCAGGGTCCAGATGAGCATGGGAATCAGAATGCGCACGGCACGCCGATGGAAAAACGTCCCGGTAGAATAGCGCAGGGGGAGCAGCAGATAGCCGGAAGCAATCACAAACAGCGGCACGCAGCAGCGGGCGAGTCCTTCGAAAACCGATACCCAGTAGGCATCGGACGATGTAAGCACCCGTGTCCCCTCCCCGCCCAGATAGAACGGCTCGGTGCTGTGCACCAGCATCACCAGAAAGCAGGCCGTTACCCGCATATAATCCAGCCAGGCTAAACGCCCCGTGGAAGTAACTGTCTTATTGTCAATCATTTGCCTATTTGTCCCCCGGCAATTTCTCCCGGGGATAAATACTTAATCAATTATAAATCAATATATTATACCCGCGCTATAAAATATATCCCACCTCTTTGAACCAATAATACCGCAGCGGCTTACCAGGCGCCTCCAGGTCCTTGATGCACAGCCGCCCGTCCGGGGCCACACCCTGAATGATTCCTATATATTCCCTGTCGGTGAGGTAATCGTGATAACGGGCGTTCACGTCCAGGTTAAACAGGTACCTGGAATACATGGAAAACAGGGCGCTGCGGTTGTCGGCCCCATATAAATTGGGTATCCAGCTTTCAAAATTCTCCAGCACCTTGCTCAGGCATGCTTTCAGGGAATGCGTTTCCCCGGTAAGGCTCCAAAGGGAGGTTGCGTTGGCAAGCTGAGGGAATTCCTTCTGGTTGATATTGAGCCCCACACCTATCACCGAGGCGGCCAGCCGGTCTCCGGCCAGCACGTTCTCTATGAGGATGCCGCAAATTTTGTTTTTGCCCACATATACGTCATTGGGCCATTTGACCTTGCACCAGATTGCATGGCTCTGCAGGAAATCTACCACCGCTACCGAAATGAGGTAGTTGAGCCAGATAGCATCGGCCGCAGCCAAAGGTTCCAGCCCGCCGGGGCCATATTTGAGCACGATGGAAAAGGTGAGGTTTTTTCCGGGCTCGGTGAACCAGGTGTTGCCCCGCTGTCCCCTGCCGGCGGTTTGCTCCCGCGCGGCCAGGACAGTGCCATGCGGCAGTTCCGGGAGCCGGCGCAGGGCCTCGGAGTTGGTAGAATCGATGCGGTCCAGCCAGATGACGTTCATTCCTCGTCGGGCTCGTTAAACGGTTGCAGGAAGGGGTTGGTCATGGCCTCGTGGCCGATGTTGGTGGGCTGTCCGTGACCGGGAATGACATCGGTGTCGTCGGGCAAAACCAGCACTTTATGGAGCAGGGAGTCCATGAGCCGGTCGTAATCGCCGCCACCCAGGTCTGTTCGGCCGATGCTGCCGGCAAAGAGGGTGTCGCCGCTCAGGAGCAGGTTGTTATCGGCCGAATAATAGCATACGCAGCCGGGAGTATGGCCGGGGGTATGGATTACCTTCATTTGGGTACCGCCAGTGGTGAGTACTTCCCCGTCTGCGATGTCTACCGTGGGAAAGTTGTGCTTGAGGAAGGAAAGCGACTCGGCCCCGGGAAAACTGAGGGAGATTTGCTGGAGGATGTCCTTGTCGGCCGGATGCATGTACACGGGGACGGTATACTTTTCCAGCACGCGCTCTACGCCCCACACATGGTCAAAATGGCCGTGGGTGAGCAGGATGGCATCGGGCTTGAGGCCTTTCTCCTGCAGGAAGTCAAAGAGATCCTGGGCGCCGTCTGGGGAAGACATGCCGGGGTCTACAAGGGCGCAGGCCTCCTGACCGTCCTCCCAAAGCACGGCGCAATTGGTTCCCAACGGGTTAAACTGAAATATGCGGGAATGCAACATAGACATATCATTTTCAATTGCAAATTTAACAAAGTTTTGCCAACTTTGTAGAATCAAGACCATCCCTATGCACATCGGCATCGCAGGAAATATCGGCAGCGGAAAAACCACGCTCACTACGCTCTTGGCCCACCATTATGGCTGGACGCCCAAGTTCGAATCGGTAACCTACAATCCCTATCTGGCCGATTATTACAAGGATATCAAGCGCTGGTCCTTTGCGCTGGAAATGTATTTTCTGCAGCAGCGCCTGCACGATGTACTGGAAATCTCCAAGTCCAAGGATGTCATTATCCAGGACCGCACCCTGCTCGAGGGCGTTCACATTTTTGTAGCCAACAACTATGCCCAGGGCAATCTCTCGGAACGGGACTACAACACCTACATGGACACCTTTAACGTGATGATGGAAGTTGTCCATGAGCCGGACCTCATGATTTATCTGCGGTCCAGCATAGCGCACCTGGTATCCCAAATCCAAAAGCGCGGCCGGGATTACGAGCAAACCATCTCCATCGAGTACCTGAGCGGCCTCAACGAGCGTTATGAGCAGTGGATTGCCGGCTACAAAGGCCGCCTCATCGAGATAGACGCCGACAACCTGGACTTCCTCAACCGCCCGGAAGACTTTGCCGTCATCACAGACCGCATAGACGCCGAATTGTACGGATTATTTTAAAACACAATTATATGCATATTGCAATCGCAGGAAATATCGGCAGTGGAAAGACCACGCTGACCAAGATGCTCGCAGCGCATTACGGCTGGACGCCCAAGTTTGAATCGGTAGACTTCAATCCCTACCTGGCCGATTTCTACGAGGACATGGAACGCTGGTCGTTCAACCTCCAAATCTACTTCCTGAACAAGCGCTTCCAGGACGTAGTAGAAATCTCCAAGCACAAGGAGGTGATTATCCAGGACCGCACCATCTACGAGGACGCCCGTATCTTTGCGCCCAACCTGCACGCCATGGGCCTCATGAGCACCCGTGACTTCGAGAACTACAGCGACCTCTTCGACCTCATGATGTCCCTGGTCAATCCCCCGGACCTCATGATTTACCTGCGTTCCAGCATTCCCAACCTCATTGCGCAAATCCAGAAGCGTGGCCGAGAGTACGAGCGTTCCATCCGTATCGACTACATCACCGGCCTCAACCAGCGCTACGAGGACTGGATCAAAGACTACAAAGCCCGTCTCCTGATTGTCGATGTAGACAATATCAAGTTCGAGAATAAGCCAGAGGACTTCCAGTACATCACCGACAAGATTGACGCCGAGCTCTACGGCCTGTTCCCGGCCGAGGGGTAACGCTCCGGGCGCTTGTATGATACATCCACGTGTTGCGCGTTAAAGGTTAAAAATGTGCGGCACGTGGTTCTTGTATGCCACCTACTGCGCATTTTTGCCTGTTTTTGTACGTTAGGTGGTATGTAGGAGCCTCCGCTGCACATTTTGGGCCCATTTTGCTCAGCAGGTGTACAAACAAGACTATCGTTTCCCGTAGTCCTTGGACCGAAGGAATTGGAAGACCAGATGCTCTGAAAAGCCTAGGCTATGCGCAATGATGGACTCTGGCATGTCATATTCTTTCTTTAAGATAACCGCCAGTCTGCCCTTTTTATCAGGGGACAGTTTGGATAAGCTGCTGTTTGCGTAGTACTTTTGCAACAGTGTTTCGACAATATCGCGAGTTTCTTCTTCCGAGTATTCTGGTGACTCGTCCAAGGATCTGGCAACTTGGACAGCAGACTCATAGTCCTTGACCAGATTCGTAAGGTATTCTTTGGGCACTCTGAATAGTTTGGTGAAAAGGCTGTTGTCGATAAAGGAAGCAGGCAGCAATCCATATTGGGGATGAAACTGCCAATGCTCCGGGAAGGACATCCTGGTACCAGTTCTTCTCTCCAGTTCACGACCTGATAGGGTTCCAGCCCTATCGCCTATGAGCATATCGCCAACAAATGAGTAATGTAAATAACCAGTTCCCCAAGGGTATCCCCCCGGAACGCAAATATGCTTTTCGTACGGATTCCTGTCTACGTAGATGAAGTCTCGCTTCATCTGTTCGGGATCATCTACCGGGACTAATTTGAACCAGTAGTCTTCTGGCAGAGGTGGATATCCGTCTTTGACCAAGCGAGCTGAAATTTTTCGCCTTAGGTAGTCGAACGCATCCAGGCAAGCGCTTCCTGTACCACTCAAGATGATGTGAACATGATTAGACATCAAGGTGAAGGAATAAATCCGAATGTCAAATAATAAGGTCAGGATTCCTATGAGGCACATCCCGTAGGCATACTGTTCCTTTGTGTAAAACAAGGATCCTTCCCACCGCCCATCTGTGCTTAAGTGATAATAGCCTTTTTTCAAGCTTCGGCAATCTGCTCTTTCCTTTCTTCTTCGATTCATACGCATATATTTTGCCGACAACTTACAACGTTGTTGGCAAAAAAGCAATAGGTGAAATTTTTTTCTTGTTTTCTACCTCAATTGAAGTATAGCCAATCGCAGGTTTCGGAGGGCGGTTTGGGGGTGCAATACCTGCGCTATGGGAAGGTTTCTAGGGGACACTTCTACGATGGGCTGGAAGCCGGCCTGCTCCAGATTTGATCGGTCTTCAATCCGGCCCGAAACCAGGGCGGTGGGAGTGCCGTGGCTTTGACACAAAACGGCCACTGGCACCTTTCCCATAAGGGTTTGGGTGTCGGATTTACCCTCTCCGGTAATAACTAGACTGGCCCCTTGAACTGTCTTGTCAAAACCACATAAATCCATAATCCGCTTGGCGCCGTTTACCAGGCTAGCTTGGGCGTATGAAATGAGTGCTCCGGCTATGCCGCCGGCAGCTCCGGCACCAGGCATCTCGGCCACAGAAAAACCGGTCTCGTGTAATATTTTTTTTGCCCACGCTACCATTCGGCTCTCCAGAATCTCTACTTCTTCTTGTGTGGCGCCCTTTTGCGGGGCAAATATCCGAGCCGCTCCATGCGGTCCTACGAAGGGTGCATTAACATCGCAGAGAAGTTCCATGCTGCAATCGGCCAATACTTCTTTGATGCCCGGGACAGACAGTATGCCCATCCCGCCGTCGCAGGTAGCTGTGCCGCCCAGCCCCACAATGAAATGCCGGCATCCTTTCTCATACGCTGCCATTATGAGTTCTCCAGCACCACGGGAGGAAGCAATTAATGGATTCCGTTCCTGAGGTTGGAGCAATTGCAGGCCACAGGCCTGGGCCACTTCAATAATAGCTGTTTGGTCCCATAGTCCCCATTTGGCATCAATAGGACGCCCCAGGGGGGCATGGACCGGTGTGGTTTCTATAGTAATGGGTAAATTGGCTGCCAGGGCATCCAGTGTGCCCTCTCCGCCATCGGCCAGGGGAAGGGTTACCACTTCGGCCTCTGGAAACAGTTCCGTGGATGCCTGCGCCATGGCATCTGCCACCTGTGCGGCCGACAAACACTCCTTGTATGAATCTGGAGCAATGACGATTTTCATAACAAGGGCAAAAATACCAAATAATCTCCAAAACCATTATATACCGTAACCACCGATTACCCATTTTGGGCCAATTTTGTACGTTGAGTGGCTTACAAGAGCCACTCGCCGCGCATTTCGGGCCGTATTTGTACGGTTAGTGGCATACAAGTACAACCTGCCGCACATTTTGGGCTATTTTTGCGCAGCAGGTGGCTTCAGGTGCTAAAAAGTATTAGAACAGCGTCGGCTCCCAGGTGTCAAAGTCCACGGGAGCGTCGTCCTGGGGCTCATCGGGCGTGGTCTCTGGGACATCGGCCTCGGGAATCTCTTCCTGGATATCGGCCTCGATGGGTTCCTCTTCCTGGGTCTCAAGGGGTTCCAGCGGCTTGCCGAACTCAACGGACTTGAGGTCGTAGGGTGAGCACTTCTTGCCCTTGGCCGTGATGCCCTTCTTGGCAATGAACGATTCTACATCTACCACTTCCGTCTCCCGGTGCTGGTATTTTCCGCCAAAGGTGAGCACCATCTGCGGACGCTGGTCGTCCGACAGGTCCACCATCTTGGAGCCGCGGGCATCGGAGATGAACAGAACCGGCGTGTTGTTGCTCTCGGTAAAGCTGAAGCGCTTTACATAGTAGGCCTTGGCGGCGTTGTCCCAATAGAGGACGGTGTATACGCGGCCCGGATTCCATTTTTCTATGCGCACCACATCTCCCTGGTACTTGTTCACCAGATCGTAGGAGGTGGTGTAGTAGCTGCCGTCGGCAAAGATGGCCAGCACGCGGTCTTCTCCGGCAAACTTGCCCAGGTGGTCTCCGCGGCCGTCCTCGTTCAGGCGCTGGATGTCGGGGTCGTACCAGATATCCTTGCCTTCCAGGGTGGTAATGCCCTTGGACTTGAGCTGGATACGGGCGATGGCATTCTTGGTAACCAAGTTACCGCGGGAGCTGCGTCCCTTGATGGCCAGCGAGGAGAAATCCCACTCCAGCTGCGTTTTCTTGAGGCCCTTCTTGGGCTTGAGGGCAATCTTGACGGTCTCGGCCTCGCCGTTATGGTTCACCGTAAACCACAGGATCTTGGAACCCTCGGCGCCGGTGGTAATGTCGTAGTCGTTGTCCCTGGTGATGGACGTGATGCTGAAGCGTTTGGCATAATGGGCGGGGCCCTTGCCGTCGCGGTAAATCACGTTATAGATGGTGCGTTCGTCGCCGCGGGTAAAGACACCGGCATACAGGAGGTCCTTGCCGAAGAAAGCCTTCTCGCTCACCTTGGTGACGCGGTATTTGCCGTCCTTACGGATGACGATGATCTCGCTCAGGTCGGAGCATTCGCCGATAAATTCGCCGCCGTCGTCCTTCTTGAGGCCGATGCCCACGAAGCCCTCGGCCAGGTTGGCATACAGCTTGGCGTTGTTGGACACCACCTTGGTGGCGGCGATGGTCTCCAGGGAGGAAATCTCGGTGAGGCGCGGCCACTCGGCCCCGTACTTTTTCTTGAGGCCCTTGAACCAGTCGATGGTGTAGCGGGTGAGGTTGTCCAGGTTGTCCTTGACCTGGCGCATCTCGTCCTCGATGGCGTAAATCTTCTCGTCCAAGGCTTTGGTGTCGAACTTGGAAATCTTGCGCACCGGTTTTTCTACCAGCTTGAGGATGTCTTCCATCACGATGGGCCGATGCAGTAAATCCTGATACTGCAGCATTTGGGACAGCACGTCCTGCAGCTGCTCTTCCCAGCTCAGCTGGTTTTGTTCCAGTACCTTATAAATACGGTTCTCAAAGAAGATGCGCTCCAGGGAACTGTAGTGCCAGTCGTTCTCCAACTGGCCCAGGCGGAACTCCAGCTGGGCGCCCAGGATGTCCCGGGTGTGCCAGGTGTCGTATTCCAGAATCTCGTCCACGGTGAGGAAGGCCGGCTTGTTCTCCCGGATGACGCACGCATTGGGCGCAATCTTGGTCTCACACTCGGTGAAGGCATAGAGGGCGTCAATGGTTTTGTCCGGGGAAACATCGGCGGGAAGATGAATCACAATCTCCACCTTGTCGGTGGTCATGTCTTCAATCTTCTTGATGTTGATCTTCTTCTTGTCCTTGGCCTTGAGGATGCTGTCAATGAGGGCGTGGGAGGTTTTTCCGTAGGGAATCTCGGTGATGGTGATGGTAGATTTGTCTACCTTGTTGATGCGCGCACGCACTTTCACCATACCGCCCCGTTTGCCTTTGTTGTATTTGGAGCAGTCGGCAATACCGCCGGTAGGGAAGTCTGGAAGCAGCTCGTAGGGCTCGCCTTTGAGGATGGCGATGGACGCGTCGATGAGCTCGTTGAAGTTATGCGGCAGAATCTTGGAACTGAGACCGGCGGCGATGCCCTCGGTACCCTGAGCCAGCAGCAGCGGGAAACGCACCGGAAGCTCGGTGGGTTCCTGGTTGCGGCCGTCGTAGGAAGTCATCCAGGGAGTGACGTTCTTGTCAAACACCACTTCCTTGGCAAACTTGGAGAGCCGGGCCTCGATGTAACGCGGTGCGGCGTTGGAGTCGCCGGTGAGGATGTTACCCCAGTTTCCCTGGCAGTCGATGAGAAGGCCTTTCTGGCCGAGCGTTACCAGGGCGCCCAGAATGGACTGGTCGCCGTGGGGGTGGTACTGCATGGCCTGGCCCACGATGTTGGCCACCTTGGTGTATCGGCCATCGTCCATGACCGCCATGGTGTGCAGCACGCGGCGCTGTACCGGCTTAAAGCCGTCCACGATGTGCGGAACGGCGCGGTCCAGGATGGTATAGGACGCATAGTCCAGGTACCAGTCCTTGAACATGCCGGACAGCTTGAACTTGCGGCTGTCGCTGCCAAGAAGCTTCTCAAACTTCCCGCTGGCAACGGCGTCTTCGCTCAATTCTTCATCCTGACCTTCAATCTCTTCCCAATCTTCTGCCATATACTATCTGTTTTATTCTTCATAGCCGAACCGGCGCAGTTCCTTGCGGCTCTCGCGCCAGTCGGGGTCCACTTTTACAAAAGTGCTCAGGAAAACCTTCTTTTGGAAGAAGTCTTCCATTTCCAGGCGGGCCTGCGTGCCCACTTTCTTGAGGGCGGCGCCGCCTTTGCCAATGAGAATGCCCTTCTGGGACTCCCGCATCACATAGATGACGGCACTGATCTCGTAGCGGTCTTCGCCCTCGTGGAAGGCCTCAATCTCTACCTGGCAGCTGTAGGGGATTTCCTCACTGTAGTTGAGGAAAATCTTCTCCCGCAGGATCTCCGAGGCAAAGAAACGGAGGTTTTTGTCGGTGAACTGGTCTTTGTCAAACCAGGCCGGAGCCTCGGGGAGACGGGTTTGCACTGCCTCCAGGATGCTCTCCAGATTGAACCCCTCCTGGGCCGATGCCGGAATAATCTGGGCCCCGGGCAGCTGCTGTTGCCACCAGGCCATGAGTTCCACCACCTTCTCCTGAGAGGAAATGTCAATCTTGTTGATGACTACCACTACCGGGCAGTCCACCTTGCGCAGTTTCTCTATATAGGCTTCGTTCTTATCACCTTTTTCCACGGTGTCGGTGACGTACAGGATAATATCGGCGTCGCCGATAGCCGTGTCCACAAAGCCCAGCATGTTCTTCTGGAGCCGGTAGTTGGGCTTGAGGATGCCGGGCGTGTCGGAGTAAACGATTTGGAAATCTTCCCCGTTCACAATGCCCATGATTCTGTGCCGCGTGGTTTGTGCCTTGGCGGTGACAATGGAGAGTTTTTCTCCCACGAGGGCATTCATGAGCGTGGATTTACCCACGTTGGGATTGCCGATGATATTGACGAAACCTGCTCTGTGTACCATTATACGTAAGCTCCCATTTTGAGGATGTTCACTTCGCCCTCGGTGAGATAGCGCCAGTCGCTCTTCTTGAGGCCCTTCTTGGTAAGGCCGGCAAAGTACACGCGGTCCAGGGCGCGCACTTCGTAGCCCAGGGATTCGAAGATGCGGCGCACGATGCGGTTTTTGCCGCTGTGAATCTCTATACCCAGCTGCCGGTGGTCGTGGGCGTCGATGTATTCGAGTTCGTCGGCAGTCACTACGCCGTCGCTGAGCTCAATACCGGCCAGAATCTTTTGCTGGTCTTCCTCGGTGAGGGGAGCATCCAGTACCACCTGGTAAATCTTTTTCTTATTGTAGGACGGGTGGGTGAGGCGCTCGGCCATTTCTCCGTCGTTGGTGAACATGAGCACACCGGTGGTGTTCTTGTCCAGGCGGCCTACGGGGAATACCCGGGTGGGGCAGCCCTTGAGCAGCTCCATCACGGTTTTCTCGGCGTGAGGGTCGCTGGCGGTGGTCACATAGCCCTTGGGCTTGTTCATCACAATGTACACCTTCTCTTCTCCCTTGAGGCGCTCGCCGTTGAAGCGGACGTCGTCGGTAAGGATGTTTACTTTGGTGCCCAGTTCGGTCACTACCTCGCCGTTCACGGTAACCACACCGCTCTGGATGAGGGTGTCGGCCTCCCTGCGGGAGCAAACACCGGAATTGGCGATGAATTTGTTCAGGCGCACTACTTCCTGAATCTCGGTCTTTACGGTATCGTCGTCGCTGTAGCGTCCGCTCACCTGGGGCTTGCGGGACAGCATGGCGCTCATGCCGGCATCGGCCTCGTTGCGATTGGCAAAGGGTTTGCGGCCATTGTTTCTGTTGTTGCTCTTGAAGCCGGGCTTGCCGCCGAATGCGGGTTTGCTGCTGCCAAAGGATGGTTTGCCGAAGCCGCTCTTGCGGGCGGGCTTGTCGCCGAAGCTCCTGTGCTCGCCGTTATTGGCGCTCTTGCGCTCGCCATAAGGCTTGTTCTCGCCGTAAGACTTATGCTCGCCGTAAGACTTATGCTCGCCGTAGGACTTGCGCTCACCGAACGGTTTGCGGTCCCCGAAACTGTGGCGGGCAGGACGCTCCTCGGAGCTGTAACTGCGGCTGGTGCTGTAATCTACTTTTTCTGCGTGGCCTTCGGCCTTTCGTACGATGCGTTTTCTCGTACCTTTCTTTTGTTCTTCCATAGAAATCTTGCGACTCACGTCGTTACTTTAATTTGAAAATATAAGTTATGGTGCCGCTTTGTACAGCGGGGGCCGATGCGCTCTGGTTAAAGTGCGCCTTCATGGCCGCGCTGCGAGCGGCGTTCCAAAGGGTTTTGTCTGTTACGGTGGTGCCTTCGGCGCCGGGGATGGCCTCGGTTACGTTGCCGTATTGGTCTACCTTGATTTGCACCACCACGATGCCTTCCATCTGGGCGTTGTAGGACGGCTTGGGCAGGGTGCCCAGCACGTTGCGGCCCTTGAGGTGGGCATTGGCCGAGCCTTCGGTTTTGCCTTCGTGGGTGTTGCCGTCGGGCTGGCCGGCCTTAAAGTGGTCCGATGCTTCCGTAGCGCTGTGCGGCGTGGTGGCATCGCTCTCTTTCTTGCCCATGCCCGGGAATGAGGCCCGGGGGTCCAGTTTGGGTTCCTCTACCGGAGGCGTGGGTACGTCTACGTCCCCGTGAGCGTCCGGTGTGGTGGCCGGCGTGGTATTGGGACGGTCGTTGGTGTAGGGCGACTCGGCCTTTTGCACCAGTTCCACTTCCTTCTCCGGATTCACTTCTTCGGCCTGGGGCTGCCGGCCCACGCGGGTGGGCAGCGGTTTGGCCACCTCTTCCTCCTGGTCGAATTCGATGACCAGGGAGGTGCGCTCCGGCGGTGGAGGATCCAGGTATTTGAGCCCGCTAACGAGGCAGAACACCAGGGCCAGTACGTGCAGCACCACCGTAACCAGGATGCCGGCTACGTTGGCGTTTTTCTCACGCTGGGCCTGTGTGCGCTGATAGGGTTGCATATCTTACTCGGGCTGCGTGGCCAAAATGACCTTATAATGGTTGCGCTTGGCGATATTCATCATTTGCACCACCTCTCCCACGGGGACCGTCTGGTCGCTGTAGATGGAGAAAGTGGGATCTTCTTCCTGCGACAGCAGGCCGATTAGCTCGTCTTCCACCTCCTGGTAGGGGATGGGATCCTGACTGCCGTTCACATGGTAGGTGTAGGTGTCGTTGCCCCAGTCCTTGATGCTCACGCTCACCGTTGCCTTGGCGTTCACCTGGCCCGTGCTCTTGGGGAGCAGGAGCTTGAGGGCGTTGGGGTTGATGAGCGTAGAGGTCACCAGGAAGAAGATGAGCAGCAGGAACACGATATCCGTCATGCTGGATACCGCAAACTGCGCGTCTACTTTGGTGTTTCTCTTGAGTGCCATACGTTGCTATTCTTCGCCGGGTTCGTGCAGGACAATGTCGATGAACTCCATGGTGGAGCTTTCCATCTTGTACACCAGGTCACTTACCTTGGAGGTGAGCCAGTTGTAGCCGAAGTAGGCGATGATACCCACAATAAGACCGCCCACGGTGGTGAGCATGGCCGTGTAGATACCGCCGCTGAGGAGGGTGATGTCAATATTGTTGCCGGCCTTGGACATGTTGAAGAAGGCCTGGACCATACCCAGCACGGTGCCCAGGAAACCGATCATGGGGGCGCCGCCGGCGATGGTGGCCAGCAGCGGCAGGCCTTTTTCCAGGCGGGCTACCTCTACGTTGCCGATGTTCTCGATGGCGCTCTGGACGTCGGCCATGGGACGGCCCATGCGGTGGATACCGGTTTCGATCATGCGGGCCACGGGGTTGTCGTACTTGCGGCACAGGGTGAGGGCGCTTTTGGTTTTGCCTTCGTTCATGTAGTCGCGGATGTCCTGCATGAAGTGGGCGTCAATCTGGGACGCGTGGTTGATGATCCACCATTTGCGGCCGATGATGTAGATGGCCAGGATGCTGAGGGCCAGCAGTACCCACATCAGGGGGCCGCCCATGGTGAACATGGACCAGAGGCTTTCGCTCATTTCTGTGGGCTGCGCAGGAACCACGGTTTCGGGGGCCTGGACCAGGGTGTCGGCCAGCATGCTTATGCTGTCTGTCTGAAGAAGTTGGAATACCATATAAGGGTGTTTTTATTATAATCGATTCAATCTGCAAATATAACAAAAAACCCTGGAATAAACATAAAAAAACCTGCCGTGCAAAATGGCAACGGCAGGTTTTTTCCTGTTTTCCGCAATGGGACACCCATTTCAGCAGTTTGCTGAGATGATGTCGAGGAGTTCGGCGACTTCGGGCTGCTCCTTGGTGTGGAGAAGTACC
>CAJOHK010000026.1 GCA_905234285.1 uncultured Bacteroidales bacterium
GGGTTGCAGGTACCTGACCGTTGATGCCTACCTGGATGCTGAAGAGTTCTACTCCAAGTGTGATTTCAATCCGCTGGTCATTCCGGAGCCGGAGGATGAAACCATTCTGATGTTTTTTGATTTGATGGGCATTGCATAAGAAGTTGACGCCTTGTCATTTAACCGAGAGAACTGCCGCCACCTCATTATGAGGCGGTGGCAGAATTTAATTGCGAGGTTCTTAAGCAATTTCAACCTTTAGGACTCGCTTCAACAATATTCATCGGAACCATTTTATAGATATTCGACTGGCGAACCAAAAAAATCAAGCACCAGCTCATTTGCAAGTGCTTGATTTTCATTTGGTCTGGATGACTGGACTTGAACCAGCGACCTCCTGGTCCCTAACCAGGTGCGCTACCAACTGCGCTACATCCAGAAGATTGGACCGCAAATGTACGACTTTTTTTAATATCCACAAAATTTTTTAAGGTATTTTTGACTATCTTTGCAGCATGTCACTTATTATACCCAATCATTACAGGAATATCCTTGGAGGCGTGGAAGATACAGAGAAAGCCATCAAGTCTGTCAAGGATATGTTTCAGGTGAACCTGTCGGCCCAGCTGGCCCTTTTGCGCGTCACCGCCCCCATGGTGGTCCTGAGCGGGACCGGCATCAACGACGACCTCAACGGCGTAGAGCAGCCCGTCCACTTCCCTATCAAGGACATTCCCGGAAGCCAGGCCGAGGTGGTGCATTCCCTGGCAAAGTGGAAGCGCCTCAAACTGGCCGAGCTGGGCGTTACCCCGGGGCGCGGCATCTATACCGACATGAACGCCCTCAGGCCCGAAGAAGAGCTGGACAACATCCACTCCATTTACGTGGACCAGTGGGACTGGGAAAAAGTAATCTGCCAGGAAGACCGCAACCTGGACTTCCTCAAAAAAACCGTACGGCGCATCTACGAGGCTGTAAAAGTGACCGAGAATAAACTGTACGTAGAATTCCCGCAGCTCATCCCGGAGCTCCCGGACGACATCTTCTTCATCCACTCGGAAGAGCTGCGCCAAATGTATCCGGACCTTACGCCCAAACAGCGGGAAAATGCCATTACCAAGGAGCACAAGGCCGTTTTTATCATCGGCATCGGGGGTAAACTTGGTGACGGAACCCTGCACGACGGCCGTTCGGCCGACTACGACGACTGGGACCTCAACGGAGACATCCTCCTTTGGAACAATGTCCTCAATATGGCCTTCGAGATTTCCAGCATGGGTATCCGCGTAGATGCCAAGGCGCTGCGCAAACAGCTGGCCGAACGCGGACAAAGCTGGAAAGAGCAGCTCTACTTCCACCAGCAGCTGCTGAGCGGCAAACTCCCCTTCACCATCGGCGGAGGTATCGGCCAATCCCGCCTTTGCATGTTCCTCCTTCGCAAGGCGCACATCGGCGAAATCCAAGCAGCCATCTGGCCCGCATCCATGCGGGAGGAATGCGCCAAAAACGGTATTATCCTGGCATAATATGAGCATCTACAGAACGTTGCAGCAGGAAGAGTTCCTGGACCTTCAAGGCCGAATCCTGTACGAAGACAATCACCTGATTATCTTTAATAAGCGCACCGGAGAAATTGTCCAGGGCGACAAAACCGGCGACGAGCCCCTGAGCGAAACCCTCAAGGCATTTATTGCCCAGCGGGACGGAAAACCCGGACAGGTGTTCATGGGTGTCCCCCACCGGCTGGACCGCCCCGTGAGCGGCGTGGTGCTCTTTGCCAAAACGTCCAAGGCGCTGGAACGGCTGAACGAGATGCTCAGAAAGGGCGACGTGCACAAGACCTACTGGGCACTCAGCGCCGGCAGGCCGCCCAAAGAGGAAGACACCCTCACCGACTTCCTGGTAAGAAACGAGGCCCAAAACAAGTCCTACGTGTCCAAAACCGGCAAGGAAGCCCGGCTCAAATACAAACTCATCCAGACCACTGAGCGCTATTTCCTCCTGGAAGTGGAACTGTATACCGGCCGGCATCACCAAATTCGCTGCCAGCTTTCCCACATGGGCTGTCCCATCAAGGGAGACCTCAAATACGGCGCCAAGCGCTCCAACCCCGATGGCGGCATTTGCCTGCTGGCCCGCCGTATACAGTTCATCCACCCCGTCAAAAAGACCGAGGTGGATGTGACAGCTCCCGTTCCGAAGAGTTGGAAAGGGATTCAAGGATAGCTCCGGGACCCGCAGTTCTAGCGTTTTATCTGATTCATGTACTTTTTCCTTATTCGGGAGCACCAGTGGCTGGGCGGCTCGCCCATCACTTTGGCAAAACTCTGGAAAAAGGAGGTAGAAGAGCGAAAACCGGATAGCAGAGCCAATTCTGTTACCCGCAGACTCATGTTGGACCGGAACAACTCCATGGCATACATTACCCGGTAATAATTCACATACTGCCGGAAATTGCGCCCGGAGAAGCGGTTGATGGTCTTGCTCAAGTACGCTTTATTGGTATAGACGGCATTGGCCAGGTCCTGGAGGGTAAAAGACTCAACCAGGAAAGGCCGGTGCTCCGTCATATACCGGCAACACCTTTCATACAGGTATTGGTCGATCGCCGTCATTTCGGAAGCCGCAGGCCCTTGGTCATCGGCCTGCCCGTGCCGCAGCTGGGCGGCTGCAAGGTCGGCTTCTTTCCGGCGGAGAAGCAAGTACAGATATACACCCGTACCTACGGCCGCCACGCAGAGAAAAGCCAGAAAGAGCAGTAGCAGATTCATGGTTTTTAGGGGGCGGGCCTTACGGGAACCTATCCTCTATGTCAATGAACTTTATTTTTTGATGGTGTCGAATCCCTTGCCGTATACGCCGTTCACGGAGCTGACGGAAAGGAAGGCTTTGTCGTCAATCTGCTTGATATAGCGCAGGAGGAGATTCAGGTCCGTCTTTCGGGTAATGACCATGAGCACCTTGGTGTCCTGCTTGGTGTACCAGCCCTTGCCGTCCAGCACGGTGACGCCGCGGTGCAGGTCGTTGGTAATGGAATCGGCAATCTGGTCATAGTGCTTGGACAGGATGAACAGCTGCACACTTTGCTGGGAACCGGAAATATACAAATCCAGCACATTGCTGTTCACCGTAACCAGGATGAGACCGTAGAGCACCGTGGTCACTTTCTCAGCAAAAGGCATCAGGTGTGCCAGGGGCTTTCCGTCGGCGCCCAGCAGGATTTCTCCGGTTTCGGGGTCCAGGTCGGCCACATAGGACGGGACAATGAGCGAAGAGCAAATGATGATAAAATCCAGGAACAGAATCACCTTACCCGGCGACACATTGTGGTACTTGGTCCAGATGAGCGCAATGATGTCGGTACCGCCGGTACTTCCGCCGTTGGAGATGCTCATACCGATGCCGATACCCGCCATGACGCCGCCCATGAGCACGCTCATGAGCTTGCCGTTGTCAATGGCCAGGGTCTTGATGATCTCGGCAGGGATGAGGCCGGGCAGGAAGCGCAGGGCCACCGAAGCCAGAATGATGGCATAGATGGTCTTGGCCCCAAAGCCCATTCCCAGCACAAAGAAAGCCGCGGCAATGAGGATGGCATTGAGCACAAAATAGGAATAACCCATTTGAATGGCACCGTCCGTCGCATACTGAATCATGGAGCTGATACCGGAAACGCCGCCGCCGATGAGGTTGTTGGGGATGAGGAAAAGCGACCAGGCCGACACATAGATAAGAATACCCAGCGTGACCAACAGCCATTCCTTAACCATGGTAAGAGCCGATTTCTGAAGAATTGCCATAGTCTATACCTTTTTCTTGCGTTTTGAGATACCTGTCTTGATTTGGTCGAAACCTTCGCCGAATACGTTATTGGCCGGTACCACCGTCACAAAAGCCTTGGAATCCAGATCTTTGACGGCACGCACCAGCTCGGGAAGCTCGGTTTTGCGCAGCATCACCATAAGCACCATGCGGTCTTCCTGAGTATACCAGCCGATGGCCTTAAGTCCCGTAACCCCACGCTCCATGTCATGATTGATGTAGTTGCCGATTTCCTTAATTTTATCGGAGAAAACCAGTACCTGTACGGTAGATTCGCGGCCCAGCATGATGAGGTCCAGCACATAGGCGCACACGCCCATGGTAATGTAACCGTACACCACATCGGTAAAGCAGTGCCCCGGCACCAGGATAAGGAGGGAAATCACAATAAAATCGGCGTACAAATAGAAACGGCCGACCGTAATGGGCCAGAACTTGTTCACGATAAGCGCCAGGATGTCGGTGCCGCCGGTAGAACCGCCCCGCATGATGATGAGCGCCAGGCCCACCGCCTCCAGGAGGCCGCCGATAATAGGCACCAGAACGCCGTCCCCTACATAGAGCGGCTGGCCCTCAACAGACCAGAGAAAGGACATGCTTTCATTGCCCAAAACGCGGAACAGTGCCGTGGAAAGCAGGATGGCATAGATGGTCTTGATGCCGAAACCCTGCCCCAGAATAAACCAGGCCAGCACCAGCAGTAGCACATTGATGCCAAAGTACCAGATATCCACAGAGATTCCGGTCACCATGGACAGCAGGGCCGATGCGCCGGTGAGGCCACCGTCAATCATGTTGTTGGGCAACAGGAACGACTGCCAGGCCATCACAAAGAGCACCACGCCCACGGTGATGACAAAATAGTCGTAAATCCCCTGCAGGACCTTCATCTTTTTCATCGCCTATTTCTTTAAGACCACGTTCACAATTCGTCCGGGAACCACAATAACCTTGGCAATGGACATTTCCCCAACATACTGGGGCGTTTTTTCATGGGCACGCACCGCAGCCTCTACCTCGGCTGGAGAAGCGCTGGCCGGTGCATCCAGGAAGAAACGGGTTTTTCCGTTAAAGGAGACGGGATAATTCACCGAATTGTCGGCCGCAAGGTCCGGCTTGTACTCCGGGAAGCTGGCATACACCACCGATTCCTCATGTCCCAGCTGATGCCACAGTTCCTCGGCGATATGCGGGGCAAAGGGGCTCAGCAGGATGGTAAGCGGCTCCAGAATGGCGCGCTTGGAGCAGCCTCCCAGCTCGTTGAGTGCAATCATGAAGGCCGATATAGTGGTATTGTAGGAGAAGTGCTCAATATCCTCCTGCTCCTTGCCGATGAGCTTGTGCAGGGCCTTGAGCTCGTCCTTGGTGGGTTCCTCGTCGGAGACCAGCCACTTTTCGCGGTCCCAGAACAGGCGCCAGAACTTCTTGAGGAAGCGGTTCACGCCGTCAATGCCCTTGGTATCCCAGGGTTTGGCCTGCTCAATGGGGCCCAGGAACATCTCGTACAGACGCAGGGTATCGGCGCCATAAGTGTCGCAAATCTTGTCGGGGTTCACCACGTTGTACATGCTCTTGGACATCTTCTCGATGGCCCAGCCGCAGATGTACTCGCCGTTCTCCAGCACAAACTCGGCGTCCTTGTAATCCGGACGCCAGGCGCGGAAGGCCTCGATATCCAGTTTGTCGTTGTACACAATGTTTACATCCACATGCACGGGGATGGTCTCGTACTGGTCCTTAAGGCCGGCCGAAACGAACTTGTTGGTGCCGGGAATAAGGTACACAAAGTTGGAACGGCCCTGAATCATGCCCTGGTTGATGAGCTTGCAGAAAGGCTCGTCCTCGCACACATAGCCCATATCGAACAGGAACTTGTTCCAGAAACGGCTGTAGATAAGGTGACCGGTTGCGTGCTCAGTGCCGCCCACGTAGAGGTCAACGTTGCGCCAGTAGGCATCGGCCTCCTTGGACACCAGGGCCTCCCCGTTGCGGGGATCCATGTAGCGCAGATAGTAGGCGCTGGAGCCGGCAAAACCGGGCATGGTACTGGTTTCCAGCGGATAGCCTTTATAGGTCCAGTTCTTGGCGCGGGCCAACGGCGGCTGACCGTCCTCGGTGGGTTTGTACTGGTCAACCTCGGGAAGCTGCAGCGGCAGTTCCTCCAGGGGCAGCGGCGTGGCAATACCGTCCTTATAATAAATGGGGAAAGGCTCGCCCCAATAGCGCTGGCGGGAGAAAATAGCGTCTCGGATGCGGTAATTAATCTTGCGGTGGCCGATGCCATGCTTCTCTACATAGTCGATGGCGGCAGGGATGGCCTCCTTCACGGTGAGTCCGTTCAGGAATCCGCTGTTGCACATGATGCCTTCCTTGGCATCCAGGGACTGCTCGGACACATCGGCTCCTTCAATCAAAGGAATGATGGGCAGGCCGAACTTCTTGGCAAAGGCATAGTCGCGGCTGTCGTGCGCCGGAACGGCCATGATGGCGCCGGTGCCGTAACCGGCCAGCACATATTCGGCAATCCACACGGGCACTTTATCTCCGGTGAGGGGGTTGATGCCATAAGAGCCCGAGAAAACGCCCGTCACAGCCTTGCCGGCCATGCGCTCGCGCTCGGTTTTCTTCTTGACGGATTCCAGATAAGCCTCCACCTCGGCCTTTTGGGAAGCCGATGTGAGCTTGGCCACCCATTCGCTTTCGGGAGCCAGTACCATGAAGGAGACGCCAAATACGGTGTCGGCGCGGGTGGTGAAGATGGTCACATCGTGCCGGGTACCGTCGCATTCTACCTTGAACACCATCTCGGCGCCCTCGCTGCGGCCAATCCAGTTGCGCTGCATCTCCTTGAGTGAGTCGGTCCAGTCCAGTTTGTCCAGCCCGTCCAGCAAACGCCCGGCATAGGCGCTCACGCGGAGCTGCCACTGGGTCATCTTTTTCTGGAACACAGGAAAACCGCCGCGCTCGGAATAACCGTCCTTGACCTCGTCGTTGGCCAGCACGGTACCGAGCTCCGGGCACCAGTTCACCGTGCTCTCGCCCTGATAGGCCAGCCTGTAACGCATGAGGGTATCGGCCTTTTCTTTCTCCGAGAATACCTTCCACTCCCCTGCCGTAAAGGCCGGTCCTTCGCTGCAGGCGGCATTCACTGCGGCGCTGCCACCCTGCTCAAAAGCGGCAATCAAGTCCTTGATAGGCCGGGCTTTCTGGATGGAATTGTCGTACCAGGCACCGAACATCTGCAGGAAGGCCCACTGGGTCCATTTGTAATAATCCGGATCGGAGGTGCGGAATTCGCGATCCCAGTCAAAGGAAAAGCCGATGCGGTCCAGTTGCTGACGGTAGCGGGCCACGTTCTCGTGGGTGGTCTTCTCTGGGTGCTGGCCCGTCTGAATGGCATACTGCTCGGCGGGAAGGCCGAAGGCGTCGTAGCCCATCGGGTGCAGCACGTTGAATCCCTTCAGGCGCTTGTAACGGGCAAAGATGTCGCTGGCGATGTATCCCAGCGGATGCCCCACATGCAACCCGGCCCCACTGGGGTACGGGAACATGTCCAGCACGTAATATTTGGGTTTGGCCGGGTTGGTAACCGCCTTATACGTCTTTTGGGCAGCCCACTGCTCCTGCCACTTTTTCTCAATCTCCGAAAAATTATAATCCATATATTATTTTACTGTTATTCCATTGATTCCAAACTTACCTTTGTTCTTCTCCAGACGGAAGTCTACCGCTATGGTCATGGCCACTTTCACCTTTTTTCCGTGATGGCGTCCGGGACGCCATTTAGGAGAGGCGCTTACCACACGCAGGGCCTCCTGATCCAGCGTCTCATGCACGCCGCGGGACACTTTCACATCCTGCACCTTACCCGTATCGTCGATGATAAAATCTACCAGCACACGGCCCTGGATGCCATTTTCTACGGCATACCTGGGATACTTGAGATAGGGATATACCCAACGTTCCAAGAACGTGCGGGGATCGGCCGAATTCAGAAACATCGGCTTAAAATCTACATCGCTGTAGGCATATACGCCCACCGGAGCACTGCTGCCGACCGACTGATTATGGAAAAGCGGCTCCGGCCCATCTGTGAGACGCATTACAAACTGGTAGATGTATTCCAGTTCCTTCTCCATGCCTTCGAAATCCAGGATACCGTACTGGTCACGGCCGGTCCCATGCTCGGGATATCGGCCCGTGGTGAACAGGACGGCCGGAATTTCTTTATCGTAAAAGACCGTATGGTCTCCGGGATAAGGCTCTTGGGTGGTAAGGCTGGCCTGGATGGGAAGCAGTTCCCCCCTCATGCCGGAGACGAGGGTATTGAGGTCCTCGTTGGAAGCTGTATAGGCCAGGAAGCCGTTGGGCGCAAGGCCCAGCATATCCAGGTTTACCATGGCGTCTATCTTGTTGGCGTCGGCTGCGAACGAGCGGTTCAGGAAATACCAGGCGCCGGCAAAAGACTCGCAGGATCCGCCAAAAGCCACAAACAGAACGCTTTTGCGTACCAGGGTGCGGGATAAAGAGAGCTTCTGCGCCAGTTCCAGCAGCATGGCCAGGCCCGACGCGTTGCCGTTGGCGCCATAGTAGATGCGGTTCTGAACTTCCCCGTTCACGGTGAAAGTATCCATGCCCAAGTTATCCAGACGGGCACCTATTACTATATAGTGGTCATTGCAGGACTTGTCCCAGCCCTGCAGGAAACCGCATACATTGCAGGAACGGAGGGTATCGGCCCCATGGGCGATGCCGAACTCGTTGCCGGTGGGCAGGAGGTCGATGCCGTAGGATTTCAATTGCTCGGACACGTAGCCTGCCGCCATCCACTCGCCCTCGCTTCCGGCTTTGCGCCCTTCCAGCGCAGCCGAAGCCAGGAACCCCACATGTTCTTTAAAAGCACGGACGGTCTCGGAATCGTTCAGGTCCTCCGGGTTGTTACGATATTGGGCACCCAGGCCGAGACAGGCAAACAGGGCGGCCAGGGAAATGAAGATGCGTTTTATCATGAATTAAAGAAGATCCAAGCGTCCTTGGGGAAAATACCCGTTCCTCTGTTCTTATTGAGCGTTTTTACGGTTTGATCCAGGCTGTTGGAAGGGCAGATGGCCACAATCTTGAGCCCGCCCTTAAAACCAATCACCAGGGCCGTGTAACCGGCCTCCTCGCAGAGCCGGGCCTTTCTTTTGGCAAATTCTTCCGTGCGGAAAGCACCCACGGAAATATAGTACTTGGCCTCCGGTCTTTCGGCCGACAGACCGCCCAGTTTTGCGGGATTGCGCAAGGCACCGCCGTTGGCCTGGGCCAGGGAATCCAGCAGGTAACTCTCCAGGGCGGCCAGGGAATCGGCCATTTGCTGCTGCACGCGCTTCATGGAATCCAGGCGGGCCTGGTGGCGGGCCTGCTCAGCTTTCATTTGCTCCTGGTGCATCTTTTCCAGCTGTGCCGTGGTGGGCCTTCCGGCCACCGAACGCAAAAAATCACAGCTGCTTGTGAGCACGGCAAGCAGAAACAGCGTCAGTATAATGGTCTTTTTCATAATCCTTCTTCCTTATCTTGCAAAAATACGCTTTTTTCCAAAATCAAGCCAAATTAAATTTGTATATTTGTGCTGTATGAAGAAAACGATTCATCTGGAAGCCATCGACCCCATCGAAATCTATGGCGTGGGTAACAAAATCCTCATGGAGTTCTGCTCCTATTTCCCTCATTTAAAAGTAACTGCGCGCGGCAACGAGCTCATTCTGGACGGCCGGGAAAGCGATATAGCCGAGTTCAATATCCGCTTTGCCCAACTGCTGGAGCGGCGGCAGCACAAGCGGAATCTTACCCCCTACGACGTAGAAGACATCTTCAGCGGCAATGGCAGCCTGGATCACTTCAAACTGAGCGGAGACGCCACCATCGTGCACGGCACCGACGGCAAGCCCATCCGTGCCCGCAACAAAACCCAGCAGGCCCTGGTGCAGGCCTATTGCGAGAACGACCTTGTTTTTGCCGTGGGCCCGGCCGGCACCGGCAAAACCTACACCGCCATCGCCCTGGCGGTGCGCGCCCTCAAAAACCGCGAAATCAAACGCATTATCCTCACCCGCCCCGCCGTAGAAGCCGGGGAGCGCCTGGGCTTTCTGCCCGGAGACCTCAAAGACAAGCTGGATCCCTATCTGCAGCCCCTGTACGACGCCCTCTCAGACATGATTCCCTCCAAGAGACTGCAGGAATTCATGGCCGACGGTACCATCCAAATTGCGCCCCTCGCCTATATGCGCGGCCGCACCCTGGACAAAGCCTGCGTCATTTTGGACGAGGCCCAGAATACCAATCTGGGGCAACTCAAGATGTTCCTCACCCGGATGGGGACCAGCGCCAAGTTCATAGTAACTGGCGACGCCACCCAGATAGACCTTCCCCACCCCGGGGATTCGGGCCTGCTGCAGGGCATCCGCATGCTGGAAGGAATCAAGGGAATAGCCACTATCCGCTTCACCAATGAAGACATCGTGCGCCATCCCCTTGTCACCAAAATCGTAAAAGCCTTCGACCGCAAAGCCGCCGAAGACAAAGCCGCCAAAGAAGCATCGGCCCCAAAAGCTATTTAATGGTAATCAGGTATTCGGTAGAGATTCCACCGAATTCTTCCAGGACCATACGGGTCAGTTTCCCGTCCTTACGGTAATCCAGTTCCAGGCCGGAGTAGCCTTTGGGCAGCTGTTTGCGTACCTTGATGACCACGTGCTTGCCGCCGTTCTTGCCGGCCGAGACCGTGCAGTCGGCGTCCATTTCCTTGGCAATATCTTCATATTTGCCGGAAAGACTGTAGATGAGGGCGTTGCGCTGCAGGGAAACGGTTTTGTTGTTTCGGGTATCCACATCCAGCGCTACCCCGCGCAGGTCCATTCTGAGGTAGGGGCCGTCGATGATGAAGAAATCGCCGTCGGGCTGGGTATAGTTCATGGCCAGCTGGTCGGGCATGGTGAATACAATCTCGCCCTCACTCTTGATGACTTTCTTGGCCACCTTAAGGGTTTTGGCCTGGGTGAATATGCCCTCGAAGGACTGGGCACCAGCGGTGAAAGCGAAAAGCAGCAGGGCTGCCAGAGTCAATATCTTTTTCATACGAAAGCTCTTTTAATGCAAATAAAGTGCCTGCAAAGTTACACATTTTTTTGACAAAATGGCAGGAGACCCATCGGGTCCGGTTGTTGATACAGGTATTTTGATTATTTTTGTATCCATGCAATTACAAGTATCCGACGACCTTAACAACGTCATCAAATATGCCCGGGAAGAAGCCATGCGAACCGGCAGCTACGGAATTGGCCCGGACCATCTGTTCCTGGGCATCATCCGCCATGAGGAAAACACCGCCTTCAAGGCCCTCCAGAACCTGGGCGTAGAGCCGGCCGACCTCAAGTCCTTCATCGACCAGCGCATCTTTACCAACGAGACCATTCCCTACGAGCAAATAGACCATATCAATTTCTCCCGCCAGGCGCAGAACGTGCTCAGTATCACCGTGATGGAGGCCGCCCGCCTCAAGAATGGCGTGGCCGAGCCGCATCACCTGCTGCTGGCCCTGTGCCGCACCACGGAGAGCTATGGACAAGTGTATCTGCGCTCCCACGGCATCGATTACGGCCGCCTGCTGGCCTATATGGAGGACGAGGGCCTTCTGCAGCCTTCCCAGCAGCCCCAGCAGGATCCCCGTCCGGCGCAAGGCCCCGATGAGGAGCCCGCCGAGGAAGGGAAAAAACTGGACATCGAGTCCTTTGCCTACGATTTAACCGCCGCCGCCCGCGAGGGTAAGTTGGACCCCGTGGTGGGCCGCGATACCGAGATATCCCGCGTCATCGAGATTCTGGGCCGCAGGAAGAAGAACAATCCCATGCTCATCGGAGAGCCAGGCGTGGGGAAATCGGCTATTGTAGAGGGAATTGCGCAGCGCATTGCCTCCGGTGACATTTCTGCCGCCCTGGCCAAAAAGCGCATTCTTTCGCTGGATATTGCCTCTGTAGTGGCGGGCACCAAATACCGCGGAGACTTCGAAAAACGCCTCAAGAGCATTATCAAAGAGGCCTCGGAGAATCCCGACCTCATTCTGTTCATCGACGAATTCCACACCATAGTGGGGGCGGGCGGCGCATCCGGCAGCCTGGATGCCGCCAACATGCTCAAACCGGCTCTGGCCCGCGGGGAATTCCAGTGCATCGGCGCCACCACCCTGGACGAATTCACCAAGATTGTAGAGAAAGACGGCGCTCTGGACCGCCGCTTCCAAAAGATTGTGGTGGAGCCCACCGACGTGGCCGAATCCATCGAGATCCTGAAGCAGCTCCAGCCCCGCTATGAGGAATTCCACGGCATCCGCTATACCCCGGACGCCATTGAGGCCGCCGTACGCCTCACGGAGAGGTATATCACCGACAAGTCGCTGCCCGACAAAGCCATCGACGCCCTGGACGAGGCCGGCTCCATGGTTCGCCTGTCCCTGACCAAGAAACGCAGCCACGGCCAGGAAGTGGACGCCGAGGACATTGCCACCGTGGTCTCCAAAATGACCGGCATCCCCGTGAATAAGGTGGCCGAGAGTGAAGGCAATCGCATTGCCAAGATGAAGCAGCGCCTCCAGGCCCGTATCATCGGCCAGGACCAGGCGGTAGAGACGGTGGTGCGGGCCATCCAGCGGGGCCGCGCCGGTCTCAAGGATCCCAACCGGCCCATCGGCACCTTCCTCTTCTTTGGCCCCACCGGCGTGGGAAAAACCCAGCTGGCGCGAACGCTTGCCGAGTACCTCTTTGACAGCGAGGACAACATGGTGCGCATCGATATGAGCGAGTACATGGAGAAGTTCAGCGTCTCCCGCCTCATTGGCGCGCCTCCCGGCTATGTGGGCTACGAAGAAGGTGGACAGCTGAGTGAGCGTGTGCGCCGCAAACCCTACTGCGTGGTGCTCCTGGACGAGATTGAGAAAGCCCACCCGGACATCTTTAACCTGCTGCTGCAGGTGATGGACGAGGGCCGGCTCACGGATAGCAACGGCCGCATGGTGGATTTCAAGAATACCATTGTTATTATGACCTCCAACGTGGGTAGCCGCGAAATGGAGGAATACGGAAACGGAATTGGATTTGCCACGGCGGGCAAGAATGTGGCGTCGGACCGCCGGAGCGTGGTGGAGAAAGCGGTAAAGAAGGCATTTCCTCCGGAATTCATCAACCGCGTGGATGCCCAGGTTTACTTCAATTCCCTGGACAAGGATTCCATTGAGCGTATTATTGACATTGAACTGAAGGATTTGCGCGCCCGGGTACTGGATGCCGGCTACAAGCTGGCGATTACGCCCGCCGCCAAGCGTTTCATTGCCGATGCCGGCTATGATCCCGCCTATGGTGCACGTCCGCTCAAGCGGGCCGTGACGCGCTATGTGGAAGATCCGGTTTCGGAGTTCATCATTGCCGACCGTGTGCTATCGGCCCGGAAGAAAACCACCGGGGAGTTACGCACCCTGCGGCTGGGACTCACGCCCGACAAGGAATCCACCCTGGTGGAACTGAAGGAGGCTTAGAGAGCCAGGGCGTCCTCGAACTCAAGGTCCAAATCGGCGATGATGTCTTGCAGGGCTTGGAAAGAAGTGGAAGAGGAAATCATGTTTCCCAGGACATCGAGGTTGAATTCTGTGTTTCTCATGGCTGTTGTCATTTAATTTCTGATGCAAAGGTAGGGCTCGCTTGCGCCAAACCATTGCCCAAGTAAAAGAATATGAAAAAATTTTTCTTCTTTCTGCTCTTTTTGCTGCCAGCCCTGAACGCCGCAGCCCAGGAAACTTATCTCTATGCCGAGCGTGACACCTGCTCGCTGTATTTTGATGTCTACCGGCCCTATGAAGGCACGGAGACCACTTTTGAGGGTAAAGCCAAGCCCACCATCATTTTCCTGTTCGGCGGCGGCTTTATTCAAGGAAGCCGGGACGGCCAGTACTTCAGGGACTGGTTCACCCGTCTTTCCAGTAATGGCTATACGTCCGTTTCCATCGACTATCGTCTGGGAATGAAAGGCTATCAGGTGGGCAAAGGTGTCTCCGGAGCGGCCAAGGCCAGCGAACAGTTCTACAAGTCCCAGCAAATGGGCGTGGAAGACCTCTTTTCGGCAGTGGCCTTCATAGCCGAAAACCGGGAGGAACTGGGCATCGACCCCGACAATCTGGTAGTGGCAGGCAGTTCGGCCGGCGCCATCATCAGCATGGCGGCCGAGTATGACATTGCCAACGGACGCACCGGCAACCTGCCCGAAGGCTTCAACTTCAAGGGCGTGATGTCGTTCGCCGGCGGTATCATCAGCCTGGACGGGGCGCCGGAGTACAAATCGGCCCCTTGCCCCATACTTCTGCTGCATGGTACGGCCGACCAGGCAGTGGCCTACAAGAAATTAGTGGTCATGGGTCGCGGGCTCTGGGGCAGCGATTTTCTGGATGAGTCGCTGGAAAAGAAAGGTTACAGAGGCCATAGCATCTACCGCTTCAAGGACCGCACCCACGATGTAGCCGGCTACATGAACTACCTGTGGGATATCGAACGCAGTTTCCTGGAACAGGATGTGATGCTGGGACATGCCAGAGTCATCGACGCTCTGGTAGACGACCCTTCCCTGCCCAGTTGGGGCAACATCAGTACGGAAGATATTTACCGGAAGAAATAGTGCTTTTTCGCGCACGCGCGCGTTTGTATTATCGTATCTTTTTCTTATCTTTGTATGTTTATATGACAGATAAGAAAAATGGATAAAAACGAAGAGAAGACTCCGCTCGAGGAAACCCAGGAAACAGGGTACATCGAGCAAGTAGAGATAGATCACGAGATGCGCACGGCCTACATCGACTACTCGATGTCGGTCATCGTATCCCGCGCCCTCCCAGATGCCCGCGACGGCCTCAAACCCGTTCAGCGCCGCGTACTGTTCGGCATGGACAACATGGGCCTCAGCTTTGGCGGTCAAACCAAAAAGAGCGCCCGTATCGTGGGTGAGGTCATGGGTAAGTTCCACCCGCACGGAGACTCCAGCGTATACGACGCCATGGTGCGTCTGGGCCAGGAATGGAACCAGCGCTACCCCTTGGTCAAGGGCCAGGGCAACTTCGGATCCGTAGACGGCGACTCCCCTGCCGCCATGCGTTACACGGAGGCCAAGCTGCAAAGAATGGCCGACGACGTTCTTGGCGACATGGACAAGGACACCGTAGACATGGTCCTCAACTTCGACGACACCCTGGAGGAACCCACTGTTCTGCCCACCAAGGCTCCCCTGCTGCTCCTCAACGGCGCTTCGGGTATTGCCGTAGGTATGGCCACCAACATGGCTCCCCACAACCTGGGAGAATGCTGCGACGCCATCTGCGCCTACATTGACAACCCCGATATTACCACCGATGAGCTCATGCAGCACATCAAGGGCCCTGACTTCCCCACCGGCGGTATCGTCATGGGCAAGAGCGGCATCAAAGAGGCCTATGAAACCGGCCGCGGCCGCGTGGTCATCCGCTCCAAAACAGAAATCGAGGTAGACGAGCATGGCCGCGAGACTATCGTAGTCACCGAGATTCCCTACATGGTGAACAAGCGGGAAATGATCGAGAAGATTGCCCAGCTGGCCGATGATAAAAAGATAGAAGGTATCTCCTATATCAACGACGAGAGCTCCCGCGGAGAAACCCGCGTAATCATCCGCCTCAAGCAGGGCACCAACTCCGGCGTGGTCCTGAACATGCTTTTCAAGTACAGCCCGCTGCAGAGCAGTTTCTCCTTCAACAACGTAGCCCTGGTGAAGGGACGTCCCCGCACCCTCAGCCTCAAGGAGATTATCGGCCAGTTTGTGGAATTCCGCCACGAGGTAGTAGTACGCCGCACCAAGTTCGAGCTGGACAAAGCCCAAAAGCGCGCCCACATCCTGGAAGGCCTGCTCAAGGCCATGGACATCATCGACGAGATTGTCCACATCATCCGCTACGAGACCAAGAACAGGGACGATGCCAAGCAAATGCTGCAGGACCGTTACGGCTTCACCGAGCCCCAGTCGGCCGCCATCATCGCCCTCACCCTGGGCCAGCTCACCGGCCTGGACCGCGAGAAGCTCCGCAACGAGTTTGACGAGCTCATGAAATTTATCGACCGCTGCAACCAAATCCTGGGTTCCGTAGAAGAGCAGTTCAAAGTGGTCAAGGAAGAGACCATGGACCTCAAGGCCCGCTACGGGGATCCCCGCCGCACAGAGATTACCCTGGCCGAGGACGAATTCAACCCGGAGGACTTCTACGCCGACGAAGACCAGGTCATTACCATCTCCCACCTGGGGTACATCAAGCGCACCGCCCTCACCGAGTTCCGCACCCAGAACCGCGGCGGCGTGGGCATGAAGGGGAGCGCCACCAGGGACGAGGACTTCATCGAGCACATCTACATTGCCAACACGCACAGCACCATGCTCCTGTTCACCCAAAAGGGCAAGTGCTACTGGCTCAAGGTATATGAGATCCCGGAAGGCAACCGCACCTCAAAGGGCCGCGCCATCCAGAACATCCTAATGATAGACCCGGACGACAGCGTGCGCGCCTACCTCAATGTAAAGACCCTAAAGGACGAGGACTTCATCAACAACAACTATATCATGATGGTCACCCGCAAGGGCGTGGTCAAAAAGACTTCCCTGGAAGCCTACTCCCGTCCCCGCACCAACGGCGTAAACGCCATCAACATCCGGGAAGACGACGAACTGCTGGAAGCCATCCTCACCAACGGCCGCTGCAACATCATGATTGCCGCCAACGGAGGCCGCTGCGTCCACTTCGATGAAACCGAGGCCCGCGCCATGGGCCGCACCTCCACCGGCGTCCGTGGCATCAATCTTGATGAAGGAGACTTTGTGGTGGGTGTCGTATGCCAGGATTTCCAGGCCGATGACGCAGCGAAGCACCAGGTGCTGGCCGTATCGGAGAACGGATTCGGCAAACGCTCAGACCCGCAGGACTACCGTCAGACCGCCCGTGGCGCAAAGGGTGTAAGAACCCTCAACATCACGGAGAAAACCGGCAAACTGGTTGCCATTAAGAATGTAACCGACGAGGACGACCTCATGATTATCTGCCGTTCCGGTATGACCATCAGAATGCCTGTCAACACCATCCGTGTTGCCGGACGTGCCACTCAGGGCGTAAAGCTCATCAATATCAAGGAGGGAGATGCCATTGCCGCCATTTCCGTTGTGGCCCACAACGAGGAAGAAGAAAGCCAGGCTGCAGAAGGAACTCCCGTAGCAGAAGAATAATCAATTAACATTAATAACACCATGAAAAAGATTTTGTTCGCCATTGCGTTGCTGTGCTCCCTGCAAGCCGCCTATGCCCAAAAGTCCGACGCCGAAATGCAGAAGGCCGTAGACAAGGCACTGGAGGCCACCCAGGATGCCAAAAAGGCTGCCAAGCCCGCCACCTGGATGAATTTGGGTAAGGCCTACATGAGCGCCTACTCCAACCCCATCAGCAACCTCACCACCGGTATCGACAAAGCCACCTTCGCCCTTATGTTCAAGGAGAAACCCAGCGCCATCTCCCAGGTGGTTCTGGACGGCCAGCCCTTCGAGAAACAGTCCTTCACCAGCATCGACTGCTACTTCAATGCAGCCGGTCAGCTTGCCATCATCGATGTCACCCATCCTTCCGTAGCCGGAGACCTGCTCGGCAATGCCGCCAACGCCTATGTCAAGGCTTTCGAACTGGGCGCCAAGGACAAGGATATCGATCCCAAGCTTCAGGAAATCGTCGGCTTCTACTATAACGACGCTTTCACCGCCTATTCCCTTAGCAACCTGGCCAAGGCCAGCGACCTCTTCAAGGGTGCCGCCGATGTGTCCACCACCGCTCCCTGCTCGGTCCCCAACGATGACGCCGCCTACAACTGCGCCTTCACCGCCAAGGAAATCGGCAACTATGCCCGCGCCGAGGAATATTACAACAAGTGCCTTAGCCGCAATTACACCTCGGAGGGTAACATCTATGCTTCCCTCTCGGAGTGCGCCATGGCAAAAAGCGATACGCTGGCCGCCAAGAATTATCTGGCCACCGGTCTCACCGCCTACCCGGACAACGGCGCCATCCTCACCAGCCTTATCAACCTCTACCTCCAGACCAACGAGGATCCCAAGAAGATTGTGGAACTTCTGGACGAGGCCAAGAAATCCATGCCCGACAATGCTTCCCTCTATTATGTAGAAGGTAACATCTATGTGGGTATCAAAGATTACGAGAACGCCCTGGCTGCCTACAACAAGGCCCTGGAGCTCAATCCCAAGTACGATTTCGCCTACTACGGTATTGGCAATGTGGCCCTCAAGAAAGGCGAGGACCTGGTAGAGCAGATGAACGCCCTGGATGTTCGCGAGTGGAAGAAATACGACGAGCTCAAAGCGCAGCGCGAGCAAGTGTACATCTCGGCCATCGAGCCCTTCGAGAAGTGCTACGAGGTTGCCCAGATGCCCGAACTCAAAGCCGCTGTGGCCGATTACCTCAAGCAGCTCAACTTCCAGCTTCGCGGCGTAGATCCCAAGTATCAGGCCGACTACGAGAAGTGGGAAGCCATTGTGAGCCAGCAGTAATCTGCTTGTACATAGCTAAAAAAGTCCGGTTTGCTGCCGGACTTTTTTTATAGATACAGCGCGTGGGTGTTTTTGATTTCGTTCATTACGAAGGAGGAGAGGATGGAGCCGATGGAGTCGATGGTGCCCAGAACGTTGATGATGAACTCGTTGTAGTACTGCATGTCCGGTGCCTGAATCTTTAGCAGGTAGTCGTATTCGCCTGAGATATTGTAGCATTCGGCCACCTGGGGAATGTCCCTGATAACGGAGATGAAGTCCCGGGCCACACCACGGTTCATCTGCTTGAGCTTAACAGAACAGAACACCGTGAAGCCGCGTCCCAACTTCTGTGGGTCCAGAACGGCTACATACTTTTTGATAAACCCATTCTTCTCCAGCCGCTTGAGCCGTTCAAAGACTGGTGTGGTGGAAAGGTTCACCCGTGCCGCCAGCTCTTTGGTAGTGAGCCGTGCATTCTCCTGCATGGCCCGCAAAATTTGCAGGTCAATGGCATCCAGTACACTCTCATTCATGGAAGTCATTCTATTTAGGGCCAATTATTCTCGTGAAAATTGACTGATTTTCTATAATTATATGCAAATATAGATATATTTTCCAATTTTTTTAGATTCCTTGTAAAATATTTCCATAACACCTACCTTTGTTTCCGGAAGAGGGTTTGCCTTCGTGAATCTGTGGCCACCCTCGGCCGCATAAGAGGGAGGGGCCCACTTGGGGTGCGAAGCACCAAATATTGGGAGGGGTCGCGAAGCGACGGTTCACGAAGGCATCCCTCTGCAGGAAACAAACAGACTATTATGGCAAAAATTGACACCCGTTGCGTGCATGCCGGATATCATCCGGGAAAGGGAGAGCCCAGACAGCTTCCCATTATTCAGAGTACTACCTTCCGCTATGAAACGTCGGACCAGATGGGCCGGCTCTTCGACCTGGAGGACAGCGGCTATTTCTATACCCGTTTGCAAAACCCTACGGTAGATGCCGTGGCGGCGCAAATCAACGACCTGGAAGGCGGTGTGGGGGCCATTCTCACATCGTCCGGCCAGGCAGCCAACCTTTTTGCCTGCCTGAACATTGCAACCGCAGGAGACCACATTGTAGCAGCCAACAACATCTATGGCGGCACCTTTAACCTGCTGGGCGTTACCCTCAGGCAAATGGGCATAGACGTAACCTTCCTCAAGGCCGATGCCCCGGACGATGAAATCCAGGCCGCCATCCGGCCCAGCACCAAACTCATCTTCGGCGAAACCATTTCCAACCCCGGCGTAGAGGTCTTTGACATTGAACGCTGGGCCAAGATGGCGCACCGCAACGGCCTGCCGCTGGTGGTGGACAATACGTTTGCCACGCCTGTCCTGTGCCGTCCCTTCGAGTGGGGCGCCGACATTGTTACGCACTCCACCACCAAGTACATCGACGGACAGGGCGTGAGCGTGGGCGGTGCCGTGGTAGACAGCGGCAACTTCCCCTGGGACCGCTATCCCGAGCGCTTCCCCGGCCTTACCAAGCCGGACGCCTCCTACCATGGCCTCACCTATACCCAAAAATTCGGGAAGGCCGCCTATATAGTTAAGGCTACCACGCACCTGATGCGGGACCTGGGCAGCACCCAGAGTCCGCAGAATGCCTTCTATCTGCACCTGGGGCTGCAAACCCTGCATTTGAGAATCCGCCGGCACAGTGAGAGCGCCCTCAAGGTGGCCAAGTGGCTGCAAAGCCGGCCGGAGGTGGCCTGGATTCATTATCCCGGCCTGGGCAATCCGCTGGCTGTCAAGTACTTGCCCGACGGCTGCAGCGGCGTTATGTGCCTGGGCCTCAAAGGCGGCCGTGCCTTTGACAACCGCTTCCTGGACGCCCTCAAACTCGTTACCATCGAAACCCATGTGGCCGATTGCCACACCTGCGTGCTGCATCCGGCCTCGCATACCCATCGGCAACTCTCCGACGAACAGCTGCGCGCCGCAGGCATCGCACCGGATCTGATTCGGCTCAGCATCGGCCTGGAGGACCCTGACGATATTATCGAAGACCTGGCTCAGGCCCTTAACGTAGCAGCGCATGATTAAACAGGAGATACGCAGAACCCTGCCCCTGGAAGCCGGCGGAGAGCTCAAGGACGCCCGCCTGGTTTTCCATACTTCGGGTGCGCACAAGGGCCGGGTGGTGTGGATTTGTCACGCCCTTACAGCCAACAGCGATCCCGAGGACTGGTGGCCCGAGATGGTAGGGCCCGGAAAAACCATTGACACAGAAAGGGACTTTGTGGTATGTGTGAACATGCTGGGAAGCGCCTACGGTTCCGAGAGCCCGGCACAACCCAAGCCCGGCAGCGCCCAGCCCTGGCTGCTGGATTTCCCCAAAGTGACCATCCGCGATACGGTGAATGCTTTTATAGAAGTTCGCAAACACCTGGGCATTAGCAAGATTGATGTTCTCATCGGGGCATCCAACGGCGGCTTCCATGCCATCGAGTGGGCCATCATGGAACCGGATCGCTTCAAGCGTTGCCTTTTCCTGTGCACCGCCCCGCGCATCTCCCCCTTCCTGGGCGCCACAGTAGAAGCCCAGCGCATGGCCCTGGAGGCCGATCCCACTTTCCGGGAAGCGCGCGACATCCATGGCGGCGAGCAGGGCCTTCGCTGCGCCCGCGCCCAGGCCCTCATCAGCTACCGCAGTTTCCGCGGCTATGGCCTCACCCAGGCCGAAGCCGACCCCGACACCCTCTTTGCAGGCCGCGTAGCTTCGTACGAGCGCTATCAGGGAGAGAAGCTGGTACGCAGGAATTTTGACGCCTACTCCTACTACGCCCTTTGCAACGGCCTGGACAGCCACAATGTGGGACGCGGCCGGGGCGGCGTACGCAAGGCACTGCAAGGCATCAAAGCCCGCGTAACGGTAGTGGGCGTAGATACCGACCTCATTTTCCCCCCGGAGGAAGGCCGTGAGTGGACCTCCTGGATTCCCGGGGCAGAATATATCGAAATCAGTTCCAACTTCGGCCACGACGGCTTCCTTCTGGAAATCGCCAAACTCTCGGCCATCATCATGAATTAACCCATGCAAGTACTTAAGTTTGGCGGCAGTTCCGTCGCCACAGCTGAAGCCATGCTTCAGACCATCCATATCGTAGAAAAAGCGCTTTCCCAGGACCGGACGGTGGTGGTGAGCTCGGCCATCGGCGGCTGCACCGACACCCTCATCCGCATCGGGAACAAGGCGGCAGCCCGGGACAAGGGCTATCAGGAGGAACTTGCAGCGCTGCAGGAGCGGCACCGTACCATTATCGACCAGCTGCTGCCCGAGGGCTATCGCAACAAGACGCGCGCAGCTGTGGACACCCTCTTTGACCAGTTATCCAGCCTTGTGCAGGGCGTGTTCCTGCTGGGCGAGCTCTCTCCCACCAGCCTCAGCGCCATCGAAAGCTTCGGCGAGCTGTTCTCTACGCGCATTCTCACCGACCAATTCCTTTCCCAGGGACTGGCCTGCCGATGGCTGGATGCCCGCGAGCTCATCTGCCTCAAGGATGGCGTGGTGGACAGTGTGCCTACCTATCGGCAAATGCAGGAGGCGGTGGACCAGTATGGCCGCGCCGAGCTCTTTGTGGTGCCCGGGTTCATCGCCCGCGACGAGGAAGGCCGTCCCGCCACCCTGGGTCGCGGCGGCTCCGACTACACAGCTTCGTTGCTGGCCGTGGGTCTTCATGCCCGCCGCGTAGAAATCTGGACCGATGTCCCCGGCATCATGACAGCCCATCCGCAGGTGGTTCCCACGGCGCGGCCTATTGCCCATATCTCCTACAGGGCAGCCCAGGAACTGTCCCACTTTGGCGCCAAGGTCATCTATCCACCCACCATCCAGCCCGTGGTGGCCGAGGGTATCCCCATCTACGTAAAAGACACCTTCCACCCCGACGAGCCGGGCACGCTGGTAGAGAAGAATCCTCCGCGCAGCCAGGGCGGCGTCATCGGCATTGCCCATTCGCAGGGTATCGCCCTCATTTCCCTGGAAGGCAGCGGCATGGTGGGTGTCCCGGGCTTCAGCTCCCGCCTCTTTGATGCGCTGTACCGCGAAGGCATCAATATCATCCTCATCACGCAGGCCTCCTCGGTGCATTCCATGTGCATTGCCATTTCCGAGGCCGATGCCGAGAAGGCCCGCCGTGCTTCCGACAACTGCTTTGCCTATGAGATTTCGCTGGGAAAAATCAACCCGCTGCGCGTAGAAAAGGGCTTTTCCATTGTGTGCGTCATCGGCGACGACATCTTGGGCCACAGCGGCGCTACCGGCCAGATGCTGGCTGCCCTGGGCCGTCACAGCATCCCCGTCCGTGCCACGGCGCAGGGTTCATCGGAACGCAATATCTCGGTGATTGTGCCTTCTTCCCGGGCCGACGAAGCCATCCGCGCCATCCACCACGCCTTCTTTGACCGCTTTACCACGCAAGTGGTGCCGCTGTTCATTGCCGGCTACGGCCGCGTGGGTAAGGCGCTGGTAGAAATGCTGCGGGACAATGCGGCGGCCATTGCCAAGCGTTCCGGCAAGGAACTGCGCGTGTGCGGCCTGGCCAACAGCAGGCGCTATGTCATCGATACAGAGGGTATCAACCTGTCACGGGCCGGCGAGTTGCTGGCCGCGGGCTCGCAGGGCAACTATATTGACGCCCTGTGCAACCTGTCGCTGGAATCGCCCATCTTTATTGACTGTACCGCCAACGAGGAAATCGGCTTCCGTTATCCGGACCTCTTCCATAGCGGTTTCAGTGTAGTGGGGTGCAACAAGATTCCCTTCTCGGGAACCTATGCCCAGTTCAAGAACCTGCAGTTGGAAGCGCATAAGGCCGGTGTTTCCCTGCGCTATGAGACCACGGCCGGGGCCGCCCTGCCGGTGCTGGTAACCCTGGACCGCGTAGTCCAGAGCGGCGACCGCCTGGTGCGTATGGAGGCCGTGCTGTCCGGCACATTGAATTATCTGCTGGACCATTATGAGGGTACCGGCTGGGATGCCCTGGTAGAGGAAGCCCGCATCAAAGGCTACACCGAGCCCGATCCGTCCATTGATTTGAGCGGCAAGGACGTCCTGCGCAAAATCCTCATCCTGAGCCGCCAGGCCGGTCTCCCTCTGGAAGAGCAACAGGTAAGCCTGGAACCCATTCCGGCCGATATTGCCGAACGCTATGCTGCCGCCGCGTCCGTCGGCAAGAAACTACGGTATGTGGCTTCCGTCGATGCGGAAGGGCACGCCACGGTCGGCCTGCAGGAAGTGGGCCCCGAAAGCCCCCTGTACGCCCTCCGCGGCACCGATAACGCCATTCTCATCACCACCGGCGACTATCCCTCCCCCATGCTCATCCAGGGCGCTGGCGCCGGTACCCGCCAGACCGCCGGCGGCCTGCTGAACGATATCATGCTCTCGCTCTAGAAGCCGTGAAATGGAAATAACTGACTATTAGCAACTTACGCAAAATACCCTACCGGAAAATCGGTAGGGTATTTTGTATAAAGTATTAGTAATCAGCGAATTACATTTTACGCTTCTGAAACCCAAGGGAATTAAAGTGTACTCATGCGGTCCACGGCCAGCTCTACGAGCTTGCGGATAGCCGGTTTGTAGTCCGGGTTGGAGCTCTTGAGGTAGCGGTTGGCAATGATACAGCACACAGTAGAAGCATTGTGGCCCAAGTGAGCGGCCAGGCCGGCCAGCGGGGAGCTTTCCATCTCGAAGTTGGTAATGCGGTAATCCTCTCCTGAATCGCTGAAACGGAAGCTTTCAATGTCTTCCAGCATATTGGGCATGGCCAGCGGAACGCGT
Source organism: uncultured Bacteroidales bacterium (assembly GCA_905234285.1). Classification (GTDB taxonomy): domain Bacteria; phylum Bacteroidota; class Bacteroidia; order Bacteroidales; family UBA932; genus Cryptobacteroides. Next base: position 24,256 of record CAJOHK010000026.1, read on the forward strand.
ACTACGCGGCCCTGAGGGCCATAGAAACCACAGGCCGAGATGGTAACACCCTTTACGGTGACATCCTTAAGCAGATTGATAATCTTTGGGGAAGCCTTTACAAAGTAAGGAGAAGGGAGCACGGGAGCCCAGTTCATGTGCTTTTTGAAAGCTTCTTCTACAGCTGGGATGGTTACCTTTTCACGGTTGGCGTACCAGTTCATGACGCCGTCAAAGCCCACGCTGATATGAGCAAGCACGTAACTGCCCAGCGGAATGTCGGCGTGAAGGGCGCCGGAGGTGCCGATACGCAGGATATTCAGGGCCTTGTGAACGGGTTTTACCTCACGGGTTTTGAAGTCTACGTTGGCCAGGGCATCCAGTTCCGTCATTACAATGTCGATGTTGTCGGGGCCGATACCATGGGAGATGGCGGTGATGCGCTTGCCGTTGCGTTTACCGGTGAGGGAAACGAATTCGCGGGATTCGTGACGGAATTCGATGTCGGTGAGGTACTCGCCAATCATGTCCACGCGGGCAGGGTCGCCCACCATGATTACATTGTCGGCCAGTTCTTCGGGTTTGAGATGGATGTGAAAAACGGAGCCGTCGCCGTTGATAATGAGTTCGGATTCTGGTATTCTCATAATATTACGTGGTTTCTAACAAGCAAATGTAAGCAATTGTGCACAAAAATGCAAGGGGCTATTCTACCCTTATTCCCAGGGCCTCCATTCCCTTGAGCGCTTTTACGTGACCCTCGGCATCTACCCAGGCGAGGCAGTCCTTTTTAACAATTACCTTGAATCCGGCACCCAGCAGATCTCTGGACGTGTTGAATACGCAAAACTCGGTGGCTATTCCGCAAATTACTACCGTACTGATTTCCATGAGCTCCAGCACCTCTCGCATGGACTGGCCGGCGGGATTGAGGCCCTCGAAGCCGCTGTACTGCTCCACGTCCACATCCTCCCCCTTGAAGAAAGTGAGATCATCGGAGGCGTAGGGAGCCAGATCTACGTGGATGTCGGCCCCATGGGTGCCCTGTACGCAGTGCGGCGGCCACGGGCCGCCCTGAGCGAAAAAGGAGGAATGGTTGGCCGGATGATGGTCCCGCACAAACAGAATGGGATAGATCTTTGACTGCTCTATATAATCACGGGTATTCTTAACGGCTTCGTCGGCCCCCTGGCAAGCCAGCGAGCCGTCGATGAAATCGTAAAGCATGTCTACGACAACCAGCGCTGTATCTTTCATGGCCTTTTAGATTTTAAAAGATTCAATATCCTTCACCAGTTTGCCGATGATGGCCATCTTGCAATCGTAGAGGGCGTCGGAGATATCCACTTTGTAGTAGTGAGGGTTGATAAGCCGGCGCTCGGCCGGGGAGAAATGGTGCAGATTGTCCTTGTAGAAGATCTTTTTCTCCCGGAGCGTATGCTGGGGAGCCACACGCTGACCACCGGCAATGGCCTGATGCTGGAGCGGGCGGGCCTCATAGGAGCCCTCCTCGAAGGTCTTGAACTTGTAGGAATCGTATTCGTCCCGGATGGTCACCTCCTTGCCGTGCTGCAGGGCCAGGTCCAGGTCATCGCCGCGAAGGCAGGTAACATCGGCCTTGAAGGCATAGCCGTCAATGGCGTTGCCCTTCACGCTGTCCTGGGCACTGATGCGCCAGGTGATTTGGAAACCGGGGTTGATGAGTTTGATCTTGTCCTCGGAGCGCTTGAGAACGGGCTGTCCGTCAATCTGGACCAGTTTGTACACGTTGCCGAAGCAAGGGGCCGCCTTAGAAGTAGCGATGGCATCGCCCACGCCATAGCTGTCGATGCGGGCGCCCTG
>CAJOHK010000027.1 GCA_905234285.1 uncultured Bacteroidales bacterium
GGTACACTGAAAAGTGGCGTAGAGCAGTATCTGCTAAGCATAAAAGTCCAGCAGAAGGACATTGACGACCTACGGTCCATCATGCTTCAATAAGTCTTAAGAACCTTGCTGCGGCAAGGTTTTTTTGTTACCTTTGTAGACCGTAACACTGAACCTATCAATATGTCAGAAAAGCTTTACCGGGTCGAGTCCGACCTTATCGGGGAACTTCAGGTTCCCGCCGATGCCTACTATGGTGTTCAAACCCAGCGGGCCATCAACAATTACAAGATTTCCACCACCCACATGTACGACTATCCGGAGTACATCATTGCTATGGCCTATGTAAAAATGGCCGCTGCAGCCGCCAATACGGAACTGGGGGTGATGCCCAAGGAAATCGGCGAGGCCATCATCAAGGCCTGCCAGGAGATTGTCGACGGCAAGTTCCATGACCAGTTCCCTGTGGACATGATGCAGGGCGGCGCCGGCACCTCGGTGAACATGAACGCCAACGAGGTCATCGCCAACCGCGCCCTGGAGCTCATGGGTCACAAGAAGGGCGAGTATCAGTACTGCTCCCCCAACGACCACGTGAACTGCGCCCAGAGTACCAACGACGCTTATCCTTCGGCCTTCCGCTACTGCTTCTACCGCATGAACAAGCACGTAGAGAAAGCCCTGCAGGACCTCATTGCCTCCCTGCGTGCCAAAGGTGCCGAATTCAAGGACATCATCAAGATGGGCCGTACGCAGCTGCAGGACGCCGTTCCCATGACCTCGGGCCAGGAGTTCAACGCCTTTGCCAATAACCTGGAAGAAGAAGTGGCCAACCTCCAGCGCAACGCCGTGCTGCTCAAGGAAATCAACATGGGCGGCACCGCTATCGGCACGGGCCTCAACGCCGTTCCCGGCTTTGCCGAGCTTTGCACCAAGCGCCTCTCCGAGTTCTCCGGCGACACCTTCGAGAAAGCCCCCGACCTGGTAGAAGCCACGCCCGATACCGGCGCCTACGTGAGCTATTCGGCCGCTCTCAAGCGCCTGGCCGTCAAGCTCTCCAAGACCTGCAACGACCTCCGTCTCATGGCTTCCGGTCCCCGCTGCGGCCTGCACGAGATTAACCTCCCTGCCATGGCCCCCGGCTCTTCCATCATGCCCGGCAAGGTGAACCCCGTGATTCCCGAGGTTACCAACCAGGTATGCTTCAAGGTAATCGGCAACGACACCGCCGTGTGCTTTGCCGCCGAGGCCGGCCAATTGCAGCTCAACGTAATGGAGCCCGTGATTGTACAGTGCATCCTGGAAAGCCAGACCTGGCTCATCAACGTGATGAACACCCTGCGCACCATGTGCATCGACGGCATCACCGTAAACGCCGACCACTGCTTCCAGATGGTCAAGAACTCTATCGGCATTGTAACGGCCCTGAACCCCTACATCGGATACAAAGCCTCCACCAAGGTGGCCAAGGAAGCCCTGGAAACCGGCCGCAGCGTCTACGACCTGGTGCTGGAGCACGGCCTCATGACCAAGGAAAAGCTGGACGAAGCCCTGGATCCCAAGGCCATGACCGCCAGCCACGAGTTTATCAAGTAACTAGAGGCGGGTGTTCCTTGAATGCCCGTAAAATGGAAGTTGCTTTAAATCAGTTACTTACGTAAAATACCCTACCGGATTTTCGGTAGGGTATTTTACGTAAAACGCTATCAATCAATTACTTCCATTTCACGGCCAATGAAGCCGGCCGGGCATCTACCTCACTCCAAAGAGATACACCGTATGTTGGGTGTAGGTTTCGCCGGGACGCAAAACTGTGTTGGGGAAGTTGGGGTGATGCACGCCGTCGGGGAACTTCTGGGTTTCCAGGGCCAGGGCCTCCCGGTAGCCGATGAGGCGGCCGCCCTTACCGGCGTAGCTGCCGTCAAAGAAATTGCCGCCGTAGAACTGTATGCCGGGCTGGTCGGTGAGAACGGTCATCAGGCGGCCGGTGGTGGGCTCGTACAGCTCACAGGCCAGGTGCAGCTCACCATCGGCGGGAGCGTCCAGGACCCAGTTGTGGTCATAACCACCACCGAACGCCAACTGGGGATGCTCCTCGCCCACACGGGCCCCAATCACATGTGGCTCCCTAAAGTCGAAGGGCGTCCCCTCCACCGGCATGATTTCCCCAGTGGGGATGAGCCACTGGTCCACGGGCGTAATGCCGCCGGCCGGAATGGTGAGTACATGGTCCAGGATGGTACCGCCCTGGGAGCCCTTGAGGTTGTAGAAGGCATGGTTGGACAGATTCACCGGCGTGGCTTTGTCGGTGGTGGCCTTGTAGCTGATATCCAGCGCGTTGTCTTCGGTCAAAGTATAGGTGAGCTCGATGGAAAGGTTGCCGGGGAAGCCGTCCTGACCATCCGGGGCCGTGTAACCCAGAGTGATGGACCAGGGGCTGCGCTCCAGAACGTTCCACACCACCATATCCACGCCCAGCAGGCCGCCGTGCAGGGTTTGGCCGTTGTTGTTATTGGGCAGCTTGTAGGTTACGCCGTCCAGTGTGAATGAGGCTCCGCCGATGCGGTTGGCCACACGGCCCACAGTGGCGCCCAGGAAGCGCTCGCCGGTGTTGTGTACAAAGCGGGCGGCATCGTCGTAGCCCACCACCACGTCGTCAAGGTTACCGTCGCGGTCGGGGGCATAGAGGCTCACGATGCGGGCGCCGAAGTCGGTCACCTGCATTACCAGCGAGCCGCGGCGCAGGGTGAACAGATTCAGGTGATGCTGTAAGCCGGCGTCCTTGAAGTGGAAGGCAAAGGGACGCACCAGCGGCACCGGCGGCGTCACGGGCGCCTCAATCACGCGCCGGTTGGCCTCCCGCACGCGGGCAGCATCGACCTTGAGAATCTCGCGGTCGTAGGTATAGAAGCCGTTTACCTCGCCCTCTACGTCGGTGGTTTGGGTATAGATGGCGGCTGCACAGGCGTCCAGCTGCTTGAGGTCCAGCACGTCCTGCGCGTAGGTCACGTAGCAGTCGGTGACCTTCTCGGCCGTATCGTACTGCACATAGCCCCATTTGTTGCCGATCTCCCAGGTGTGCCCCTCGATGGGCCGGCCGATACCGCCGTACTCGCCCAGAACGTTCACCATGTCGGGATCCAGCAAGCGCATGAGCGGCTGCGGATAATGATGGCTGTCCAGGATATCGCCGGCGCCCTTGATCCAGTTGCCGCCCGAGCCGCCGTTGATGAGGCGCGAGGGGTCCAGGCTGCGGGTAAAGTCGCACACTTCCCGGGTGTCGAACTGCCCCCAACCCTCGTTGAAGGGCACCCACACCACAATGCAGGGGAACTTCTTGCGCTGAGCTATTATCTCGGCCCACTCCTTATAATAATTGGCCTTCTGGGCCTCGGTCACGGGATAATCGGCCCCGGCGTCATAGACATCGATACCCTGGGCCCACCCTTGCGAAACGGCAATGCTGGGCATGTCCTGCCACACCAGCATGCCCAGGCGGTCGCAGTCGTAGTACCAGCGGGCGGGCTCTACCTTGATGTGCTTGCGAATCATGTTAAAGCCCAGCGCCTTGGTTTGCTCGATATCAAAGGCCATAGCCTGGGCGGTGGGAGCGGTGTACAGGCCGTCGGGCCACCAGCCCTGGTCCAGCGGGCCGTATTGGAAGAGGATTTGGCCGTTCAGGGCCAGGCGCTTGACGCCGGCTTCATCGGCCTTGATGCCGATTTCCCTTAACGCGGTATAGGCCTGCACGCGGTCCAGCACCTTGCCGCCGCGCCGGAGCGTGATCCTGAGGCCGTAGAGGTACGGCTGGTCCGGGCTCCACAGCTTGGGCCGACGCAGTTTGAGCACGGCGCTTCCCCCGGCCGCCACCTTGGCGCGGGCCTTGCGGAAGAGCGCCCAGCCGGGCTTCTCGGCGCTATAACCCTTGCGAGGCCTCAGGACATCCACCGTGATTTCATCGCCCTCCTGCGCGCCCTGCACGCTGGGCGTTACGGTGAGCGTACCGTCCTCCAGGCTGCAAGATACCTGATAATCGTCGATATAGGCCTGCGGGCTAACGGCCTCCATCCACACGCTTTGCCAGATGCCGGTGACGGGCGTGTACCAGATGCCGCCGGGATGGCTCACCTGCTTGCCGTGGGGGATGCAGTTTTCCTGGCTGTCGCCGGGATCCCACACCTTGACCACCAGCCGGGCGGGACCGTCCTGCAGTTGCTCGGTAATGTCCAAGGAGAAGCCTGTATAGCCGCCCGTGTGAGTGCCCAGCAGCTGTCCGTTCAGGCTCACCTCGGCCTGCCAGTCCACAGCGTCAAAGTGCAGCAGGATGCGCTCTCCGGCCCATTTGGCCGGAGCCTCCAGTGTGGTGGCATACCACAGCGCCTGGTCTCTTTGGACGCGCCGGCACACGCCGGACAGCGACGATTCCACGCAGAAGGGAACCAGGATTTGGCCTTCCGGCGCCGGCATTTGATTGGCCTCGTTGGGGCCGATGGCATAGTCCCACAGCCCGTTGAGGCATTGCCACTGCGGGCGCACCATTTGCGGACGGGGATATTCCGGCCGGGCATTCTGCGGGCTCACTTCCCCGGCCCAGCGGGTTTTGATGTTCTCCCCTTGCGGGGTCCAAAGGGTAATTAATGCCGCCACGGCGGCTGCAAAGAGGTTGAGTGTCATAACTGTGCGATTGTATCCAAAGGTACGGATATCTTGGCAGGATTCCAAGTTTTTGGCTATCTTTGCATGGATACAAACCCTAGCGCCATGGCCATCAAAATCAATCTTCAGGAAACCGAGCAGGAACTGTTCTGCTGTTCAAAATGGTGGGGAGACCCGGATCTTCCCGCCGACATGGAATACCCCACCGCCAAAGCCGAGGACGAGGACGGCGAGTTCGACTATCCCCTCACCTTCGTGTGCCAGATTGACTGCGAGGACATTGCCCCGTTTGACCCGGAAGGCCTCCTTCCCCACCATGGCATGTTCTACGTATTTGCCGGCCTGGACGAGTACCTGGACCTGGACAGCCCCTGGCACAACGGCCTGGGAGAGTGGGACCGCAAGCAGGTAGTGGTCAAGTACACCAAGACCATCAACATGGAAACCTTCCGCAGCGCCATTCTGGTGGACGACGAAGACCAGCCCCTCACCCAGCCAGCTCTAAAAATGACCTTTGAGGCCTGCTCAGAGGCCGATGACTGCACCAAACTCCTGGGCGTTCCCTTCTTCCAGGAAGTCCTGCAGGAAATGCCGGGCCACGTGAACTTCCTCCAAATTGACTCCGACACCGCCGGCCTCCGCTTCTACGACGAAGGCATGCTCAACCTCCTCTACAAGGCGGCCGATTTCGCCGCCGGCAAGTGGAAGCTAATCCACGGCTACATGACTTCCTGCTAAAGGTCGCGGGAGGCCCGACCCTGAGACCTCCGCTCCAGGCGCGTGGAATGGAAGTGATTGACTGATAGCGATTTATGCAAAATGCCCTGCCGAAAAATCGGCAGGGTATTTTGCATAAGTAACTGATTTACAGCAACTTCCATTTTACGGGCACTATTGCACATGGACAAGACAGACATTTATATCCTATTTCGCAAAATTTTGAGCAAATTAAAAACAAGGGGAACAAGCCCGTTTTTCCTTGTTTTTAGTTTTAGTTTCGCGTATCTTTGTAAAAACGAAACCATTTATGGTCAGGAAGGATGAAATAGTTGTTAAAGATGTGGTCATCAAGACCATGTCCAGGGATTGGATAGACTATATCTGTATAACCGATATCGCTAAACAGAAGAACTGGCTGGATCCAAACGGGACGATTGCTAATTGGATGCGGAATCGAAATACCATTGAATTCCTTGGCATATGGGAAACGTTGTACAATCCGGCTTTTAACCCCATCGAATTCGAGGGGTTTAGAAAGCAGGCGGGTTTGAATGCCTTTACCTTGTCTCCTACACATTGGATTGAGGCCACAGGTGCCATTGGAATCATCTCCCAAGCTGGGCGTTATGGCGGAACATATGCTCAGACTGACATAGCATTTGAATTTGCTTCTTGGATTTCCGTGGAATTCCGTCTCTATCTGGTCAAGGAGTTCCAACGGCTGAAAACGGAAGAACAGAAACTCATTGGCTGGACCGCGAAACGGGAGCTTTCAAAAATTAACTATCGGATTCATACAGATGCAATCAAACAGAATCTGATTCCGGCCGAAGTTTCCGAAAAACAAGTTACAATTATCTATGCCAATGAGGCGGATGTGTTGAATGTCGCGCTGTTCGGAATGACCGCCAAAGAGTGGAGAGAGGAGAATCCGAACCTCAAAGGAAACATCCGGGACTATGCTACAATTAATCAGCTCATTTGCCTGTCCAATCTTGAAAACCTGAATGCTGTTTTTATTAATGACGGTATGTCACAGGCAGAAAGGCTCCGAAAACTGAACACAATTGCGATTCAACAGATGTCTGTACTCGAAGAAATAACATCTGCTCGAGAATTATTAAAATAACTTTTAAAAGTATTATAACCATCACTGTATCAAAAATGACCGATTTTAAATACGCCCCCATGTTTCAGCTAGGTGAAGACACCACTGAATACTACAAGATTCCCGGTTCCGAGAAACTCGTTTCCACCGCCGAGTTCGAAGGTCACAAGATGCTCAAAGTGAGCCCCGAGGCCCTTACGCTGGTGGCCCGGCAGTCCTTCCACGACTGCCAGTTCATGCTGCGCCGCGCCCACAACCTGCAGGTGGCCAAGATCCTGAGCGATCCCGAGGCTTCTGACAATGACAAATTCGTCGCCTTGCAGTTCCTGCGCAATGCCGAGACTGCCGTCAAGGGCGTACTCCCCTTCTGCCAGGACACCGGCACCGCCATCATCCACGGTGAGAAAGGCCAGCAGGTCTGGACCGGTTTCGAGGACGAGGAAGCCCTGAGCCGCGGCGTATTTGACACCTATACCCAGGAGAACCTGCGCTACAGCCAGAATGCCCCGCTCAATATGTACGACGAAGTCAACACCAAGTGCAACCTCCCGGCCCAGATTGACATCGAGGCCACCCAGGGCGCCGAGTACCATTTTATCATGGTAGCCAAGGGCGGCGGCAGCGCCAACAAGACCTACTTCTACCCCATGACCAAGGCCACCATCCAGAACGAAGGCACCCTCATCCCCTTCCTTGTGGAGAAAATGCGTTCGCTGGGTACGGCAGCCTGTCCGCCCTATCACATCGCCTTTGTGATTGGCGGAACATCGGCCGAGAAGAACCTCCTTACCGTAAAGCTGGCCAGCATCAAGTTCTACGATAACCTGCCCACCACCGGCGACGAGACCGGCCGAGCCTTCCGCGATATCGACCTGGAGGAAAAACTCCTGAAAGAGGCGCAAAAGATTGGCCTGGGAGCCCAGTTCGGCGGCAAATACGTGGCCCACGACATCCGTGTGGTGCGTCTGCCCCGCCACGGTGCCAGCTGCCCCATCGGCATGGGCGTAAGCTGCAGCGCCGACCGCAACATCAAGTCCAAAATCAACGCCGACGGTGTATGGATCGAGAAGATGGACACCAACCCCTCGGATTTGATTCCAGAGGAATTCCGCCGTCCCGGAGAGGGCCCCAAGGGCATAGCGATTGACCTTGACAAGGGCATCGATTCCGTGCGCGCAGAGCTCACCAAGTACACCGTAGGTACCCGCGTACTCCTGAACGGGACCATTATTGTAGCCCGTGATATTGCCCACGCCAAGCTCAAGGCCCGCCTGGATGCCGGCGAGGATATGCCCGCCTACTTCAAGGACCACCCCATCCTGTATGCCGGTCCGGCCAAAACGCCGGCTGGTTACCCCTGCGGTTCCATGGGCCCCACCACGGCCAACCGCATGGACCCGTACGTGGATGAATTCCAGGATCATGGCGCCTCGCTGGTGATGATTGCCAAGGGCAACCGTTCCAAGGTGGTTACCGATGCCTGCCAGAAACATGGCGGTTTCTACCTCGGCACCATCGGCGGCGTTGCTGCCGTGCTTTCCCAGGATTGTATCAAAAGCATCGACTGCGTAGAATACCCGGAACTGGGCATGGAAGCTATCTGGAAAATCACCGTGGAAGACTTCCCCGCCTTCATCCTGGTAGACGACAAGGGCAACGACTTCTTCAAATCCATCGGCCTGTAAACACCAAAACCACACTGATATGAAAAAATACGTATGCAACATCTGCGGGTACATCTATGACCCCGAAGTAGGCGACCCCGACAGCGGCATCGCTCCCGGAACTCCCTTTGAAGACATCCCCGCCGATTGGGTATGCCCCGTCTGCGGCGTCGGCAAAGATGACTTCTCAGCCGAATAACCACCGTCGAATGGAAATTGCTGAAAATCAGCAACTTATGCAAAACACCCTACCGAAAAACCGGCAGGGTGTTTTGCATAAATCGCTGTCAGTCAATTACTTCCATTCGACGCCAGCTACGGGTATTTTCTGAAGAAAGTCACCTGTAGCCGCGGACCACACTTGAAGCTATGAATCTGGCGAATTATTTGTATATTTGCAAGCTATGGCAAAGTTCTGGAAAGACCTGGTGCTCCCGGTGGCCATCGCGGGAGCCGTACTTGCACAGACCGCAGGCGTGGATGCCTCCCGGGCTGCGCGGGTACGTGCCTTCTTTCCCAACGTGCAGCGGGACACCGTCACAGTAGCCGACACCCTGCCCGTCAAAGCCGACAGCCTGGCCGCAAAAGACACCTTGGTCATCAAAGACAGCCTGATCATCAAAGACTCCCTGGCCATCAAAGACTCCCTGGCGGCCGAGGAAGACTTCGACCTCTTTGAGGAGAAGGCCGACACCACGCCCAAGGTCTTTGCCCGCGACACCATGCGCGTGCCCGACAGCCTGCAGCTGACCGATCCTTTCCTGTACCAGTGGTATGTGGCCGTTAAGGACTCCCTCACCCACCGCATTGTGGTAGATTCCCTCAAGGAACAGGGCGACAGCCTGCTGTGGCCGCGTATCGACTCACTGTATCTGGCCGATTCGGCCTTTGTAGCCACCGAAAAATTCAACCGCTGGTACGCCGGCCTGTCCAAATCTGAGCGCAAGCGCTACGACTTCGAGCACTACAAACTGCCCCTCATCCAGCATCGGCAGGACTCCATCCTCAAACGGAAGGACAGTCTCAAGCACATCAAGGACAGCATCCGCCAAAACACGCCGCGCATTCTGGAAACCGCCTTCCTGCCCGATTCCCTGTACTACAAGCGCCTGGTGGCCTGGCGGCATAACCGGCTCTACAACAGCGTAGAAGTGTTCGAGTGGGACACAACCGCCAACTACCACTACAACGACTACCCGTACCTGCGAAAGGACGTGGGCGCCTCCTGGCTGGGCATGCCCGGTTCCCCCGTGCAGTCGTTCAATTACTTCCGCCGGGACGACGAGCGCAGCGTCAACTTTTACCAGCCGGTAGAAAGCTGGACCTACACCCCCGAGAACCTCACGCAGTTCAATACCAAAACGCCTTACACCGAGCTGGAGTACTCCGGTAACCTGTTCAACAGCAAAACCACAGCTTCTGACAATTACCGCATCTTTACCACCCAGAACATCCTGCCTTCGCTCAACATTGCCCTGCAGATGAACCGCTGGGGCGGTGCCGGGACCCTCAAAAATGAGGAAATGGAGAATCGCAGCTACTTTGTGGCCGGCAACTACCTGGGTAAAAAGTATCTGGCGCACGGCGGCTTTATCTATAACAAGATTACCCGCCAGGAAAGCGGCGGTGTACAGGATACCAAGTGGATCAGAGATACCACGGTGGACGTACGTGAGATTGAGGTGAACCTGGCGGCGGCCACCAACCGCTACAAGAAACTCACCCTCTTCTACGACCAGAGCTACCGCATTCCCTTCGAGTTCATCGAGAAACTCAAGCACCGCGGAGACACCACCTGGGTGCCGCCGGACACCCTGAACACCAACATGACCACCGGGTTCATCGGCACGTCCACGGAATTCACTACCTACTCCAAAAAGTACGTAGACAACGTCTCCGACCCCCTTTCCAACTTCTACAACGGCGTTTTCAACATCAACCCCAGCAAAAGCTACGACTCCCTGCGGGTGATGCGCCTGGAGAACCGCCTCTTTGTGCGGCTGCAACCCTGGCACGAGGATGCCGTGGTTTCCAAGATTGAAGGCGGCCTGGGCCACCGGTACCAGAATTTTTATCTGCAGCAGCCCAACGAAGTGCTGTACAAGCCGCAAAATAACAAGTGGAGCAGCTTCTACGCCTATGCCGGCGTAGAGGGCAAGGTGCGCCGATACGTAAAATGGGACGCCACCGGCATCTATCATTTTGCCGGCAAGGAAGTCAACGACTTCTCTATCAACGCCAATGCCGAGCTGAACCTGTATCCGTTCAGGCGGCAGCCCAAGAGCCCCATGACGCTGCGGGCCCATTTTGAAACCTCGCTCAAAGAACCGGAGTTCTATAACCAGCATTTCTACTCCAACCACTACAAGTGGGAAAATAACTTCGGCAAGATATCCACCACCAAGTTGGAGGCCAGCTTCAACGTGCCCAAATGGGAGCTGAGCGCCCACGCCGGCTATGCCCTCCTGGCCAACAATATCTACTACGACACCCTGGGCATCGTGCGGCAAAATCCCACGGCCATGAGCGTGTTCACCGCCGGCATTACCAAAAACTTCACCCTAGGTATCGTTCATCTGGACAATTCGGCCCTGTTCCAGGCCTCATCCAACCAGGATGTACTGCCCCTGCCCATGCTGGCCGTAAACCTTCGCTGGTACCTGCAGTTCAACATTGTAGATCCCAAGGTGCTCAAGATGCAGGTGGGCATCAACGCCCATTACAATACCCTTTGGTATGCGCCCGCCTACAATCCCGTGGCCGGCGTGTTCATGAACCAGAAGCAGGAGCAATACGGCAACTGCCCCACCTTCGATATCTTTGCCAACCTGCAGTGGAAGAAGGCCTGTATCTTCTTCCGGTTCGAGAATGCCGGCCGAGGCTGGCCCAAAGATAACCGTGACTACTTTACCGCACACCGTTACATAGCGGCGCCGGCTTCCTTCAAATTCGGCATCTGCTGGCCGTTCTATCCCAGACTGGGGGCCGCCAGGACCTTGTCGGAGCGGGCCAGTTCAGGCGGAATGGGCGGCGGAAACAGCAGCGACGGAGGCGGCCTGGGCGGAGGCCTTGGCGGGGCCCTCGGCAACGCCTTCAGAAGAAGTTCCAACTAATGTCCAAGCGCCATTTCATCCTGGCCGGCTGCCTCACCCTGGCCCTGCTGCTGATTCCCGTCGGCGGATCCTGGCATCCCGTGCCGGAAAAGAATTTCTTGCCCCGGGAGCCCAAGAATCCCAAGCTGCTGGCCTACGAGCCGCTCCTCAGGGAATACGCCGACAGCATCGGCTGGGACTGGCGTCTGCTGGCGTCCATCGTCTATCACGAGTCCCGGTTTACCAACGAAGCCAAGTCCCACAAAGGAGCTACGGGCCTTATGCAAATCAACAGCAGCCGCTACTCGGAAGAAAGCCTCCTCAATCCCTCCTTTAATTTATACGTTGGGACGGCCTATCTCAAGAAACTGGAGCACATGTATGCCGCTTCCAGTGCCCTGGACACGCTCAAATTTGCCCTGGCCGCCTACAACCTGGGCGACGGAAAGGTCCGGCAACTGGTAAACATGACCCGGGACGCCGGGATGGACGCCACCTGCTGGGATACTGTAGCCCTGATGCTCCCCAAAGGACACCACACGGTTAGTTACGTCAATAAGGTCCTGGACAGTTATTCCAGCTACCGGCGGCTGTATCCCAGGTAACTTACTCCGTACCGTGCTGTTTACGGTACAGTTCCCAACTGTTAAAGAGATTCTGCCAAATGGCATAGAGGCCGCCGGCCACCGAAGTAACAGGAGTCATGTAGGTATATCCCAGCCAGATGAGGAAACCGGTGTTCTTCTGGCCCAGGGATTGGCCGGCTGTGAGGCTGTCGATGGGATCTTTGCTCAGAGAGCGTCCCACCACAAACTGCAGCAGGCAGCTCAGAACGGAAACGGCCACTATGGAAGCAATGGCGCCCCAGCCCAGGCCGCTCAGGACCAAAGCCCGGGTGGCCAGCACCATAGCCAGGGTAAGGCTCACTCCCCAGATATAAAAGGCATGGGCACTCCAGCGCATGAGCGTGCGCTGCAGGCGATGGGTGGTATAGCGGATGAGCCAGGCCACCAGCCCGGGCAGGACCAGAACGGGAAAGACGCGAACGGCAATGTGCCCCACATAGGCCCAGAAGCCCATGGTGGCCGACGGATTCACCAGGGGGAAGATGAGCGGAATGAGCAGCGTAGCCGCCACATTGATGATCACCAGATAGCTTACCGTAGCAGCCAGGTTTCCCCCCAGCCGGTCGGTAATAACCCCTGCGGCCGATGCCGTAGGGCAAATAAGGCACAGCATGGTACACTCTACAGCCAGTTTAAGGCCTTGGGGCATGCGCCAGAGCATGAGGGCCGCGGCACAGGCCAGGAAGCCCAGCGTTTGCACCAGCAACGCACCCAGATGCCATCGGCTGGGCCTTAAATCGTGCGGGGATACCTTGACAAACTGAAAAAACAGCAAAAACGCTATACCCAGCCGCTGTCCTACCGAGGCAATGACATGGCAGGCGGGGCCCACAGGCCTCAGGGCCGGGCAAAAATGATAGATAAGGTACAGGCTGATTCCCAGAACAATAGCCCCGGGGAGCATCCAGTCCCTGATGAGGGTTTTGAAGTTCACGTTAAAAAAAACGCATTTGCGCTTACAAAGATGCATAAATATGCGTATTTTTGCAAGTTATTAGTATTATTCAGACCCCATGAAAAAGTCTTTGATTGTTATGATGTCATTTCTCGCCTTTGCGGCCTGCGCCCCCAAGAGCGGCGCTCCCGCTCTGGACCTGACAGACCTGGACACCACCGCCAGCCCCAAGGTGGACTTCTATCAGTACGCCACCGGCGGCTGGCAGGTTAAGAATCCGCTCAAACCCGAATTCTCCCGCTACGGCAGCTTTGACGCCATTGCCGAGCGCACCCGTGAGAACCTGAATGCCCTCTTCGAGAGCATGACCACCCTGCAGGCCAAGCCCGGCACCGTGGAACAGAAAATCTCCGACCTGTATAAGATGGCCCTGGACTCCACCACCCGTAATGCACTGGGGGCCCAGCCCATCCAGCCCTACATCGCCGAGATTCAGGCCGTATCTTCCAAGGAAGAGCTCGCCACCCTGCTGGGTAAGATGAACCTCTACGGAGAAGGCGGCTTCTTTGGCGCCGGCGTAGAGGCCGACCTTGCCAACAGCGACATGCAGGTCCTTTACATGGCCCAGGGCGGCCTGGGTATGGGAGACCGCGACTACTATCTGCTGGACAGCAACAAGGAGCTCAAAGAAGGCTACAAGGCTTTCCTGGTAAAGGCGCTCACCCTGGCCGGCGTAGAAAACGCCCAGACTGTGATGGAACAGGATATGGCCGTAGAGGACGCCCTGGCCTCCTTCTCCTGGACCCGCGAGCAAAACCGCGACATGCAGGCCATCTACAACCCCATGTCGGCCGATGCCATTTGCAGCAGCTGGCCCGCCATCCACTTTGACCTCATCTGCGAGGCCACGGGCATTAACCCGGAAGGAAACATTGTGGTAGCGCAGCCTTCCTTCTTTGATGGCCTGAACCAGCTCATGGACAAAACCAGCCTGGAAACCCTCAAGGGCTATCTCCTGGCCCAGTTTGTGAGCGGCCAGTGCAATTCCCTCTCCGACGAATTCTACACCACCAGCTGGGAGTTCTTCTCCCACCAGATGGCCGGCGCCCAGGAAGAAACCCCTCGCTGGAAGCGTGCCATGGCCGTTCCCAACGGCATCCTTGGAGAGGCTGTGGGAGAGATGTACGTAAACCGTTACTTCCCCGAGAGTTCCAAGAAGAAGATGGTAACGCTGGTAGAAAACCTGCGCAAAGCCTTGGGCCAGCACATCAACCAGCTGGAATGGATGAGCGACTCTACCAAGGTGCGCGCCCAGGAAAAGCTGGCCGCCTTCACCGTAAAAATCGGCTACCCCGACAAATGGAAGGACTACAGCACCCTGGACATCGACCCGTCCAAGACCTATTACGAGAACCTGCGCGCTGCCAGCGCCTGGTATGTGGCCGACAACCTGAGCAAGCTGGGCAAGCCCACCGACAAAACCGAGTGGGGCATGACTCCCCAGACGGTGAACGCCTACTACAACCCCACCACCAACGAGATCTGCTTCCCGGCCGCCATCCTGCAAAAGCCTTTCTTCGACCCCGATGCCGATGAACCCGTGAACTACGGCGGCATTGGCGTGGTCATCGGCCACGAAATGAGCCACGGCTTTGACGACCAGGGCTCCATGTTCGACGCTCACGGCAACATGGTAAACTGGTGGACCCCCGAAGACAAGGCCAAGTTCGATGCCCTGGGCGACAAACTGGTAGAGCAGTTCAACCAGGTAGAGATTGCGCCCGGCGTCATGGCCAACGGCCGATACACCCTGGGTGAGAACATCGGCGACCACGGCGGCCTTTCCATCGCCTTCAGCGCCATGGAGAACGCCACGGCCGGCAAGAAGGATCCCATGATTGACGGCCTTACCCGTGCCCAGCGCTTCTACCTGAGCTACGGTGCCATCTGGGCCCAGAACATCCGTGAAGAGGAAAAGATCCGTCTCACCAACCTTGATGTTCACTCCCTGGCCAAGAACCGGGTGAACGTATCCCTGCGTAACTTCCAAACCTTCTTCGACGCCTTCGACATCCAGGAGGGTGATCCGATGTTCCGTCCCGAGGAAGAAAGAGTACACATTTGGTAGCCCTGCGCTTTATATCGCGCAAGCTCCGCTTTCAAGGAAACGTGGCGGCGGTGGCTATCGCCGTCAGTTTCTTTGTGATGATCGTGGCCGTGGCCGTCAGTGCCGGGTTCCGCCATACGTTGCGGGCCGGCGTGGCGGCCATGACCGGCGATATCCGCATTGCCCCGTATACCTCCGGCGGGGCCGATCCTGTTCCCATGCACGCCCAGCTGCCATCCCTGCCGTTGCTGGAACAGCTTGACGGCGTGCAGTCCATCACCCCGGCCGTAGTCCGCGCCGGCATAGTAAAAAACGGAGACCTGGTGCACGGCGTGGTGGTGAAAGGGGTTCCGGAGGGCCCCTCGGACAACCCGCTCTCCGTCTCCATCCCCTATCGGCTGGCCGAAATCACCGGCCTCGGCATCGGCGACAAACTGGCCATCTATTTTGTGGGAGAAAAAGTGCGCGTGCGCCAGTTCTGCATCTCGGCCCTGCACCGCGACATCCTGGAGGCCGATGACAACCTTCTGGTCTATGCCCGGCTGGAGGACATGCAGCGGCTCAACGGCTGGTCCTCAGACCAGGTTTCCTCCCTGGACGTGCGTCTGGGCCGGGCCTTCCGCTCGCGCAAGCAGGTCCAGGACGTATCGGCCCTCATGGGGCACATTCTCCTCAACAGCACCGACGAGGAAGAACAGAGCCTCTATGTCTCTTCCTCGATCAAGGCCTACCCGCAAGTCTTCGACTGGCTGGATTTACTGGATTTCAATGTGCTTATCATTCTTTTGCTCATGACCGTAGTGGCCGGTTTCAACATGGTGAGCGGGCTCCTGATCATGCTGCTCCGGAATGTATCGCTTATAGGAACTTTGAAAACCATGGGGATGGAAGACCGGGAAGTGGGACGGCTCTTCCTGCGTATAGGCGCCCGGGCCGCCTTCAAAGGCATGCTGGCCGGCAACGCCCTGGCCATCCTGTTCTGCCTCATTCAAGGCTCCACCCACCTCATTCCGCTGGACCCGGCCAACTATTTTGTGTCCTGGGTCCCCGTCCACGTGAACCTTCCCTGGATTCTCCTGGCCGACGCCCTCGCTTTCCTGGCCATCCTGGCCCTCCTGTGGCTTCCCACTCTCCTGGTAGCCCGCATAGACCCCGCCGCCACCGTCAAGGCCGAGTAGGCCCCTAGCCCCCAGCGATCACTTAATGCGCTGATTGTGAGCAAATTACAGAAATTCAGTCCAGCAAAAAGCCGGACTGAATTTTCACAACAAACTGAACTACAATAAGTTAAGTGATCGGCAAGATCAGATTCTTGCTTCACGGAACACTTCTACGATGGAAGGATAGGCATTT
Organism: uncultured Bacteroidales bacterium; assembly: GCA_905234285.1. GTDB lineage: Bacteria > Bacteroidota > Bacteroidia > Bacteroidales > UBA932 > Cryptobacteroides. Next base: position 16,201 of record CAJOHK010000027.1, read on the forward strand.
TTGAGGAACGGGGGCAAGGAGGATTTGGCTACCCAGGCGGCTTTGGCTATGTCCTCTTCCCGCTGCGGGGTAAGATTGGTAGGATCGGTGTACAGCATGTCGTACCACCAGGTGTGCTTGAGGTGCCAGAGGTTATCCCGGAAATAGACGTGATCGGTGATGCAGATGAGGCGCCTGAGGTCCAGCTGGTCCACGCCGGTTTCTTCCTGGACCTCCCGCATGGCGCACACCTCAATGTCCTCGCCCGGCTCCTGGTGACCCTTTGGAAGGTCCCACAGGCCGTTTCGGCAAATCATGAGAAAGTCGCCGCGGCGGTTGCTCACCAGGCCCCCGGCGGCATTCACCTCCTTGAACTCCGAGCACAGGCGCCGGTAAGTGCGTTCGATATCGGCCGAAGGGATGTAGATGCGCTGCAGGGTATCCTGCACTTCGAACATGCGCACCAGGGCATGGATGTCCAGTTTTTCCCCAACGTGGAACTCTACGGAATTGGGATCGGCCAGGGCCTCCTCCTCTGGGGAGCAAATGATGATGGTGCGTTTGCCGAAGTAGATTTTGTGCATGATTTTTGTTACCTTTGCAAACTGCAAAATTAAGAAAATATGACCAATATTGAAAGCAAACACGGCATTGTTTCCCGTCAGCCGTACGAATTATATATGTCCTTCACCGACCTGCAAAACTTCCAGCGCATGTTGCCGGAGGACAAAAAAGGCATGGTTACCGCCGATTTTGACACGCTCACCGCTACGGTGCAGGGTTTCAACGTGGGCGTGAAGGTGCATGAGCGCGTCCCCTATTCCCGCATTGAATTAGTAGATTACGGCGCGCCCTTTGCCTTTCACGTGGTGCTGCACTTCGAGCCTGCCAAGGAAGACCCCTACAAAACCGACTTCTGGATTAGCGTAGAGGCCGACCTGAACCTCATGATGAAAATGATGCTCTCCGGCAAGGTCAAAGAGGCACTGGACAAAGTGGTAGACGGCCTGGTAGACGCATCCAACGGCAAAATGCCAGAAGGAATCGACCCTTCCGTATGGGCTAAGTAACAATGACTGGTTTTCCCGAGGAATTCAAGACCTTGTTACAGGAATCGGTGGGGGCTGGGAATGCTGCCACCGTGCTGGCTGCGCTGGAGCAGCCGGCATCGGTGTCGCTGCGCCTGAACCCGGCCAAAATCCAGGAATGTCCTTTCCCGGAAGCCAGCCGCGTGCCCTGGAGCCCGTACGGCTATTTGCTCAAGGAGCGGCCGGTGTTCACCCTGGACCCGCTTTTCCATGCGGGATGCTACTACGTGCAGGATTCATCGGCCATGTTTGCCGGACACATTTTCAGGCAAGTGACCCGGGACTTGGAGCCCGGCGCCCAAGTGCTGGACCTGTGTGCGGCGCCCGGCGGCAAAACCACAGACCTGGCCGCCAGCCTGCGCGAGCGCCTGGGAGGTCACTTCGGCCTCCTTTCCAACGAAGTGATGCACAGCCGCATCGGCATCCTCAAAGCCAACGTGGAAAGCTGGGGCGACCCCTGTATCGGCGTAGTTTCCAGGGATCCGTCGGCCTTTGGTGCCGCGCCCCTATTTGACGCCATCCTGGCCGATGTCCCCTGCTCCGGCGAGGGCATGTTCCGTAAAGACGAGCGTGCCGTGCAGGAGTGGTCCCTCAAAACCGTGGAATTCTGCGCTGCCCGTTCGCGCAGGATCCTGGCCGATATCTGGCCCGCCCTGCGTCCCGGCGGCGTGCTGGTGTTCGCCACCTGCACCTTCAACCATCTGGAGAACGACGACACCGTAGAATGGGCCGCCAGTGAACTCGGCGCCAGCATTATTCCCCCGGCCGACGAAGCCCCTGCCGTCAGCACCCGCTGCGGCCACCTGCTGCTGCCCGGCCTGGTGCCCGGCGAAGGCCAATATGTGGCGGCGCTCCGGAAGGACGGCAGCCCGGAAACCGTGCGCCGCGGCCGGCCCTTCGCCCTGTTCCAGGCCCAGTGCCCCGCCCCGGAAACCCCGGACGCACCCCTGTGGAACGTAGACCGGGAAACCGCCTTGAAGTACCTGCACGGCGACGCCCTGGCACTGGCCCCGGAGGCACCCCTGGGCCCGCTCACCATCGGCTACCAGGGGCATCCACTGGGTCCCGCCAAAAACCTGGGCCGCCGCTGCAACAACCTCTATCCCAAAGCCAAACGAATCAGAATGGATATCCAATGAAAAGAATCCTCTTCATAATCAGCTTATTAGCAGCTTTCTGCGCCGCATCGGCCCAGGAAACCACCCGCGCCGACTACCTGCGCAGATACTCCAACCTGGTCTCGCACGTGGGCCCCGGCGGCCTGGGCGTAGAAACCCTGTTGGACAAGTGGGAGGCCGAGTGGCCCGACGACCCGCAGCAAATGCTGGCGCGTTTTTCCTTCTGCATCACCCGCGCCCGCAGTACGCAGGTTGTCCAACTGGATAAGGACCGCTATCTGGGCCGGGATCCCATCATCCCCATGAAGGACTCCACCGGTCGCAAATGCAACTACTTCGAGGACTACGAATTTGATGAAGACCTCTATGCGCAGGCCAATCTGTGCATCAACAAGGCTATTGAGGCCCGGCCGTTCCGCCTGGACTACCGTATGGCCAAGATTGACGCCATGCTGGCCTTCGAGAAGGAACAGCCGGAGATGACGCTGGTCGAACTCAAGGCGCTGGCCGACAAAAACGCCAAAGAACGCCCCGTTTGGGAGTACGAAGGCCTGGACAGAGTGTCCGAGGACCAGTTCAAGGCTTTCATGCAGGACTACTGCGTGGCGCTGTTCCGCCTGGGCAGCGACGCATCGGCCGAAGCCTTCCGGGATTTATCGGCCCATTTGCTCACCTATTATAAGAACGAGCCGCTGTTCCTGAACAACCTGGGGTCCTATTACCTGGTAAAAAACGACTACAAGCAGGCCCAGAAGTACTTTGACATGGTACTCAAGAAGCACCCCGACGATATGTCGGCCCTCAAGAACAGCCTCCTCATGGCCCGCGCCAAAAAGGACCCCAAACTGGAGAAGAAGTACCTGGCCCTGATGGCCCAGCACGGCGCTACAGAGACCGACCGGGCCAGCGCCCAGATGCGCCTGGACGCGTTCGGCAAGAAGTAGTGAAACTTTTTTCATTGAGCAGCCGTATTATATAAGTATCATCTAACCCGAAGGAAATGAAACTTTCGCAATTCTACTTTGACCTTCCCCAGGACCGTATCGCCCAGGAACCTACCCGCTGGCGCGACGAAGCCCGTCTCATGGTTCTGCACAAGAATACCGGCGACATCGAGCATCGGCTGTTCAAAGACATCATCGACTATTTTGGCAAAGGCGACACCTTTGTCCTCAACGACACCAAGGTCTTCCCGGCCCGCCTGTACGGCAAAAAGGAGAAGACCGGGGCCGATATCATGGTGCTGCTCCTGCGCGAGCTCAACCGCGAGCAGCGCCTGTGGGACGTCATCGTAGACCCTGCCCGCAAGATCCGCATCGGCAACAAGCTCTATTTTGGCGAGGACGAGAGCCTGGTGGCCGAAGTGATTGACAACACCACTTCCCGCGGCCGCACCCTGCGCTTCCTGTTCGATGGCCCGTACGAGGACTTCAAGGAAGCCCTGTTTGCACTGGGCGAGCCTTACGTGCCCGAGTGGGTAAAGGCCAAGACCACCCCGGAGGACGTGGAGAACTATCAGACCATCTTTGCCAAGTACGAGGGTGCCGTAAGCGCTCCGGCTGCCAGCCTGCACTTTAGCCGCGAGCTCTTTAACCGCATGATTCTCAAGGATATCGAGAAGACGTTCATCACCGTGCACATGGGGATCGGCCACTTCAGGACCGTGGACGTGGAAGACCTGTCCAAGCACCGCATGGACTCCGAGCGCCTCATCATCTCCGAGGAAGCCGCCGCCATCATCAACAAAGCCAAGCGCACCGGCAAAAAGGTTGTGGCCGTGGGAGCCACTGTCATGCGCGGTCTGGAAACCTATGTCACCACCACCCATGAGGTGAATGCCTTTGACGGCTGGACCAACAAGTTCATTTTCCCGCCGTACCAGTATTCGGTCCCGGACGCCATTGTGTCCAACTTCCACCTGCCGCAAAGCACCATGCTCATGAGCGTAGCGGCCTTCGGTGGCTACAAACCCGTCATGGCCGCCTATGAAGAAGCCCTCAAGGAGGGGTATCGCTTTGGCCCATACGGCGATGCGCTGCTGATCGTGTAGGTGCTGGGGGCTATTCCTGGGGAGCGTCTGGGCCGGTCTGCTTTTGTGTCCAGCATTTAATTCTCTGTTACCGCACACCATCATTGTTGTGCGGTTTTTTTGTGTCCGTGCCGGGGCGGTTGGACATGGTCTGGGTTGGTCTTTCAGGGTGCGGACCTAGTCCATGGGCTGTTTGGACGTGGTCTGGGAGGCTTTTGGTCGTGGTTTCATGTGTTTTTGGACTAGGTCCAATTTGGGGAGCTGGACCTAGTCCACCGAGTATAGCTCCCAGGGGCCTGTAGGGCCGAAATGGTGGACTTAGTCCAAGGGGGAAAAGAGGACCTCGGCCAAATATGCCTTGGACTAGGTCCAGCCCACCCCAGACTCGAAGCCGCAAAATAGAAAGCCAACAGTGACCATTCCCAATCTCGGCAACCAAATCTTAAAAAACACAACAAAATACTCCTGATACCGCACAATGTTTTTTACGATTGTTTGTTTTGTCCCCCAGAACGCGTAAAATTGCGCCGAACCTTCCACTAGCGGGAGGTTCGATGCGTTTATATGACAGACGAACGAACAGCAGTATGTGCCCTGAACCGGATCTTCGGTTATCATCCCGTTCTGGGGCGTGAACTCATTGAGGCGTGCGGCGGGGCGGTCCCGGTCTTTGAAGGGCCCAGGCCGGAAGTCCCCGGGCATCCCGAGTTAGCAGAGGAAATCGGCCCCGAGGCACTGGAGTGGGCACAAAAGGAATTGGAGCGGGTGCAGGCCGGTGGTTTCCGCTTTCTCACTTACCAGGACGAGGCCTATCCTGAGCCGCTCAGGGAATGTTCCGACCCGCCGCTGGGGCTATACCTCAACGGGAGCACCTCGGCAGCCGAGATTTTCGGCCTGAGGCCCCTGATTGGGGTTGTGGGGACCCGCGACATCAGCTCCTACGGGCAGGAGTGGTGCCGAAAGCTGGTAGAAGCCATGGCCGCCGCCCCCGTGCAGCCGGTCATTGTGAGCGGAATGGCGTTCGGCACCGACGGCATTGCCCATCAGACAGCCCTGGAAGCGGGTATTCCCACCGTCGGGGTCATGCCCACGGGGATCGACAAGGTTTATCCCTTGCGGCATGAGGGGCTGGCCATGTCCATCGTCCGAACGCCGGGATGCGGACTGGTGACCGACTACCCGATGGGATCGGCCCCGCTGGCCCTGAACTTCCTGCGCCGGAACCGGATTATCGCCGGGCTGGTATCGGCTGTGATTGTGGTGGAATCCAAGACCAAAGGCGGCGCGCTCATGACCGCCAAGTATGCCAACGGCTATTCCCGGGACGTATACGCCGTGCCCGGAAGGCTGGACGATGTACGCTCGGCCGGCTGCAATTCGCTGATAGGCAACGGGATGGCACAGATAGTGACCTCGGCCGAAGAACTAGTGGGGCAGCTGGGACTGGGCAAGCCGGTGAGGGGCCGTGGCGGATCCTGGGGTTCCGGCGGGACGCTGCGTGAGGCCCTGGCCCTCCGATTCGGCGCCGAATCGCCCATGATTCCCGTGGTGCTCGCCATCAAGGAGAACCGGGGAATCACCGTGGAGCAGCTTTCGGCCCTTCTTGGCCGACCTTTTCCCGAAGTGCTGGGCGCCGTCATGCAGCTCGAGGCCCAGGATGTGGTTTCCACCGACCTTCTTCGCCGCTGCTCCCTGACCCCGGCGTGGTCATGAGGGCTTTGGGTAAGACCGGCCGATAATCCCCAGTAGACTACGTAGAACCTGTGGCCCCGGTGGGGTCCATTGAACCCGTAGCCCCAAGTGGTCCGTCGTGGACCTAGTCCAAGGCATTTTTGGCCGAGGTCCTCTTTTCCCCCTTGGACTAAGTCCACCACTTCGGCCCTACAGGCCCCTGGGAACCATACTCGGTGGACCTAGTCCAGCTCCTAAAATTGGACCTAGTCCAAAAACATCAAGGACTACGACCAATCTAATTAGTAACCACGACCAAACCACCCCTGAACCACCCCTGGACTTAGTCCACCACCAACCCTCAACAATTGTTTCACGTTACCCAAAGGAATATCATTTTAACCGCTCACATCATGGATAGAATAGTAATACGAAAACTGCCATCAGGCGAAACCAAGAGCGTTCAACCTTTTCATGTCAGCATGAAGGGAGTGACAAACGTACTGTGCCGGGACAACGAAGACTATAGTGTCATGGTTAAATACACTGCCGTATGTGCCCACCGAAAAAATGTGATTGTTATCATCTACACCGTCGTAGCGAATCACTGTCATGTGGGTGTTTTGGCAAGTACATATGAAGAAGCCTACGCATTTGCCGAAGAGCTAAAAAAGAATTATGCTCAATGGTTTCAAACTAAGTACTTGGAGAAAAGGGTACTCAAAGGGGTCAGTGTTCAAGCCCTCTCTCTTGACAGTGACTGGTATGTCCGAAACGCGCTTGCCTACATTCCCCGCAATTCTTTGGATAATGGATGCCCCGTAGACAAATACCGATGGAGTGGGTACAGAGCCATGTTCAGAAACAGTTCCCAAAGAATCAGCGGCATCCCTGTGGACAAACTGACTCGAAGAGAACAAGACCGGATTCTGCACACACGTGAGCCTCTGAAAGATGTCCCCTGGCTCATTGACGGAGATGGCGACCTCATGCCCGAAACCTTTTGCGACATTGCATACCTAGAGCAAGCATTTGACCATGACCAGACCTTTTTTCTTAAAACCATAGGAACGGTAAATACAGCCGAGATGCAGGAGAAGCTGGTCGATGCCCCTCGCCGAAGATTACCGGACAGCGAGTTTTATAAGGTGGTGGAAGATACCGCCCAGCGATGGTTCAAGACCAGTCTTTCCCTGCTACCCCTGGAAAAGAAAAAACGCATGCTCCCCTACATCCGTCGTTCTCATAGAACAACTGTCAATCAACTAGCGCGGGTATTCAAGCTGAATCCGGAAGAAGTTAGAGATTCTCTTACCCATCTGGTCTAAGTCAAATAATCTCGGCAGTATTTCACTTCTATTCAAATGGTACTTGGCAAGGAAGGTCCATTCAAGCCTTCCTTTTTTATACCCCTGAAGCAAAAAATTGCGTATCTTTGTGAGATGCTTATCGACACGCATACGCATTTTTATGACGAGTGGCTGCTACCGGACGCAGAGGCCGCCGTGCAGCGCGCGCTGGAAGCCGGAGTGGGCAAAATGATCCAGGCCGACATCGACAGCAAGGAACGCCCCGCCATGTGGGCCATCGGTGAGCGTCACCCCGGCATCATCTTTCAGATGCTGGGCCTCTATCCCGGCTCGGTAACCACTGAAAACTGGCAGGAAGAGCTGGAGCTGGTCTACCGCATCGCCAGAAACATGGCAGCGAAGCCATTCGTCGCCATTGGGGAAATCGGGCTGGATTACCATGAGGGGAAAGAATACGCAAAGGAGCAGAAGGAAGTACTAAGGCTGCAGCTGGAGCTGGCGGCCAAGATGGACCTGCCTGTCAATATCCACCTCAGGGATGCCTGGGAGGACTTTTTCCAGATTATCGAGGACTGCCGGCACCTGCATCTGAGGGGTAACCTGCACTGTTTCACGGCCAGCTACGAGGTCTACGAACGGGCCAACAGGAGCGGCCGATGGAGTGTGGGCATCGGCGGCGTGGTCACCTTCAAGAACGCCGGCCTCCCGAAGACGCTGGAGCGCATTCCCCTGGAAGACATCCTGCTGGAGACCGATGCCCCCTACCTGGCGCCCGTACCCAAACGGGGCCAGCGCAACGAGAGCGCCTACCTCCCCTGCATCGCCGCCAAAGTGGCCGAGATCAAAGGCACCACGCCGGAGGACATCGCCCAAATCACCACCCGTAACGCAGAAACATTATTCGGCATATGAATCACGCATCCATCCTTATTATTTACACCGGCGGAACCATCGGCATGAAGGAAGACCCGATGGACGGGACGCTTAAGCCCTTCGACTTTAGCCAGATCATGGCCGAAGTGCCCGAGCTCAATAAGTTTGCAGTGAGAATCGATTCCTACACCTTTGACCCGCTCATCGACTCGTCCGATGTGGAACCGTCGCTCTGGATTGCCCTGGCCCAGCTCATCAGCGAGCGCTACGAGGACTACGACGGTTTTGTGATCCTCCACGGCACCGACACCATGGCCTACAGCGCCTCCACGCTCAGCTTCATGCTGGAAGGCCTCACCAAGCCCGTGGTGTTCACCGGGAGCCAGCTGCCCATCGGCGTACCCCGCACGGACGGCAAGGAGAACCTGATTTCGGCCGTAGAAATTGCCGCCGCCAAAGACGAGACCGGCCACGCCAGCGTACCGGAAGTGTGCATCTTCTTTGACTCCAAGCTACTGCGGGGCAACCGCTCCACCAAGTACAGCGCCGAGGCCTTCAACGCCTTCGCCAGCCCCAACTGCCCTCCCCTGGCCGAAGCCGGCATCAACATCCGCTACAACACCGACCTCATTCGCAAGCCCATCTACTGGGACGCCCAGCTGCGGGTGCAAACCCATCTGGACACGCGGGTGGCCATCCTCAAGGTGCATCCCGGCATGACGCCGCAGGTGATGCGCTCAGTAGTGTGCGACCCCCTCACACGCGCCGTCATCCTGGAAACCTACGGTTCGGGCAACGCCCTATCCAAAGATTGGTTCGTGGACATTATCCGCGAAGCCAACGATATGGGGAAGATCCTGCTCAACGTAACTCAGTGCAAATCAGGCACTGTGAACATGAATCTGTACGCCACGGGAGCCACGCTCAAGAACGCGGGGGTGCTCTCCGGCATGGACATCACCACCGAGGCCGCCCTTGGAAAACTCTTCTGCCTCATGGGCCGGAGCGAGGATAACACCCGCGTAAAAGCCCTCCTTGAAAAGGACCTGTGTGGCGAAATAAGCAAATAATCTTTGGCAGATTCATTTTTTATTGCTAAATTGCACGACCAAAGAGTGAAATTATTTTACTAACTAATTCAACTTATAACTAACAACACAAAAACGATTATGAAAAAGTTTTTCATGTTTTTGGCAGTCGCCGGTCTTCTGACCTTCACTGCAAACATCGTGTCTGCCCAGGAAGCAGCCGCTCCCGCTGATGAGCAGGAAGAGGTCGTGGATCTGTTCGCCGGTTCCGGTGAAGAAGTTCCGCTCCACCAGGCCCTCAAGACCAAATTCATCGAAGGTGGCGCCGGTTTCATGTCCCTGATCATCATCTGCCTGATCATCGGTATGGCCCTCGCTATCGAGCGCATCCTTTATCTTGCTTTCTCCAAGGCCAACACCACCAAACTCTTGGAAGATGTTGAAGCGGCCCTTGCAAAGGGTGGCATCGAGGAAGCCAAGAAAGTTTGCCGTGAAACCCGTGGTCCTGTGGCCAGCATCTTCTATCAGGGTCTGCTTCGCGCCGACCAGGGCGTAGATGTAGTAGAAAAGACCATCGTTTCCTATGGCGGCGTTCAGATGAGCCTCATGGAGAACGGCCTCAGCTGGATTGGTCTGTTCATTTCCATCGCCCCGTCCCTCGGATTCCTTGGTACCGTTATCGGTATGATCCAGGCCTTCGACGCCATCCAGGCTGCCGGTGACATTTCCCCTAACGTTGTGGCTGGCGGTATGAAGGTG
>CAJOHK010000028.1:0-63008 GCA_905234285.1 uncultured Bacteroidales bacterium
TCCCGAAATCCACAAATGCATCTTTGTGGTTGACAGAAAGGATCTGGACAAGCAAACGCGGGAGGAGTTCAATAAGTTCCAAGATGGATGTGTCGAGGAGAATACCAATACGGATGCTTTGGTCCGAAGGATGCTCTCGGAGGATTATTCACCAACCGAAAATGGCAATTATATCAACGTCTTTGGGGAGACGGTTGTGTGAATGAAATAAGAAAAGAGATTGTTAATCAATTGATTAACAATCTCTTTTTGTGGAGTATAGGGGAGTCGAACCCCTGACCTATAGATTGCGAACCTATCGCTCTAGCCAACTGAGCTAATACCCCAAAAAGGACTGCAAAAATACGGGATTTCCTGCAAAGTTGCAAGAAATCCCGTGATTATTTGAAATGGGACAGTTACTTGATGAACTGTGCCTTGAGTTGCTCTATCTTGGCGGGGGCGCTGTCGCCGGTGGCGCCAAAGTAGAACTTGATCTTGGGCTCGGTGCCGGAAGGACGGACGGTAACTACGTCGCCGGCCTGGTTGAAGAACTGCAGCACGTTGCTCTTCGGGAGGCCGGTTTCCTCTGGCTTGTTATAGTCGATGACCTTGGCCAGCGGGCTGCCGGCAATCACCTGAGGAGGCGTAGCGCGGGATTCGGCCATGATTTGCTGGATTTCCTCGGCGCCGCTCTTGCCCTTGCGCACGATGTAGACCATCTTTTCCTCGTACAGGCCGTACTCTTTGTATATCTTCTGGAGCAGCTGCCACAGGGTCATGCCCTGCTCGGCGGCCCAGGCGGCGCATTCGGCCACGGCGCAGCCGGCTACCTGCGCGCACTTGTCGCGCACGAAGGAGCCCAGGTTGAAGCCGTAGCTTTCCTCTCCGCCGCAGATGAACTCGGACTTGCCTTCCTGGAGTTTCTGGACCTCGGCGATGTACTTGAAGCCGGTGAGCACGTTGTAGCACTTGACGCCGAAGCTCTTGCAGATGGCGGCGATGAGCTCTGTGGTGACGATGGTCTTGACGCAGTACTGATTGCCGTTGAGCTTGCCCAGTTCCTGCCAGCGCTTGAGGATGTAGTAGGTGAGGAAGCTCCAGGTCTGGTTGCCGGTGAGCTGCACCATCTTGCCCTGGTCGTTGCGGACGGCGATGCCCAGGCGGTCGGCGTCGGGGTCGGTGGCCAGGACGAGGTCGGCTCCGGTTTCATCGGCCTTGGCGAGGGCCATGGCCATGGCGGCGGGTTCCTCCGGGTTGGGGGAGGCCACAGTGGGGAAGTTGCCATCCGGGACTTCCTGCTCCGGCACGTGGATGATGTTGGTAAAGCCGATGCGTCCCAGGGCTTCCGGCATGAGTTTTACGCCGCAGCCGTGCAGGGGGGTGTAGACGATCTTGAGGTTGGCGTGCTTCTTGACGGCCTCCGGGGAAAGCATGAGGGAAAGCTGATCCTTGAGGTAGCAATCGTCTACCTCGGCGCCCATGATGTCAATGGAGGCTTTCTTAATGCCGGCGAGGGGCTGGAAGGCTACCTGGGCGGGGTCTTCGATTTTGCCGACCTCGGCCACGATGTCCTTGTCTACGGGGGCGGTGATTTGGCCGCCGTCGCTCCAGAAGACCTTGTAGCCGTTATACTCCTTGGGGTTGTGGCTGGCGGTGACCATGATGCCTGCCGTGGCCTTTTTGAGGCGAATGCTGTAGCTGAGTTCCGGCGTGGGGCGCAGGTCTTCGAAGAGGTACACCTTGATGCCGTTGTTGGAGAGAACCTCGGCCGATATTTCTGCGAAGAGGCGGGAATTGTTGCGGCTGTCGTGGCTGATGCACACGCTGGCGGCGCCCTCTACGTGGGCCTTGATGTAGTTGGCGAGGCCCTGGGTGGCCATGCCCACCGTGTACTTGTTCATGCGGTTGGTGCCCACGCCCATGACGCCCCTGAGGCCGCCGGTGCCGAATTCCAGATTGCGATAGAAGGCGTCTTCCAGGGCAACTTGGTCGGTTTCCATGAGGTGCTTGACCTCGGCTTTGGTTTGGGCGTCAAAATTACCGTCCAACCAGCTCTGAGCAACTTCTTTGTAAGATTTCATATCAGGTTGTTTTAGTGTGTTCCGATTTACAAATATAAAGAATAATCCGTACTTTTGCAATGGATATGGACTTTGCCGATTTCATTCTGGAACATGACGGGGACGACCTGGGGCGGCTGGCGCTGGCCCGGGGCCGTTTTGCCTCGCATGTCGAGGATTTTGACCTGGCGCTTACCACGCTGGAATGCCGGCGCAAACTCCGGGACAAAGTGCCGGAATGGTACGCTGTTCCTTCGCTTCGCTATCCGTTGCGGGTGTCCGGGGAGCAGTGCTCTTCTTCGGCCACGGCCCGGTATAAGGCCGCCGTAGCTGTGTCTGTCGTTGAATCGAAGGATTCTCGGCGCTCATCAGAGCACCCGGCCGGGCCCGGGACTTTTGCGGCAGCAAAAGTCGTTGAGGGCGAAAAGGCCGCGGGGGATAATAGGGGGCAGAGCCCCCTCAAACCTGGGCGGATAGCCGACCTTACCGGCGGGCTGGGCGTAGACAGCTGGGCCTTTGCACAGGTTTTTGATGAGGTCCTGTACAACGAGATGCGCCCGGAACTGGCCCAGGCGGCCCGGCACAATTTTGCGGCCCTGGGTATGGGGAATATCACTGTGAGCAATTATGCCCTGGCCCCTGCCTCGCACAATTCTTCTGATATACTGAACGAGGCCGCCGTGTCTCCTATTCTGGGGGACTTCCGGCCTTCTATCATTTTCCTGGACCCGGCCCGGCGGTCTTCCGATGGCCGAAAAGTCTTTCGTCTGGAGGATTGCCAGCCAGATGTGCTGCAATTGCTGCATGAGTTGTTCGCCGCCTGCCCGTTGTTGCTGCTCAAACTGAGCCCCATGGCCGATATCTCGCTGGTTTGCAAACAGCTGGGATGCGTGCGGGATGTCCATGTGGTTTGTTCCGAGGGAGAATGCAAGGAACTGCTGTTACTGCTGGAACGCGGTTACAACGGAGAATATGGCCTGACCGTCTATGATAACGGTGCCATAATGCCCCTGGACCAGGTCCACCCCCTTTCTGGCCGAGGTTACATTTTGGGCGCTGGACCTAGTCCAGGCACTGTGCCACAGACCCCTATGGAAGCCATAGTTGATGGACTAGGTCCTGGGGGTAAAAGTGGACTAAGTCCAAATCTTCCCTGGACCAGGTCCACGGGGGGAGACTTGGGCGAAATGATTCTCTTTGAGCCGGGGAAAGGACTGCTTAAAGCCGGGGCATTTGACCTGCCGTGCCGGTATGGGTTGGAAAAACTGGGCCGGCACACGCATCTGTATGTGGGGGAATCTGTGCCGGAAGAACTTCGGCCATTTGGAAAGGTGTTTCGGGTACTGGAGGCCCTACCGCTAAACAACCGCAACATCAAAGCTGTCGGGCAAAAGTACCCCCAGGCCGAAGTCACCGCCCGCAACATCCCGCTCACCTCCGATCAACTTCGCGCCAAGCTGGGCGTCCGTTCCGGCGGCACCGTCCACATCTTCGGCGTGCAAGTGGACGCTTCGGCCTCCCATTGGCTAATAATCGCTCAAAAATAGGTTTCGTTTAACCTTCTGATTGTTAATGAGTTGTGAACAATCAGTCCGGCTATTTGCCGGACTGAATATCTGGAATTCGCTGATTATCAGCTATTTAGGTGATCGCCCAACAAAAGGGACTAGCGTTTGGCTATCAGAGGGAATTCCCGGCACCACTGCGACAAGGGGCAGGCCTCGCACTTGGGGGAGCGGGCGGTGCAGGTGTATCGGCCGTGGAGGATGAGCCAGTGGTGGGCGACGGGCCGAAGCTCGGGTGCAATGTGCCGCTCCAGGTCCTGCTCGACGGCAAAAGGGGTAGAGCCCCTGGAGAGCCCCAGCCGATGGGCTACCCGGAACACATGGGTGTCGACGGCAATCACCGGTTTGTCATACACGATGGACGCAATTACATTGGCGGTTTTGCGCCCCACGCCGGGAAGGCTCATGAGGTCGTCGATGTCGGAGGGAACGGTGCCGTCAAAGCGGGAGATCAGCTGCCCGGCCATGTCAATCAGGTGCCGGGCCTTGGCGTTGGGATAGGAAACGCTCTTGACAAAAGCGTACACCTCCTCGAAGCTGGCGGCGGCCAGGTCCGAGGGAGTAGGGAAGCGCTCAAACAGGGGCGGGGTCACCAGATTGACCCGTTTATCGGTGCACTGGGCCGAGAGAATCACGGCCACCAGCAGTTCGAAAGGATTCCGGAAATGCAGTTCAGATTGCGCCACGGGCTGGTTGGCGGCAAACCATCCGATGATGGCATTGTATCGTTCCTTGAGGGTCATGCGCCTTACAGCACTACGTCAATACCCTGGTCTATGACCTCGTGGCACTGCTCGCCTTCGCAGGAAAAGACGCGGCCGGGGTATTTCTCAAAGATGGCGCGGTTGTGGGTAACCATGACGATGGCCGTACCTGCCTCATTGAGACCGCGGAGCAGCTGGAGGATGCCGTCGGCGGTTTCTCCGTCCAGGTTGCCGGTGGGTTCATCGGCCAGGATTACAGAGGGCTTGTTGAGGAGGGCGCGGGCGATGGCGATACGCTGCTGCTCGCCGCCGGAAAGCTGGTGCGGCATTTTGTGGGCCTTGGTATGCATGCCCACGGCGTCCAGTACCTCGGTGATGCGGGCATCAATAAGGCCGCGGTCCTTCCATCCGGTGGCCCGGAGGACGAATTCCAGGTTCTCTTCTACCGAACGGTCTGTGAGCAGCTGGAAATCCTGGAAAACCACGCCCAGCTTGCGCCTCAGATAGGGAATGTCACGCTGCTTGATGCCCACCAGATTGTAGCCGCAGGCCTCTCCGGAGCCCTTGAGGAGTTTGTTCTCGGCGGTGACGGTGCGGATGATGGAAGTTTTACCGGAACCCACTTTTCCAACAATGTATACGAAGTCGCCGGGCATTACGTCCATGTCCAGTCCGTAGATGACAATGCTTTCTCCGTTGAGTATGTCGGCGCCTTTGAAATGAATGACAGGTTCCATAGTATAATTCTTGCAAATCCTTACAAAGATAATGGTTTTTTTCGTATATTTGTAAATTAAGAAAATTGACAGGAATGAAAAGACTCATAGCGGCCAGCATCGCCCTCTCCCTGCTGTTCCCGGCCCTTTCCGGGGCCCAGGAAGTGGGCGCATTATATAAGGCTGGCATGTATGCTCAAGTGGCCGATATCCTGCACGGAAAGCAGGGAGATCACCCGGAAGGATACTTTACCCTCTGTGCCCTCCAGATGAAGGAGGCCAACGCCCACTCGTTAGCGCAGGCGTTTCTGAACAAGTACCCGGAATCGGTGCTGGCGCCGCAGGTGCGCTACCTCCTGGCGCTGGACATGTTTGACCAGGAGCGCTATGAGGACGCGCTTTCCCTGTTCAACCAGATTTCCATGGATGACCTGTATCCCGGCCAGCGCCCGGAATACACCTACAAGCTGGGCTACAGCGCCTTCGGCGTAGGGGAGTGGGAACGGGCAAAAGGCCTGCTGGTGCGCGCCCGCGGGTTAGCCTATTCCGATTATTCGGCCCCCTCGTACTATACGCTCGGCTACATCTGCTACGCCCAAAAGGACTTTAAGGAGGCGTCCGAATGGTTCCTGCTGGCCTCCAAGGACCACCGCTTCTCGGCCCTGGCCAATTATTACATCCTGGAATGCCGATTCAATGAGAAAGACTACGCCTATGTGGTAAAATTCGGCGAGGACCTCTTTGACAAAGTGCCCGAGGACCGTCAGCCCCACATGGCCCGCATCATGAGCGAGAGCTACCTGGTGCTGGGAGATGTAGAAAAAGCCCGTTCCTATTACGAGAAAAACCTGGAGAACAAATCGGCCCTTACCCGCAGCGACTATTTCTATGCCGGAGAAATCAACTACCTCATCCAGAACTGGCAGGGCGCCGTGGATAATTTTGGCCAGATGCAGGACCGCTCCGATTCCCTGGGCCAGGTGGCCAGCTACCAGATGGGCTACAGCTATGTGAAGCTGCGCAACAAGGTGGCGGCCATGGAGGCATTCAAGGAGGCCTCGGCCCGCTCCTACTCGGCCGATCTCCAGGAGGATGCCACTTATAATTATGCCAAACTGGCCTTCGACCTTAACCGGGATACCGCTCCGTTCCAGGAGTATCTCTCCAAATACGGCACCGGCAAAAAGGGAGACCAGGTGTATTCCTACATGGCCATGGTGGCGCTCCAGAATCATGACTACGAGGGCGCCGTAGAGGCCTATGACCACATTGACGAGCTGGATCCCCGCATGCAGTCCAACTACATGAAGGCCTACCTCCTGCGGGCCCGCGAACTCATGCAAAACGGCTCCTGGCGTGCGGCCATCCCGCACCTCAAGGCGGCTGCCTATTACACCCAGCGCCGGGATCCCTTCAACCAGCTGGCCCGCTACTATCAGGCCGAGGCCTGCTACCGGGAAGGCAAATACCCCGAGGCCCGCACGCTCCTGAGCGACCTGTACAACCTGTCGGCCCTGCACGGCCGTCCGGAAGGCGCGCTCCTGAGTTACCAGATGGCCTACACCTATTTCAAGGAGGCCGATTATGACCGTGCCCTCAAGTGGTTCCAGAACTATCTGGAGGGAGATGCCTCCCAGTTCGGCGCCGATGCGCAGACCCGCGTGGCCGACTGCTATTTCTTCCAGGCCAACTACGCCACCGCCGTGGCCGCCTATGAAAAGCAGATGGCCGATTACCCGGATCCCGACAACCTGTACCCCGCGTACCGTGCCGGCGTAGCCAGCGGCCTATTGAACGACAACCAGCGCAAGGTTCACTTCCTGGAAGGCGTCAAACTGGCCAGTCCGCAGGCCCCGTATTACGGTGAGGCCCTCTACGAACTGGGCCGAGCCTATGTGGCCGTCAAGGACCAGGAAGACGCCGTACGTGCCTTCCGGACGCTTCGCAGTGCCACGCAGGATCCTGCTCTGGCCACCAAGGCCCTGCTGGAACTGGCCATGATTGCCCGCAACGACGGCCGCTCCGACGATGCCCTGGATTACTACAAGCAGGTGGTGGAACAGGGCGGGGACTACGCCGAGGATGCCCTCCTGGCCATTGAGTCCATCTACCGTACCCGCCAGGATCCCGACGCCTACCTGGCCTATGTCAACAGCCTCGGCAGCAAGGCCAACCGCAGCGAAGCCCAAAAGGAGGAAGTCTATTTCTCCAGCGCCGAGCAGGTCTATCTTTCCGGCGACTACACCAAGGGCCTTGTTACGCTCCAGTCCTATCTGGAGAAGTATCCCCAGCCCATTTACGGCGCCAAGGCCCGCTTCTACCTGGCCGAGTGCTACCGCTATACCGGCGTACGGGAACAGGCGGCCGACAATTACCTCTTGGCCATCGATGCCGGCTTGGACGGCGCCCTGGCCGAGAGCGCCTATATGCAATATGCCACCCTCTGCTACGAGATGGGCAGCTATGCCAAAGCCTACAATGCCTATGTTCAGCTCAAGGAAATGGCCCGTCTGGATGCCAACCGCAGCATAGCGCTGGTGGGGCTCATGCGCTCGGCCTTCCGTGCCCGTCAGTGGGACGACGCCCTGGCCGATGCCGCTCCGGTGCTGGAAGCTGCCGCCGAGGACAAAGCCCTGGCCCGCGAGGCCCGGTACGTCATGGCCAAATCCTACTTCAGCACCAGCCGCCGCGAGGAAGCCCTCAAGGAGTTCGCTATCCTGGCCGAAGAACCTTCTACTCCAGAGGGCGCCGAGGCTGCCTATCGCATCATTCAGGACCAGTACGACCGGGGCGCCTTTGAC
Source organism: uncultured Bacteroidales bacterium (assembly GCA_905234285.1). Lineage (GTDB taxonomy): Bacteria > Bacteroidota > Bacteroidia > Bacteroidales > UBA932 > Cryptobacteroides. The sequence continues at coordinate 7,829 of CAJOHK010000028.1, forward strand.
GGCATCCTGGAGAAAGTCTATGCCTTCTCGGAGAAGGCAGGGGACCAGAGCTACTGGCTGGCCAAGGCCTTCATCGTGGCCGGCGATACTTTTGCCGAGCAAGGCAACTTTGCCCAGGCCAAAGCCACCTTCCAAAGCATTCGTGCCGGCTATACTTCTACCGGCGAGCAGGACGACGTCCTGGATCAGGTCGAGCTCCGTCTCAGCAAATTGAACTAGCGTATGAAAAGAACCTTCATATTGATGGCCGTGCTGCTCCTCGGGGGCGCCGGCGCATGGGCCCAGAACGTGAATCCCACCGTTGTGGTAACCAATACCTATGCCCAGGAGGCATCCGGCATTGACAAGCCTGTTCAGCTGCTGGAAGTTCCGGATTCCGTGCTCAAATTCAACCTGGATTTTGACTATTCCGTACAGTCTACACCTTATAAGGGCGCCTATGAATTCAAACCCTATCTGGTGCAGCTCAGGCCCATGTCCCGTCAGGCAAACGAGGGACGGCTGTACCTGAGCGGCGGCATGGGCTACACCGCCCATCCCGAGCTCACCGTGGTATGGACGCCGGTGCGCACGCAAAAGTTCCGCCTGAACGTCTTCGGCAACCATCATTCCTATGTGGGTCAATACCGCAATCTGGGCATCCAGGATGGTGTGGTTATGTATGACGGTACCCGCTATTCCGGCGCAGGGGCCTATACCGATGCCGGCGTAAACGGCGTGTTGGGATGGACTGGTGGCATTTTCACCGCCGACCTTCGCTACCGCAACATCATCGGCTCGGATAAGGTGATGAATAACGTCCAGCACATTGTGCAGTTCCAGGGTCGTGTCAAAAGCAACGAAGATGCTCCGCTGGCCTACGAAGTCGGCACCCGCATGACCAATCTTACGGGTTTGGCCCATCCCAATGCCCCGTACTCAACCTTCTCCGAATTCCACAGCCTGACGGATGCGTCGGTAGGGACACATGCCGGCGCCCATTACTTCAAGCTGGGCGTGGGCGTAGAAACGGTGAACCAAAACGGCGAGTATGCCGTAGATCTGGCCCTCATCCCGCGATATATCCTCAAACTGGACCGGTTTAAGGCCGATTTGGGTGTAAGGCTTTCCTACATCTTCCGCTCCAGTGGTTCCTCCTATGGACCCAAATCCGATTTTGTATTCCCAGAGGCCCGCATCTCTTTTGACCTGGTGCCGGAAACCCTGGTGCTCCAGGCCGCCGCAACCGGCGGGGACCGGCTCAATGTGTACACCGACATGCTGGACCAGAATCCCTTCCTCATGAGCTTTCTTGGCCAGCAGCAGCTTTCCCATTCGGTGGAGCGCGTGAACCTCATGCTGGGCGCCCGCGGCAACATGGCCGAGCGTTTCTATTACAACCTCAAGCTGGGCTGGTCCTATTGGAAGGACGGCCTGCTGTACGGCTTTATGGCCAATCCCTCCAACGCGGCCGATGCGCCCAAGTGGCTGCCTACCATTGCCTATGCGCCTCGGTATCATCAGTTCTATGTGGACCTGGCCGCCGGCTGGAAGTCGGAAAAAGTGGATATCGACGGGCGGCTGCTGTACCGCTATACTACCATTGACGAGCCCCTGGCCTTTGGCCCGCCGGCTTTATTGGGTAAGCTCAAGGCCATGTACATCTGGGGCGGCCGCATCAAGGCCGGTGTTACCCTGGGCGGCATGACCGACCGCAAGACCCGCATGGCCGATACGGCCGACGCCGACTTGGTGACACTGCCCGGATATGTGGACCTGGGCCTCCTGGGAGACCTTCAGATGACCGAGAAACTGGGTCTGTGGTTAAAGGTGGGCAATTTGCTTAACCAAACGGTCAATTCTGTGCCGTTCCACGCCGAGAAAGGCATTTGGTTCACCGTCGGGGCCAGGCTGACGCTGTAGATTCTTCACTGCGTTCAGAATGATAAAACAGGGGGCTATGCCCCCTTGTTTTTTTCTATTATTTTCCGTATCTTTGTATGATTTGGAAAAAGCGCTTTTTGCGTCCCGTTTTGAAGGAAAAATCTTACGAAAAATGATAGAAAACGAAGAGATGAAACAAGCCGAAGAACAGTATTCGGCTAATAGTATCCAAGTGTTGGAAGGCCTGGAGGCTGTGCGCAAGCGCCCCTCCATGTATATCGGTGATATCGGCGAGCGTGGCTTGCATCACCTGGTATACGAGGTGGTGGATAACTGTATCGATGAAGCTATGGCTGGCTTCTGCACGGATGTGGATGTAAAAATCCTGGAAGACAACTCCATCCGCGTACAGGATAACGGTCGTGGTATCCCTACCGGCATGCATGAGAAAGAACACCGCAGCGCCCTGGAAGTGGTGCTCACCGTGCTCCATGCCGGCGGTAAGTTCGACAAAAACAGTTACAAAGTATCCGGCGGTCTGCACGGCGTGGGTGTATCCTGCGTGAACGCCCTGTCAGATCTGTTAATCGCCGAGATTCACCGCGAGGGAAAAATCTGGCTCCAGAAATACTCCAAAGGTAAGCCCATCACTCCCGTGCAGGTGGTAGGGGAGACCGATGATCACGGCTCCATCATCACCTTCCACCCGGATGCCACCATCTTTACCCAGACCATCGTCTACAAGTACGATACCCTGGCCAACCGCCTCAGGGAGCTGGCCTACCTAAACAAAGGCATCCGCATCACCCTCACGGACCTTCGTGAGAAAGTGGACGAGTTTGTAGTGGCCGAGGACGGCGAGCACAAAGCTACCGGCCGTCAGGTTTACCGCTCCGATGTTTTCTACAGCGAGGAAGGCCTCAAGGAGTTCATCGACTACCTGGATGCCGGTGCTGCCAAGCTCATCCCGGAGGCCATCTGCGTGAACACGGACAAAGTCATTCCCATCGATATTGCCCTTCAGTACAACACCGGCTTCAGCGAGCGCATTTACTCGTATGTGAATAACATCCACACCATTGAGGGCGGTACCCACCTCCAGGGCTTCAAAATGGGCTTGTCCCGTTCTCTTAAGAATTACGCCGAGAAGAACGGCCTCCTGGCCAAGTTCAAAGGCGACCTGAGTCCGGAGGACTTCCGCGAGGGCCTCACCGCCGTTATCTCCGTGAAGGTGGCCGAGCCTCAGTTCGAAGGCCAGACCAAGACCAAGCTGGGCAACCCGGAGGCTACATCGGCCGTATCCCAGGCCACGGCAGCTGCCATGGACCAGTACCTGGAGGAGCACCCCAAGGAGGCCAAAACCATCGTAGAGAAAATTGTGCTGGCCGCTACGGCCCGTGCAGCAGCCCGCAAGGCCCGCGAAATGGTGCAGCGCAAAACGCCCATGGGTGGCGCCGGCATGCCCGGCAAACTGGCCGACTGCTCCGATCACGATCCCGAGAAGTGCGAGCTCTTCCTGGTAGAGGGTGACTCTGCAGGCGGTACCGCCAAGCAGGGCCGAGACCGCCGCATCCAGGCCATCCTGCCCCTGCGCGGTAAAATCCTCAACGTAGAAAAAGCCGCCCAGGACCGCGCCTTCGAAAGCCAGGAAGTTCGCAACATCTACACCGCCCTCGGCGTTACCGTGGCCCAGGAGGACGAATCCGGAGAGAAGCACATGGACCTTTCCAAGCTCCGTTACCACAAGGTTATCATCATGACCGATGCCGATGTGGACGGCTCGCACATCGCCTGCCTCATCCTCACCTTCTTCTTCCGCTACATGTTCGACCTTATTAAGAACGGATACGTATACCTGGCCACGCCGCCGCTTTACCTGGTAAAGAAGGGCAAGGAAGAGCGCTACTGCTGGACCGATGCCCAGCGCGATGCCGCTACGGCAGAACTCGGCCGGGGTACCGACAAAGGTGTTACCATCCAGCGGTACAAAGGTCTGGGCGAAATGAGCGATACCCAGCTGTGGGAAACCACCATGGATCCGTCCCGCCGCGTGCTGCGCCAGATTACCATCGAGAACGCCGCCGACGCCGAGCGAACCTTCTCCATGCTGATGGGCGACGATGTCCCGCCGCGCCGTGCCTTCATCGAAGAAAACGCACACTATGCAAATATCGATGCCTAAAATACAAGCACGGTTCCTTCCGCTTATTCTTGTTTTCGCAGTTCTGGCGCTCCTCATGCCCAGGACCGCGAAATTCAATTATGACTATAAGAAAGGAACCCCCTGGCCGTATGAGACCCTCGTGTCCCAGTTCGATTTCCCCATCCTCAAAACCGAGGAGCAAATCCAGGAAGAACGGGATCAGGCGGGCACCATCGTGGTGCCTTACTTCCGGTACTCGGAAGAGGTGACATCGGCCTCCATCAAAAAGGTGCAAAGCATGGATCTGGGCAGCTATAACAGTCTGCGTCCCCAGCTGGTTTCCCGCCTCGGCGACATCTATGCCAAGGGCGTCCTCTCGGACGGGAAGGTGAAGCTGGACCGCGGATCGGCCCAGGTCTCGGAAAACCTCATTTACATCCAGCGGAACAAACGCGCCGTGCAGTATCCCCGCTCAGAGGTGTATAAGCTTTCCGAAGCCCGGGACCAGCTGGTGGCCCTCATGGCCAAAAGCTACCCTTCGGTGGCACTGGATTCGCTGTTCCGCCGCTCAGGGGTGTACGAGACCATCGTCCCCAACCTGCTGTACGACAAAGCCATGACCGAGCTCACCCACGCCGAGAGCGCCGACTATGTGTCTCCCACGCTGGGTTATGTGAAGGCCGATGAAAAGATTGTATCCCGCGGAGAAATTGTAACGGCCGAGATTGCACAGATCCTGGACAGCTACAAGGAGGAGTACAACAAGGTATTCGGCTACTCCGGCCCCCGCATCCTGCTCATTCTGGGTAATATCCTGCTGGCGCTGGCACTGGTGGTACTGCTTTATTTTTGCATCTTCTTTGCCAACCCGCAGGTGTTCAAGGACAGGAACCGGTATTACTACCTCCTCTTTGTCTTTGTGCTGGCGGCGGTGGTGACGTTCATCATGGAACGCTGGGCGCCCGGCGCACTGTACCTCATCCCTTATCCGGTATTTGCCCTGTATCTCATGGCCTTCTTCCGGAACCGGGTGGTGCTGCCGGTGTACATTGTTTCCCTGCTTCCGCTGCTCATTTTCTGCGGCAACGGCATGGAGCTCTTTGTGATGTTCCTCGCGGCCGGTGCCGTTACCATTGAAACCTTCACCCGCCTTAGCAAGGGCTGGAACCAGTTCCTCAATGCCGCCATCCTCTTTGGCGTGGAGGCGGCCGTTTTCCTGGGCTTCCGGCTCATCGATGTGGGCGACAGCGCTGTGTGGTGGGTAGATCTGATGCAAATCGCCGTGGGCGCTGTCCTCACCGTTGCCGCCTATCCGCTCATCTACCTCTTCGAGACCATGTTCAATCTGGTTTCCGTGACCCGTCTCATCGACCTGGCCGATACCAACAGCCCGTTGCTGCAGGAACTGTCGGCCAAGGCGCCGGGCACCTTCCAGCACTGCCTGCAGGTGATGAACCTGGTAGATGCCGTGGGCCGCGCCACGGACGCCAATGTGCCGCTGCTGCGCGCTGCCGCCCTGTACCACGATTTAGGCAAGATGCAAAACCCCTTGTGCTTCATCGAGAATGCGAGCTTGAACCCCGGTGCCCATCAGTACCATGAGGGCAAGACGCCCGCCGAGAGCGCCGCCGACATCATCCGCCACGTGGATGACGGCCTGGCCATTGCCCAGGAGCACCGCCTGCCAGATGAGATCAAGGCTTTCATCCGTACCCATCACGGCACGTCATCCACCGCCTATTTCCTGAACAAGTACCTCAACGAGGGCGGGGACCCCTCCGATACATCGGCCTTCTACTATCATGGACAGCGGCCTACCACCAAGGAGCAGGTCATCCTGATGGTATGCGATTCCATTGAGGCAGCCTCCCGCACACTAAAGGACTATTCCACCGAGTCCTGCGACCAATTTGTAGAGAGCATTGTGGCAGGCAAGGAAAAGGCCGGTCAGTTGGAAGAGGCCGATATCACCATCCACGAGATGAACATGATGAAGAGCATGCTCAAAACCTACCTGCAGCAGATTTATCATGGCCGCGTGGCCTATCCCAAACGCAAGGGTTGATTCTTCGGCGGAATTTTACTATCTTTGCGCCCCCAATTCGAATTAATATTAATTATCAGATAGAATGAACATTGTAAAGAATCAACCCGACGCCCTGAATTACCAGGTGAGCATCGAGATTGCAGCAGCAGATTACCAGGAGCCGCTTCGCAAGCGCCTCAACGAGTACAAGCGCAAGGCCGACATCAAAGGCTTCCGCAAGGGTATGGCCCCTATGGGCATGATCCAGCGTTTCTACGGAGACCAGGCCCTCTACGAGAGCGTGAACCAGATGGTGGGCGAAGCCCTGGACAACTTCATCAAGGAAGAGAAAATTCGCGTAGTGGGCGAGCCCCTGCCCTCCGTGGATCAGCCTCAGCTTTCCTGGAAAGCCGGCGAGGACTTCACCTTCAAGTTCGACATTGCCCAAACCCCGGAGCTCAACTTCGAGGTGGGCAAGGAAGACAAGGTTCCTTACTACGAGATTAACATCACCGCCGCCGAGAAAAAGAGCACCCGCGAGCAGATGCTCCAGCAGTACGGCTCCCTGCAGGAAGGCAAAAAGGCCGGCGAGAACGACTACATCATCGCCGACATCGCCAATGAGGGCCACAAGGCCGAGGGCGTGTACGTCTCCCTCTCCAACGTGGCCGAGGAAGCCCGAGGCGCTTTCATCGGCAAAAAGGCCGGTGACAAATTCAAGGTAGACGTGAATGCCGCTTTTGCCAACGAGACCGACCGTGCCGCCATGCTCAAGGTAGACAAGGCCCAGCTGGCCAGCCTGGATCCCATGTTTGAGTTCACCGTAGTGAATGTGAAAACCTTCGTGGCCGCCGAGGCCAATCAGGAGACCTGGGACAAGATGTTCGGCGAGGGTACCGTAACCACCGAAGAGCAGTTCGACGCCAAGGTAGAGGAGCGCATCAAGGCCACCCACGAGCAGGAGGCCAACTATCGCTTCGGCAACGACGTTCGCAAGTACTTCGTAGAGAAGGCTGGCCTGCAGCTTCCCGAGGCTTTCCTCAAGCGCTGGCTGGTATATGTGAACGAGGGTAAGTTCACCGCCGAGCAGGTAGAGAAGGAGTTCCCCGGATTCGTAGAGGACTTCAAGTGGCAGATGGTTCGCGGTTATATCATGCAAAAGTTCGGTCTCAAGGTAAGTCACGAGGACGTTCAGGCTGCCGCCGAGAGCTATGTGGCCTATCAGTATGCCATGTACGGCATGGCCGGTGTCCCCGAGAACCTCATCAAGTCTTCGGCTGAGAACATGCTCCAGGACCAGAATCAGTACCGCCGCCTGGAAGAGCAGTGCGAGGACAACAAGGCCATCGCCCGCGTCCGTGAGGAAGTCTCTCTCCAGACCAAGAAGATCTCCATGGAAAAATTCCGGGAGCTGAAGTAAAAGAAAGAGACACCCTTTCTTCCGCGTCGCTTCGCGACCCTGTACGGGCAAATGCTCCAGAAAGGGTGTCTCTTTCTTTTAAACAATGGAATATGACAGAATTTGATAAGTTTGCCGTGAAGGGCCGTGGAATATCCTCCATGACCCTTAACCGTTATACCAGTGTGTACGACGGTTACATCAATCCCACCATCACCGAGGAGCGCAAGCTCAACGTGGCCCAGATGGATGTGTTCAGCCGCCTTATGATGGACCGCATCATCTTCCTGGGCGTTCCCATCGACGACGATGTGGCCAACATCATCCAGGCCCAGCTGCTTTTCCTGGCCTCCCAGGATTCCAATGCCGATATTACCCTGTACCTGAACACTCCCGGTGGCCAGGTACATTCCGGTTTGGGCATCTACGACACTATGCAGCTGGTGCAGCCCGACGTGGCCACCGTTTGCACCGGCATGGCCGCCTCCATGGGCGCCGTGCTGCTTTGCGCAGGTGAAAAGGGCAAGCGCAGCGTGCTGCCGCACTCCCGCGTGCTCATTCATCAGCCACTGGGTGGCGCCCAGGGTCAGGCCACCGAGATTCTCATTGCCGCCAAGGAGATTGAGAAAACCCGCACCGAGCTCTTCGGCATCATTGCCCAGCACAGCGGCCAGCCCCTCGAGAAGGTGGCCAAGGACGGCGAGCGCGACTATTGGATGACCGCCGAGGAAGCCCTGGCCTACGGCATGGTGGACGAGATTCTCCGTAAGAAAAACCGCTAATGGCTAAGACAAAGAATCATCAGCACTGCCTGTTCTGCGGCCGCTCCGATGCCGAGGTTCCGTTCCTGCTGCAAGGCATGGACGGCTACATCTGCAGCGACTGCGCCAAACTGGCGGCCCAGTATGTAGAGGAGGTGGAGCGCGGCGGTAAACGCGGCCCGGCATCGGCCCCCAAGCTGGGTAAGTGTCCCAAGCCGGCCGAGATTAAGGAGTATCTTGATCAATATGTCATTGGGCAGGACCGGGCCAAGAAGGTGCTGGCCGTGGCGGTGTACAACCACTACAAACGTATTAGCCACAACCTGGTGGACCGCCCGGACGACGGGGTAGAGCTGGAAAAGAGCAATATCCTGCTGGTGGGTCCTACCGGTACGGGTAAGACGCTGCTGGCCCGTACCATAGCTAAGCTGCTGGACGTTCCGTTCACCATTGTAGACGCCACGGTTCTCACCGAGGCCGGCTACGTGGGCGAGGATGTGGAAAGCATCCTTACGCGCCTTTTGCAGGAAGCCGACTTTGACCAGGTCCGCGCCGAGCGGGGCATCGTGTTCATCGACGAGATTGACAAGATTGCCCGTAAGAGCGACAACCCTTCCATCACACGCGATGTCTCCGGCGAAGGTGTTCAGCAGGCGCTGCTCAAGCTGCTGGAAGGCGCCGTGGTGAATGTCCCGCCCAAGGGAGGCCGCAAACACCCCGAGCAGGAGTTCATCCACGTGAATACGCAGAACATCCTCTTTATCTGCGGCGGTGCCTTCGAGGGCATCGAGCGTCATATCGCATTGAGGAAGAACACCCAGATCATCGGCTTCGGCGCCGAAGAAAAGCAGCGTATCAGCAAGGACAATCTGCTGGAATATGTAGATGCCATGGATTTGCGCGCCTACGGCCTCATTCCCGAGATTGTGGGCCGTCTCCCGGTCATTACCTATCTGGACCAGCTGGACCGCGACTCCCTGCGCCGCATCCTGGTAGAACCCAAGAACGCCCTTATGCGACAGTACGAGAAACTCTTTGAGCTGGACGGCCTGCGCCTGGAGGTAGAACCGGCCGTGCTGGATCTCATTGTAGATACTTCGCTCAAGAATAAGCTGGGCGCCCGCGGCCTCCGCTCCATTTGCGAGCGCCTCATGGCCGACGCCATGTTCGAGGCCCCCACTACCGGCAAGAAGACATTCAAACTCACCTTGGACTACGCCAAGGAGCGGCTGGCCAAGTAGTTCCGGATTGGCTGTAAAATAGAACTGGCTGACAGTCAGTGTGTTATGAAAATTCAGTCCGGCTATTTGCCGGACTGAATTTCTGTAACTGTCACAGAATCAACAAGTTGCATTTTATATAGATTACTTACGGAGACGGCCGATGGCGTGTTCCAGGGATTCGGAGGGCTCAATGATGTTGTAGTCCTGCCAGAAGTTGGGGTCCAGGAACTCCTTGGCTTTTTGGGACAGACAGTCCTTGGGGTTGAACCGGTCCTTGCGCGGAATACGGATGGCCTCAGGGCGAACGTCGGTGACGACCAATTCATTTACAGCTGTGTAGCGGGTCTTGAACAGGCGTTTGCGCCAGTCGCAGGCAAAGCGGATGGTGGAGCGGAAGTACTCCAGCCGTGTTTTGCCGTCTTGGAGGCTGTAATTCATAATCATAGATGTCTCTTCCGGGAAGAAGCGCAATCCTAATGGTTTATGCACCAGGATGGACTGCGTGGCCTTGCTCTTGTCGCTCATGTCTAGGTAGGCCTCTATGCGGGTGAAGGTGAGCAGTTCCCGGTCTATGTATAACTTGCAGTGGAAGAGGGCGTATTGGGCCTCCTGGGCGGGTTCCATGGCTATGACAAACTGCAGGCGGTCGCCCATGTAGGCCGGCATTTCCATATGGAAGCTGTAAAGCTCCATGTCCTCTATGTTGAACAGGATGCTGTTGTTCTTGAGGATATCGTTCTGGATGGCCAGTGTGGGGCCGCCGAGGGTGATGACGCTCAAGGTGTCGGAGCGGCGCTGGCTCACCAGGACGCGGCTTTTCTCCAATGCGGCGGCATCGTCATACACCTTGCCGTTGAACGGGCTCTTGAACAGTTGGGCCACGGCCTCGGCCACGTAGATATAGCGGTTGCGCTTGCGGATGGTTTCCCGGTAAAAGCACTCCATGAGTTCGGCCTCGGTGCAGAAGGTCTCCCCTCGTCGGCCCAGCGCCGCCTTTACTATTTCCAGGGGATCGCCGGAGATGATGGAGGCCTCGGCCAGGGAGAGATTCTCTCGCTGCAGGGCGATTTTCATGTTCTCGGTGGCGGGCCGGCTCAGCTTTTTGTAGCCCAGGTGCGTGAATTCTATTTGTACGATGGGGCTGTCGCTCTTGAGGTTGAAGCTGCCATCGGCGTTGGTTACCGTGGCGTGGTGCTTCCCGGGCGTGGAAACATACACCGACTCCAGCGGCTGGCCGTTTACCGCATCTACCACCCTTCCGCGCAGGGAGTAGCCCAGACGCAGGCTGTCGGTTTGGGCAGCCATGCTCCAGGATATGAGCAGAACTAATATGAAAATCAGCCACTTCCGCATACTTCTGCAAATATAAGAAAAAATAATTCCTTATATTTACGGCGAAAAAAGTGTTTTTGGCGTATGAAACTCAAAAGGATATCATGGTTGGCTGCCCTGCTTCTGTGCCTGCCGCTGGCCGCCCAGGAGCAAACGCGGGGCGGCATTCCTGCCGATGTATATTATCTGATGCCTTCCTTCGGCCAGGGAATGATCTACTTCCGGGGGCAGCTGCCGGCCCAGGGACAGTTGAATATCTGCGCGTTGGACCAGACGCTCCGCTTCCTGGACAAAAACGGCAAGGAACTGGCCGCCAGCAACATGGAGAACATCCTTAAGGTGCAAATCGACACCGTATCCTTCCTCCGGTTTGAGGATGCCTTTTACCGCCTCTATCCCGTTGCGGCCGACATGGGTGTGGCGGTTATGCGTGAGGTGAAAATTCAGGCCAACGTTAAGCAGGGCGCTTATGGTACCACTTCCCAAACCAGCGCCATCAAAGAACGCAGCACCATGTACGTAGACGGCGCCGTTTATAATCTCACCGACGACAAGCCCGTTGCCTATGAAACTTCGGAATGGCTCTATCTCTATAAAGCCGACGAAATCTTTACCCTGAATAAAAAGAACCTGAAAAAACTCTTCCCAGCCCGGAAAGACCAGATTGACGCCTACTTCAAGGCCGGGAATAAGGTGCCGGTTACCCTCCCGGAAGCCGTGACCTTGCTACGCATGTGGGAGTAAGTCCCATCCGGGATTATGGCTCAGATCCCGACGAAGGGCTGCGAGAAGCTAGACAAATACCGCCTCTAACAATTCTTGGCCGATGCTATGGACGGTAGAATAGATTTCCTGCAGACGTGCCTCGGAAGGTCTCTTGGTACCACTGATATACTGTGCAAATAAGCTTTGTGAAATGCCCATACGCCGGGCAACGGCCGATGCGTTCAGCTCTGGATGTGCCTGAAAGAAGCGGTAAAGTTCTGTGCGTGGCTTGGACTTGAAGAATCCCTCGAAACTCAGGTCTTCATCCAAGTTAGGCCATGAGATGCCAAAGGCATCGGACACATATTGCGCCCGTTGCTCTTGAGTGGCATATTTTAGGCGCGGATACTCGTCAAAATACTCGCACGCTTCCAACCCGTCGGTGGTTCTAATCCACACTGCATCGGCGGTTAACCAAATCTTTTCAATGGTAGGTGTCATTTACTCTTGTTAAAAAACCGGTTCCAATGCTCTGCAATTACCTCTTGGTTTTCTTCAATGATGGACTCCACAAGCTTTAGCTCTGCAGGTTTTAATCCGTAGTTCTCTACAAGTTGGACCGGAAATAGCGAAAACTTTGCCTTGTGGCCTCCTTTTATCACGTGGATATGCAGGGGCTCGTGGTCGTTGGAGTAGAACTTAACATAGCTTTTTTCTTGACAAAGATAGGTAATAAATTTATTACCTGCAAATCTTTTTCGTGATTCATCCAGAAATGTGGCTCAGATTCCGGACAAGGCTTTACGGTCAAGATCCTTGCCCAGGGCGCATCTTTCTTGTATAAAATGGATACGCTTCATTTTACCCATCTATACAATCGAATAAAAGCATTCTCCAGAGTGACCGCCACGACAATCATAAATGGCCTGCAAATAATTGTGCTAGTGCTGTTTCTTCTGGCTTACGGATATTCTCTTTATCGCGTGTTGGCGTTATAGGCCTTCTTTTATCTGTGACCCCGCAAGAATAATCAAAGACCCTATAACATAGATCATTTTTTCGCTATCTTTGTAACCTCTAGCACCCTATGAAATGATTCAACTTACCGCCGATTATCTGCGTCCCATCCTCCTGCACCGGGAAAACAACAGCCACAAGCACGACTACGGCCGCCTGCTCATCATCGCCGGCTGCGAAACCATGCCCGGAGCGGCTGTGCTGGCAACGGGCGCGGCCCTGCAGTCGGGTTGCGGTCTGGTTCGGCTCCATTCCACGGCGCGCGCCTTGCAGGCGGTGGTGAACAGCTATCCGTCGGCCATGCTCAGCGAGGAATACGACGACTTTTTCCATACCGTTCCCGAACAGCTTGGCCGATACAATGCCATCGCCATCGGCCCGGGGCTGGGCTGGTCGCCCGGCACCCTGAATTCCTTTATGGATCTGCTCATCGATGCCTGCGCCAAACGCATCCCCATGGTGCTGGACGCCGATGCACTCAATATTCTCTCGGTTCTGCCCGACTGGGGAGAACTCATTCCGCGGGGCTCGGTGCTCACGCCGCACAAAGGCGAGCTCAGGCGCCTGCTTCCCTCCAAGAGCGACGAGGAACGGGAAATGCTGGCCTGGGAACTCTGCGCCGATACGGGCTGCTGCCTGGTCATGAAGGGCTACCATTCCCGGGTATTTACGCCGAACGGCACCTGCTATATGAACACCACCGGCGGCCCCGGAATGGCCAAGGGCGGCAGCGGTGATGTGCTCACCGGCCTTATCGGCGGCCTCATGGCCCGCGGCTACTCTGCCGAACATGCCACCATCCTGGGCGTATGGCTCCATGGCTACGCCGGCGACGTCCTCTCGGCCGAGCGCACCCCCGAAGCCTACTCCAGCCGGGACCTTATTGACTATCTGTGGAAGGGGTTTAAGGAATTGGATGCGCTGCCATCCACAAATCTGGCTCATCCAATTCTTTAAACCCTTTCCACCGGCCATATAGCGTTACGCCAAATCTCCCAAATCTTCCGGGCCGGCTTTGGGAAATAGGGAATGCAGTTTTTCCCGGGCCTTGGCCTTATTCTCCGGGGAGATGGATGTGACGGCATAGGATACGGCGGCTATGAGCGCTGCCCAGTCATCGGCCAATCCGGCGAAGGGCATAAAATCGGGGAGGATATCAAAAGGCAGGATCAAGTAGCCCAGGGCCCCCGCAATCACGGCCTTGTACTTGGCGGGCGTGGCCGGGTCTATAAGCGTATAGAAGAGGACCAGGGCATAGTAAACCACCTTGGCCCCGGCTTTGGACGCAATCTTTTTGAGCTTTTCCCAAAATGCCGGCTCGGAGTAATGGCCTCCGTATTTGGGTAAATCGCCGGATGTGAGGTTTTTTTCCATAAGCACAAAGATAGCGAAAAGAAAACCAAAAATGCGTACCTTTGCGTAAATTTGAATGCGTATGAAAAGACTGCTTGCTTCACTCACGGTTCTCGTTTTTGCCTTCCTTCCGCTTTTTGCGCAGGAATTTGTGGGCCAGAACTGCACCTCCATCATGGTAGGAAAGAAGGCCTCGGCCGACGGCTCTGTCATCACCTCCCATACCTGCGACGGCGTCTATCGGACCTGGGCCCAGTGGGAGCCGGCGGCCGATCATGAGCCGGGAGCCCTGCATGCAGTCCAGAGGGGCACCATGAACACCCGCTTCCGCGGAGATACCACAGGTGTGAAGCTTATGGGTCAGATCCCCGAGGCAGCCCATACATACGCCTACCTCAACACGGCCTATCCCTGCCTCAACGAGAAGCAGCTGGCCATGGGGGAGACCACCTTCGTCGGCCCGGACACCCTGGTGAACGAGGCCGGGTGGTTCACCATCGAGGAGCTGGAACGTGTGGCCCTGCAGCGCTGCGACAATGCCCGCGATGCCATCCGCCTCATGGGCTCCCTGGCCGAGGAATACGGCTACGGCGATGAAGGCGAATGCCTCACGGTGGCCGATAAGAACGAGGTCTGGCAGTTCGAAATCCTGGGTGTCGGCCATGAGAAGGTGGGTGCCGCCTGGGTGGCGCAGCGCATTCCCGACGACCACGTGGCAGTATCGGCCAACATCCCCCGCATCGGCAAGATCAACCGCAAGAGCAAGGACATGCTAGCCTCGGCCAATGTAGAGCAGGTGGCCCTGGACAACGGTCTTTGGGACGGGAAGGGCGAGTTTGTCTTTTGGAAAGTCTTCAATACCGATTACGGCAACGGCAGGAATTTCAACGACCGTGAGTGGTTCATTCTCAATCACTTTGCTCCGTCCCTGGGGCTCACCTATGACATGGAGGAACTGCCTTTCTCCGTCAAGCCTGAGCAACCCGTAGACGTGCGCGAGGTGATGGCTCTCTTCCGGGAAACCTACGAGGGCACCGACTTTGACATGACCCGCAACGTGAAGCTGGCCCTTCCGGGCAACAAGGAGCACCCGGCCGATACCATTGTGAGCCCCATCGCCAACCCCTGGATGAACGGAGTCATGTCCCGCACGCCGCCGGACGGTAGCCGTGGCGTGGTGCGCCTATTCGCATGTAACACAGCTTCGCTCCTGGCTGCCCGACGAGGTGGGCGGCATCTGCTGGCTCTCCCTGGATAATCCTGCCCAGAGTCCCCGCATTCCCATTTTCTGCGGCACCACTTCGCTCCCCAAGGCCTATGAAACTTGCGGCCAAGGGCAGTATGTGCCCGACTGCGCCCTGTGGAGTTTCCGTCGGGCTAATAAGCTGGCCACCCTGGCCTGGCAAGGCACCCAAGAAGGCTTCAACAAGGAAGTCCTGCGGATAGAAGCACTGGCCATCGACGGCCTTCCCACCTCGGGAACGCCGGCATCGCTCAACGCCTATACGGAGTATATCTTTAACGAAGCGGCCCGCGCCTGGAAAGCCATGGAAGAGAACTACTGGCTCCAGTTCGGGCTGGGGTTCTAAAACGCCTTGTCCAGTTCTTCCTCTACGCCTTTCACAAAGCGCTTGAGGCCGTCGACCATGGTAGTCATGGCCGAATCTACCTGTGCCTCTATCTCCTTGCCGTCTTTGTCGGTGGGCCGCCATTTGACCGTGGTGTAGGTTCCCGTGGCGGTGTCGAAGATCTGGTAAGTGCCCACCTTCCGGGTGCGGCGGAACTCGTATCGGCCAATTTGCCGATGATTGTGGCTCTGCTTGGGAGAAATGACTTCTTCCCAGTGCATGTCGGACTCGGTGTCATAATGCACGGCCGACAGCTCCCCAGTAGCCGTGTCCAGTTTGAGGGAATAGCCGGGGTACAGCACCTTGATGTGCTTGAATCGGCCCACTTGGGCTTGGACGGGGGCGCAAAGGACGAGCGCCAGCAAAAGGATGAGAATACGTTTCACGGCTATTGAATGATTTTACCAAACGGAAATATGGAGCCGATGGCCATCTTGAAATGCTGCACTCCCCAGGGAATACCCACTATGGTGAGGCAGAACAGTAAGCCGAAGCCAAAGTGCAAGATGGCAATCTCCCACCAGCCAGTGAGGATCCAAATGAGGTTCATCACCGTGGACAGGCAGCCGGGTTGCCCCGGGCCGTCTACCAATTGATGACCGAAGGGCCACAGGGAATAGGTCCCCAGCTTGAACAGCTGCATGCCAAAAGGAATGCCCACAATGGTGATACATATCAGCAGGCCCACGATGTAATAAATGACGGCTATCATGATGCCGCCCAAAACGAGCCAAAGAAGATTACCCAAAAATTTCATAGTTGCCAGTTTGTGCAGACCTGTTTTACAAAAATCTTGCCTTGCAGTCAGGGACTATTTAAGTGCCTGCAACACGGCTTCTTCCATAATCTTATAGCCCGATAGGGTAGGATGCACGCCGTCTTTTGTAAGCGAAGGCTTTTGAACGCCATTTTCATCGGCCATCAAAAAGGCCAGGTCGATAAGAAGAAAGCCATTGTCCCGGGCATAGGTGCGGAGGGCCTGGTTGAACGTATGAATCTGCTCCGGAACACCGGTAAGCCCTTTGCGCCAGGGGAAACCTTCCGTCGGAATCAGGGTGTTAAGAACCGGCAGAATGCCATGGGTGACCGCCAGCTCGCACATGGAAGCGATATTCCCCAGGGTGTTCTCCAGGGAGATATATCCCAGATTGCGCGCAATGTCATTGATGCCGCCCAGGATGACGACGTATTGAGGCGCGAGGTCCAGCACATCACGGCGGAACCGTACTAGCATTTGTGCCGTGACCTGCCCGCTGATACCGCGGCCCACAATCCTGTTCCCAGTGAAGAAAACTGGATCGGCGTCAAACCATCCGTCGGTGATGGAATCTCCCATGATCACAGCCAGCGGAGCGCTGCTGCGAAGCGTCTCGTTGGAAGCGGCATAACGTTCAAAATTGGCCCAGTCGTAGCTGGGAACCATATCCTGCGCCCGGCTGCCGAAGCACAGCAGGGACAACGTCAGAAATACTAATACTTTCTTCATAATGGTGGTTACCTCAAGTTTCTGTACAAAAATAGTGAAAATACCTTTCCCCTGGCTAGGAAGTGGACACCAAAACGCCAAATTGGTGTCCCGGCGCCCCAAAATCTACGGCCCGGACACCAGAACGGCCTTTTGGTGTCCGCAGCCCAGTTTCCGGCATAAAATCCTTTCCCAACGGTCCAGCCGGTGGGACGCTGGACATGGAAACGAGCATTTGGGGAAGGAAACAGGAAATTAGTTCGATCAGTTAACTGATTGATGCTGTGCGTTTTACAGAAAAGCAGTCCGGCAAATAGCCGGACTGAATATCTAGAAGTGATTGATTATCAGTGTGTTAGGTGAACAGGTGGGAGGGGTAAAAAATCAGACACCTACAATCTGTAAGTGTCTGATTTTCTTTCGTGAGGACACGCAGATTTGAACTGCGGACCTCTTGCCTGTCAAGCAAGCGCTCTAAACCAACTGAGCTATGCCCTCAAAAGGACTGCAAAGATAGAGAGAAATATCTTATTCTGCAAATCTTTTTTTACAGGTAATCCTCAAAGTACTGCGTGACCTTGTCCATAAGGTGGATGCGGTTGCGGCCGAAGACATTGTGCTGGGCCACGGGGTAGGGGAAGTAGTCTACGGGAATTTCCAGGTTGATGCATTGCTGGATAAAACTCAGGCTGTGCTGCCACACCACGGTGTTGTCTATGGCGCCCTGGCAAATGAGGAGGTGTCCCTTGAGATCCTTGGCCTTATTCATCAGCGAAACCTGTTCGAAGCCTTCCGGGTTGGTCTCTTGGGTGTCCATGTAGCGCTCTCCGTACATAATCTCGTACCACTTCCAGTCAATTACGGGGCCGCCGGCTACGCCCACTTTGAATACATCCGGGTAGTTGGTGATGAGGCTGATGGTCATGAATCCGCCGTAGCTCCAACCGTGCACGCCGATGCGCTCCCCGTCCACATAGGGGAGTGAGCGCAGCCAGTTGATGCCCACCATCTGGTCGGCCATCTCGGCCTGGCCGCACTGGCGGTTGATGGCCTTCTCAAACGCGGCGCCCCGGTTCTCGGTGCCGCGGTTGTCCTGGATGAACACCAGATAGCCCTTTTGTGCCATGAGCATTTCCCACATGCGGATGTTGCCCAGCCACTTGTCCTGCACCAGCTGGCTGTGCGGGCCGCCATACACATAGAGGATGACGGGGTACTTCTGCGAAGGGTCAAAGTCCTTGGGATAGATGAGCCGATAATAATTCTCGTACTGGCCGTCGGCGCTGGGGACGGTCCCCAGTTCTACAGCGCAGGAGGCATAATCGGCCAAAGGATCCTCTCCGGCAAACAGTTCTTCGGTCACTTTGCCGTCGGTTGAACGCCTGAGCACGCGGGACGGCTGGGAAGTGGTGGAATAGTAATCCAGGAACCAGTGCATGTCCGGGCTCAACACCACGTTATGCCATCCACGTTCTGGGGTAAGCGCAACCGGCTTGCCTATTTTGCACTTTTTCAGGTTTTTGCCGGGCGTAACACTTATCTTGAAGAGGTGATTCTCTACCGGAGAAACCTCGGCCGAAGTATAGTAGACATCGCGTCCGTCGTTGCCCACATACGTCACATCGGCATCTACGGCGGTGAGCCGGCGTACAGAGCCCAGCGTGTCCAGCAGATACAGGTTGCGGAAGCCGTCGCGGTTGTCGGTGCGATAGATGTACAGGTCCTTCCGACCCTTGAGCGGACGGATGGGATCCAGCGGCTCAATCCATGCGTCGTTGTCATCGGTGAGGAGGGTGCGCACAAAGGAACCGTCGGCGCTGCGGTACTGGTTGAGCTTCATGTGATGCTGGCTGCGGTCCAGCACCTGCACAAAAATGGAGCGGCTGTCGGGGCTCCAGCTCACGTTGGTGAGGTAGCGCTCGGGGGTGAACTCCTGCACGTCCAGATAGACGGTGCTGTGGCTCTCAAAGTCATAGACACCCAGCTGGATGAGCTCCGAATCCATGCCGTTCATTGGATACTTGATATTGACCAGGCTACCGGTGCGGGTGGTGATGTCCAGCAACGGGAAAGAGGTCACGCGAGACTGGTCCTTGAGGTAGAAGGCCACCTTGCTGCTGTCCGGGGACAGGTACCAGCCCTCGCCGATGCCGAACTCGTTGCGGCTCACGCTCTCGCCAAAAACCAGGTCTGGGCCGTCGGAGGCGGCAATGGTAAAGGTCTCGCCGAGCCGATTGTCCCGGTACATCAGGCTGCCCTCTTCCTGGAACAGGGTGTAATGCTCGGCGGCTTCTTCCTCCTGGAAATGCCGGGCCGACATCTTGGCCACGCTGCCATCGGCCTCAAATACGTACCGGGGCGTCCTGGCCAGGCCCACTCCTTGATAGATGGCCTCTTCCATGGTGAGGTTTTTCCCGTCGTGGGCGGGCCGAAGGTCAATGACGCGGTTCTGTGCAAAAAGTGCGCTGCCCATTAGGACAGTGCACAGTAATAAAGTGAGTTTTTTCATGCTGATAATCAGAGGAAAAAGCCTTCTGGTGCGTTGAACTCCGTTTCCGGGCTCTGGTTAAAGGAGTGCCCGTCGCTTTTGACGCTGTCTACCACGGCCCTTTCATAGCCGCGCCAGGGCAGGCGGCCCTTGTACTCTTTGTAGTGGACAGTTACTTTGAGGCCGGTCATCTGGATGAGCTGCTGGGCCACCTCTTTGTTGGCAACCGAGAATTTGAACGTCTTGGATTGAACCGAGCCAAGGTTGTTCTTGGAGCCGTAGCCCACAAGGATCATCTCTCCTTCATAGGTCTTGAAGAGGTAGCCGGTATAGGTGAGGGAGTTGAGTTCTCCGGTTTTGGTGCCGTCCGAGAAGACCCACAAAAACTTGAAATAGCAGAACCCGGCGGCCGCCAGAAGAACGATAATCGTGACGAGCCAAACGGTGATTTTTCCAGCCTTTGTCATATAACAACGTTTTTTTAATTCACAAATATAAGAAAGATATGAACAAAAGACAACAATCCCTATTGGAATAGGCTTAAGAACTGTGCGGCATCCACGCCGTCCAGGTATTGGCCTACGGGAAGGTCTTTGAGTTCATCCAGGCGTTTTCCTTGCAGGATTCCGGCTAATTCGCCGGCGGGCTTGTTCCCCAGGAAATCGCCCATGAAACGCACCTGGTCCAGTTCCCCGTGTTTTAAGTTATACCGCACTTCTACGGTGCCGCAGGGGAACTTCCGGGAGGCGGCATGGCTGCTCATGGGGGAGTGCCCGTACACCCAGTCCCAGCTGCGGAACTTTTCATCGGCCATTTGGTCGATACACTGCAATTGCTCAAGGGAAAGGCCGACGGGAGCGTCGCCCTGCGCCAGCTCCTGTTGCAGCGCATCGCGGAAGGCCCGGATGTCGGGCAGCTGCGGGAAGGCCTCCTTGAGGTTGGTGACACGGCTGCGCACCGAGGCGATGCCGGCGGCTTCCAGCTTACTGCCAGGAACGGCCAGCGCCCGGGTGAGCGCCTCCAGATCTACGTCCCACATGAGGGTGCCGTGAATGATCACGCGGTCCCGGCTCATGCGCTTGGCATAGCCGGAGCATTTGCGGCCGTCCAGGAGGAGGTCGTTGCGACCGCTGCGCTCCACTTTTGCGCCCATGCGCTGCAGGGCGGCGGGAACCAGGTCCAGGGCATCCTCCATGAGGCCGATGGGCCCGGCAATGGTGTAGTTGAGGTTTCCTAAGTCGTGATAGACCGCCCCGCCGCCTGTGACGCGCCGAGCCAGGCAAATGCCGTGCTCCTGCAAGTAGGGGAGGTTCACCTCGGCGTAGACGCTCTGGTTATGGCCCACAATCACGGACGGCGCATTCTGCCACAGGCAAAACACCTGGCCGGTGAGCTGCTCCAGCAGGAACTCGTCGTGCGCCATGTTCCAGTGCGGATCGGTGCAAGAATTTACCACGTAATTCATCTATGTGCAAAGATACGGTTTTTTCACCCTTGTGAACAAAAACCACCCCTTTTTGTGCACGGCCCGGCCAAAATCGGGTTCTGGTGAACAAAAATGACGTTTTTTGTGCACGACATAGCCCAAATCGGGTTCTTGTGAACAAAAACCACCCCTTTTTGTGCACGGCCCGGCCATAATCGGGTTCTGGTGAACAAAATTGGCGTTTTTTGTGCACGGCCCGGTTAAAAAGTGTATCTTTGTGCCATTATGGAAGAAGAGAATCGGCATTACAAAGTTTGCGTAGGTCTTTCCGGCGGCGTAGACTCCTCGGTGGCGGCCTGGCTCCTTAAGCAGCAGGGCTATGACGTCTTTGCCATGTTCATGCAAAACTGGCACGACGCCGACGCCACCCTTCACGGAGACTGCGAGTGGGAAGAGGACCGCTTTGTGGCCGAAATGGTGGCCCGCAAGATAGACATTCCGTTCTACTTTGTAGACCTGAGCAAGCAGTACCGCCAGCGCGTGGTGGATTACATGTTCAGCGAATATGAGAAGGGCCGTACCCCCAACCCTGACGTGCTCTGCAACCGGGAAATCAAGTTTGACGCCTTCATGCAGGTGGCCCTCAAATACGGGGCCGATTATGTGGCCACGGGGCATTATTGCCGCAAAGAGGTCCTCCCGGACGGGACTTGCCGCATCCTGGAAGGCACAGACCCCAACAAGGACCAGACCTATTTCCTTTGCCAATTAAGTCAGGAGCAGTTGCAAAAAGCTCTGTTTCCCATCGGCGACATCGTGAAACCCGAAGTGCGCCGGCTGGCCAAGGAGGCCGATTTACCCTCGGCCGAGAAGAAGGACTCGCAGGGCATCTGCTTTGTGGGTAAGGTGGATTTGCCTACTTTCCTGCAGCAAAAATTAGCCTCGGTAGAAGGCGACGTGGTGGAAGTCTTCGACCCCTATTATGCCGCGGACCCGCTCTACCAGTGGCAGCAGGAGACCCTGACGGGCCTCGTCAATCCGGGGGCCTCCCTGGAGCGTACCGTACATTATGCGCCAGAAGAAAAAGTGCTCACCTCGGACGGTAAGCCGCTGGGCGTGAGCCCCTTTGCCGATGACGCCCTGGCCGCTCTCTCCGACGAGCAGCTCCAAAAGTTGGCCTTGCCCGTCCATTACGACATCGGCTTCGAAACCGAGACCTACCGCAGCGGCAAGCACCATGTCAAGAAGACCCGCTACAAGGACAACCCCTTCGGCCGTATCGTAGGCCGCCATGAGGGCGCACAATTCTATACCATCGGCCAACGCAAAGGACTGGGCATCGGCGGTCATGCTCACCCAGTGTTTGTGATTGCCACCGACATTGACGCCAACCGCGTGTATGTGGGCGAAGGCCATTCCCACAAGGGACTCAGCCGCTTCTGCCTGCAGGTGGCGCCCGAGGAAATCCACTGGATTCGCCCAGACCTGGCCATCCAACCCGGAGAGATGCGCCGCTACCGCGTACGCATCCGGTATAGGCAGCCGCTACAAAGCGCCACGCTCCTGATGCGGGCGAGTGGCCTTTACATTCTTTTCGACGCTCCCCAGCGGGGTATTTCCCCCGGCCAGTTTGCCGTTTGGTACGACGGGCAGGAAATGCTGGGCTCGGGCGTCATCCAAGCCTAGCCAAGGCGGCAGGAGATAGACCTGTTTCAAGAAAAAAGTGTATATTTGTAGTTGCTATGTTTGTGAAGCTCAGAAACTGGCTCAGGGAATTCCGCCTCTCCCTGCGCATGAAGATGACCCTCTCGCTCAGCGCCATTGCCGTGGTGCTGCTCATGTCCAGCGTCATTTCGTTCATCGAGTACCTACACATGTCCAACTACGTATCGGGTCTCATTGCCGAGGATATCCACCACATCAAAGTGAACCAGCGCCTTACGGATGCCGTAGACACCTACAATCTCCAGATGCTGGCCGTAATCGGCGATGAAAACCTGAATACCCTCCCGGATTTTGACCGGACCTCCTTCGTGAACTACTGCGACTCCCTCAAGGAAGCCTTCGGCGGCGGGCGCGCCATCCCCATGGCCGATTCCGTGGTGTACGCCTATTCGGCCTACATGCTGGCTTCGCTGGAACTGGAGGACGTGCTGGAATCCAACTTCATAGACACGCGGGACTGGTATTTTACCCGGCTGCAGCCCATCTTCAGCCGTCTGCGCGGCTACCTGGGCGGCCTCAGCGAAACCATGTACGCCGAGCTAAAGCAGCACGCCGAGGAATTTGACAAGGGTTTTTACCGCAGCATCATTCCCAGCGCAGTAGCCGTTTCCATGGGTATCGTGCTGGTGTTCCTGCTGCTGTTCTACCTGCTGGTGTACTTTGTGAAACCTATTTACGGTATGCTGGACAGTCTCAAGGCCTATCTGGCCTACAGGCACCGTTACAGCTTTACCTTCGACCAGGTGGACCAGCTGGGGGACCTGAATGCCCAAATTGCCGAGCTAACGGAAGAAAACCGCTCCCTGCGCAAACGCATAGCCGATCTTAAGGACAAGCAGGATAATCAGCCTCAGTCATGAACCTGAAGGTCATATCCCGGAACGTAGGCATCGCCCTCCTGGTGAGCGCGCTGTTCATGTTCCTGTCGGCCATTATCTCCCTCATCGAAGGGGACAGTGCGCTGGGACCGCTCCTCATCAGCTTCACCATCACTTTCATGGTGGGTATCTTCCCTTTCATTTTTGTACAGCACTCGCCCAACATCAGCCTTAAGGACGGCTACATGATTATTTTCCTGTCCTGGCTGCTGTCTTTTGTGTTCGGCTCCCTGCCATATGCCCTCTGGGGCGGCCCGTTCAATTTTGCCAACGCCTGGTTTGAGAGCGTTTCCGGCTTTACCACCACTGGCGCTACCATCCTGGAAGATGTGGAAGCCCTGCCTAGGAGCCTGATTTTCTGGCGGGCCTCCACCCATTTTATCGGCGGCTTGGGAGTCGTGGTGTTCCTGCTCCTGATTATCCCCAACTCGTCGCCGGTGCGCCTGCGTCTCACCAATATGGAACTGTCCTCCCTTTCCCGGGACGACTACCGCAGCCGCGCCAACAAAACCGTTTCCATCTTTGCCTGGGTATACCTGGGGCTGTGCGCCGTGGCGCTGGTAAGCTATATTCTGGCTGGCATGCCACTTTTTGACGCCGTCTGCCATGCCTTCAGCGTGTGCGCCTCGGGTGGATTCTCCTCCAGAACCCTGTCCATCGGAGCCTTCAATTCGCCGCTCATCTCGGTGATTACCATCGTGTTCATGTTTCTGGCGTCGGTGCACTTCGGCCTTATCTTCATTGCGCTGGTGAACCGCACAACTCGGCCCTTCCGCAATCCGGTGCTGCGCTTCTATGTGATTTCCCTGGCCGTTATCTCGGTGGTTACGGCCCTTTCGCTCAAGTTCAGCAGCATCGATACTGGTTGGGGGCAGGCCTTCCTGGACGCCACTTTCCACGTGGTGAGCTACGCTTCCACTACCGGTTTTGCCATCAGCGACAATTCCACCTGGCCCATGTTGGCCTGTGACCTGTTACTCCTGGTGAGCCTGGTTTGCGGCTGCGCCGGATCTACCAGCGGCGGTATCAAAGTAGACCGCATGATGGTGCTGTTCAAGGCCATTCACATGCAAATCCAAAAGACCCTGTATCCGTCTTCCATCTTTGAGGTGCGCATGGGGCGTCGCGTCCTGCACGACGAAGAAATCTACCCGCAAATTCTCTACATCGCCCTTTTTGTGATGCTGGTATTTGTGTCGGCCATCATTTGCCTGTTCCTCGGCGATCCCAATGGCCACGCGGTTACCGGCTCCCTGGCCTCCCTGGCCAATGTGGGGCCTTCCCTGGGTACCATCGGCTCCATGGGCAACTATAACGCCGAGCCCAATGCCATCAAATTCGTATTCTCCCTGGACATGTTCATGGGCCGCGTAGAAATTTATCCGGTCCTGGCCGTGGTGTCCAGCATCTTCAACCGCAAACACCAGGGACGCGCCTGATGGACCGGTCTTCCTATTTGAACGATGCCTTCAGGCGGTGCTTCCCCTATGAGCCCACGCCCTGCCAAAGTGCGCTGCTGGCCTCCCTGGCTGCGTTTTTTACAGAGGATGAGGGCGATATCATGGTGGTGAACGGCTATGCCGGAACCGGTAAAACCACTGCCGTTTCCGCTGTGGTGACGGCCTTGTCCCAACTCAAAGTGCCCTGCGTGCTGCTGGCCCCTACCGGCCGCTCGGCCAAAGTACTCAGCGCCTATTCCGGCCGCCCGGCCAGCACCATCCACAAACATATCTATCGGCAAAAATCCCTGGGCTCCGACGGCTTCGGGCAGTTCACCCTCATGCCCAACAAGGCCAAGGCAACCCTGTACATAGTGGACGAGGTATCGCTCATCGGGACGGGGAATGCCGAGGCCGGGTCGCTCTTTGGCTCGGGGAACCTTCTGGAAGACCTCATTGCCTTTGTCCGTTCCGGCGCGGATTGCCGGCTTATCCTCATGGGCGATGCCGCGCAGCTGCCGCCGGTGGGGCTGGAAGTTTCGCCTGCCCTGTCGCCGGCGTGCATGGACAGTTTCGGCGGGGTGCGTTATGCCACCCTCACTACGGTGGTGCGCCAGGCGGCCGGTTCGGGCATCCTGCAAAATGCCACGCACCTTCGCTCCCTCCTTCCTTGCAGCGGCATTCCGCTGAGCGGCCTGGGGCTCAAAGCCTTTCCGGACGTTGAGCGTATCACGGGCGGCGAGCTCCTGGAAACCCTCTCCGACGCCTATGCCCGTTATGGAGAGGACGACGTGGCCGTGCTGTGCCGCTCCAACAAGCGCGCCGGCCGATACAATGCCGGCATCCGCGCCCAGGTGCTGTACCGGGAGGAACGGCTGGTGAAAGGGGAAAAGCTGATGGTGGTCAAAAACTGCTACCAGGCCACCCTGGACGGGGCCGATTTCATTGCCAACGGCGATATTGCCACCCTGGTGTGGATCAAGCATTTCGAGGAACGCTACGGCCTGCATTTCGCCGATGCCTGCCTGGCCTTCCCCGACTACGACAACCAGGAAGTGGAGATGAAAGTGCTGCTGGATACCCTGGAAAGTGACAGCCCGTCCCTTGGCTATGAGCAGTCCCAGGCGCTGTACCAGGGCGTATCGGCCGACTATGCCCACATTACCCCCAAGAAAAAACGCTACGAGGCCGTGCGCTCCGATCCCTTCTATAGCGCGCTGCAAATCAAATATGCCCACGCCGTCACCTGCCATAAGGCCCAGGGCGGACAGTGGCGCTGTGTATTCATCGACAATCCATTCTGGCAGGACGTGCTGGTAGAGGACGACCTCCGCTGGCTGTACACCGCGCTTACCCGGGCGGTGGAAAAAGTGTACCTGGTCAATTTCAAAGACAGTTTATTCCTATGAAAGCATTGATGTACTCCGCTGTGGCGCTGCTGCTGAGCATGAGCGTCCAGGCACAGGACCTTCCCCGGTATTACAAATGGCTGAGCGGCAAGGAGGTGGTATTCTCCTATGACGGCAGCTACACCGACGGTTTCAGCTATACCGTGAATAAGCGCCTGGAGCGCAGCGTCCGCAACGAGGGCGTGCAGGCGCTGGAGAAGTATGCCGATTTCCCCGTGCAGCCCGCCGATGCCGTAAATCTCACGTACTCGCCGGACTCCACCCGCCTGGCTTTCACAAGGAACAATGACCTTTGGGTGGTAGACATAGCCACCAAGGAGGAGACCCGCCTTACCTTCGACGGCTCCGAGACCATTCTCAACGGCTATGCCTCCTGGGTGTACTATGAGGAGATTTTCGGCCGTCCCACCAAGTACAGGGCCTTTTGGTGGAGCCCAGACAGCCAGCGCCTGGCGTTTTATCGCTTTGACGATACGCTGGTGCCCATGTTCCCCATTTACTCGCCCTTCGGCCAGGACGGGACGCTGCGCCGTACGCACTATCCCAAGGCCGGTGAGCGCAACCCCGAGGTTCGCATCGGCATGGTGAACCTGGCCAGTCATGAGACCGTGTGGGCCGATTTTGACCCCGCCGAGGACCAGTACTTCGGCACGCCTTTCTGGAGCGCCGACAGCCAGACATTTTATGTGGCCCGCGAGCCGCGCATTCAGAATACGCTGGACCTGTATGCGGTTTCGCCCGTCAACGGCAGCAAACAGGCCATCTATCACGAGCAGGTGCCCACCTGGCTGGACTGGATCAGCGGCATGCTCTTCGGCCAGAAGGGCCTGTACATGGTACGGGACTTCGAGACCGGCTGGCAGCAAATCTATTACCTGAGCTACGACGGCAAGGAACTCAAAAGGCTCACGGATGGGCCCAACTGGCGCATTGAACTGGTGAACCTGGGCAAAGACGGCAGCGTCTATTTCCTGGCCGAGCGGGATTCCCACGTGCGCAAATCTTTATATAAGGTATCGCCCAGCGGTGCAATTACCTGCCTGACGAACCCCGCCATGAACGTGGCCGATGCCTGCTTTGCCCCCGACGGACAGCACTTTGTGACGCTGGCTTCCAACCTCCAGACCCCCTGGCAGGTAGATTTGTACGACCTCAAAGGGCACAGCCTGCAGGTGGGCGCCATGGAGCGTCCCGAAGGCCCGGTTGGGGAGTTGGTCTCCATTACCGTAGACGGGCTGAAACTCCCGGGCGTCATTTACTATCCCCAGGACTTTGACCCTGCCCGTCAGTATCCTGTGCACGTGGATATTTATGGCGGTCCCGATACCCCTATGGTGCACGACCGCTGGGTGGCTCCGGCCCGTTACGAGTGGTATCGGGAGAACGGCATTATCCAGCTCATCGCCGACTGCCGTGCCGCCGGCCACAACGGACGTGCTGGTTTAGATGCCATCTATAAACACCTGAATACCATTGAGGTAAGCGACTTTATCCAGTGGGCTAAATGGCTACAGAGCCTGCCCTATGTGAAGGCCGACAAGATTGGCGTGGAAGGCTTCAGTTTTGGCGGCACCATGACCACGGCGCTGGTGGCCACGGCCTCGGACTATTACCATTACGGCATTGCCGGCGGCGGCGTGTACGAGTGGGCCCTGTACGACAGCCACTACACCGAGCGCTTTATGTCCACGCCGGAGGACAACCCCGACGGCTACCGGGATTCGGCGGTATTAAAGCTGGTGAAGAGTTATCCCGTAAAGGTAGGGGAGGCCGACGGTTCCGTGATGCTCAAACTTACCCACGGTACCGGCGACGACAATGTCCATTTCCAGAATACCCTGCAACTCATTGACGTACTGCATCAAATGGGCGCCGACTTCGAATTCATGATCTACCCTGATGGCATGCACGGATACCGTGGCTACCAGGGACGTCACTTCGACGAAGCCAACCGCAGTTTCTGGTTAAAGTATCTGAAAGACTAGGTGTAAAGACCGCCGTTCACAGAGATTACTTCTCCGTTCACGTACGAGGCCTCGGGGGAGGCCAGGAAACCTACCACGGCTGCTACCTCGGCGGGTTCGCCAAAGCGGCCGGCGGGGATGTCCTTCTTGAGGGCGGCCTCGTCCAGGCCTTCTACCATGTCGGTTTTAATGAAGCCGGGAGCCACCGTGTTCACGGTTACTTTCTTGCGGGCTACTTCCTGGGCCAGGGCCTTGGCGGCGGCAATCATGCCACCCTTCGAAGCCGAGTAGTTGGTTTGGCCCGGCAGGCCTTTGAGGCCGCTGAGGGAGGCCATATTGATGATGCGGCCGAACTTGTGCAGCAGCATGGGCTGCAGGACGGCGCGGGTAACGCTGTACCAGCCGTTGAGGTTGGTGTCCAGCACTTTGCGCCAGTCGTCGGCCTCCATCCAGATGAGGAGGTTGTCCTTGCGGATACCGGCGTTGTTCACCAGCACTTCAATGTACTCTTCGGGGTGGGTGGCCTGCCAGCCTTCGATGGCGGCTTTTACGGCATCGGGGTTGCCCACATCGAACTTGAGCAGTTCTCCGTGTCCCTCAATGAGGTCGAGGGTTTCCAGGGCTGCTGCCTCGTTGGATACATAGTTGATGAGCACTTCGTAGCCCATCTGGTACAGTTTCTGGCAAACGGCGCGGCCGATGCCGCGGCTTCCACCGGTGACTAACGCGAATTTCATAATGTAATGGCTTTACTGGTGTTAAAGGCACTCACGGTGGTGCCCAGGATGCCGTGGATGCCAATTTCCTGCCCTGTGAGGAAGAGCCAGGGAATGGGGGTCTGGGGAGGGAGAAAATCGGCGTTGGAATACTTGAGGATTCCGTAGCCGGGGGCTTTTTGGGTGCAATACTGCTGTACCTTGAGTCCCGGGAGACGGCCGGCTGCCCTCTGGATCATTTCCTGGGGATTTCCTTCCCCGAAGCAGAGCAAATCCAGGATATGGGTCTCGGGCTCGCCGAAGTGGAGCATGAGGGTATTCTCCAGGAAGATGGCACCGCTTTTCCACGGTACGCAGCCAGGCTCCAGCCGGCAGTGCACGATGAAAAAGTCCTCGCCGTCCTGGAGTTTGCTCAGGCGCAGCAGATAGGACCTTCTCATGTGGTCTTTGAGCAGGGCCATGGTGGTGCGGGGACTCAGTGACGAGACCACTACATCGGCCTGGAACTGTTGCCCGTCCTCGCAGGTTACGGTCTGGTTTTCGATGGCACTCACGCGGGCGCCGTAACGGATATCCTGGTCCTGGGCCAGGGCGCGGCACAGGACGGCCCCGCCACCCTGCAGGCGCCACACGCCTTTAAGATAGGGCTTGACAATGTGGTCCAGTTCAAAGTCGGACCGGGAGTTCAGGCGCAGGAAGGGGAAGCCTTCATCGGCCTCGGCCTTGTACCAGGGGAGGTCCATGAGGTCCAGTTTGCGGAAGAGGATCTCCAGCGGCTCGCCGGGACCCAGACCGCCCACGGAATGGAAGCCCTGCTCGCAGGGGATGCCGTCCCACAGGAAGGGCCGCAGCAGGCCGCCGGGCTGGTCTTTGGCTTCCAGAATAGTGACATGGAAACCCTTCCGGCTCAAGAGCCGGCCACAAGCCAGGCCACCCAGACCGGCGCCTATGATTACCGCCGTTTTAGACATTCCTTACGATAAGGGTGGAGTTGGTGCCGCCGAAACCGAAGGAATTGGAAAGGAAGGTATCGAAGTGCTTTTCGATGGTGGTGCCGGGGATGTACAGGTGACAGGAATCCTCGTCGGGGTTCTCGAAGTTGATGTTGCCGGCAATGAAGTCGCTTTTCATCATGAGGATGGAGTAAATGACCTCGGAGGCGCCTGCCATCCACATCTCGTGACCGGTCTGGCTCTTGGTGGAGGTGATGGGGACGGTCTTTTCTCCAAGTACGCGGTACAGGGCCTTGGCCTCGTTGGCGTCGCCTACATGGGTGGAAGTGGCGTGCGCGTTCACGTAGCCGATGTCCTTCATATCGATGCCGGCGCGGCGGATGGCCATTTCCAGGGAACGGGCGGGACCGTCCACGTTGGGCGAGGAGATGTGGTCTCCGTTGGCGCTGAAGCCGTAGCCCAGCACTTCGGCGATGATGGGTGCGCCGCGCTTGACAGCGTGCTCGTAGCTTTCCAGGATAACGGTAGCTGCGCCGCCGCCGGGCACCAGGCCGTCACGGTCGCGGTCGAACGGGCGGCATGCCTTGGTGGGCTCGTCTTCCCGGATAGAGAAGGCCGAGATGCCGTCGAAGGAACCGGTGGCAGCCATGTTCACTTCCTGAGCACCGCCGCAGACCACTATGTCCTGCAGACCGTTCTGGATGAGCAGGGCGCCAAGGCCGATGGCGTGGGAACCGCTGGCGCAAGCGCCGGAAACGGTGAGGTTGATACCTTTGAGGTGGAAAATCACGCCCAGGTTCATAGTTACGGTGGAGTTCATGCTCTGGAAGATGGCGCCTGCGCCGCAGAGCATGGTGTCGTGCTTCTCGATGATCTTGGCCACCGACTTGTACACGGCGTCGGCGGTGCTGTCGTTGCCATAGAGCAAACCTACCTCGTGGCTGTCCAGATAATCCTGGTCGATGCCTGCCTGCTGCAGGGCGTCGCGGGTGGCGCAATAGGCATACATGGCCGGTTCCGGCATATAGGCGCGCTGGGCGCGGGCCAGTTCTTTCTTGAGGTCCGGCTGCGGAACAAGGGAGGTGAGGCCCGAACGGAAGCCCATTTCCTTGCGCGCGGGATCCAGGATGATACCCGATTTGCCGGTGTATAACGATTCTTTTACTTCTTCAAGAGTGGTACCCAGGCAGGACCAGATGCCCATGCCGGTAATGACTACACGATTAAACATATATATTACTGTAAATTAACATGCAAAGTTAGCTCTTTTTTCTCAAATTTCCGAAAGTTGTTTTTACGCCGCATCCGGTCCCGTTTTTTTGTATGGCTGGGGAACAAAATCGGCCTTTTTTGTGCCCCAGAATGCCAAAATCGGGATCTGGTGAACAAAATCGGCCTTTTTTGTGCACCAGGGCAGGACGGAGTGCAAAAAAGCCGTATCTTTGCAGGCGATATGGCGAGTTACCTTCAGATTGAGAATATTTCCAAGAGTTATGGACCCAAAGTGCTGTTCGAGCACATTGGGTTCAATATCAATGAAGGCGACAAAGTAGCGCTCATTGCGCCCAATGGAACCGGCAAGACCTCCCTGTTAAGGATTCTGGCCGGAAAAGATGCCAGTGACAGTGGCGGCAAGGTGCTGTTCCTCAAGGACATTCGCATTGCCTTTCTGGAACAGGAATATGACTATGAGCCCGAAAAGAGCATCTTCCGGCAAATCATGGAAAGCTCGGCAGAGTGGACTGCCCACCTGGACACAGACCACCTCTGGCAGTACGAGCTCAAAGTGCGGCAGCTGCTGGACCAGTTCGGCCTCACCAACCCCGACAAACCCATGAAAGATCTCTCGGGTGGGGAAGTCAAACGCGTGGCCCTAACCCAGATGCTGGCCAGCGAGGCCGACTTCTACATCATGGACGAGCCCACCAACCACCTGGACATCGACGCCATCGAGTTTCTGGAGAGTCATCTCAAGCACAGCCGCTGCACCCTGTTCATGGTCACCCACGACCGCTATTTCCTGGACCGCGTGTGCAACACCGTCATGGAGCTGGACCGGGGCGGCATCTATATCTACCGCGGCGACTACATGAACTTCCTGGAAAAACGCCAGGAGCGTATTGACAACTACAACGCCGAAACCGAGAAAGTACGCAACCTCTACCGGCGGGAACTGGAATGGATGCACGCCAGCCCCTGTGCCCGCACCGGCAAGGCCAAGTACCGCAAGCAGGCCTTCTGGGAAATCAAGGAACGGGCCGATGACAGCTATGTCCAGAAGCAGGTGGACCTGAGCGAGACGCAGCAGAAGAGCACCTACCTGGGCAACAAGGTCATCAACTGCTCCCACGTGAGTTTCTGGTGGGAGAGCCGATGCTACCTCAAGGACTTTACCTACAATTTCCAACGCTATGAACGGGTGGGCATCGTAGGCCGGAACGCCAGCGGAAAAACCACCTTCCTGAACCTGATCACCGGCGGCTGGCGCCCCGAGCTGGGCGGCACGCTGGAAGGCGTCATCGACCTGGGCGAATCCCTCAAGATTGGCTACTACCACCAGAGTGGCATGCAGTTCAAACCCGGCCAGACCGTGCTGGAAACCGTAAACGACACGCATCTGCTGAGCCGGTTCCTCTTCCCCCACGACATGCTGCAAAACCCCGTAGAACGCCTCTCTGGCGGTGAAAGAAGGCGCCTGTACCTCCTCACCATCCTCATGCAGCAACCCAACTTCCTCATCCTGGACGAGCCCACCAACGACCTGGACATTGTCACCCTGGAAGTGCTGGAAGAATACCTGCAGGAGTTCAAGGGATCACTCATCATCGTTTCGCACGACCGTCACTTCCTGGACCGTCTGGTAGACCACCTGTTTGTCTTCTGCGGCGACGGCGAGGTCAAAGACTTCATTGGCAACTACACCGAGTACCGCTCGTTCATCAAAGACTACGAGGCCGAAAAGAAGAGAGACTCTTCGGCTCCGCAACGCCCCGCTCAAAATGACAAAAAGGTCCTGCCCCAAGCCAAGCGCAAACTCAGCTGGAAAGAGCAGCAGGAACTGAAGGCGCTGGAAGAGCGTCTGCCGCAACTGGAAGCCGAAAAAAGCGAGCTGGAAGCCCAGCTCTCCAGCGGCGCACTTTCCGGCGATGCCCTCATGACAGCATCGACCCGCTACGGCGCGCTCCAGGAAGAACTGGACGCCGCCGAGATGCGCTGGCTGGAACTCTCCGAATAGCCGCCGGGCATCCACTCGTCTCCACCGTCCTGCCTGGTGCACAAAAAAGGCCGAATTTGTTCACCAGATTCCGATTTTGACATTCTGGTGCACAAAAAAGACCGATTTTGTTCACCAGATCCCGATTTTGGCATTCTGGGGCACAAAAATGGCCGAATTTGTTCCCCAGATTCCTGGACTTTAGCACGGCGGAGAGCCGACAGGTGAATTATCCAAAAAACTTAATAAAAGATAGGTATTTTTGAAAAAAAATTATTTATCTTTGCTCCCGGTACATAATTATTATGCTATGAGAGAGACGTTCCTGGAAAAGAAAGACAATAAGAATTCCCTCTTAAAGAAAACCATCCTGTATCTTTGCATCGAGCGGGGAGAGCACAGCATTGCAGCCATCAGCGAAGCCATAGGGGCATCAGTCCCTACGGCTACCAAACTTATTGGTGAGCTCATGGAAGAGGGGTTCATGATCGATTTGGGCAAGTCGGGTACATCCGGAGGCCGCAGGCCTTCCATTTATGGCCTGAATCCAGATGCCGGCTATTTCCTGGGCGTGGATATCCGTAATACCCACGCCAGCGTTGCCGTCACCGACTTCAAGGGCGGCCTGCTCACTTTCAAGGACGACATCCCCTTCCAGATGGAGGCCAATGAGGAGGCCGTGCACCGTGTGGCTTCTTCCATCAGGGAGTTCATCGACAAGGAGAACCTGGACTGGAACCGCATCATGGGCCTGGGCGTGAGCATCCCCGGTCGTGTAAACCCCGTTACCGGTTACAGCAACAGCTATTCCTTTGATCCTTCCCGTCCCATCAGCGATATCCTGGCCGAGGATTTGAACCTGCACGTAGTGCTGGAGAACGACTCCCGCGCCATGACCTACGGCGAGTACCTGGGCGGAGGCCTCAAGGAGAAGAACATGCTCTTTGTGAATGTGAGCTGGGGCTTGGGCATGGGCATGATCATGGACGGCCGCCTGTATTACGGAACTTCCGGCTACAGTGGCGAGTTTGGCCATTTCCCGCTGCTGGACAACGGCCAGATGTGCCGCTGCGGCAAGCTGGGCTGCCTGGAAACGGGCGCTTCGGGATCGGCCATGGTGCGCATGATAGGGGAGGCTCTCTCGGCCGGGCGCGTATCTTCGCTGGCCAAAAAGTATAAGGCCGAAGGCCGGGTGAACCTGAACGACGTGTTCGCTGCCATCAAGAGCGAGGATATCCTGGCCATTGAGACGGTGGAAAAGATTGGCACCAACTTGGGCAAAGGCTTGGCCGGACTCATCAATATCTTCAATCCGGAACTGGTGGTCATCGGCGGAAAAATGGCCGTGGCGGCAGGGGATTATCTCATGCTGCCCATCCGTACGGCCATCAAGCGGCACGTGCTCAACATTGCCAACCAAGATACGGCCATTAAACTGTCACAGCTCAAGCAGAAGGCCGCCCCGTTCGGCGCCTCGCTGCTGGTCCGCAGCCGTATGTTAGGAATCCTGTAATCTATGCCGTCCCTGTCAGCCCGCGGCATTCAGATGCCGTCTTCTCCTATCCGGAAACTCGCACCCTTGGCCGATGCAGCCAAGTGCGAGGGCGTGAAGGTATACCATCTCAATATCGGCCAGCCCGATTTACCCACCCCGCAAAAAGGACTGGATGCCCTCAAGGCCATTACCCGGACCACCCTGGAGTACAGCCCCTCGGACGGTTTCCTGAGCCTCCGTACCAAGTTCTCGGGCTATTACAAGCGATTTGGCCTGGAGGTGGGGCCGGAAGAGATGATTGTCACGACAGGCGGCTCGGAGGCCATTCTCTTTAGCTTCATAGCTTGCCTCAATCCCGGGGACGAGGTCATTATGGTGGAGCCCGGCTATGCCAACTACATCTCCTTTGCCCAGACGGCAGGCGTGGTGGTGAAAACGGTGACCTCGACCATCGAAAACGGCTTTGCCCTGCCGCCGGTAGAGGCCTTTGAAGAGGCCGTTACCCCCAGAACCAAGGCTATTCTGCTTTGCAATCCATCCAACCCCACCGGTTATGTCTATACGCCGGAAGAATTGCAGCAAATCAAGGAAACGGTGGTAAAGCACGACCTTTTCCTCTTCTCCGACGAGGTGTACCGGGAGTTCAATTACAGTGGAAAACCCTACGTGAGCGCCCTTTCCCTGGGCATTCCGGAACATGTGGTGGTCATTGACTCGGTGAGCAAGCGTTACTCGGAGTGCGGCATCCGCATCGGTATGGTGGTGACGCATAACAAGCAGGTGCGCAGCACCATCATGAAGTATTGCCAGGCCCGCCTGAGCCCGCCCCTGCTGGGCCAGATAGTGGCCGAAGCCTCCATCGACGGAACGGAGGACTATGCCCGCGCGTGCTTCGAGGAATACAAGGCCCGCCGGGACTTCTTTATCAAGGGTCTTAACGCCATTCCGGGCGTGTGCTCGCCCATGCCACAGGGTGCTTTTTATACCGTAGTTTCCCTTCCCGTGGCCGATGCCGAGGATTTCTGCCGCTGGCTCCTTACCGACTTCCGCCAGAACGGCGAAACCGTGATGATGGCCCCCGCTGCCGGTTTCTATAGCACCCCGGGCCTGGGAACCAACCAGGTGCGCATGGCCTATGTGCTCAGAATAGAAGACCTGGCCCGTTCCCTGGAACTGCTGAGAGCCGCACTTGAGCAGTACAAATCCCGCTAATTTTACTTAAATTTGTGCCGTGGTTCACGAAGCGTATATCTGGGACCCTCTGCGGCGCAAAAGCGTAAGGAACACCCCCGAGGAAGCCGTGCGGCAATGGTTCATTTCCGTGCTGCACCAGGGTATGCATATCCCTGAGCACATGATGGGCTCGGAGGTTTCTTTCCGTCACGGCGCCAAGGATTACCGGGCCGATATAGTGGTGTACGACCGCACGGCCCGTCCGCTCATGCTGGTAGAATGCAAGCGCCCGGAGGTGACGCTGGACCAGGCGGTGGTAGACCAGGCCATCCGCTATTGCAACGAGTTGGAAGTGAAGTATATAGGCATTACCAACGGGAAAAAGACCTTTCTCTTCGAGCGCACGGCCGACGGCTGGCAATTTATGCAAAACGCCCCTGTTTGGGAAGATATGATCGGAGGTACGGAGCGAAGCGACCCAGGGGGTCTGGGGGATTAGGCCCCCAGCAAGTCGAAAGGCTTTTGTTATCTGAGCGAAGCGAAAATGACTATTACCGAAGGATATTTGGAGAATCCGGTGTTTAAGCTGGTGAGTGACACGGCCAGGGAGTTGGGCGTGCGGGCCTTCGTGATTGGCGGGTATGTACGCGACTGCTTCCTGGGTAGCCCCAACAAGGATATCGACATTGTAGTGGAGGGCAGCGGCATCGCCCTGGCCGAAGCCGTGGCAAAAAAATGCAAGGCCCGGGTGAGCGTGTTCCGCAACTTCGGCACTGCCATGCTCAAGTATCACGGCATGGAAGTGGAGTTCGTGGGCGCCCGCAAGGAGTCCTACAACCGCGATTCCCGCAAACCCATTGTAGAAGACGGCACGCTCGAGGAAGACCAGCTGCGCAGAGACTTCACCATCAATGCCATGGCCTTCTCCCTGCAGGCCGAAGATTATGGCGCCCTGGTAGATCCTTTCGGTGGCATCAGGGACTTGGCGGCCGGCATCATCCGCACGCCGCTGGAGCCGGAACAGACCTATTCCGACGGCGGGCTATTAGATTTGCCACCCGCCTGAGCACGCCGGTTCATAAGTTCATTATTGTCCCCGAGAGCCTCCAGGCCATGAAGAATATGGCAGACCGGCTCCAGATTCTGAGCCGGGAGCGTATTGTGGAGGAGCTCAACAAAATGCTCCTGACCCGCCAGCCTTCCATGGCCTTTGAGCTGCTGGAAGAGACGGGGCTCCTAAAGGAATTCCTGCCGGAACTGAGCCGCCTCAAAGGCGTTGAAACCGTTGACGGAAAAGGCCATAAAGAAAACTTTACCCATACCCTCCAAGTGCTGGACAATGTGGTCCGGTTCGAGGAGGAAGAGGGCCGGGAACCCAACCTCTGGCTGCACTGGGCGGCCCTTTTACACGACATCGGCAAGCCAGCCAGCAAGCGCTATGTGCCCGGGCAGGGCTGGACTTTCCACGGGCATGAGGTGGTGGGAGCCCGCATGGTGCCGGCCATCTTCCAAAAGCTCAAGATGCCGCTGAACGAGAAGATGAAATACGTCCAAAAGCTGGTGAACCTGCACTTGCGTCCCATCGCCCTGGTAGACGACGAAGTCACCGACAGCGCCGTACGCCGTCTCCTTTTTGACGCCGGCGAGGACATTGACGACCTCATGCTCCTGTGCAACGCCGACATCACGTCCAAGAATCCCGCCAAGGTGGCCCGTCTGCGCCACAATTTTGACGAGGTGAAGGCCAAGATGGCCGAGGTGGAAGCCAAGGACGAGATCCGCAACTGGAAAAACCCCATCACCGGCGAATACATCATGGAGGTCTTTGGCCTGGAACCGTGCAACACTATCGGCCAGCTCAAGGAAATGATCAAAAACGCCGTTCTGGACGGGGAAATCCCTTATACCTTCGAGGCGGCCGATGCGTTCCTGCGCGCCAAGGCGGCCGAAATGGGACTGAAAGCCCATGATTGACCAGTACATAGCGTACATCAGGGATGTCCGGAGGTATTCCCCCCGGACGCAGGAATTGTACCGGGAGGCGCTGGAGGATTACCAGTCTTTTTGCGGAGGGATGGACCTCATCCCTTCCCGTATCCGGGAATACGAGGCGCACTTGATTGATCAGGGCCTCAAGTCGCGCACGGTGCACCTGCACCTGAGCGCTCTCAGCGGGTACTGCAACTATTTAATAAAGGAAGGAACCATCAAGTCCAATCCCGTGCGGACTGTGCGCCGTCCCAAGATGGAAAAACGGCTGCCGGAATATTATACCCAAAAGTCCATGGCCGGTTACATGCAGGAATCGGCCCATGAGGCGGGGGAGGAAGAACTGCAGCTGCTGCTCACGCTCAAACCCACTGAACATCTGGCCAAAGAACTCTATAACAGGCGCTTGCGCCGGCTCATCATCAGCCTTTTGTACGGGACTGGCATCCGGAGGGCCGAGCTTATCGGCCTGGAAGTGGGGAACGTGGACCTCTCCCGCGCTACACTGCGGGTGCGGGGCAAGGGCGATAAAATGCGAGAAATTCCCCTCATTCCTTCGCTCATTCAAGAAATTTCACTATATTTACGTGCGGCTAGTTTCATGGCGGGTGCCCGTCCTTCGGATGCCCCCCTTCTGGTCACGGAAAAAGGCGGCGCACTGTATCCCGCTTTTGTAGACCGGGCGGTAAAGACAGAACTTGGCGGCAGCGGCATCACCGGGAGGAAATCCCCCCACGTGCTCAGGCACTCCTTAGCAACGGCCCTTCTGGACCAGGGAGCAGACCTCAACGCCATCAAAGAGATGCTGGGCCACAGTTCGCTGGCAGCCACAGAGGTATACACGCACAACTCCGTGGAACGGCTCAAGACACAATACATGAACGCCCATCCCCGGGCAAAAAACGAAGACAAACATGATTAATGTAAAGTCCCTCAAGTTCAACGCAGACGAGAAGCTGCTGGACTACATCGAGAAGAAAGTTGGTAAAGTAGAGAAGTTCTTCGACAACCTCGGCGACATTGACGTCACCCTAAGCCTCCTTCCAGAAGCCGAGAACAAGTGTGTCAAACTCCAAACCCACATGCCCGGCGAGGACCTGATTATCGAGCGTAACGCCCGCACCTTCGAGGATGCCGTTACAGAGGCCGCCGATGCCCTCAAGGAAAAGATTGTCCGCGCCAAGGAAAAGAAATTCGCCAAATAGGTGGCCGGGAAATCCTACATAGAGACCCACAGACAGGTCCAAAGCATACTTGAAGATGTCCGTAGCGGCATCTTCAAGTATGTATACCTGCTCATGGGAGAAGAACCCTATTACCCGGATCTGGTTTGCGATGCCATCATAGACCATTGCTTGCAGGACTGGGAAAAGGACTTTAACGAGACCATCTGCTACGGCGCCGACGTAGACGCCGATACCGTCATCACCGCCGCCCGCCGCTTCCCCATGATGGCCGACAGGCAGCTGGTGGTGGTCAAGGAGGCCCAGCAGATGAAGTCGCTGGAGGAGCTGGCGCTCTATTGCCAGCAGCCGCTGGACAGCACCGTGCTTGTAATCCTGATGCACGGCGCATCGGCCGATAAACGCAAATCGCTGTACAAAACCGTCCTCAAAACGGGTGTAGTGGTAGAATCCAATGCGCTTAGGGATTATGAGCTGCCTCAATGGATCTCTACCTATTACGAGGGCAGGGGACTGCGCATCCACCCGGAAGCCGCCCGTCTGCTGGCCGAGCAAGCCGGCACCGATTTGGGAAAGATTGCTATAGAGACCGACAAAATGCTCAAGAACCTCCCGGAAGGCATTCAGGAGGTGTCGGTTGCCGATATAGAAAAGAATGTAGGCATCAGCCGGCAGTTCAGCGTTTTCGAGCTCACCAAGTGCCTGAGCTACCGCCAGGCGCCGCAGGCGCTCAAGATAGCCGCCCATATCGGCGAGGCGCCGCGTTTTGCCCTTCCCATGGTGGTGGCGCCCCTGTTTACGCACTTCAGCCGCATTCTCAAGTATCATGCCCTGCTGCCCACCCGCCCGGCCCCGGCCGATGCAGCCAAAGTTCTGGGCGTGAATCCCTACTTCCTTAAAGAGTACGATGCCGCGGTGCGCAATTACCGCCTGGACCAGTGCTCGGCCATTATTTCCCTCCTGTGCGATTACGATTACAAGGGAAAAGGCGGCGAAGCCGGGGAATCCAGCCCCTCCGAACTGTTCATGGAGCTGGTGACAAAAATTCTTTGCGTTTGATATTGCAAAACAATAATTATTTACTATATTTGCCAAAACTTTTATTGATATGGCAATCATTGAAGTCAAAAATGTAAGCAAGACCTTCGGTCCCAAAGTGGCGTTGGACCACGTCTCTTTGGATATTCCGGAGGGCAAAATCTTCGGCCTGCTGGGCCCCAACGGTGCGGGTAAGAGTACCCTCATCCGCATCATCAACCGCATTACCATCGCCAGTGAGGGAGAGGTCCTGTTCCAGGGACACCCCATCACGGAGGCCGACGTGGCCCGCATCGGTTATCTGCCGGAAGAGCGCGGCCTGTACCGCAAGATGAAGGTAGGGGACCAGGCTATGTACCTGGCCCAGCTCAAGGGCATGAGCGCCCGTGAGGCCGCCATGGAGCTCAAGAAGTGGTTCGTCCGCTTTGACATTGCCGACTGGTGGAACAAGAAGGTGGAAGAGCTTTCCAAGGGTATGGCCCAGAAGGTGCAGTTTATCACCACCGTGGTGCACAAACCGGCCCTCATGATCCTGGATGAGCCTTTCTCCGGCTTTGACCCGGTGAACGTGGACCTCATTCGCAAGGAGATTCTGCGCCTCAAGGAGGAAGGTGCCACCATCATCCTCTCTACCCACAACATGGAGAGCGTGGAGGAACTCTGCGAGAACATCGCCCTCATCAACCACGGTAAGTTGGTGGTCACCGGCGGCACAGAGGAAATCCGCCGCCAGCACGGGGAGGATAACGTGGAAATCGAGTACACCGACGACACCCTGGCCCGCAAGACCATTGTGGTGGCCCGCCCCCAGGTGAACCCTACGCTGCACGACCTTCTGGCCAAGGACTATACCATCAACTCCTTCAAGGAGGTGATTCCGCGCATGAACGACATCTTTATCAAACTGGTAAAAGAGGAGGAATAGGCTATGAATTTCAAGAAATTAGGCATCATCATTCAGCGCGAGTATCTTAACAAAGTTAAGAAAAAGAGCTTCCTTCTCATTACTTTCCTGGCACCGGTTTTCTTTGCCGCCATCTGCATCCTGCCGTCCATTATCATGATGGGCACCAAGGAGGAAGCCAAAAAGGTGGGCGTGGTAGACCGCAGCGGTATTGTCCTGCCTTATTTGGAGGACAATGACGTTACGCATTATATCGACCTGGGCGCTGCAGTGAACGTGGACAGCTTAAAGGCCGACCTCAAATCGGCCGGCATAGATGTGCTCCTGAGCGTCTCTGCGCTGGATCCCGAGACCCTTTCGGTAAAGGCCGATGCCTACAGCGAGAAGCCGCTTGGCATGGATACCGGCAGCATGATTCAGGGCCGTATCAACGACGCCGTAGAGGCCTATCGCATCGAGCAGTCCGGCATTGCCAACCTGGAAGAGATTATGGCGGGGGTAAAATCCAATGTAAAACTCCGCACTTATACTGTAGATGAGAGTGGCAAGGAAACCATCTCGGAATCCGGTATTTACATGGCGCTGTCCATGATTCTGGGCATGGCCATCTATATGTTCATCGCCCTCTTCTCCGGCATGGTCATGAGCTCTGTCATCGAGGAAAAGAGCTCCCGCGTGGTAGAGGTGCTTGTGTCTTCCGTGAAGGCCAGCGAACTCATGTTCGGCAAGATCATCGGCGTGGCCCTGGTGGCCCTCACGCAGTTCCTGCTGTGGATTCTGCTCACCGGTATCCTTTTGGGTACTGCCATGGGCATTATCGGCAAGGACAAGATGATGGGCCTGTTCTCAGACGATTCTACCACCGAAATGATGGAGCAGATGGCTACCCCCAGCGGGGTACATGCCGGTGACATTGACCTGGACAGCGCTCTTGCCGCCGCTACGGATACTACGGCCGTGACAGCCGGTGAACCTACGGGCATGGAGGTAATTACGCAGACCCTGGGCAAAATCAACCTGGCCCAGATCGGCATCGCCTTCCTCTTCTTCTTCATCTTCGGCTATTTGCTGTATGCGTCGCTCTTCGCGGCCATCGGCTCCGGGGTAGAGAACGAGGGTGACAGCTCCCAGCTGCAGATTCCGGTCACCATTCCGCTGATGCTGGGCTTCTTTGTGGCGCTGTACGCTTTCAAGGCGCCCGACAGCTCCCTGGTGTTCTGGTTCTCCATGATTCCGTTCACCAGCCCTATCGTCATGCTGGCCCGTATCCCCTTTGGTGTGGCCACCTGGGAGCTCGTTCTTAGCATTGTCCTGCTGGTGGGTACCTTCGTGGCCTGCGCCTGGGCTTCGGCCAAGATTTACAAGGTGGGCATCCTCATGTTCGGCAAGAAATCTACCTATAAAGACCTCTGGAAATGGCTCAAAATGAAGTAAACAACAATAAGAAGATCTGGTACCTGGCCTGGACGCTCATCATTGTGGGGGCGCTGGTGGCTGCGGTGCAGGCTTCCCGGGACAAAGGTCCCTCCGTCACGTGGCGCGTGGTTTCCATGGACGGTCATCGGGCACAGTCCGTGCCGGTGAACAGCAGTAATATCGACCTGGCGCTGGGCGTTTTTGACGATGAGGGCTATGTCCTGCCCTCCGGCGTACAGTATCCTGCCGACAGCCCGGTGGCCGCCGCCGCCCAGGTCCTTATGGATGCCCAGCATCGGCTGGGGCCCCTCAAGGAGGTCATCGGCCATTCGGCATCCATGCTCATGAACGACCGCGACAACCCCGACCTTCCGCTGGGAGACCTCTTTGCCGATGCCCTGCGCGCCTATGGCTCGCGCTATTTCAAGGTGCCCATGGATTTTGCCATCACCAACTTCGGCGGCATTCGCGTCCCCCTGCCCAAGGGCGACGTCACCATGGAGGATATCTCTTCCATGTTTCCGTTTAAAAATTACGTATGCTGGGCCAAGATGAAAGGCTCGTCGCTCATGACGCTGTTTGAGCAGCTTGCCCAGACCAAGGCTTTCCAGGCCACGTCGGGCGCTACCATCCGCGTCAGGAACCATCAGCTGGAGAGTGTGCTCATCGGCGGTGAACCCGTAGATCCCGACAAAGTGTATAATGTAACTACCATCGACTTCCTGCTGGACGGCGGTGATAAAATCAATATAGGCGCCTTGTCGGAGGACGTGGTGCTGACCCACGTGCTGCTCAAGGAAGTGATGCTGGATTTTGTAAAGGGTTGCGAAGCCAGGGGAGAAGTCATCTGCGGCCAGGGAGACGGCCGTGTAATCATGGAGGAGGATTAAGCTATGGAACTTAAAGACAAGATTATCCGTATTGCCCTGGTTGTGGCGGGTTGCGCCGTTTTGGGTTATGCCGTCGGGGTGGGCCTGAAAGCCGGAAAGAAGGACGTGCGAAGCCTCACCATCCTTCATGTGAACGATACCCACAGCCACAATGAGGCCGAACGCGCCGGTGCGTACGCCGGGCAGGGAGGTGCGTTGGAGCGTGCGGCCTATATCGATTCCGTACGCACGGCCGACGGCCCCGAAAATGTGCTGCTGGTCCATGCCGGGGACTTCTCGCAGGGCTCGTCCTACTTCTCGGAGTTCGGCGGTCTGGTGGAGGTGCAGCTGCTCAATGCCAACCGCTACGACGTCATTACCCTGGGCAACCACGAGTTTGACAACGGCGTGGAAGCGCTCGGAGACCTTCTGGAAAGCCTGGAGTGCCCCGTGGTGGTGTGCAATTTCGATTTTTCGCCCTTCAAGATGGGCCAGTATGTGAAGCCCTATGTCATTCTGGAAAAAGCGGGGCTCAAGATAGGCGTTATCGGTGTCCTGTGCGGGCTCAAGGACATGCTGGCCGGCGACATTGCCAACCGCATCCCGGAGTTCGACATGATCCCTACGGTCCAGAAGTATGCCGACGAGCTGCGTCCCCAGTGCGACCTGGTGATAGCCTTAACCCATATCGGCTACTCGGAACACAATCCCGGCGACACCACCGATCCCATGCTGGCGGCTGCCACCCGGAATATCGACCTGTTCATTGGCGGGCACTCCCATACCTTCATGGATGCACCCGACTATGTAACCAATTTGGACGGCAAAAAAGTGCCCGTCGTCCAAGCCGGTTGGATGGGCGTGAACATGGGTGAATTCCACGTAAAACTGTAAAGGTTTACTGTTCCAGAAGTCCTGGCCGGCGCTCTCGGGTGCGGGCCAGGGCTTGTTCGTCTTGCCAGGCCTGGATGAGTTTGGGGTTGCCGCTCAGGAGGACGTCGGGGACTTTCCAGCCGTTGAACTCGGCGGGGCGGGTGTACACGGGAGGGGACACCAGGCCGTCCTGGAAGGAATCGCTCAGGGCCGAGGTTTCGTCGGTGAGGACGCCGGGTACCAGACGGATGATGCTGTCGGCCAGCAGTGCGGCGGGTATCTCGCCGCCGCTCACTACAAAGTCTCCCACCGAGATCTCCCGGGTGATAAGGTGCTCGCGGATGCGCTCATCGATGCCCTTGTAGTGGCCGCACAGAATGATGATGTTTTCCTTAAGGGAAAGCTCGTTGGCCGTGCTCTGGTCCA
Organism: uncultured Bacteroidales bacterium; assembly: GCA_905234285.1. Classification (GTDB taxonomy): domain Bacteria; phylum Bacteroidota; class Bacteroidia; order Bacteroidales; family UBA932; genus Cryptobacteroides. The sequence goes on from CAJOHK010000028.1 coordinate 52,323, forward strand.
GGATTTTTCCGTCCGGGGCCATGTAGATGATTTCGTCGTAATGGCGCTCGGCGGTGAGGTCCCGGATGCAGTTGAAAACCGGCTCCACCATCATCACCATGCCGGCGTCTCCGCCGTAAGAATAGTCGTCCACGGTGAGGCGGGAGCCCAGGCCATATTTCCTTAAATCGTGTACATGGATCTCTACCAGGCCTTTTTTGACGGCCCGGCCGGGAATGGAATGGCTCAGCGGGCTCTCCAGCAGTTCGGGAACAACGGTGATGATGTCTATGCGCAGCATACAGGTGGGTTTTTATGTTGCAAAGATAGTGATATTGCCGAAATAATGCTTATATTTGTAAGCTATATAAATATGTTAAACTTATAACTGCACAGTAATGAGCGAAGAAATTAAGCCTGTGGTAGAACAGCAAACCGCAGATGTAGAACCCAAGGAACAGGAAACCGTCGTGAACTTCGGCGAGAAGACCCTGGCCGAGCTGGCCGATTTGTTCCAGTTATTGAAAGAAAGTGAAGACCGCATGAAGCGGTCCAAAGAAGCCGAGGCCATCAAATCGGCTTTCTATAAGCGGCTTTCCAAAGAGAAGGCCGAAGCCGGCGAGGATGCAAGCGTAGAAGAGCCGGACGAGAACACCCCCGATACAGAATCTACCATTCCGCTCCAGAGCGGTCCCGTGAGCCCCTTTGCCGCCATCGAGGCCGGTTTCAAGGCGCTGTACATGGACTATAAGAAGGAACGGGCCCAATACAACCGCGAGCAGGATGCCCTGCGGGAAGAGAACCTGCAAAAGAAGCAGGCCATCATCGAGGAACTGAAAGTCCTGATAGAAGAGCCCGGAGACATGAAAGAGGCCTTTCCCAAGTTCCGGGATATCCAGAACCGCTGGCGCGAGACAGGTCCCGTGCCCCAGCAGAACTTCCGGGATGTCAACGACACCTATCAGCTTTACGTGACCAAGTTCTATGACCTGGTAGACATCAACCGTGAGCTCCGGGATCTGGACTTCAAAAAGAACCTGGAAGCCAAAACCGCCTTCTGCGAACTGGCCGAGAAACTGGCCGGGGACGACAATGTGGTAGAGGCCTTCAAGGAACTCCAGAAACTCCACGAGCAGTGGAAGGATCTGGGCCCCGTGGCCAAGGAGTACCGCGATGCCATCTGGGAGCGCTTCCGCGCCGCCACCTCGGTCATCAACAAGCGCTACCAGTCCCATTTCGAGGGCCTTAAGGAGCAGCAGGCCGAGAATCTCAAAGCCAAGCAGGCCCTCTGCGAGCAAGTAGAGGCCATCGCCAATAAGGAAATCACCTCCTCCACGGAGTGGAACACCCTGAGCAAGGAAATCGAACAGATCCAGGCCAAGTGGCGTGAGATTGGCTTCGCTACCCGCAAGGAGAACCAGAAGGTGTACGAGCGCTTCCGCGCCGCCTGCGACAAGTTCTTCGAGCGCAAGCGTGCCTCCTTCTCCGAGTTCAAGGATTCCATGAACGAGAACCTGGCCAAGAAGATGGCCATCATCGAGGAGGCCGAATCTCTCAAGGACAGCACGGACTGGAAGGCCACCGGTGAGCGTCTCATCGAGCTGCAGAAGCAGTGGAAGGAGATTGGTGCCGTTCCGCGCAAGAAGAGCGAGCAAATCTGGAAGCGTTTCCGCGCCGCCTGCGATGCCTTTTTCACTGCTCGTGACAACCGTCCCGCCGGTCAGGGCAGTTTCTCGGCCAACCTGGCTGCCAAAAAGGCTCTCATCGAGGAAATCAAGGCTTACGAGAGCGCAGATGCAGCCGCCGACACCGCCAAGGCCAAGGAATTCGCCGAAAAGTGGAACGCCATCGGCTTTGTGCCCATGAAGGAAAAGGAAGCCATTACCGCCGCATACCGTGAAGCTATGGCTGCCAAGTTCCCGGATTTCGGAGGCCGCGGTCCCCGTCGCGAGCGTGGCAATGCCCGTGGCGCCGAGCGTCGTCCCCTGTCCGAGAAAGACAAACTCAAGGAGCAGTTCACCCAGCTCCAGCAGGAGATCCAGACCTACGAGAACAACATCGGCTTCTTCGGCCTGTCCAAAGGCGCCGAGAAACTCAAGGCCCAGATGCAGGAGCGCATCGATGCTGCCAAGGCCAAGCTGGAAGAGCTCAAGGCCCAGATCCGTGCCAAGGAAGCGCAGGAGAATCAGGAATAGCCTATGGACAAGAATTCAATCATCGGCTTTGTACTCATAGCCCTCATCATGATGGGCTTCTTCGGGTACCAGAGCCATCAGGTGAAAAAGCAGCAGGCCTACCAGGCCCAGTTGGATTCCATTGCCGCCGCCGAAGCTTATGCCCAGTGGCAGTTGGACAGCGCTTGGCGTGCCCAGCACCCCGAGGCGGCCGCTGCGGCCGATTCCATTGCCGCTGCTCCCGTGGCTCCGGTAGCTCCCGTGTATTCCGATACCCTGCTCAACGCGGCGGCCCGCGCCGACGCACAGCAGGTGAGCCTGGAGAATGAAAAGCTCAAGGTAGTCTTCACCACCAAGGGAGCCCAGCCGCTCTCCGTTCTGGTAAAAGATTACTATACTTATGGTAAAGAGCCCCTGTACCTGCTGCAGGAGGGTAAATCCCAGCTGGGTTATGTAGTGTATGCTCCCACGGCCATCGATACGCGCAAATTCAACTTCCAGTATGTCCCGGAGGCTTCTTCGGACAGCACGGTGGTGATGCGTCTGCCCTTTGGCGCCGGCGGTTACATCGAACAAAAATACACCCTGGTTCCGGACTCTTATTCCCTCAACCAGGTAGTGTCCTTCGTGGGCATGGGGCACCTGATGCCGCGCAATGTGAACAGCATTGACGTAGACTTCGATGCTGTGATTCCCCGCATGGAGAAGGGCTACAAGAACGAGACCCAGTATTCCCGCCTCAACTACTATTTCCCCGACGACAGCAAGCCCGGCAACATCGGCAACGGCCGAAAGGGAGACAAGCGCTTTAACAACAACATCGAGTGGTTTGCCTTCCAGCAGCAGTTCTTCAGCGCCATCATGCGCGCTCCCGGGAACTTCAGCTACGGCGAATTCGCCATCGATTTCCTGCCCAAGGGCGGGGAGGACCTCATGCACTGCTCGGCGCAGCTGAGGGCCGATATCAATCCGTCGGCCGAGCGCGTAGACGTTCCCTTCGAGTTCTACTTCGGCCCTAATGACTACAAGGGCCTCAAGGCCTATGGCCATTCCTACGAGAAGGTGATTCCCCTGGGCGGTAAGATTATCGGCTACTTTACCAAGTGGGTAATTATCCCGCTGTTCGACTGGCTGCACAAGGGGATAGCCAACTTTGGCATCATCATCCTCCTGATGACCATCTTCATCAAGATTGTGGTGCTCCCGTTTGCCTACAAGAGCTATTCTTCCAGCGCCAAGATGCAGGCCCTGAAGCCTTTCATGGAAAAGATCAACGCGAAGTATCCCAAGCAGGAAGATGCCATGAAAAAGCAGCAGGAGACCATGGACCTGTACAAGAAGGCGGGTGTGTCACCCATGGGCGGCTGCTTGCCTATGTTGCTGCAGATGCCTATCCTCTGGGCTATGTTCCGCTTCTTCCCGGCTTCCATCGAACTGCGTCAGCAGCCGTTCCTCTGGGCCGAGGACCTGAGCGCCTATGACGACGTCATTCACTGGGGTACCAGCATCCTGGGCATGGATCATATTTCCCTGTTTGCCCTGCTCATGGCCGTTTCCATGTTCTTCTACTCCAAGATTACCATGCAGCAGCAAACGGCCGGGAACGACCCCAATGCCAAGATGATGCAGGCCATGAGCCTGTACATGATGCCCATCATGATGTTCTTCATCTGTAACAACCTGTCTTCGGGTCTTAGCTACTACTATCTGCTGTCCAACATCATTACCTTCATTGAAACCTGGGTCATCCGCAAGTGGGTGGTGAATCCGGACGAGATTGTAGCCAAGGTCAAAGCCGCCGAGAACAAACCGGCTCCCAAGTCCAAGTGGCAGCAGCGCCTGGAAGAAGCCCAGAAGATGCAGCGGGAAGCCCAGAAGAACAACAAACGCCGGTAATGATTGCAGAGAATCTGCATAGTATTACTAGGAAACTGCCATCAGGGGTGACTCTGGTGGCTGTTTCCAAATTCCACCCTGTATCGGCCCTGCAGGAGGCCTATGACGCCGGTCAGCGGGACTTTGGGGAAAACCGTCCCCAGGAACTTGCCGCCAAAGTCCCCCTCCTTCCTGCCGATATCCGCTGGCATTTCATCGGCCACCTCCAGACCAATAAACTCAAGCTGGTTCTCCCGTATGTGACCCTGGTTCAGTCCGTAGACTCGCTTCATCTGCTGGAAGCCATCCAGGCCTGGGCCGTGGCTAATAACCGGGTAGTGGATGTGCTCCTTGAACTCCACCTTGGCGCAGAGGAAACCAAGCAGGGGTTCACAGAGGAGGAAATCGAAACCCTTTGCTTCGCTTCGTCTCTCTCTCGTGAGCTCGCGGGCCCCTCCCATTCATGTGGCCATGGGCGGCCACAGGTTTCAGAGGACACACCCTCTTCACTGTGCATAGATGATGATACGTGCACAAAAAGTGGGGTGTTTTGTTCACCAGAATCACAAAAAGACCTTCTGGTGCACAAAAATGGGGGTGTTTTGTTCACCAGATCCCAAATTATGCCATCTGGTGCACAAAAAGTGGGGTGTTTTGTTCACCAGAATGGTGTTCGCATAAGGGGGCTCATGGGTATGGCTACTAATACGGAAGATATGGCTGTGGTGGAAAGGGATTTTGCTAAGATTGAGGCGTTGTACGCACACATTCGTGCGGCATATGAGCAGAGGCCGGAGGACTTCCCCTGGTTAGAGAGCTTTGACCAGCTTTCCATCGGCATGTCTGGGGACTGGCCGGTGGCGGTGCGGCATGGGGCTACCATGGTGCGCATAGGTACGGATATTTTTGGACCCAGAGAGTACTAGAAATGTCATTTGATCACAAAGCGGTAGGGCCTGTCAAGACCCGGGTTACCGGGCCCGAAGCCATGGTGGAAACCATTATGGAGATGGGTCTGGTGCCGTTTTTTGAGAATGTGATTCCCGGTTATTCCATAGAGGAGATGACGCCCAAGGAAAACTGGTTCGATACCCAGGAGGATCTTACGTATACGCCTTGGGACTGGAAGATTGCCTGTGTCCAAAGCGGAGAAATTGCTTATGGCAAGTTCCTGCTGGGAGGCAAGGCTGCGTTTGCCACGGTCAAATGGTATGCCCATCTACGCAACTGGCGGCAGGCGCAGGCAAAATATAAGCCCGATGCCACGCAGCGGAAAGTGCTGGATGCCATGCAGGAGCAGGGGAGTATCGGCATTAAGGATGTGCGTAAGCTGTTGGACGTGAAGAAAGGAGCGGCCGATGCCCTAATGACCAAGCTGCAGATGCAGTGCAGGGTACTTACCGGCGACATCATTCGCGTGTACCGTGGCCCGGACCTGCATTACAACGGCTGGCAAACCTCCTCCTTCTGCAGTCCCGAGGCTCTTTTTGACACAGCACCTTTCCCGGGCTTTGCGGGATTCCCCTTTGAGCAGGAATCCCTGGAGGTGACGGAATCGCCTCAAGAGTCCTGGGATCTGCTCTGTGGGCATGTACGTTCCCTCTTTCCGGATGTCACGGATAAGAAACTGAAACAACTGTTGGGATAATTCTTAAATACTTGTTGATATGAATAAAAAGGCTGTAAAAACATTCTGGATCATTGGACTCACAGTAGTCGTCCTTCTCGTCTGCGGGATGAGCTGCTGCAAGCTCATCGACAACTCCGAAGTAGGTATCAAGTTCAAGAAGTTCTCCCTCACCGAGCAGGGCAAACTCATTACCCAGCCCGTAAACGGTCTGGTGTTCATCAATCCTTTCACCACTTCCATCTTCACCTATCCGGTGTATGTGCAGCGTGTCGATTATCCTGCTTTCACCGTAACCACCAAGGACGCCGCCACCTTCAGCATGGATCCCACCCTGGCCTATATGGTAAACCGTGACAAGGCCACCGAGATCTTTACCAAATATCGCCGCCCGCTGGCCGATATCGAATCCGGCTACATGCGCACTTGCATCTACGACGCCTACCGTATCACGGCCAACAACTACACTTCCGATGAACTCATGGCCAGCCGTGCCAAGTTTGAGGCCGAAGTTCGCCTGATGCTGGACCAGTCGTTGGGCGATGAAGGCTTTATCGTGCAGGAATTCACTTCCCAGATTACGCCTCCCGAGAGTCTCCGCCAGATGATCGACGCCAAAAACGCCGCCATCCAGAGCGCCCTCCGCGCCGAGAATCAGGTAAAAGAGGCCGAGGCCAATGCCAAGATAGAGATTGCCAAAGCCGAAGGTGAAGCCCAGGCCCTCAAGATCAAGGCCGACGGCGAGGCCTATTACAACCGTACCGTGGCTGCTTCCCTGAATGCTCTTTTGGTCCAACAGGACGCTATCCAGAAGTGGGACGGTAAGCTCCCTGAGTACAACGGTGGCGGCGCCTTGCCCTTCATCAATATCAAATAGGTGGCCCGTTGAATGTAATTTGTTGACGATCAACAAGATATGCGAAACACCCTGCCGATCCGGCAGGGTGTTTCGCATAAAATGCTGATAATCTGTTATTTCCATTCGACGGTTTGAGGGCCGTCAATGGACTTTACAGCATGAGGGCGGCCATGACGGCGCCTACCAGACCCAGAATGGCGTAGAATTCGGGGAGAGCGGCGTAAATGAGGGTGTTGGTGAACACGTTGTGACCCTGGGATACGCCTACGATACCGTTGGCACAAACCTGACCCTGACGGATAGCCGACAGCATGCAAACGAGGCCTACGCTGACGCCGATACCGAATACCAGTGCGCCAGATTCTGCGACTTTGCCCATGAGCATGAAGAAGGCCACGAATCCGTAGATACCCTGGGTGGCAGGGAGTGCCGAGAGCACCATGTAGTTACCGGAACCTTCCGGTTTGCGCTTGAGAGCGCCTTCTGCCGCGTTGCCGGCAATGGTGGTACCGATGGATGATCCGATACCTGCAAGGGCCAGGACCAGTCCCAGACCCAAATAACCGAGTACTAAATTAAGCATAGTGTGAATATTAATTTGTTATTTACTTAGCGGGTTGAAGTTGCGGCCGCGGGCCTCGTAACCGGAATTCTTGAAGAACTCCAGGAAGTTGAGTCGCAGCGGGTGTACAAAAGCGCCCAGGGCGGCCATGGCTATGTTCAAGGTATGTCCAATGACTACAATGAGCACGAACGGAATCCATGTTACGGGGTTGGAACCGTCGCCCAGAATCATTTGTCCGATATTGTTGAAGGCAAGGCCCAGCATGCTGCCTGCCAGACCAAGGGCATACAGACGCAGGTAGCTGAGGACATCGCCTACAAGGCCGGTAACGGTATTGTAAGTTTCCCAGAGGCCCATACCCACATTGGCCAGTTTGTTGCGGTGCATGTCGTTGAATACGAAGATACCCAGCGCACTTACTACGCCAAGGACAATGATGATCCATTTGGTAATCTCCGAGGAGAGGACCCCGATAAGGGCCAGGGATCCTACCACTACACCGCCAACAATCAGGAGTGTCCATCCCCAGGTGCCCAGGGAATTCAGCAGCCCTTTATTCTTGGTTTCTTCGAAGGTCTTCACGCACATGGCCAGGCACAGGTGCACGACACCCACAATGATGGACAGCACCATGGTACCGTCATACCCCGCAATTTTGCCGGGCAGGAAAATCCATTTGACGGGTGCGAAGATGCGCCAGGCCGAGATGTCCATGGAGAAGAAGGTGTGGAACAGGAAGCCGATGACGGCCGTACCTGCACCCAGGATGGTTACCAGCGGGGACAGGTCCTTGAATCCATCCACTTTCTTGAGCAGCAAGCCCACGGCAATCAGGATGAGCCCGTAGCCGCAGTCGCCCATACAGAAAGCGAAGAACAGCAGGAAGAAGACGCTGATGAACGGGGTGGGGTCGAATCCGTCGTAGCCGGGACGGCCATACATGTCGGTGAGAACCTCGAACTGACGCACAAACCAGTTGTTCTTGAGCTGGATGGGCGGATTGTCTTCTACTGTGGCCTCTTCCTTGAGATAGAACACCCCCATGCTGTCCAGGGCAGCCTGTACGGCTGCATCTTGCTCGGTAGGGGCATAGCCCACCAGCGTGACAATGGTGTCCTCGGCAGCCGGAACGGCAGCGGTTTCGGCCAGGAAAAGGTCCAGATCGGCCAGGGCCTCGGCCTTGCGTTCCTGTAGCTCGCCAATCCGTTCCTTGGCACCGGCAATGCGGCTCAGGACTACCTGATAGTGTTTCTTCCTGTCCCGCAGTTCTTTTTCCTTGTCTTTCAGATTTCCGACGGGGGCGGGTATTTCACCGGGCAGGGAATCTTCCCCGGCCACTACAAAACGCAAGCGGTTTTTCTCTCTCTTGATGACGCGTAGGGCATATTCCTTTTCCCATTCGGCCTTGAAAGCTTTGCGGGAAAGGAGGTGGAAGTGCAGGGGCACACCGGCTTCTTCCAGCTTTTTGATGGTCTCGATGTCGTAGTAGCCCCAGCCCCGAAGGTTGTCGATTTCCTTCTCAAGCCCCTTGATATCTACTTGGTCGTCGTTGTAGCGCATGAGCATGCCGCCAGCAAGACGAACGATGTCGCCATCAATGGATTCCGGCTGGGTGCCTTCGGGAACTGTGGCTTTTTCCAGGCCACGGATGAGGCCGTCAATCAGCTCTATTTCCGTGAGCATATCCCGTGACTTGTCATTCACGGGTTTGGTGCTGCGGGTAATGTCTACCAGTCCCAGCGCCTGGATTTGTTCCAGCAAATCCTGTTGTTCTCCATTCAGCAGAATGAAGGAATATTTGGTCATGGAAGCTATCATAGTTCTGAGGCCTCCTCTTCCTCGGCATGGCGTTTTTTGACAATCTTGGAAGATGCCTTGGACAGGTTTTCCTCGTCCTCCATGTAGCGCTTGATTTTCCGGATGGCTTCCAGATAACCGGGAATCTGCACTTTCTCGTACAGGTTCACTTTCTGCGTGGTTTTGCGGCGGTTATAGTCCAGGATGCGGGCTTTTTCCAGATAAACCTCCGATTCTATGCCCAGGCGGGAGAGCTCCTTGAGGATGGCCACACCGTCGGCAAACCAGGCCGGTTTAACGAAGGCGTTGAAGGGCTTGATCTTGTAGATGATTTCTCCCAGGGCGGGGGTTTTGACACCGGCCACTTTCTTGGTGTAGAGTTCTACGTCCTCGATGGAAATGAGTCCGGGCTCGAATTCGTTCCACAGGGCGGCCAGGTAGTCGTAACGCTTGAGGGCATCTTCCAATTGGGCAATCAAACGCTCGCTGTCGGCCTTGGCTTTGCGTACCTCCAGCCGGAGCGCACTCTCCTTGTTCTGCAACGTGGGGAGTGCCCTCTGGCGGATTTTCAGCTGCTTGCCCAGTTCCGTCAGGGAAGTTTTATTGTATTGGAATTTAATTGCCATTACTTGACCCAGTATTTATCGATCAGTGCCTGTTTGATACCGGTTTCGGCCGGGCTGAAGTACTTGGAGAAGAGCTTCCAGGCCGTATCCAGCATTTCGGTAATGGTAATGTTTACGTCAATGGCCAGCAGCTCCCGGGCGTAGTCTTTGGCATAGGCCAGGCAGCGGTGGTCGTAGTCGCTGAGGTCGAAGCCGTTCTCCAGCTTGGTCTTGGCGTTTTGGGCATCGGCATACAGACGCACCGATGCGTTCATCACCTGGGAGTGGTCTTCGCGGGTTTTCTTATTCTGTACCAGCTGCTTTAGACGGGAGAGGCTGCGGAACGGGTCGATGATGACTTTACCAGTATCGGAATCGGCGCGCAGGAACAGCTGGCCCTCGGTGATGTAGCCGGTGTTGTCGGGAATGGCGTGGGTGATGTCACCGTCGTTGAGGGTAGTTACGGCGATGATGGTGATGGAACCCTCGGTGGGCAGCTGTACGGCTTTCTCATAGATTTTGGCCAGGTCGCTGTACAGGGAGCCGGGCATGGAGTCCTTGGACGGAATCTGGTCCATACGGTTGGAAACGATGGACAGGGCATCGGCGTACAGGGTCATGTCGGTGAGCAGCACCAGCACTTTTTCGTTCTTCTCTACGGCAAAATACTCGGCGGCGGTGAGGGCCATATCGGGCACCAGCAGACGCTCTACCGGGGGATTCTCCGTGGTATTGATGAAGCAGATGATCTTGTCCAGGGCGCCGGCTGCCTCGAAGGAATGCTTGAAGAAGAGGTAGTCGTCGTTGGACAGGCCCATGCCGCCCAGGATAATCTTGTCTACGTCGGCCCTGAGGGCTACATCGGCCATTACCTGGTTGTAGGGTTGGTCGGGGTCGGCGAAGAAGGGAATCTTCTGGCCCGATACCAGGGTGTTGTTGAGGTCGATGCCGGCGATACCGGTGGGGATGAGCTGGGAGGGCTGGCGGCGCTTGTACGGGTTCACGGAAGGACCGCCGATCTGGCGCTCCTCGCCTTCAATCTCGGGACCTCCGTCGATGGGATGACCATAGGCATTGAAGAAGCGGCCGCTGAGCTGGTCGGATACTTTCAGGGTAGGGGGCTCACCCAGGAACGCAACTTCGGCGTTGGTGGGAATGCCTTCGGTGCCGGAGAAAATCTGCAGGGTTACTAAGTCTCCCTTGGT
>CAJOHK010000028.1:63027-131455 GCA_905234285.1 uncultured Bacteroidales bacterium
CCACCACGGCGAGTTCATCGTTGCTCACGCCTTTGGCACGGAGGGACACCGTGGCTTTGGTAATGCCTTCCAGCTTGGTATATACTCTTTGAAATGCTTTTGCCATAGCTCTATGCAATCATTTTCTTTACGGTTTCATTATAGGACCAGAACTGCTCGCTTTCGTAGGCGCTGTAGTTCATCTGGCGCAGCTCGTTGATGAGGTTCTTGAAGAACTCGCGGCACTTTTCGAAGTCCTCGAAGTCGTAGTCCTTGGCGCAGATGTCCAGCACCAGGTCCAGCATGAAGCGCTGACGCTCCAGCGGACAAAGGGCGTCGATGGCGTCAAAAGCGTCCTGCTGCAGGATCACGAAGTCTACCAGCTCGCTCTTCCAGAAGTTCACGTGGTAGCTCATGGGCACGCCGTCATCGCCCAGGATGTTGATTTGCTCGCTGGCTTCCTTGCCGCGGCGGATGAGGTTTTTGGCGGTGAGCACTTTCTCTACCCAGCCGGCCTCTACGGTCTGGTCCAGGTATTCCTTGATTTCGGGATAGTCCAGGTATTTGGAGTAGGAGTCCAGCGGGCTCACGGCAGGATAGCGCTTTTGGTCGGCGCGGCCCTGCTCCAGGGCGTAGAAGCAGCGGGCGGCCTTTTTGGTGCTCTCGGTTACGGGTTCCTTGAGGTTACCGCCGGCAGGGGATACCGTGCCGATGAAAGTGACGGCGCCGGTTTGGCCGTTATTGAGGACTACCATGCCCGCGCGGGCGTAAAAGTTGGAGATGATGGCACTCAGGTCCACCGGGAAGGCGTCGGCGCCCGGCAGTTCCTCCATACGGTTACTCATCTCGCGGAGGGCCTGGGCCCAGCGGGAGGTGGAGTCGGCCAGCAGCAGGCACTTGAGGCCCATGGCGCGGTAGTATTCGCAGATGGTCATGGCCGTGTACACGGAGGCCTCGCGGGCAGCTACGGGCATGTTGGAGGTATTACATATAATAGTAGTACGTTCCATCAGGTGACGGCCGGTGTGGGGGTCTATTAGTTCCGGGAACTCAGTAAAGATTTCCACAACCTCGTTGGCGCGTTCACCGCAGGCGGCCATCACAATCACGTCGGCGTCGCCCTGCTTGGCGATGGCGTGCTGCAGCACGGTTTTACCGCAGCCGAAAGGACCGGGGATGAAGCCGGTACCGCCTTCGGCGATGGGGTTGAGGGTGTCAATCACACGCACGCCCGTTTCCATGATGCGGTTGGGGCGGGGTTTTTCCTTATAGCCCTTGATGGCTACCTTTACGGGCCATTTCTGGGTCATGGTAACGTTGACATCCTCGCCATCGGCATTGGTGAGAACGGCAATGACGGTATCTACGTTATACTGTCCGGCTTCCTTGATACTCTTGACGGTGAACTCGCCCTGGAAGGAGAACGGCACCATAATCTTGTGGGGCAGCCAGCCTTCCTTGACCTCTCCCAACCAGTCGGCGGCTACGACTTTGTCGCCGGGCTGGGCCAGGGGAGTGAAGTCCCAGCGTTTCTCGTGGTCCAGGGGATCGGTGTATTCACCGCGCTGGAGGAAGACTTCCTGCATGGTGGCCAGGTTGTTTTGCAGGCCGTCATACACGCTGGAGAGCAGGCCGGGGCCCAGGTTCACTTCCAACATTCGGCCCTCGAATTCTACGGTGTCGCCGCCTTTGAGGCCGCGGGTGCTTTCGAACACCTGCACAGAGGCTGTATCACCGTTTACCTTGATGACCTCTGCCATCATCTTTACGCCTTGCAGGTCGATGTAGCAGATTTCATTTTCGGCGACAGGACCATCTACCTTAACGCTAACCAGGTTGGAGACGATGCCTGTAACGATTCCTTTTGTTTTCATATTCATGAAAAAATATGTTTTACGTTGCCCCCTCCCCTCGGGGGAGGGACTTGAAAGGCAATTCTGTTTACTCTTTATAATTAATACCTTTATATGATCCTCTTACTTCATTGACCAGCTGCTTGAACAGCTCCCGGCCTTTTTCTTCGTCCAGGGCCAGCCAGCGGTTTACGATGTGCAGCTTGGCAACATAGGCCAGGACGGCCGTGAGGTCAAAGTAGTGGAAGGTTTCCAGCGCCGATATCTTTTCCCAGCACACGTCGTCCAGGGCTTTTTCCCGGGAGAGGATGTCTCTCTGGCCCAGGGCGTCCTGCACTTGGGGCAGTTCTTCGAACTCTCCGCCGTGGAAACGGAAAAGGTCTATGTCCAGGTCTTCATCTCCTTCCTTGCCCTGGCCGGTAATGATGTCTTCATCGGCATTCCGACCCAGCTCCTGGTTCAGGAAACGGACCTTGGCGTTGCGGAGATTGAGGTCGAAGCGGAAGTACTCCTGAACGAACTTGCAGGGATACTTTAGGGCTTGGGCGTAGAAGTCCGGAATCAGTTCCTTGTCCTGGAAACCCTTTAGGAGGAAGTCCAGCGCCTCGTTGTCTTTCTCTCCCAGGTTTTCCCGGATATCGTCCAAAACCCGCGCGAACCCTTCTCCCTGGGCATATTTATAGTCGGCCGTCAGGAAGGGGAGGCTGGAGATAATGTACTCGTAATTGCTCATGCTTTAGCCGAAAAGGATTGCCTTGGTGGCGGGACGCAGATACGCGCCGATGAGTTCCTTGAAGCTTTCGTCGGTTAGGTCAATGAAGTAGCTGCCGTCCTTGGGACCAATCTTGAAACCGCCGGCAATTTTCTTGGAGAAACTGGCCTCCACGCCCTTGCCAAGGGTTTTGGTGAGCTGGTTTTTCACGAAGGGTTCCAGACCCTTTTGCAGTTTCTCCGGGAGTACCAGGGCGATATCGGTGGGCTCCTGTGCGCTGAAGCGCTCTGCTACGGCAGTGATGATGCCCTTGAGATATTCTTCCTCCGAGAGGGCGGCCTGGACGGGCTTGTCTACAGCCTGGGCCGTAATGAGCCCCTGAATGTCGGCCTTGGTGGCCTGCAGGGCCTGGGTGGCGGCCATTTTTACATCGCCCTCTACCTTGGTTTTGAAATCGGCGGCTTCCTTGTGGGCCTTTTCCACAATGGCGGCGGCCTCTTCCTGCGCCTTTTTCACCAGGGCTTCTGCCTCCTTATGTGCCTGTGCCAGAATGGCTTCACCCTCTTCCTTTCCTTTTGAAAGACCCTCGTTATACAGTTTTTGGGTCAGTTCCTGGAGTTTGTCCATATTGAGTTAGTGGTTTAGTAATTTCTATGTCCTACAAATATAATGAAAAGTAATGACAAAACCTACGCGCTTTGTGGCAGTCTCAATGCGATTTGCATGATCACTTAAATCGTTGTAAATTAATCACTTACAGAAAGTCAGTCCGGCTATTTGCCGGACTGACTTTCTGTAAAACATTGACTCAGAAATACTTAAGTGATCGTCGCTCTAATGGGCCAGTTGCACCAAATCAGGCTTTTTCGTCAGGTTTCACAATTTTCCAGCCGATGATGGCCACAAGGATGGACATCAGGGGGGAAATGAGGTTGAAGAGGCAGAAGGGAGCGTAAGCCAGGGTGGGCACCGACAGGATGGTGGCCTGGGTCATGCCGCAGCTGGACCAAGGGAAGAGCGGAGAGGTGACCGTGGCCGAATCCTCTACGCTGCGGCTCAGGAGCCGGCGTTCATAACCCTCGCGGTCATAGGTGTTCCCATATAGATTGGAGGTAAGGATGATGGCCAGGTACTGGTCCGAGACAATTCCGTTCAAAGCCGTACCGGTTACGACCGTAGAGGTCACCAGACCGGTGCGGGTACGGGTGAGGGGCATCAGGAGGCGGGCTAAATCGGTAATCATGCCACTGGCCTGCATGCAGGCCCCGAAGCACATGGCGCACACTATGAGATAAACGGTATTGAGCATGCCCAGCATGCCGCGGGAGGCTACAAGCTGGTTTACCTCCGGATTACCTGTTTCCAGGAATACAGAGTTATATATGGTTTCCACCACACCGGTGAAGAGAATGCGGGCACTGCTGCCACAAGTCACGGCGCTTCCCACTTCCCTGAGGATCTCCGGCTGGAAGAACAGTGATCCTACGGCTGCCAGCAGCGTAGAGAGTGCCAGTACCATAATGGCCGGCAGGCGCCGCCAAATCATGAATACCGTAATTGCCGGTATCACCAGCAGCCAGGGCGTAATGTGGAAGCGGGTGGCCAGTACCTGGGAATACACTTCCATTTGCCCGGCGGGGGCCCCTCCGTGGGAAAATCCCATCACGGTAAAAACCACCAGCGTAATCACAAAGGACGGGATGGTGGTCTTGAGCATATACTGGATGTGCGTGAACAGTGGCACCTTATTGATGGACGAAGCCATTACGGTGGTGTCGGATAGCGGAGAAATCTTATCGCCGAAATAGGCACCCGAGATGATGGCGCCGGCCGTCATGGCATCGGAGAAGCCTTCGGCCCGGCCGATTCCCAGCAGCGCCACGCCAACGGTGGCGATCGTGGTCCAGGAGGAACCGGTCATGAGCGAAACCAGCGAACACAGCACGCAGGCGGTAAGAAGGAAAACTTTTGGGCTGATGATCTTGAGGCCGTAATAAATAAATGCCGGCACCACGCCGCTGGCCATCCAGGTACCCGAAATGGCGCCGATGAGCAGCAGAATGAGAATGGCCGGAGCCACCTCTTTGATTTTGAGGCCGATGGCTTCTTCAAAGGCTGTCCAGGGGGTTTTGTGCCTCCAAATGGACAGCGCCACGCAGATGCCCGCAGCCACCAGCAGCGATACCTGGGAGGCCCCCAGGATGGAGTCGGAGCCGAAGATGGTAATATCCAGCGCCAGCAGCACCACCAGCACCCCCAGCGGTACAAGGGCCAGCAAAGTCCGTTTGAGCTCGCTTTTATTCATGGCTGCAAAGATAATAATTTACACAAGAATTGTTACCTTTGTAGGATTGAAAGCATGTCGCATGAAAAAATGGTTTTCCGCGTTAGCTGCCCTTCTGCTGTGTTCGGCCGCCTGGTCCCAAGAGGACAAAGCCAAGACCGGATGGAACTTTTCGGTCCTTCCGGACTTGGGCTACAGCACAGACCTGGGCCTGAACTTGGGCGCGTTCGGAGACCTTTTCTATTACGGTGACGGTTCCATATATCCCAATTACCTGCATCATATCGGCTTCACCGGGACCTATTTGACCAAGGGCTCCTGGTATGTGCATGCATTTATGGATTCCCACGCCCTTATCCCGGGCATCGGGCTCAGTCTATCGGCCACCTACCGGGATGTTCTGGCTAATAATTTCTATGGCTTCAACGGCATTGCATCGCCCTACGATGCTTCGCTGGACCGGAACAAGGAAATCCGCACCGCCTACTATACCAACCGGCGCCGCTTTGCCCGCGTGGCCGCCCTTGCCGAAGGAAAGATTGCCGGCCACCTGAGCTGGATGGCCGGCGGCGTCTTTCGCCGCATCTGGATAGACGACTTTTCGCTGGAGGATTACCGCAACGGCTACAGCCTGTATCTGGACTATATTAATAACGGACTCATCAGGACCGATGAAGCCCATGGCGGTACCAACCTGGAAATAAAGGCCGGCTTCCGCTACGACAGCAGGGATATCCGGAGGGCGCCGGGCAAAGGCATCTACGGAGAGCTCTACCTCCTGAGCAACTTTGACCTGAACGGAAAAGCCTACCATTATGGCCAGCTGGTGGCCGATTTCAGGCACTTCATCCCCATCATTCCCCGGCGCATCGTCTTTGCCTATCACCTGGCCCTGCAGCACACCTTATGGGGCGAGGTTCCCTTCTACAACGCCAACGAGCTTTCTACGCCGCTGTATATAAAAGCAGAAAGCACCGGCCTGGGAAGCCGATATAACATTCGCGGCTACCTTTACAACCGCATTACTGCAGCCGGTTATGCCTGGGCTAACTTTGAACTGCGCTGCACGCCCTTTATCTTTACCCTGTTCAAGCAGTATATCGAGTTGGTTGCCAACCCCTTCATAGACCTGGGTGGCATCACCAAAAGCTATCGGCTGGATGAGCAGCGGGCCTTGGGCGCAGACTACTATCAGGACCTCTCCCTTCCCGTGATGGCCAGTGCCGGAATAGGGGGCAAACTGCAAGTCAATCACAATTTTATCCTGTCCGTGGACTTCGCCAAGGCATTCCATTCGCAGCTGAGCGATTTCATGGTAGGAATGGGAACAGCCTATGTCTTTTAAGTTTTCCATTTTTACAGCAGCGCTGCTGGTTATTACCTGTTGCAACCGCCAGGAGGCGGGTATGGTTCCTCACGCCCTTCCCGAATCACAGGGGATGAACTCGGCCCATCTTGCCCTCATCGACAGTACCGTTCTGGCGTCCATCGAGGCCGGTGATATCCCCGGCGCCGTGGTGGGCGTCGTGCGGAATGGCCACATCGTCTATGAGAAGGCCTTCGGCTACAAGGCTGTGGTTCCTCAGAAGGACACCATGACAGTGGAAACCCTTTTTGACCTGGCTTCCATCTCCAAGTGCGTGGGAACCACCCTTTCCTTCATGCAGCTGGTAGAGCGCGGGCAGGTAAGGCTGGTAGATCCCGTGCGCTATTACATCCCCGATTTCCAGCCCTGGGAAGATCCGGAAAGCGGTGAGAGAATAAACATCACCGTGCAGGACCTCCTCACACACGCTTCCGGGCTCACGCCCTATCTGGAGAGTGTGAAGGATTATCTGGACGAATTCGGCCCCGACAGCCCCGATTCTCTGGTGCGTTTCATTGCCACACGCACCGAGCGGAATTTTCGGCCCAAGACGGAGCAAATGTACAGCTGCCTCAATTTCATTACGCTGCAGGCCATTCTGGAAAAGGTGACGGGGCAGCGGCTTTGTGACTATGCCCAGCAGAACGTCTTCGATGCGCTGGGGCTCAGCCACACCACCTATTTCCCCAAAGTCTGCCCGCCCAAACCGGAGCTGGCTGCTCTTTGCGCCCCCACGGAGATGCAGGCCGACAGTTCCATCCTCAAGGCGCAGGTCCACGATCCCATCGCCCGCCTCATTAACGGGGGTAATTCCGGGAATGCCGGCGTCTTCTCCAATGTCGAAGATTTGGCCGTACTATCGGCCGCCCTGCTGAACGGGGGAAGCTGGAACGGCCGGCGCATCCTGAGCCCCCTCACGGTGAAAAGGATGCTCGCCATCCCGCAGGACAATGCACCGGAAGTGGCACGCGCCCTGGGTTGGGACACCTATGCGCTGGAGCCCTATACCAGCGGCGATGTCTTCGGCCTTGGTGAGCTTCGCGGCCACACCGGCTACACCGGCACCTCCCTGCTCATTGATCCCGCCACCAACACGGCCGTCATCATCCTGGCCCACCGCGTACATCCCGCCGACACAGGCTCTGTGTCCCGGCTTCGTTCTACGGTTGCCAGCATAGTGGCTGCCTCTATCGGACGCTAGCGGCCTACCCCAGGAAACTGAGGAGGATACCGGCGGCGACGGCAGAGCCGATGACACCGGCCACGTTGGGACCCATGGCGTGCATGAGCAGGTGGTTGGTGGGATCGATTTCCCGGCCCACCGTCTCGGAAACGCGGGCGCTGTCGGGAACGGCCGATACCCCGGCGTTGCCGATCAAAGGATTAATCTTGCGGGCGGGATTCTTGATGAACAGGTTCATCAGTTTCACGAACAGCACGCCGCAGGTGGTGGCAATCACAAAGCTCAGGAGGCCCAGTCCGAAGATGAGGAGGGACTTGACGCTGATGAACTTGTCGGCCTGGGTAGAGGCACCCACGGTGAGACCGATGAGGGTAGTGACTACGTCGATGAGCGGACCGCTGGCAGTATTGGCCAGACGCTTGGTGACGCCGCTTTCCTTGAGTAAGTTACCGAAGAACAGCATGCCCAGCAGCGGCAGGCCGGAAGGCACGATGAAAGCGGTGATCAAAAAGCCCACGATGGGGAAGATGATCTTTTCTTTCTTGGATACCGTGCGCGGGGTGGGCATCTTGATGAGCCGCTCCTTCTTGTTGGTCAGGAGCAGCATGATGGGCTTCTGTATCACAGGCACCAGGGCCATATAGGAATAGGCCGATACGGCAATGGCACCCATCAGGTCCGGGGCCAGTTTGGAGCTCAGGAAGATGGCCGTGGGGCCGTCGGCGCCGCCAATGATGCCGATGGCACCGGCCTCATTGGGCGCAAAGCCGAAGAGGAGGGCCAGCAGATAGGCGCCGAAAATGCCCATCTGGGCAGCTGCGCCAATCAGAATGAGGCGGGGCTGCGAGATGAGGGCGCTGAAGTCGGTCATGGCACCGATACCCAGGAAAATGAGCGGGGGATACCAGCCCTGTTTCACACCCTGGTACAGGATGTTGAGCACCGAACCGTCTTCGTACACGCCAATGTTCAGCCCCGGGAACATGGGGATGTTACCCACAATCATGCCGAAGCCGATGGGCACCAGCAGCATAGGCTCCCACTCCTTCACGATGGCCAGGGTGATGAACACGATGCCGATACCAATCATCACCAGATTCTGCCAAGCGCAGTTGGCGAAGCCGGTGTACTCCCAGAATTGGGCCAGGGATTGGAAGATATGTTCCATTAGGCGATGCTTACGATGGGGGCGCCTTCCAGGACGCTGTCTCCCTTATTCACATGGATGGCGGTGATGGTTCCGTCCTTGGGGGCCGAGATTTCATTCTCCATTTTCATGGCTTCCAGCACGGCCACTTTTTGACCGGCCTTTACGGCCTGGCCTTCCTTCACGCTCACCTCGATGATGACGCCCGGAAGGGGAGAGTTCACTTTCTCGCCTGCACCCGAAGGTTTTGCAACCGGAGCTGCAACAGTAGTTTGGGCCGGGGCGGCCTGTTTAGGGGCAGCGGCCTGTACGGGCTGTGCTACAGGAGCATTCTCCAGCTCAACCTGATAGTCGGCGCCATTAACATTTACAGTGAGGTTTTTGCCGTCGGCTTCGCCAATGGCTACTGCGTAATCCTTACCGTTGATTTTAAACTTATATTCTTTCATGGTTGTATATATTATCTGGGTAATTTCCTAAAGTTCAGGGCCTTGTTGTTCCAGGCGGTCTCGGTGCGCCGGATGGTTACAATGCCGGGTTCTACGTCGTGTACGGTATCGTTCAGATACAGATGCACGGCCGTGGCGATGGCAGCGTACACGTCGCCGTCCTGCTCCATGTCAAGGGCCAGGGCAATGGCTGCAGCTACCTCGGCGTCGGGTTCGGCTTTTGCTTTCTTGGGCTCGGCCGCCTTCTTGGCGGGCCGGTCGAAGAGGAGCCAGAAAAGGAACCACAGGATGGCCAGGGCGGCAAACACCACACTCACCGAGGTGATGGACAGGATCCAGCCGTGCGGGTCCCTTTCTTTCATGAGCTCGCCGCCGCTGACAATGTCGCTCTTGCTGTTGAGGATGGCCGGTGAGGGCGTGCAGGGCTCAGGCTCGGCCTCCCAGTGCTGCTGGCGCAGGTCTGTGGCGTGTTTCTGGATGGATTTTCCCTTGGGCAGACCAGCCGGAATGGCCAGGGAGTCGATGATGGTGCGGCCGTCGTTGGAAACCAGGTAAACCGTGGATCCGGGCTGTAAGGTGAAGCCGGCGTAAAAAGTGCCGTCGGCGCCGTTGCCGCTGCAGAACAGCATTACGGTCTGACGCGGGCCCAGTTTGGTGCGCAGGTCACTCTTGGGAATAAGACTCTTGCGCAGGCAGGCCCGGTCATCGGTGAGGTAGCAACCGCCGTAATTTACCGTTCCGGTAGATTTATTATACAGCTCCACCCAGCCCAGCTGGCGGCCGTAATCGTCCAGAATGCCGGTAGAATCCGGCTCGGCCACGACCTCGGCAATGATGAGGTCGCTTACGTTCTGGGCGCTCAGGGTCCAGCCAAGCAGCAGGAGGAATGCTGTGGTGAGGAACTTTCTCATAGGCTTAGAGCGGCAGGTTGTCGTGTTTCTTGGCCGGGATATCGGCTCGTTTGCCTTGGAGCTGCTCCAGGGCGCGGATGACGCGGAAACGGGTGTTGCGCGGCTCAATGACATCGTCGATATAGCCCTTCTGGGCAGCCTGATACGGGTTGGAGAAAAGGTCTTCGTATTCCTTCTTCTTTTCTTCGAAGATGGCCTCGGCGTTCTCGGGATCGGCTTTTAGGTCTTTGGCGTAGAGCACGTTCACGGCACCGTCGGCGCCCATAACGGCAATCTGGGCCGACGGCCAGGCGTAGTTGATGTCGCCCCGCAGCTGCTTGCAGCTCATGACGATGTGCGCGCCGCCGTAGCCTTTGCGAAGGGTAACAGTGACCTTGGGGACGGTGGCCTCTCCGTAGGCATACAGCAGCTTGGCGCCATTGGTGATGATGGCACCGTACTCCTGCTGCGTGCCGCAAAGGAAGCCGGGAACATCCACCAGGGTGACCAGCGGAATGTTGAAGGCGTCGCAGAAACGCACGAAGCGGGCGGCTTTGCGGCTGGCATTGATGTCCAGCACGCCGGCCAGCACCTTGGGCTGGTTGGCCACCACACCTACGCTGCGGCCGTTCATGTGTGCAAAGCCCACGATGATGTTCTTGGCAAAGTCTTTATGGATTTCGAAGAACTTGCCGTCATCTACAATGGCCCCGATGACGCCGTACATGTCGTAGGCTTTGTTGGGGTTGTCGGGGATGATGGCGTTGAGACTGTCTTCCATGCGATTCACAGGATCGGCTGTCTCTACAAAAGGCGCGGTCTCCAGGTTGTTCTGGGGCAGGAAGCTCAGCAGCTCCTTGATGGTGGCAATGGCTTCTTCCTCTGTATCGGCGGCAAAGTGGGCCACGCCGCTCTTGGAGGCATGGACGGAAGCGCCGCCCAGCTGTTCCTGGTCCACCACCTCTCCGGTGACGCTCTTTACCACGGCAGGGCCGGTGAGGAACATGTAAGAGGTGTTCTTGACCATGAGCGTGAAGTCGGTGAGGGCGGGGGAATACACGGCACCTCCGGCGCAGGGGCCCATAATCATGCTGATCTGGGGAATGACGCCGCTGGAGAGGATGTTGCGCTCGAAAATTTCGCCGAATCCGGCCAGGGAGTCGATACCCTCCTGAATGCGGGCTCCGCCACTGTCGTTGAGGCCGATGAAAGGGGCCCCGTTCCGTACAGCCATGTCCATGACCTTGCAAATCTTTTCGCTCATGGTCTTGGACAGGGAACCGCCGCTCACGGTGAAATCCTGGGCAAAAACATAGACCAGGCGGCCGTCGATGGTGCCGCAGCCGGTTACTACGCCGTCGCCGTCTGGGTGGGAGGCGTCCATCCCAAAATTGGTGCAGCGGTGCTGCACAAACATATCGTATTCTTCGAAACTGCCCGGATCCAGCAGTTTTTCCAGACGCTCACGCG
This sequence comes from uncultured Bacteroidales bacterium, assembly GCA_905234285.1. Lineage (GTDB taxonomy): Bacteria > Bacteroidota > Bacteroidia > Bacteroidales > UBA932 > Cryptobacteroides. Next base: position 74,361 of record CAJOHK010000028.1, read on the forward strand.
CGGTGAGTTTCCCTTTGGCATGCTGGGCCTCAATGCGTTTCTCGCCGCCGCCCAGACGGGCTTTGGCCCGGCGTTCTACCAATTTCTGAATGTTATCCGTTTGGATGCTCATATACTGTTGTTTGCTGATTATCTATAAGTTTATCGGAACATACGGTCTACGTCCTTCACGGCATCGGGCAGGGCAAATACCGCTACCCGGTCATAGGGCTCAATGCGGGTGTGTCCTACGGCAATGATGCCGTCTCCGCCACGGATGAGGCCTCCGATGATGGCGTCGTGGGGGAAGTCGATGTCCTTAAGCATGGCTTTGGTAATGCGGGAGCCGGGCGCGGCCGTATACTCCAGTACTTCGGCGTCGGTGCCGCTCATGTAGCGAACCGAACGTACTTTGTCGGACAGGGTGAACTTGAAGATGCGGCTGGCGGTGATGAGCTTCTTGTTAATCACGGTATCGACGCCCATTTCCTCGGCCAGACGGAGGTATTCCAGGTTCTCAACCTGGGCAATGACGCGGGGAACGCCCATCTTTTTGGCAATCACGCAGGCTAGGATGTTCACCTCGTCGTTGCCGGTGGTGGCTACCACGGCCTGATAGGTGCGAAGGTCCTCTTCCAACAGGAAGTCCGAGTTACGCACGTCACCGCAGGCTACACTTACCAGATCGGGTAAATCCTCGGAGAGTTCCCGGCACCGCTGCGGGTTGATGTCGATGATCTTGATGTCGTCCAGTTTGTGTCCGGCCAGCCGGCAGGCTACCATCTCGCCAATCTCGCTGCCGCCCAGAATCATGACGCGGCGCACTACCACCTGGCTCTTTCCCATGTATTTCATCATGATCTTCACGCCCTCCCGGCGCATTATTACATACAGATAGTCCTTGTATTTGAAGGTGGTATCGTATTGCGGGATGAGGGTTTTGCCGCCGCGGGAGATGGCTACGATACGGAAATCGGCCTGGGGCTCGGTTTCCCGCAGCGATTTGGCGAATTCGGCCACGGTCTGGCCCAGCAGGAGGGAGTCGTCGTCCAGTTTGAACACCGAGAGCTGCAGCTTGCCGCGGGCAAAGTCCATGGTGTCTGTGGATGCGTTGGACTGGAGCAGTTCTACAATCTCGTCGGAGGCGATTTTCTCGGGGAAGAACAGCATGTCCAGGCCCATGTCCTTGAACAGCAGTTTGTTCTCTGGAGCCAGGTAATCCTCGTCGTCTACGCGGGCAATCACGCGCTTGGCGCCCACCTTTTTGGCCAGCAGGGCGCTCACAATGTTGACGCTCTGACCCAGGCGGGGATTGACGCCGATGAAAAGGTCGGCCTGGGCGCAGCCGGCTTCCCGCAGCAGGGAAATGGAGGAAGGTCCACCCTGAATGGCGGTTACATCGGCCGAGGAGGAAAGCTTGCGGATGCGGGCGGGATCGGGGTCTATCACCGTAATCTCATTGGATCCGGTGGCCAGCATTTTAGCCAGATGGGAACCCACTTGGCCTGCTCCTTCGATGACGATCTTCATAGGTGCGTTATCTATTTATCTTGCAAAGGTAAACATTTTTTGCCGAAAAGCCTACCCTAAGCGTATGCCCAGGGATAATTCCATATAATCGGCACGGGAGAGCTGGTAGGCCTTTACCCCCCATCCGACAAACGTGTTGCCCAGTTTGGGGAAGTAGTAGCGAACGCCCAGCTTCTGGTAGAAGCGGGTGGGATTCTCTGTCCATCCCAGTCTGTTGAATAGATAAACGCCGGCGCAAACGGTGATGGAAAAGTTGCTGTAACGCAACTCGTGCATGACGCCCAGACCCACCGAAATGGGACTGACGGGGTAATCGTGCTCTACATGAATCTCATCTTCCCACGCGCGAAGGTCGTTGGCACCCCAGGTGTACAGAAAATCCATGCATAGGCCCGATGCATTCCGGAAAGCATAGCGGTACAGGACATCTGCACTAAAGCCCAGGCGCGGATTGAGCTGGAAGCGTGAGCGCTTTTGGGCGGGATCGTCCACAGTTTCATTGCGAGCCAGCCATTCGGCTTCAAATACTTTGACTCCGCCAATCAGGAAAAGATCCCATTGGAATCCTTTCTTGTAGAGCCGCTCCTTGCCGGTGTTCATGCGCTGGAAACGCTGTTCGGATACGCTGTAGCGCAGGAAGGCTCCGGCCGAGACTTCGTCCATTCCCCCGTTGGGCATGGCCGTTTTCCCGTTTGAATGATGAAAGAACTGGGCCTGCAATCCGGCCGAGAAGTGGCGGCTGATCTTGAAGTCCATGCGCAGTCCGGTACCTACATAAACCATCAGGTGGTTGCCTACCGTGTAGTTATAGGGATTGGTGAAGGGGTTGTACAGGTCTTTTGTATAAGCGCCGCCAAACTGCAGCATGTAGCTCAGTTTGAAACGCGACAGGCGCACGAAGGGCCGCTCAAAGTGCAGGTAAAGGGAATAAAAATCCGAGAAGTGGGAGTTGTTAAGGTATCGCAGCGACCGGTTGTTCAGGTAGGAGAAACCTACGCCCACCAGGGGGTAGCCATAGGACTCGGAGTAGGCGCTGTCACGCTCGGGCGAAGTTTGGTAGGCAAATTCATAAGACCAGTAGCTGTGCCATCTGGTTGCGAGAAGCTGGTCCAGTTTGTCGCCGCCCAGCGGGAAACAGGCGGCTTGTCCGCCCAATGTATGTACAAAGGGAGACTGCAGGCGCAACGTGTCCTTCTCCTGGGCCGGAAGACCCAGGAAAAACAAGCAGAAAAACAAGATGACAGAAACCAGTTTTCGCATCTTGGCAAAGATACGCAAAAACTTCGTATCTTTGTAAAAACTCACACTATGTACGATCTTGCCATCCTGGGCGGAGGCCCTGCCGGATATGTAGCTGCCGGACGTGCCGGTGCCGCCGGCCTTAAAGTAGTCTTGTTTGAGCAGGCCGAATTAGGCGGCGTATGCCTGAACGAGGGCTGCATCCCCACCAAAACCCTGCTGTACAGTGCCAAGCTGTACGATTATGCCAAACACGCCGACAAATACGGCGTACAGGTAGAGGGCGCATCCATCGATTTCGGAGCCATTTTCAAGCGCAAGGAGAAGGTGGTGAAAAAGCTGGTGGGCGGCGTGAAGGTGCAAATGCGTGGTGCCGGCGTAGAGGTGGTCAAGGCCGCGGCCGTTATCAAGGGCAAGGATGCCGAAGGATTCACCGTAGAGGCCGACGGACAGGCTTTCCAGGCTGCCAAGCTGCTCATCTGCACGGGCTCCGAGGCTGTGGTTCCTCCCATTCCCGGTCTCCGGGAAGGCTTGGGCACTACCGTAGTCACCAACCGGGAAATCCTGTCCCTAACCCGGCAGCCGGAGCGTCTGGTAGTGATTGGCGGCGGCGTTATCGGCATGGAGTTCGCGAGCTTCTTCAATTCCATCGGCACCCAGGTGACGGTGGTGGAGATGCTGCCCAAAATCCTGGGTCCCATGGATGCCGAAATCAGCGCCATGCTCCAGGCCCAGTATGCCAAAAAGGGCGTGGAATTCCACCTGAGCTGCAAGGTTACCGCCGTGGAGGGCAACGAGGTTGTATATGAAACCCCCGAAGGGGAAGTGTGCCGCGCGGCCGGGGATCTCATCCTGGTGAGTGTTGGCCGCCGTGCCCGTATTCAGGGACTGGGTCTGGAAAATATCGGCTTGGAAATGGCGCTCAATCCTGCCGGCCGTCCCGTGGGCGTGAAAGTGGACGAGCACATGTGTACCAATGTCCCGGGTGTGTATGCCGCCGGCGATGTAACGGGTTTTTCCCTCCTGGCCCATACCGCCAGCCGGGAGGCCGAGGTGGCTGTGAACCATATCCTGGGCAAGCCGGATACCATGCGTTATGACGCCATCCCCGGCGTGGTATACACCAACCCGGAAGTGGCCGGCGTGGGTGCCACGGAAGGGGCGGCCGTGCTCAAGCTCCCCATGGCTTTCTCGGGCCGCTTTGTGGCCGAGAACGAAAGGGGAGAGGGCGTGTGCAAAGTGGTGGTGGACGCCGACGGAAAGGTCAAGGGCGTGCACATGCTGGGCAATCCCTCTTCAGAGCTCATCCACGGTGCCTGTATTGCCATTGAACAGGGCATGACCATAGAGCAGCTGAAGGAAGTGGTGTTCCCGCATCCTACCGTGTCCGAAATCTTTAAGGAAACTGTGTTCAGCGCTGCAGAAGCGCCTTCGGAATAATCCAGCGGTTCTCTAAGCCCCATACTTTCGCGGGGCCCTGGCCAGAGAGGTCCGGGGCCATGCGCAGTTTACGGTACTCCCGGTGGGCATCCAGCACGGCCTGGAAGAAAGACCACCGGCCGGTGAACAGATAGACCAGGGCCGAGCCGCCGTCCAGGACTTTGCGCAGGAAAATGCGCCGGTGCGCCTTGCGAAGAGCTGCTTTCTGAGTCATGCCCTGCGCCTTGAAGGTGGCGGCCAGGTTGTTCTCCAGCAGCAGCAGGTTGTTGCGGAAGTTGAGCCGGAGCTTGAAGGGCGACTCGTTGGGCAGGGTGCCGCCGCCGATGTGATACACGAAAGACTGGGGAATCAGGGTCACCTGCCAGCCTTTGAGCTGCATGCGCCAGCAAAGGTCAATCTCTTCCATGTGGGCGAAGAAACGCTCGTCCAGGCCGCCCAGGGCCTTCCAGACGCTGCTGCGCACCATGAGGCAGGCGCCACTCACCCACAGCACATTGGCGGGCTGGTTGTACTGGCCCTCGTCTTTCTCGATGTGCTGCAGGATGCGGCCCCGGCAGAAGGGGTAGCCGAACTTGTCCAGCAGGCCGCCCGCTGCGCCGGCATATTCGAACAGATCCTTTTGGACATAGGAAAGCAGTTTGGGCCCGCAGGCGCCGCATTCCGGATGGCTGTCCATCCATTGAACCAGCGGTTCCAACCAGCCGGGAGGAACTTCGATGTCGGAGTTGATGAGCACGTAGTAATCGGCCTCAATCTCCATAAAAGCGCGGTTGTAGCCGCCGGTGAAGCCGAAGTTCTGGTCCAGGAGGATGACGGGCACCTCAGGGAATTCGGCCTCGAGGAGGTCAGTGGAACCGTCATGGGAGGCGTTGTCGACCACAATCACCTGGGCGTCCAGTCCCTGGCACGAGGCAATGAGCCCCGGCAGGAACTTCCTGAGGTAGTCCCGGGTGTTGTAGTTCAATATGACAACGGCGGTTTTCATGCACTGAAGCTAACGTCGGCAAAGGCCAGGGTGGGGATGAGTTTGGACATGCACAGACGGGCGTCATCGGCGGCATAGAGGAGATGGCTCCACAGGCTCAAGAAATCTCCGGTGATGAGCATTTCCCTCACGGGATGCACCCGCTGGCCGTTTTTAATCACAAACCCTTCGATGCCATAGGAGAAGTTGCCGGTGGCGGGGTTGGAGTTGCCGCCGTTGAAGCCGGTGACCAGAATGCCGTCGCCCACCTTTTTGAGCAATTCCTCCTGCGTGGCGCATTCGCCGGTGGACATCAGCTTCACGCGGGTGGCGTCTTCGACGGTGGGTTCCAGGCCCATTTTTCCGGAGATATAGGTGTTTAGAAAATAGGTCTTGACCACCCCTTCCTGGATAATGGGCATTTCCCGGGTGGCCACGCCTTCGCTGTCAAAGAGGCGGCAACCCGTTTCTCCGGGGGTGCAAGGAAGGTCCAGCAGGGTGAGCTTGGGGGAGAAGCGCTTCTGCCCCAGGCTGCCCGAGAGAAAACTGTTCTTCTGCTGCAGGCTGTAGCCGCCCAGGGCATTGAGAAGAGGCGTGACCAGTTTTCCTGCGCATTCGCTGTCTACGATGAGGGTATAAGTGCCGCCAGGAATGTCCAGAGGGCCGATTTGAGCAGCCGCGCGCTCACAGGCTCTGGCCGCACAGCCTTCCAGCTGCAGGTCCTTGAGGCGGGGCGCCGCATCCCACCAATAGCTGGAGAAGTGGTTTCCCTCGGGGTCGGCCACGGTGGATTCATAGCCTATCTCGAAGGAGGTCTCCGAGTGGCGGGCTTCCAGTCCCTGGCTGTCCAGGGTAAGGCTGTCGAACACGCTGTCGGAGTATTCGCCTTCTTCGGCGATGAGGGTGAAGCCGTTTTCCAGCTGGTCTTTGTGGGGCCAGGCCATGGAGCGGAGTGCCAGCTTGCGACGTTCTTCGGCCGAAAGCTGCTCGATGGCTTCGTCGTAAAGGTCCAGCTCCCGGCCGCTACGGGCATTTTTGACCGTTCGCTGGGCACCGGGCAGTTTACGATAGCTGTCTTCTTGCAGCATGCGTACCGTGCCGATAGCCTCCCGGATAAAGCTTTCCAAGCCTTCTTTTTCCAGCCGGTTGCTGGAGAAGGTGCCAAAGCGTCCGTTCACAAACAGCTGCAGCTGCAGGCTGCGGTCCAGGGCATGGGAAACTTTGTCTACCTCCCCGTTGAGCACGCCCACCAGGTTCAGGAGACTTTTGGTAAGGGTAATGCGCACCTGCTGCGCACCTTGTTCACGGGCATAGTCCAGGCAGTGCCGGGCCAGCCCCATTTCTTCTTGTGTGAGTAGCGCCAGTTCCATCTATTCGCCTCCTACGGTTAAATGGCCGATGAGTACGGTGGGTATGCCGCAGCTCACGGGTACACTCTGCTCTTTCCCGCACGTCCAGGCACCGGGATCGATGGTCAGGTCGTCAGCTACGCCGCGGATGTCGGCCAGGGCCTCGGGACCATTGCCGATGATATTGATATCCTTGACAGGTGCGGTCAGGCGGCCGTTCTCGATGAGGTAGCCTGACTTGACATAGAAGGTGAAGTCTCCCTCGCCGATTTGCACCTGTCCGTTGGAGAACTCATCCACAAAAAGGCCGTTGGGAACCGATGCGATGAGGTCTTCGGCTTTGGCGCTGCCGCTTTCCATATAAGTGGCCCGCATGCGGGGCAGGGGGGCGTAGCGGAAGCTTTCCCGGCGGCCGTTTCCGGTGGGGCGCACGCCGTAATGGGCGGCGCTGATGCGGTCGTGCAGGTAGGAGGTGAGCACACCGTCTTCTACCATATACGTCTTTTGCCCGGGGACGCCTTCGTCGTCAAAATTCACGGAGCCGCGGTTGCCGGGCAGGGTGCCGTCGTCCAGGATATTGATGCTTTTGGGACAAATCTGCTGGCCCATCTTGTCGTGGAAGATGGAGGTGCCTTTACGGTTGAAATCGGCCTCGAAGGCGTGTCCCATGGCCTCATGCAGGAGGATGCCCGAGGCTCCGGCGCCCATTACAACGGGCATTTGCCCGCCTTTTGGACGGATGGCGGCAAAGCGGTCGTCGATGCCCTTCACTACCTCCTGGGCCATTTCCTGCGCCAGGGCGGGGGTGAGCATCTCTACGCCGCAGCGGAGACTGCGGGAGGTGGACTTGTTCTCGGTGCGGCCCTTCTCCTGAAACACAACGGAAACCGAGATGCTGCCCATGGGACGGGTGTCCCATTTGAGTTCCCGTGCGCTGTTGTACATGAGGATGTCGCTCACCTGGAAAGCCAGGTTGGCAATCACTTTCACAATGCGGGAATCCCTGCTGCGGATATCGGCCTCCAGCTGCTGCAGGAAGGGAAGATGCCGCTCCATGGACACGGCGCGCCAGGACTGCTGCACCGGGTAACGGTCGGCGTGGGGATTGGGTTCCCCACGGCTGGGATTGCGGGTGCCGTAGGGATTCACATCCACGGGTTTGTCGCAGATTTGAGCGGCGGCACGGGCACAGGCCAGCATGTCGGGCCAGGCCGTGCTCTCAGAGTAAGCGTAGCCGGTTTTTTCGCCGGCGAGTACGCGCACGCCCACGCCAAAATCTACATGGTTGCCGCCCGAGGTGACGGCCCCGTCGCGCAGCAGGAGGCTGCCGTAGGTGGTGTTTTCAAAAAACAGGTCACAATAACTGCCGCCGCTGCCGAGGGCCTCGGCTACTAGTCGCTCCAGGGTGGGCGTATCTACTTGGAAGGTGTCAAAGTAGTAACTCTTCGCTTCTATCATGCTTTCTCTTCTTGGCTGGTGCTGCCCTCAAACGGGACGCCGTCGTGTGCCAGGGGCACTTTGGCAATTTCTTTGACAATGTTCTCGGTGACCGTCTGGATGGGGGGGGTAATGGGGTCGAAGGTGTCGGTTACCAGGGCACGGATGGTGTTGTAGCGCTCCATATCCCGGATGATGAGGCCCTTCTTGGACCCCTCGGCCACAATCTCGAAGGGCGGGTTGGAATTATCGGCCAGAATCCACTTGTCACAGGTTTGCATATAGCTGTGGAACAGGTAGTTGAGGCCCATGCGGTACCGCCTCCGGATGGTTTCCTCCGGGATGTCGTGGCCGCCGGCCTTTACGCGTGAGGCCACGCGCTGCACGGCAATGTCCGGGCTGTTGAGCCAGAAATACAGGACCGTGACATAATAGCCTTTCTCCTGCGCGTTGCGGGTCATTTTGATGAGCGCACGGGTGGCAAGGGTGGTTTCGATGCAAAAGTCTTCCCGCCGGTCAAACAGGTATTTGACCTTCTTGAGCATGAGTCGGCTGGCCGTGATGTAGGCACCCTCCGGCGCAAAGGGGGAGAGGTGCTTGGCAAACTCGTCCGAGTTCACGAATTCCTGGCAGTCCAGCAGCTCCGGAAGCACACTGTACGAGGCAGTGGTCTTCCCGGAGCCGTTGGGGCCAGATATGATGTATAATCTAGGCACGTTTCATCTTATTTTGGGCCAGGTCTGATTTCAGGTGATGGACCTAGCCCATATCTTATGCCTTCTAGGCAATCAGGAGGCATATTTGATGGGCTAGGTTAGGTGCATAAAATGAGACCTGGCCCAAACGATTATTCGGTTGCCGATTCCAGTTTCTTCATCATGGAGAACATGAAGATGGCACTGATGACGCATACGCCCAGGAACACGGACCATACAATCCAGAGCGGCAGGGGACCCCAGAGGTGACCGCCCACCTGCACCAGGAAGTTACCCAGGGCGGTGGCTACGAACCACATACCCATCATCATACCCTTGTACTTGGGCGGAGCCACCTTGGAAACGAAGGAGATGCCCATGGGGCTGAGCAACAGCTCTCCGAAGGTGAGGATGAGGTAAACGGTGATGAGCCAGTACGGGGAAACCAGGGTTGCATGCCGGCTTCGCGGGCTGCCGCCTGTACATCGGGGGTATTGAGGCCGATGGAGGCAAAAGCCATGAGTCCAAAGGCAATGGCGGCGACCAGCATGCCATAGGCAATCTTGCGGGGAGCCGAAGGTTCCTTGCCCTTTTTGGCGAGGGCGCCGAAGATGGCCATGGAAACGGGAGTGAGTGCTACCACGTAGAACGGGTTGAAGTGCTGGAAGATGGGGGCGCTGATGGCAACCGAGCCACTGAGGCGGTTGTACTGCCAGACAAGGTAGGCGCAGGCCAGTGCTACAATGCCGACACCGATCCATTTGCCTTTCTGGGAGGTCTCTTTGTCAAAGATGGAGAAGAGGGCATATACAATGGCAATGACGGCCACCAGGTTCCACACGTTGAAGGGCATGGATGCCAGGCCTTCCGAGGAGCGCTGGGTGAATTCATCGGCAAAGTAGGTGAGCGTGAGGCCGTTCTGGTGGAAGCTCATCCAGAAGAAGATGACCACGGCAAAGACCAGGAACAGGGCAACCATGCGCTTCTTGGTTTGCTCGGGAGTGAGCGTATCGACGACCTGGGCTTTCTCGCCCTTGGCATGACCGCCTTCCACATGCTTGAACCAGTTGCGGAAAGCATAGTAGATAGCGATGGAGACAATTAGGGAAACGCAAGCCACAGCAAAGGAGAAGTGGTAAGCGGCATTGCCGTCGAAGCCCAGGGTAATGGCCCATTCACGGATGCGGATGGCTGCCGTAGGGGCAAACAGGGCGCCGATATTGATGGCCATGTAGAAGAGGGAAAAGCCGGAGTCACGCTTTTGGGCGTACTGGGGTTCGTTGTAGAGGTCTCCCACCATTACCTGGAGATTGCCTTTGAACAGACCCGTACCAAATCCTATGAGTACCAGCGCTGCCAGCATGGCAATAAGGGCTACCGTGCCGCCTCCCAGCGGAATGGAAAGCAGGAGATACCCCAGGAACATGACGATGATACCGGAGGTGACCATCTTCCCGAAGCCAAACTTATCGGCGAGGATACCGCCAATGAGGGGGAAGAAGTATACCAGCATCAGGAATGAGCTGTAAATGGTGCCTGCCGTACCGGCGCTGAGACCGAAGTTGGCGCGTAGGAAGAGGGCGAATACGGCAATCATGGTGTAGTAGCCGAAGCGCTCACCGGTGTTAGCAAGGGCCAGGGCAAACAATCCTTTGGGTTGTCCTTTGAACATAATGGTACAGATTTTAGATTATTTCACGGGAATATTTTCCAGGATGGCCTTCAGATACTCCCAGGTGCGGGCCACGGCGGCAATGTTTACGCGCTCGTCGGGGCTGTGGGGATACTTGATGGTGGGGCCGATGGACACCATTTCCCAGTTGGGATACTTGGCTCCCATGATGGCGCATTCCAGGCCGCCGTGGGTGGCCATGATCTTCATGGGTTTGCCGTACACTTTCTCATACTGCTCCATGCACACTTTGTTCACGGGCGTGTCCAGCTTGGGCGTCCAGCCGGAGTAGCCGCCCTTGAACACCACCATGTCGGCGCCGGCCAGCTCAAAGATGCAGCGGACTCGCATGGCCAGGGCTTCCTTGGCGCTGTCTACGGCGCTGCGCATGAGGCTGTGGATGGAAATTTTTCCTTTCTCGGTGCGCACGATAGCCATGTTGATGGAAGTCTCGGTGAGGCCCTCCATGGTGCGGCTCATGCGGATGACGCCCGACGGGCAAGCCAGCATGGCCTTGACGGCACGCAGCATGACGCTGTTCTGGATGAATTTGGCCGATACGGGTTCCTCTTCCAGGAACAGAACGGCGCCGGGATCAGAATCCTTGAATTCTTCCTTGATCACGGCAAAGCTGTTCTCCAGCATCTTGCGCACGCTATCCAGGTTCTCCTTGGGCACTACCAGCTGGGCTTCGGCCTCGAAGGGGATGGCGTTACGCAAGCTGCCGCCGGTGAAGCTGGCTACCTTTACGCCGAACATTTCCATAACAGGCAGGAGCATGCGGGCTACCACTTTGTTGGCATTGGCGCGGTACAGGGAGATATCCATGCCGGAGTGACCGCCCTGCAGGCCCTTGACAGTGACTTTGAGGCCTTTATAGCCGGCGGGCGTCTTGTATTTAAGGTAGTTGAAAGTGGCCGCTGCATCCAGGCCACCGGCGCAACCGACGCACAGCTCGCCTTCTTCTTCGGAGTCCAGATTCAGGAGGATGTCGCCTTTGAGTACTCCGGGTTCCAGGCTGTTGGCGCCCGTCATGCCCGTTTCTTCGTCGTAGGTGACCAGGACCTCCAGCGGACCGTGCTTCACGGAAGGATCTTCCAGGGCGGCCAGGCCGAGGGCTACGCCGATACCGTTGTCGGCACCCAGGGTGGTGCGGTCGGCGGTTACCCATTCGCCGTCTACGTAGGCGTTGATGGGGTCGGTGAGGAAAACATGGGCAGAGTCCGAGGTCTTCTGCGGCACCATGTCCATGTGGCCCTGAAGGATGACGCCCTTGCGGTTTTCCATGCCGGGCGTGGCAGGAACGCGGATGATGATATTGCCGGTGGCGTCCTTGATGGTCTCGAAACCATGGGCCTTACCCCAATTATATAGGTATTCGATTACTTTTTCCTCGTGCTTGGAAGGACGGGGAATCTGGGTGAGCTGATAAAAGTTGTTCCAAACTACTTTGGGTTCAAGATTTTGGATACTCATGTTATGATAGTGTTATTTGGTAAGACTGATGATGGCTTCCTTGCCAAGCTGGTACACGGGGACACGGGAGCGGAGGAGTACTTTTCCGTCCTCGGTGAGGGTAACTTTACATATCACGGGAATGCGGTAATGGACGGTGATGCTTTTCCCCTTCCTTTTATCGGCGTTCTCATTGATTGCCATGAGCTCCTCCGGTTCCAATTCCAGGTAATAGGGCGTGCCCAGGCCCTGCGAAACGGGGCCCTCCTGGTTGGAGAGCCGGAAGGCCAGGTAGCGCTGGTTTTTGGCCGGGTGAGGAATCACTTCAAACGTTTCCTGGAAGGGCTTGACCACGGTGTAACCGGCAAAGAGGGCCAGGTATTCCTCCTCCAGCTTGGAAAGCTCGGCCAGGGCGGCCGACAGGGCTTCGCCGGAGAAAGTGGCATCCGTGTTGCCGGTGGCGATGTTGAGCCTTTCCCGGCGGATGGAAAGCAGGGTCTGGGCGGCTTCGTCGGCCATTTCCTTGAGGGATTTATCATCCATGACGCGCTGTTCAATGGGGATGCGGACAAAGCCGGTGTCGGTTTGGACCATCTTGTGCTCGATGCGTGTCACTTCCTTTTGGGGCGTAGTCATTTTGGCACCTTCGAAATGGGCCTGCGGCAGGGCGGGGAAGCGCCACTTGAGGGCCGATGCTTCCTGCTGGGAACCGAAGGCGATGAGCCCCTGGCTGCAAATGGGCAGCAGGCTGGTGTCTTCTCCCTCTACTATGAACCGGGCCGATGGATCGGCCTCCAGTTGCGGGATTAGCGTGACGCTCAAGAGCTGGGCGGTTACGGCATCGGCCTTTTTTACGTCCAGGTTCAGGAGTTCTTTGGCGTAGTCGGCATAAGGGCCGGCGAAAAAGACTTCCTGCTGGGCCTCCACCTGGATGGAGAAAGTGGTTTGCGGCAGGGAGTAAGTCTCTTCCTGTGCCATGAGCGGCAGCATGGCGGCCATGCACAGGGTAAATACAATCAGTCGTTTCATTTCCAGCGTTTATGGGTCCAGAGGTAGTTCCAGGGCTGAGCCTTGAGATCTTCCTCCAGCAGTTGGTAATAGCGTGTCATCAGTTCCTCGGGGGTGTGCTGCGAGGCATGGTCGCAAATGTTCACCACCGACATTTCGTAGCCGCCGTCTATCCGGCGCATAAAGCGGAGATAGCCTACGGCCATGTCCAGCTTGCAGGCAATGGCGGTGGCGCCGGTCATGGAGCGGGTTTCCTGGTTCATGAACTGCACCGACATGGATCCGGTGCCCATGTACGGGTACTGGTCTGTGTTGATGGCGTAGCACATGCGCTTGCCTTTGTTGGTAATGGCGTAGCGAAGCAGGCTGTCGGTGTGTACATAGCCCTTGAATACATGGTCCGAGACGGGGGCCTTCCTATTCCATTCCATTACCTGCGTCCAAAGGCCGCTGGCAATGCCGTGATGGGCTATGGAAAACTCGTCCAGGGTAATCTCCAGCGGGGTGCTGTAGGCGTACTCGCGGATGCCGCCCATGAGTTCCCAGTTGCCCATGTGGGTTTGCATGAGCAGGGCCTGGGGGGCGACGCTGAGCATGCGGTTCACTTCCTCCGGGTTGGTGAACTCTACAATGTGGCTTTTGCGCAGCCGCTCCCGGCCTTTGGCGCCCCGGCAGGCGCCGAACCACACCATTTGTACAATGGTAATGGCCATGTGCCAGTAGCAATGCTTGCGCAGGATTTTGAGCTCGTCGTATTTCTTCTCCGGGAAGCTGCGGGCCAGGTTGATGTCTACTACTTGGGTGCGGTAATGGAATACGCTTTCCAGCAGCCATGCAATGAATTTATAGAAGGCATAGTGCACCTTGAGGGGAAGTCTTCCCAGCAGGTACATGATGCCTTCTACAATAAGGACGCCTAATGACCTTTTCTTTTGCATAGTATCTACAAATATAGTCATTTTTTCGCAAATCCATGCTGCCCCGCACGAATGAGCCAAATATTTGTTTTTCAGAAAAATAATCCCTATATTTGCAGTCCTTTTTGGGCTCCCGCTGGTCTCAAAAAGGTGTAAAACATTTATTAACAATTAATTAACAAACAATGGTTAACCAGTACGAAACCGTTTTCATTGCAACTCCCGTTTTGTCTGAATCCCAGATGAAGGAAGCGGTTGCCAAGTACGTCAAGCTCATCACCGACAATGGCGGTGAGGTTGTGTACCAGGAGGATTGGGGCCTGCGTCAGCTCGCTTATCCCATCCAGCACAAGACCACAGGTTTTTATTACCTGATCGAGTTCAAGGCCCATCATCCGCTTCCTCACCGTCGCTCTCGACAAGGATGCCGTTGCATACGCTGCAAAGCGCCGCGCCAACAAGGCCGCCAAGGCTGCTCCCGCCGCCGAAGCTCCCGTCGCAGAATAATTTTGGAGGACACAATTATGGCAAACGAAAATAAAGAAATCCGCTATCTGAATCCCCCTACCGTGGAGGTTCGCAAAAAGAAGTACTGCCGTTTCAAGAAGGCCGGTATCAAGTATGTAGATTACAAGGATCCTGAGTTCCTCAAGAAGTTCCTCAACGAGCAGGGTAAAATCCTCCCTCGCCGCATCACCGGTACTTCCCTCAAGTTCCAGCGCAAAGTTGCCCAGGCTATCAAGCGCGCCCGCAGCATCGCTTTGCTCCCTTATGTAACTGACCTCCTTAAATAATCTGCCTTATGGAAATTTTGCTCAAGAAAGATGTAGCCAATCTGGGCTACGCCGGTGAGATTGTGAAAGTAAAGGCCGGTTATGCAATGAACTATCTGGTGCCCCAGGGCTTTGCCACCGTGGCCACCGAGAGTGTAAAGAAACAGCACGCCGAAACCCTTCGTCAGCGCGCCCACAAAGAGGCTAAGCTCGTCGCCGACGCCGAGGCTCTGGCCGCCACCATCGGCGCCCAGGTTGTGGAAGTAAAGGTAAAGGTCTCCGAGAGCGGCAAGCTCTACGGCAGCGTTACCACCATGGATCTGGCCGAGGCTCTGAACGCCAAGGGTCTGAACATTGACAAGAAGGACATCACCATCCTCGCCGGCGAGGTGAAGGAATGTGGCGAGTACGAGGCTTCCGTGAAGCTCTACAAAGCCATCAAGGGTACCTTCAAGTTCAACGTAGTTGCTGAGTAAACCCAGCAACTACGTTGAACATAATAATAGCCTGCCAGACGGCAGGCTATTATTATATATCCACGTTACCCCATCCCCAACCCCTTCCCTCAGGGAAGGGGCTATCGTCGGCCTTAGGCCTCCGAGTTCTTTTTTCTGGCGTATTTTTTCCAGTAGTTTTCTATTTCTTCCAGGGTTTTGCCGGTGGTTTCCGGGACGTGCTTCCACATGATGTAGAGGTAGGGGAGACACATGAAGGCAAAGAGGAAGAAGGTTCCGGCCGGGGTGATGGTGCTGAGCATCCAGGGTGTGAGCTGGCCAATGAGGTAGGTACCTACCCACAGGGCAAAGCCGGCGATGGACATGGCAACACCCCGCACGCGGTTGGGATACATCTCGCTCAGGAGCACGAACACCACGGCGCTGATGGAAATGGCCGTGCAGAATACGTACAGCAGGAAGAAGGTGAGCATGAACCAGGTGGGCAGGCTGGTGACCGGCAGGAAGTAAAGGCCGATCATCAGGAGGCAGAAGATCATGCCGCCCACACCCCACCAGACCAGCTGTTTGCGGCCTACTTTGTCAATGATGGCCAGGGCGATGACCGTAGTGACCATGTTCACCACGCCCACCAGGACCGTGGAGAAGAGCGGGTCTTCAAAACCGGCGTCCTTGAAGATGGTGGGACCATAATAGAGCACGGCATTCACGCCCATGAACTGACCCAGGATGGCAATGCAGGCGCCAATAATCACGGCCTTGAGGATGCCGGGCTCCAGCAAGGCTTTCCATTCTTCGCTCTTGTCCTGCCGCTGTCCGCGAACCAGAAGCCAACGGGGACTCTCGGGGATAAAGAAAATGAGGATGAGGAACAGCAGGTCGGGCAGGGTTTCCAGGCCCAGCATGCCGCGCCAGTACTCATTGTTGAACATGCGCGTACCTAATTCCGGTGCCGAGGAAGTGACATCGGCCCCTCTCAGGACCAGGTAGTTGGCCAGGTAGGCCAGCAGGAAGCCCACCGTAATGGCCAGCTGGTACATGCTCACCAAGGTGCCGCGGCGGTCGGCCGGGGCTACCTCCGAGATGTAGACAGGGGAGACGATGGACACCACGCCAATGCCAAAGCCGCCGATGATGCGGTAAATCACCAGCTGGGTAAAATCCTTACACACAGCGCAGCCAATGGCCGAAATGCTGAACATCAGGGCCGAAATGAGCATGGTTTTCTTGCGGCCCAGGCCGTCGCTCAGGATGCCGGCTACCAGCACGCCCACAATGGAGCCGATGAGGGCGCAGCCCACGTACCAGCCGGTGGCCATGGGATCCAGGCCAAACTGCCCGGAAACGATGTCCGTGGTACCGGAAATGACGGCGGTGTCATAGCCGAAGAGTATACCGCCCAGGGCGGCGACGGCCGACAGGAACAGTACGCGTCCCATGGAAGTGGATTGGGTCATAGTCTAAAGATTAAAGTACTCTTTATATCTGTCATAGAGGTGTCCGGCCTGGAGGTAGGCGCTTTGCGGGCTCATGAAATGGCTGAACTCGAAGGTGATGGCTTTGTCGTAGCTGCAGCGTTTAGCGGCCTCCAGCTTCATGCGCAGCTTGTCAAACTTGATGGGCAGGAAGCGGATGGGCATGTCGCGGTCGAAGGTTTCGGCATTGGTCCAGCACTGCATGCCGTAGCGGTCGGCCAGTTTCTTGTTCACGGAGAAGAAGGCGTCCAGCTCGTCGTAGTCGATGTGGCCGTCCTGGAAGGCACAGGCGTCCACATACTCGTGGATGCCGTCAAAAATCTCGTTCCACTCGCGCTCGTGCTGCTCTACCGATACGGCCTGGGCCTTGGTGAGATTTCCGCCGGCGGCGTCTACGGCCTTTTTTCCGTCAATCCAGGGCGAGATGAAGGTGGGCAGGCCGCCCGAGACCTCCTTGCACTGGCGTCCCATGGTGCGGAAGCTCTCGATGGCGCCCTTGGTGGCCCGGGAGATTTCCCCGGAGATGTACCAGCCGCCGAAGCTCTTGTACTTGGAACCGTAGCGCTCCCAGATTTCGTCGATGACGTAGCGGTTCGATTCTACCTCGTAGCTCATGTCGCCGGTGTCCCAATACTTGCCGCTGTCGTACAGGCCCAGCATGAACTTCATGCCGTAATTCTGGGCCAGGCGGCAGAACATGTCAATAAGGTCTACCGAAGGCATGTAGCAGCCCTTTTTGAGCAGGTAGGGCGACGGATAGGTGATGAACTTGCGGTAGCCGCAGCGGATGTCAATCACTGTGTCGATGCCGATGGCCTTCATGTACCTGAAGTCCCGGTCCCACTCTTTCTCGCCCCAGTTCTGATGGGGGATGTCATGCGAAATCTCGTCCAGGAAGGTGCCGGTAATGGGCAGGGCGTTGGCTTTGGGCACAATGAGCGTGCTCTCGACGGAAGGGTCTGCGTCAATGCCGTACTTGTCTGAGCCGGAAGGTTTGCAGCCGGCGGCCAGCAGGGGGGCTGCTGCAGCCGCCAGTGCGCCTTTTTTGAGGAAAGATCTTCTGTTTTCCATAGTGTTATTCCATGTTGTTCAATAATCGGGTTTTGGAAAGAAGGCTTGCGCCGATGGCGCCGGCCCGGTTGCCCAACTGGGAGGCTTTGATGATGGTGTCGTTGTTCACCAGGTTGAGGGAATACTTGTTGACGGCCATCTTGAGCTGGGGCATGAGATATCGTTCGGTGGAGGACAGGCGGCCACCGACAATCACCATATCGGGATTAAAGACGTTGATAAGTCCGGCAATGGCCCGGCCCAGGGTGGCGCCCACGCTTTCTACGCATTCGATAGCCACAATGTCCTCTTTGTCCACTGCGTCCAGAATCTCGTTCAGCGTGATGTGCTTGCCTTCCTGGTACTTGGCACTGAGCAGGGAAGGGGCGCCCTCGTGCAGCTTTTCTCCCACCAGCCGGTGCAGGGCCAGGCCGGAAGCGCCGGTTTCCAGGCAGCCGATTTTTCCGCATCGGCAAATCTGGTGATTATCCAGCATGGGGAAGTGGCCCACCTCGCCGGAGAAGCCGGATTTCCCCAGGAACAGCTCCCCGTTTAGAACCATGCCCATACCCAGGCCCCAGCCCACATTGAGGAAGAGCACCGTTTTGGCGTCTCCGGCAATGCCGCTCATGTATTCGCCGTAGGCCATGCCGCGGGAGTCGTTCTCAATGCTCACAGGCTTGCCGAATCCCTGCTCAAAAACGTCCTTGATGGGCTTTTCTTCGTTTATATAATAGGAGTAGCTGTATCCCGTAAGATGGTTTACTCGTCCGGTAAGGTTGATGCCGTAGGAACGGATGATATGACTGTCGATGGAAGATTGTTCCAAATGCTCCGTTACAATCCTGCACAGCTCCAGGGCCGATTCTTCCGTGTTGGTGAGCTGGAAGGCGATGTTGTCCTCGAACAGGATGGTGCGGCCGGGAAAATCGGTCACGGCCAGGGTGAGGCTGTCGGGTCCCACTTCTACGCCCACGAAATAGCCGGCCGACGGATTGAGGCCATACACGTTGGGCCGGCGCCCGCCTGCAGAAGCCTGTTTGCCCACATCGGCCAGGTATCCTTCCTCCATCATTTCGTTTACAATGCGGGAAATACGGGGGATGCTGGTATCCAGTTCCTTGGCTAAATCGGCCATGCTGAAAGCCATTCCGTTGGTGCAGAGTGACAGGATGGTTTTCTTCTCGGTCGCATAATGACCGCTGATGTCGTTAAAGAAAGTGCTCATTCAGGGCGAATTTAGAGAATATTGAGGAGATTTCCAAAAAGTTTATTCCTTTTTGAGTTTAATAAGAATAAGTTCTTATCGTTTTGTTAAAAAGTTTTGGATTCTTAAGGAAGATTTGTAAATTTGTAGGGTAATAATAGTAACACGTAGTTAATCAACCTAAATTATATGAGAAAAGAAGATTTTGCTGCATTGGCTCAAAAGTACAAAAACGAGCTTTTTAACAGCGTATTGCCTTTCTGGCTGGAAAAATCCCAAGACCCTGAGTATGGTGGTTACTTTACCTGCCTGGGCCGGGACGGCAGCGTCTTTGACACCGACAAATTCGTGTGGCTCCAAGGCCGCGAGGTGTGGATGTTCGCCATGTTATATAATAAGGTAGAGAAGAATCCCGCCTGGCTTGCCTGCGCCCGCCAGGGCGCCGAATTCCTGGAGAAGTACGGCCACGACGGTAATTTCGACTTCTATTTCTCCCTCACCCGCGAGGGTAAGCCCATCATCGCGCCCTACAACATTTTCTCCAACACCTTCGCCTGCATGGCCTTTGCCCAGCTGGCCGTTGCCACCGGTGAGGAACATTGGGCCGGTTTAGCCCGCAAAACCTTCCAGCGCATCCTGGACCGCAGGTCCAATCCCAAGGGCAAGTGGTCCAAGGGCGTTCCCGGTACCCGGCCTATGAAAGACTTCGCCCTGCCCATGATCATCTGCAACATGGCGCTGGAGATTGAGCCCATCATCGAGGACAAGGCCCTGCTGGACAAAACCATCGAGGAAGCCCTGCACGAGGTCTTTGACGTGTTTTATCAGCCGGATTTGGGCGTGATGGTAGAAAACCTGGCCCCGGACGGCAGCCTCATCGACTGCTTCGAAGGCCGCCGCGTGAATCCCGGCCATGACCTGGAGGCGCTCTGGTTCATGATGAACCTGGGCATCCGGCTCCATCGGCAGGATATCATAGACAAGAGCATGGAGATCGCCCTCCGCGTCATCGACTACGGCTGGGACAAGGAATATGGCGGCATCTTCTACTTCATGGACCGCAAGGGCTATCCTACCCAAGAACTGGAGTGGGACCAGAAGCTCTGGTGGGTGCACCTGGAGAGCGCCATTGCCATGATTAAAGGCTATCAGCTCACCGGCAATGAAAAAGCGCTGGAGTGGTTCCTCAAACTGGACGAGTATCTTTGGAATAACTTCAAAGACAAAGAATACCCCGAATGGTTTGGCTATCTGAACCGCAGGGGAGAGGTGCTTCTTCCGCTCAAGGGCGGCAAATGGAAGGGCTGCTTCCACGTGCCCAGAGGGCTCTATCAGATAGGTACTATCTTACAGGAAATTGCAGACAATCAATAAGGTATGAAGATTATTCTCAAATTATCCCTTGCCTTGGCCGTCCTGCTCATGCCAGTTCTGCCATCCTTTGCCCAGGGAACGCTCCGCGGCAAGGTAACAGACGCCATGGGGGGGGCAATTCCCGGGGTGACGGTGCTGGTGAAAGGAACGTCCCACGGCACCACTACAGGTCTTGACGGCCAATACTCCATGACCGCCTCCAAGGGCGATGTCATTGAATTCTCATGCCTTGGCCTTACCACGGAAGAACGCCGCTGGGACGGCCGCAGCCCCATCAACGTCCAGATGCAGGAAGACGCCCTGTATCTGGACGATGTCGTTGTGGTGGGTTACGGCACGGCCAAGAAGGAAACCCTTACGGCGGCCGTATCGGCCATCAAGGGCGACGAACTGCTCAAGGCGCCTGCTACCAATGTGTCACAGGTGCTGGCGGGTAAGCTGCCCGGCATTTCCTCGGTGCAGGAAAGCGGTGAGCCCGGTCTGGACCAGGCCTCCCTGCGCATCCGCGGCTCCGTGTATGGCGTGGCCTACGTGGTGGACGGTTTTCCGGTAGAAAACATCAACGACATCGACCCTGCCGATATTGAGAGTGTGTCGGTCCTCAAGGATGGCGCCTCCGCGGCCGTATACGGTCTGCAGGCGGCCGGCGGTGTGATTATCATCACCACCCGTAAGGGCGATAAAGGAAAAACCCGCATTACCTACAACGGCTCCGTGGGCGCATCCATGAACGCCAACTTCCCGCAGTTCATGAACGGTCCCCAGTTTGCCTACTATTATAATGTGGCGCAGATGATGGACCAGCTGGCCAACGGAGAAATTGCCAACTCTTCCGACTACGTTCCGTATTTCACCCAGAAGAACATCCAGGCCATGCGTGACGGTACCGACGGCTGGGACAACGTGGATTATATTTCCAAGGTATTCGGAACGGGCATTACGCAAAAGCACAATGTGACGGTCCAGGGGGGAAGCGACAAAACCCGTTTCTTCACGTCCGTGGGTCTTATGGATCAGAAAGGTAATATCGACAAGTTCAACTATCGGCGATATAACATCCGCACCAATATAGAGGGAGACCTTTCCAAGCATCTTAGCTACAAGGTAGGTGTTTCCGGCGTGCTGGGTGTCCGTTCTACGCCGGCCTTCCTGTCTGGCGGCTCCGATTCCGGCTCCACCGAAGTGGGCTGGTTCTCCATTGCCCGCCAGGTGGTTCAGATGCACCCTTATCTCCCCGAGAAATATGACGGGTACTACACTGGCGCCGTCCAGGACAACCAGAGTTTCCTGGTAAGCCCCCTGGCCGCCATCTATGAGTCGGGTTACAAGAAAACCCGCAGCGTATCGGCTGCGGTCAATGCCTCCCTCACGTGGAACGTTCCGTTTGTTCCGGGGCTCTCCCTCAAGGCTTCCGGTTCATACGACTTCTCAGTCAGTTACAACAAGAACCTTAGCACGCCCTACACCATGATGCAGCGTGTGCGCACCGAGGATGGCTGGGAGTGGAAACAGCGCACCGATAATCCCCATGTTTCCAATAATGTGAACAACCTGGGCGAGGGCGTTGTATTCTCCCAACAACTGGTGGGGCAGGCCAGTGCCAATTATGTGAACAGCTTCGGCAAGAATCACGTAGACCTGATGGCCCTGGCCGAGATTCGCGATTACAAGGGCAACGGCCTGGCCGGTTATGCACAGGCCCTGCCTTTCAACTCCCTGCCGGAACTCTCCAACGGCGTGGCTTCCAATTCGCCCGTGAGCGGCTGGAGCGGCACGTCCCGCAGCCTGGGCTTCGTGTTCCGCGCCCGCTACGACTACGCCGAGAAATACCTGGCCGAAGTGACCGGCCGCTATGACGGTTCCTATAAATTTGCCGGCATGAGCAAAACCCGCTGGGGTTTCTTCCCCTCCGTCTCTCTGGGCTGGCGCCTTTCCAAGGAGAGCTTCCTCAGCGGCGTGAGCTGGCTGGACGACCTGAAACTCCGTGCCAGCGTAGGTCTGCTGGGTAATGACAGCGTGAGCGAGTACGCTTTCCTGAGCACCTATGCCAAGTCTTCCAATGTGGCCTATGGCCAGCTGGGCGGTGCAAATGTCATTGCCCCTTCCTACTATACCGACGGCATTGCCAATCAGGATCTTACCTGGGAAAAGACCCGCAGCTGGAACGTGGGTGTGGATTTCTCCCTCTGGAAAGGATTATTGGGTATGGAAATAGACGGTTTCTACAACTACACCTATGACATGCTCACTTACCAGTACACGGGTTTCCCGTCTTCCATGGGTGGCTATTATCCCACTTGGGTGAACCACAATGCCATTGATACCAAGGGCGTGGATATCCTCATTACCCATAAGAACCACTTTGATTTGCTGGGAGATCCCTTCTACTATGAGGTCACCGGCAGCTTAACCTACTCCAAGACCCGCTGGCTGGTATACAACGACGATCCCAATATCGTGGACTGGCGCAAGCGCGTGGGGACAACGGTTGGCAGCATCCTCTGCTGGCAGGCCGACGGCCTGTTCCGGAGTGAAGAGGAGATAGACCAGGCCTCCTGGTACGGAACCCGTCCCAACGTGGGCGATATCAAGTACGTAGACCTGAATGGCGACGGCAAGATTGATGAGGACGATAAAGGCTACTTCGGCCGCTCCAACCGTCCCGAATTAACCTATGGCCTCAACCTCAACTTTAACTGGAAGGGCATCGACTTCAACGCCCAGTTCACCGGCGGCGCCCTGTTTGACGTTTCCCTCACCGGCACGTACTACAACGACAACGACGACAATACCATCTGGACACAGACCTTCAAGGAAGGCGGCAATTCTCCGCTGTTCCTGGTCCAGAATGCCTACAGTGAGTTCAATCCCGACGGAACCTTCCCGCGCCTGACCCTTTCCAAGACCAATCATGGCGGCGACAACGGCCTCAGCTCCACGTTCTGGATCCGGGACGGCAGTTACGTGCGGCTCAAGACCGCGCAGCTCGGTTATTCACTGCCCGCCAAGTGGATATCCAAAGTGGGACTCCAGGCGTTCCGCGTATTTGTAGAGGGCCAGAACCTGTTCACCATTGACGGCCTGCCGGAGGGTATCGACCCCGAATCCCCGGGCGTGAACAACGGTTATTATCCGCAGCAGCGCCTGCTGATGGGTGGTATCACTTTAACATTCTAAGAGGGGAGGAAGAGATATGAAAATAAGATTCATCATCATAGCTGCTGCCTTTGCAGCCCTGGTATCCTGCTCCAAGGTATTGGACCTGACTCCTACCGACCGCGTGTCGGCCAAAACCATCTGGGAAACCACGGAGAATGCCCGCTACTCGGTCAATCACCTGTATTCCTATATCTGGGGATATAATTCTTCTCCTACTGAGGCCGGTCTTACCGAAGCCCTCACCGACGAATTCAAATACACGTCGTACAACTTCAACGCCATGGCCTATATCCCTTCGTACCTCTCCTATTTCGAGAGTACCGTAACGGCCCAGACCATCGATGTATATCTGGGCAAGTGGGGATCGCTGTATGTGGCCATCCGCGAAACCAACGAGGCCCTGAGCAACCTGGCCGAGTATGGAAAGATGAGTGACCAGGACAAGACACGCCTGCAGGCCGAACTCCGCTTCCTGCGCGCCTACTTCTATTTTGAACTCATCAAGCGTTACAAGGACGTAATACTGTACGACGAGGATATGACGGCCATTACCAAGGACAAGGCCATTTCTACCGAATCCCAGGGCTGGGATATGGTACAGGCCGACCTGGACTTTGCTGCCCAGAACCTTCCCGCCGCATCGGAGGCCGAAGGCCGTATCAACAAAGGAATGGCCTACGCCATGATTACCAGGGCCATGCTCTATGCCAAGCGCTATGACGCCGTGCTGGAAGCCGCCGGGGAGGTGGAAGCGTTGGGCTATCGTCTGGAAGCTAATTACGCCGACGGTTACGCCAAGTCTCTGGCCGCAGGCAACCGCGAGGCCATCCTGCAGTATACCTTCGATTACGCCAACGGTATTACGCACAGCTTCAACGCCATGTATTCTCCCGGCGGAGACTTTGCCATCAATGACATGAAGGGCGGTGCCTACGGTGTTCCTACCCAGGAATTAGTAGAGAGCTACGAGCTGGCAACCGGCGGTTTCCCTAACTGGGCGCCCTGGCACGGTACCACTACCAATACGCCCCCTTACGCCCTGCTGGAGCCCCGCTTCCAGGCTACCATCCTGTATAACGGCGCCGCCTGGAAGGAACGCACCATCGAACCCTATGTGGATGGAACCGACGGCTGGGCCGCCTGGAAAACCGAGAAGGAGCCCAAGGGCCGCACGGTTACCGGTTATTACCTGCGCAAACTGGTGGATGAGGGGTACGACGTTACCACATCGGGCAGCAGTCAGCCCTTCACCTTCCTCCGTTACGCCGAAGTACTGCTCAACAAGGCCGAAGCCTGCTACAAGACGGGTGATACGGACGGAGCCAATGCCGCCGTGCGCGCCATCCGCGACCGTGTGGGTCTGCCCTATGCCGATAAAACCGGTGACAATCTCTGGAAGGCCATTGTGCAGGAACGCAAGGTGGAACTGGCCTTCGAAGGCCTGCACTATTGGGATCTCCGCCGCTGGGAAGTGGCTGCCAAAGCCTACCCCGAGGGCCTCACCGGCTATCAGCAGCATGGTCTCAAGATAGAGAAGGACGGCGATGGCTTCCGCTACACCTACGTATCCGTAGATGACAAGAACCGTAATTTCCCGGAGCGTCTGTACCGCTTCCCCATGCCGGAAAGCGAACTGAGTTCCAATGCGCTTGTGGATCAATATGATGAATGGAAGTAATATGAAACGTATTCTTGCAATATCGGCCGTCGTGCTGTTTGTAGCTGCGGCCTGTCATCGGCCGGAGTATATCGAGCCCACGGCCAACCGGCAGGGCCTAACCAGCCTCACGGCCATCATGGTGGACGGCCCCTATGCCGGCCAGGAATTGGGAAAACTGACCATTACCGATCCCGATATGGATTATTTCGAGATCCCCATCCCGTTTTATTATCCCGAATCCTCCGACGACGAGACGCTCATTTACATGATGAACCTGCGTGTGCAGGCCGAGCTTCAGCCCAACTGGAAGATTTCTCCCAAGCTGGGACCCCTGGATCTCACGGATGAGAATTATTTCACCTTCACCGATCCCCAGGGTAAGGAAAAGAAGATCTGCATCACCGGCAAGCGTGTGAAACCCAGTGCCTGCAGCCTGCTGGCCATGATGGTAGAAGACGTGAAAACATCGGCCGTCATTTACGATGCCGACAACAAAATCCTGATTCCTTTCCTGGAAGATATGTCGGCGGTGTCCATCAGCGGACAGGTGTCGCCCCACGCCAAGATTTCCAAGGTGAACGGCAAGGTCTATTCCGAGTCGGCCAAGTACAATATGAATACTGGTGCTACGCTTACCGTCCTGGCAGGGGATGGATCCACCTCCAAGACCTATACCATCCAGCAGGGCATCCCCGCGCTTATGAGCCAGGGCCTCCGCACCGAGTCCATTGCCGAACTGTGCAACGTAGATCCAGTGTCCATGGTGCATCTGCCTGCCTATAACGAGCTGGCCTATGTGTCACTGGCCGGTATCGGCACCCAAATCCTGGTGGGCCTGGGAGAGGGGCGCAAGCCGTTTGTGCTGGATGCCTTCACCGGCACCAAGACTGGAGAAATGGTGCTGGGAGAAGCTGTGGCCGACTGCATCACCAACGACGATGCCGGGCACGTACTCATCTGCAATGCCGTCCAGGGCGGCCTCAGTGCCGGCGACGTGAATATTTATGTGACGTCGGATGTGGCGCAGGCGCCAACACTGTATTACACCTTTACCAATCCGCTGGCGGTTCCCATCGGCCACCGGATGAAGGTTCTGGGCGATGTTACCGGAAAGGCGGTCATCGTATTCACCGCCGAGGGCGTGGCAGGCATTACCTCGGCCTCGGAGATTGTGTACCTGCTGGTAGAGGACGGTGCGGTAACTGAGCTGGCTACCAAGAGCTTTGCTGCCCACGGCCTGAGATGGGGACCGGCACCGGTCAATTTTGCAACGGTGGTCCCGGCTTCCCTCAATCCCGTGAAGGAGGGCTGGTTTGTAGATTACTATGAAGGGAACAGCGATCCTTCCGTTACCCACGGCAGCGACGACTGCTATATCCTCCACTACATTGACGGAAAGGACAAGGACAATTGGGTGGAACTCATGGGTAACTGGTCGCAGAATCCCAACTGCCTGGATTTGAAGACCTTTAACGGAGCCCGCTACATGGCGCTGTTTGCCGTGAGTCACTTCCCCGAGTGGGATATCCGGCCGCGCCTGCACTTCTTTGAGGTCACCAGCCCCGACAGCGCCACCCGCCTGTTCGCCAATGACTATATGAAGACCTATCAGAAGGGCGCCACCGACCCCGAAGTAGGCGCCGCCGGCGATGTGGCCCTGGTCCCCTCCAAGGATGGATATCGTCTGTATGTTTATTATTATGACCATCACGCTCAGGCCATCGGCGCCTACGTGGCAGACTGTTTTGAAATATGAAAAAAGCATTCTATTTAGCAGGCATGGCCGTTGCCCTTGTGGTATCGGCATGCGCATGTTCCAATAAGAATGACGGCATCCCCGATGTCTGGCCGTGGGAAGATCCCGATGCCGACGACGCCCCGTGGGTAGAGGTCACCGACGGCAGTTTCGGCCAGCTCCCCGAAGCCGTTAAGCTGTACCATTCGCCCGAGAAACTCAAGGGCAAGAAGGCCGAAGCCTATATAGCTACGGTAGATCTTACCAAAGCCTCCTTCCATGTATGGGGCCTCAATGACCCCGAACTGGACGGCAGCGAAGACGCCCTCAAGACGCCCACCCAGGTATTCAATGCCCAGGGCAGCCCGGTACTGGTAATGAACGGCGGATACTTTTACGTAGATTCCGGCATCAATTATCCGGCCAGCCTGGCCATCGAGAACGGCGTGCTCCTGAGCCCCAATATCAATTATGCTTCCGAGGACTGGGTGGTGATGTATTATCCCACCCGTGCTGCATTTGTGCAGCGCAAGGATGGCAGCCTGGCAGCCGCCTGGACCTATTTCCAGGATGCCGAGCACCACTATATCTACCCTGCGCCGGCCAAGAACGGCTATGGCAGCACTCCGCTGTCCCAGCCCGACGCCACCTTCCCCGAGGGCGGCGAAATCCTGGACGTGAAAACTGGCATCGGCGCCGGCCCTGTCCTGCTCAAGGACGGTGCCCTGATGAACACCTGGCGCTATGAATGCATTCCCGGCGATTACGACGTAAACTGCGTGAATCCCGATCCCCGTACGGCCATAGGCGTTACCGCCGACAACCGCCTGGTACTGTTTGTATGCGAAGGCCGCCAGATGACCGAAGGCGTAGAGGGCTATTCTACCGAGAATGTGGCCAAAATCCTCAAGGAGTTTGGCTGCGTAGATGCCATCAATCTGGATGGCGGCGGCTCCAGTTGCTTGCTGGTGAATGGTTTCCCCACCATAAAACCCTCCGACGGCGCACAACGTTCAGTGGGAAGTTGCATCTATATTAAGTAGGGATGAAGAGATTCTTCTCATATTTCCTGGTCTTGATGGCGGTTGCCTGCACACCGGCTACTGTAGATCCTGTCCCCGACGAACCGGAGGAAAAGCAGGATCCCCAGCCCGAGCCCGTGGTGGTTCAGGGAAAGCCCCGGTATGTGTGGATTGATGCCTCGGCCAACTTCTATTATTTTGCCAACGACAAAGCCTATCTGGCCCAGGAGGTGAAAAAGATAGCCGATTGCGGATTCACCGATATCATCGTGGATGTGCGTCCCACCGAGGGAACGGTCCTGTGGAAGTCGTCGGTGGCCCCGGAAGCCCAAAGGCTGGCTGCCTGGATCGGCGGCAATTACCGCTTTGTGGAGCGGGAGGCGTCGTTTGATTACCTGCAGGCCTTTATCGATGCCGGTCATGCGTCCGGTCTCCGGGTGCATGCGGCCATCAATACCTTTGTGGGTGGCTACGGCGGCTATTATGGCCTGGAGAGCGAAGGCCTCATTTTCTCGGGAAAGATTCCCGCCGACTGGGCCGCAACCGATTATACGGCCGATGGTCTGCGCAGCAGTTTCTACGAGGGCGTGAAGGGCACGGTATTCCTCAATCCGGCCGATGACCGCGTACAGGACTATGTGCTCAGCCTTCTCAAGGAGCTGGCTGCCTATAAGGTCGATGGAATTGTCCTGGACCGTTGCCGCTACGACGACACCGGTCTCCAGAGCGATTTCTCCGAGATTTCCAAGGAAAAGTTCACCAGTTATCTGGGCCAGGAGCCCAGCCCCTGGCCGGTATTCGAGGCCGGCATTACCGCTTTGCCCAGCCCTGTGAACGACCTGCAGAAGAAATGGCTGGCTTACAGGGTCAAAACCATCCACGATTTCATTGTGAAAGCGGCCGATGCCGTGCATGGCGTTAATCCTAAGGTTAAATTCGGCGTATATGTGGGCGCCTGGTATTCCAGCTACTACAGCTCCGGCGTCAATTGGGCCAGCCCCAAATACCTGACGCACCAGCGCTATTCTACCTGGGCCGATGCCGATTATCACAATTACGGCTTTGCCGACCATTGTGACTATATGTTCCTGGGCTGCTATGCTGCTACGGCCAGCATTTATGGCAATGGGGAGTGGACCATGCAGGGTTTTGCCAAACAGGGAA
Source organism: uncultured Bacteroidales bacterium (assembly GCA_905234285.1). Classification (GTDB taxonomy): domain Bacteria; phylum Bacteroidota; class Bacteroidia; order Bacteroidales; family UBA932; genus Cryptobacteroides. Next base: position 103,120 of record CAJOHK010000028.1, read on the forward strand.
AGACGCTTCTGATGGGTGATACGGTTTTTGCCGGCGGCCCCGATATCGGCAATCCGGAAGGATGGCAAAACGGAGGCCGGAGCGCCTATATTCCCAAAACCGTGGATGCCATCATCAACCAGGCCGACGGCTACTTTGTCTTCGACCTCTGTCACATTCGAATGTTCGATTATTGGAACGCATTCAAAAAAGCATTTGAAGATTATACTAACTCATTAACCAATTAACCTTTTTTTCATGAAAAAATTCTTTTACATGGCAGCTGTGGCGCTGGTAGCGCTGGTAGCTTGCAAGAAGGAAGAAACCAAGACGCCCGATCCGGACGCCGTGACTCTGACTTCTGACGCTGTGGTTAATGTTGGTGCCGAATCCAACATTGTTACCATCAAGTTCAATGCAAACGTGTCCTGGACGGCTTCTACCAAGGACGAGTTCATCGTTCTGAACAAGAAGTCCGGCGACGCCGGTGATGCCGAAATCAAGGCAACCGTGGCCAATCTTCCAGAAGAAGAACTGGGCCGTGCAGGTAAGGTGTCCATTACCGCCGGTACAGCCTCGGCCGATGTCGTGCTCTACCAGGGTAAGGTGTTCATCGTCTCCGATGACGTTGAATTGGGTGTAGCCGGTGGTACTGCTGAGTTCACGGTTATCACCAACCTGGAATATACCATGAAGAAGTATGACGGTGCCGATGAGGCTTTCCCTTGGGCCCCTGTTACCTTTGACAAGGCTACCGGTAAGGGTTCCATGGCTGTTGCTGCCAATGCCGGCTATGATGCACGCTTTGCTTATGTGAAGTTCACCGTTCCCGCTATTCAGGTGCCCGTTTATGACGACGAAGGAGAGGATACCGGCGAAACCCAGGATGCCGTTTACCGCTTCTATGTGTACCAGGAGGGCAATTCCAGTATTATGTGGGCAACTTCCCTTACCGAAGAGTTCAATGTGGGCGATGGCGCAACCGCCAGCGTTGCCCTGTTTGGCGGCAAACTGCTGGTAAGTGATGCCGTTAAGGTATCCGTTGTGAACCCTGCTACCGGCGTTTTTGAAGGAACTGCCGAGTTGGGCGATCTCCCTGTCCAGTCCATTACCAGCGACGATGCCGGTAATCTCCTCGTGGCCAATCTGGGACCTTACGGAGGTCTGTTTGACGTTTATGCCATTGCTTCCAGCGATGTGAACAGCAATAATCCTAATCCCGTGCATCTCATCCACTGCGTCATTGAAGCATGGAACGGTTCTACCGGCGTTGATAAGGTGGCTGCCCGCGGCGATGTTTTCAAAGATGGTATTGTTACAGCTATGTATGGCGGTGTTCCGGATTCCGGGGGTGTCCACTATGGGTTGTACTGGACTATCTCTGGCGGCAAGGCTGCCGAATCCTCTTACAACGAATGGAATCCTGTTGTGAACGTCCCCACCGGTGGCTGGTTCCAGCTTCCTTTGGGCGGCGATAATCTGTGGCTGTCTAACCGCGCCGCTTTTATTCCTGCCGGTCCTGCTGCTTCCGACGGTTTCTTCTTCGGCGGCTATGACGGATCTTACAATGTGAATTACTACAATGGAACCGATTGGAGTGTGGCTATTCCCGAAGCCGGTAACTGGGGCGGTGGTCCTCAGGGCATGGGTACCACTACCTGGAATGGAAAGAAGATCCTGGCCTTCATTCAGATGGGTTATACCTGGTGGTCAGAAGGATGGGGTATGCCGGCCTATCTGTGGGTAGCCGATGTTACCGATCCTGCTAACCCTGAGATTCTCAGCTGCGCCGAGTATAGTAATCCCGATCAGACTATCTCCGGTGATACCGAGAACAGTACTGTAGATGTGATTCCTACTGTAGAGAGTAATGATCTGGTGGTGTATCTGGTCGATACCTCCAAGGGAATCATGGCAAAGGTCAAGTACCCCAAGCTCTAATCACATTTCTTTTTACAAGAGGGTAGCCCCCGGGCTGCCCTCTTGTTTGGTTTAATAATTATATATATCTTTGCAAAAAGAGTATATATGGAAACAGCCACTTTAAAAAGAAAACTGATCGACATCAAGCCCGCGGTATTTGACGCGCTCTCCATAGAGGCGTCGCGTCAGGGCGTGTCTTTAAAGCGGTTCATAGAGGACTTGCTGGAAAATTCTTGCCCTCCAGTTAAGACGTCCGTCAGTCCCAAGATTCAAAGGCTCATTGGATCTGCCGTTCCCAAAGGCAAGAACCTGGAGAGTATTCAAGACGACCGCTTGCAGTATCTTCTTTCTAAATGAAGCTGTTCTTAGACACCAATATCATTTTGGATCTCCTGTTGGAACGGGATGGTTATGAATGGTGTGCCCAAATCCTTCAGCTCCAGGAAGAAGGGAAGTGTTCCATCTGCGTTTCTGTACTTACAATGGTCAATGTGGCCTATGTTTACCGAAAAACCGTAGGTCAGGATATGGCCGTTGTGAATTTGAAATACCTTTCATCCATGATGGAGGTACTTCCCATGGATGGGCAAATGCTGGACGCGGCCATCTATAAGGTGGGTAAAGATTTCGAGGATATCCTGCAGGCGGTTTGTGCAGCATCGTCACACTGCGATGCAATCATCACTCGCGATGTCAAAGATTTTTCCATAAGAGACGGGCTTTTGCCTAGTTCATATGTCATTCCACCCGTATATACTCCCCAAGACTTTCTTTCTTTAGCGAGTCTATGAACCGCAGGTCTTTTCTTAAAGGTGCCGCGTTTGTGGCGGCAAGTGTGGCGGCACGGCCGCTGCTGGCATCGCCCATGGCAGAAGCGGGGGAAGAGGCGCCTCTGCGCGTGGCCCGGGACTTCAGTTTTGGCCCCGATGGCAGCTTCACCCTCTTGCAGTTCACCGACACCCACCACATTATTGGCGACCCGCGTTCAAAACGGGCCCTGGACTGCGTGCGGGAGGCCCTGGACGCTGTGCGGCCCAATCTGGTCATCCACACCGGAGACATCCTGTTTGGCAAGCCCGACATGGAAAGTGCCCTGGAAGTCCTCCAGTTACTGGCCGGGAGCGGCATCCCCTGGGCTGTGGCGCTGGGGAACCACGATTCGCAGTTCGGTTCTACAAGAAAAGACATGTTTGATCTCATCCGCAGCCTCCCTGGCTGCGTGAACCTGCCGCCCAAAGAAGGCGTTTACGGGAGTTCCAACGATGTGCTCCGGCTCTTTGGCGCGCAGGGGATTGAACGGGCGTTCTATCTGTTTGACACCATGGATGCCGTTATTCTAAAGGGTGAAGAAGAGATTCACTGCTACGACTACATTCGCCACAGCCAGATAGCCTGGTACCGTGCACACAGTGAACACCTGGCCCAGGAAAACGGCGGCCAGCCGGTTCCATCCCTGGCTTTTTTCCATATCCCTCTCCGTGAAATTGAGGAGGCCCTGATCTCTGGTACCATTTTAGGGGGCACCAACGGAGAACCACCCTGCCCGTCCCGCCTGAACAGCGGCCTGCTGGCCCAATTCCGCGAAATGGGAGATGTCCAGGCCATTGTCACCGGCCATGACCATGACAATGATTATGTGCTGGACGCGGGTTACATGTATTACATCTATGGCCGATTCAGCGGCGGAGACACCATCTATAACCACCTGGGCAGGGAAGGATACATTCCCTCGGACGGTCCAACCGCTCCTGGTACCGTCTCCGGTTGCCGGGTCTTCCGTTTTCAGGAAGGGCAGCCGGGCTTTGAAACTTATGTGCGCCTCTATGGCGGCGAAATCCAACAACGCCTGGAATTATGATCCAAAGAATTATCTCCACGCTCATTTTGGGCTGCCTGCTGCTTGGGGCCTGTGGGCAAAAACAGGAGGCCCCAAAACCGTCTGTTTTATGGATAGACGCATCGGCCAATTTCTCCTCCTATGCCAACGATGCCGATTCCATCGCACGGGATTGCCGGCGCATTGCCCAAATGGGCTTTACTCACATTGTGGTAGATGTGCGCCCCACTTGCGGCGATGTTCTTTTCTCTTCCCGCGTGGCGCCGGCCCTCAAAGCGGTACCGGCTTGGTTTAACGGTGAAATCGGGCTCAAGGAACGCACGGCCGATTTTGACTATCTGCGGGCTTTCCTTGACAGCGGTCATGCGGCCGGTCTCAAGGTGATGGCCGGCGTAAACATGATGGTGGGAGGTTGGAGAATGGGTTCCCGATTTATTACCGGAATGGTTTATGATCATCCCGAGCTCAAGGACTGGTGCGCCGTAGACCTGCTTCCAGGCGGGGAACTGGTGAATCAGGTCGATAATTTTGCGGTAAGGGGCGGCTGTTTCCTGGATCCGGCTAACCCGGAGGTGCAGACATTCCTTCTTACCATGCTGGAAGACTTGGCCGCCTATGATGGCTTGGACGGCATTGTGATGGACCGCTGCCGCTACGACGACTACGCCATGGATGCCGGTTACACGGAGCTGGCCCGGGCCCAGTTTACAAGCTATCTTGGCGCAGAACCTGAGCGCTGGCCGGTATTTGAAGAGCCCGGTCACATTTTCCTGGATAAGGAACCTGATGCGCTGGAGACAGCCTGGCTCACCTTCCGCTGCCAGGTGATTCACGACTTTGTGGCACGCTGTGCACAAACGGTGCATGCAGTGCGCCAGGACCTCCCGCTGGGCGTTTATGTGGGCGCCTGGTTCAGCGAATACTACCGCAGCGGCGTCAACTGGACCAGCCCCTCTTATAATCTAGCCCAGGAAGAACCCACGTACCGTTGGGCTACCCCGGCCTATCAGGCCACCGGCTTTGCCAATTTGGCGGACTTCCTCATCCTGGGCGCCTATTGCCCGGCCGACCAGGTGCACGGGGATACCGAAAAGACCATGGAAGGCTTTGCCAAACTGGGCCGGAAACGCCTCTGCGGTGACGTTCCTTTCTACAGCGGTCCCGATATCGGCAACGAGCGCGGTTTTGAGAAGGGCGGCAGGGGAGACCTGCTACCCGAGATTCGTGAGACGATGCTTGGCAGCGCCGACGGGTTCTTCCTCTTCGACCTCTGCCACATTCGCGCCTTCGACTATTGGAACGCGCTAAATCTTTAGTTTAATTCCCGCTTTGGTGAGTCCCCAGGCGCAGGCTATATAGACTATAGCCATTCCGGCGCACTTGGCAACGCCTACCCATCCGGTGAGCCAGGGCGCGATGGTGGGATTAACCACAACCCAAAGCGCCAGGAAGAGGTAGGGAATCATGTAGACCGTTAGGGTAGCGGTTCCCGCGACGCTGATGGGTTTGAACCAGCCGGTCCAGCCTCTTTTTTCCAAGTAACGTAATACCGTATACAGCGCAACCGATATGGTGCTTACAAACAGGCACCAGGGGAGGGTCCCCAGGTTTTTGGATACAATCCAGCCTGTATGGGCGGCCATGCCCAGTACCAGCAGAACGGCGGCTGCGGCAAAGCCCAGGCCCAGGCGACGGGATGTCGGCCACTTTTCCAGTTTCCAATCGGACAGGGTGAGCAATAAGCCGCCCAGTCCCATGATGGCACCGTAACCGCTTCCCAGCTGGAGCGAATGGGCCAGGTCGGCCACCACGTTGGGACCAATCCACTGCGTGCCGTCCCGCATGGGAACTACGCTCAGATTGACAAACGCCAGCACCAGCCAGCAGACGGCCAGGACCCAGGGGCGCTCGCGACAGAGCAGGTAGGCCATGGAGCAGAATAAGTACATCCAGCCAATCTGTCCCAGGATACCCCACCAGAGGCCTTCAAAACGGGCTCCGTCGGGGGTGCGGTAAACAAAGGCCAGAGTGGCCAGCAGGGCCATGCCTATCCATTTGAGATAGCGGGCTGGTTTCCAGTCCTTGGGATACTGGTTCCATACCAGGAAGAAGCCGGTAATCATCAGGAATACCCACAAGGGACGGTTTCCGGCTATTTGCCGGGATTCCTGGTTGCAAATAAAGGCCCCCATCACCAGCAAGGCCAGAGTTCGGCTCAGAATGTGCCGAATGGTACTCTCGGTGCTGTGACCGGCGGCAATCCTCCGTTCCAGGGCATAGGGAATGGACATGCCCATGGCAAAGAGGAACATGGGAAATACAATGTCCGAGAGGCCCATGCCGTCCTCGAAGGTGGCATAATGCTCCAGCCAGTGCGGGACATCGAACACCTTCCAGAATTCGTTTACAAATACCATCAGGGTCATGGTGAGTCCCCTGAAGAAGTCAATAGCCAAGTTCCTTTTATTCATTGTCTGGCAGTTTTACCCAAGTTTCATTGGACCAGTTTACACTTCGGCCGATTCCCTTTACCTCGCCGCGGACGCCGGCCTCCTGCAGTTCCCGGAATCCCGCTTCGCCGGGTTTCAAGTCCAGGAAGGGCAGCAGATAGCAGCCGTGGTCCAGCAGGAGTTGCTGCACATCGGCCACGGGCACCTCGTGGGGGTGCTTCCCGGTTTGAACGGCCAGCGCGGCCAGGGCACCGGCAGCCTGGCCCAAGCCCATCACAACAGGCTGCAGGCGGGTTCCCCCGTTCATCTCCCAAGAGGAGGAGACGGCTTTATCGGCCACCAGAAGGTCCTGCACCTTCACCGGTATAAGGACACCCAGGGGCACGCTGAAAGAAGGGATCTTCCCATACCAAAGGTGGGATAGTTCTTCCCGGCGGGGATTCTGCGTGTGATGGTGGTCGATGGGATAATCGCCCACAGCCACGGCCCGGGTGTATAAGTCGTGGGCATAGGGCTCCCGGGCTGCCTCCACCGTCATGGTGTCGCGTCCGGCCATGTTCGCGGTAATAGGGGAAGAAGGGGAGTCCGTCGGCGGTGGGATATACGTCATCGGCTATGCCCAGACGTTTGTAGCCCAACTCCTGCTGGAGGTAATAGATATATCCCAGCGTGCGCAGTTTGGCTTTTTGCACCACGGAATCCCGCTGGGCGGGTGTCATGTCCAGGTACTCGGCAAAATAGTCGTTCCCGCTCTGGGGCCAGTTGAGCATGATGTGCCCGTCGGGCAGCCGTCCGTAGGAAAGCATCATCTCCGGGCTCCAGGTGTCGCAGCAGTGGCGATAGTTCTCTCTGTCGTAGTCCTGCGGCTTTTCTATGCAAACATCGTGGTCATACTCCTTTACAATGGCCACGTAGGTGAAATCCTGGGCCGATACCCGGTCTCCCAGCTCCTGGGCGCCGGAGAGGGCGGCTACGTCGCCCAGCTCGGTTCCGTCAATGAGGACACGGGCTTTTACCCGGGAGCCGTCGCTCAGGGTGAGCATCCAGCCAGAGGGCTCCTGCTCCAGTGCCTGCAATCCGGTTTGGAAGCGCAGGCTCACACCGGCTTCCCGGGCCATATTTTGCAGGACTTCATTGCCCACGGCCGGGTTAAAGAGGATGTTGGATACCCAGCCGCTTTTGAGAGTTTCGTACCCGCCATAGCGCCCGGCCAGCGAATCGGCAAATTCGCCGAACAGGCCGCCGCGCAGGCGGTAATTGCCGTCAATGGCACTTACGCCGGCAGCAGTGAGCATACCGCCCAGCCAGGGCGTCTGCTCCACTACCAGGGTCTTGGCACCGTCGCGGGCGGCTTCAATGGCCGCGCAGCTGCCGCCGGCGCCGCCGCCCACCACCACAACATCGTAGGTAGGGGTGCAAGAAAGGGCTGTGGCAAGTGCCAGCAGCCCTGTCAAGAGGCGTTTACGCTTCATTTTTCTTTTCCTCACCGGACGGTTTCTCCGGCTCGTCGCCGTGGGAATCCTTGTACTTGAAGCGCCGGATCTTCTGGGTGGCGGTTTTCTCGAAGGGCTCCTTCATGGCATCTACCTCGCCAATCTTGGCGTTCTTGCCAACGGCCTTGTTCACCCAATCCATGATGGCATTCTTACGGGCTTCCAGTTCCTCGAACCACTTGTCTTCGGTAGACTGGTCCCAGTTGATGGCGTTGTCCTGGAATTTTACCAGCGCCACCAGCTTGCCGTCACGCTCCATCACCAGCGATTCTTCCACGCCTTCGATGTTGTTGATCACCTGCTCAATTTCTTCCGGATAGATATTCTCGCCGGAAGGACCCAGAATGGTGTTGTTCAGTCGGCCCTTGATGTAGTAGATGCCTTCCTCGTCCATGCAGGCGATATCGTTGGTGTGGAACCAGCCTTCGTCGTCCAGCACCTGCAGGGTGCGCTCGGGATCCTTGTAGTAGCCCAGCATCACGTTATCTCCGCGCACCACAATCTCGCCTTCTCCGTTGAGTGGATTTACGTTGTCCAGGCGGATATCGACCTTATAGGAAGCAGGGCCGATGGACCCCAAGTGCTTCTTTTTGTTCACCATCACGTTGCACACCAGGGGCGCGGTTTCGGTGAGGCCATAGCCCACGGCGTAGGGGAATTTGCAGTCGATGAGGAACTGCTCCACCGCCGGATCCAGTTTGGCGCCGCCGATGCCGAAGAACTGCAGCTTGCCGCCGAAGGTGCTCACCATGCGCTGGCCGATAAAGCGGCGCAGGATGTGCGGGATGTGCTTGTCGGCCCAGGAAAGGACACGGCTCTTTTTGATGGTGGGCCAGACGCTGTTTTTGACCACCTTTTCTATGATGAGGGGTACGGAGCACACGATGGTGGGCTTTACCTTCTTCATGGCCGCGAGCAGGATGGTGGGAGTCGGGGGTTTCTGCAGCGTGTAGCAGGTGGCACCCACGTAGAAGGAGTAGAGCGTGGAAACGCTCATCTCATAGGCGTGGGAGGCCGGCAGGATGCTCAGGAAACGGTCATTCTTGAAAGCCGGCTTGGCCTTGAAGGCGGCCGCCAGGTTGTGGCTCAGGTTGCGGTGGCTCAGCATTACGCCCTTGGCCTTACCGGTGGTGCCGGAGGTGTAGATGATGCAGGCCAGGTCGTCGGGCTGTGGATCCTTTACCCATCCGTTGCACTTGAAGTCCTCCTTGTTCTTCTTGATGAACTCGAAGGTTTCAATGTCGATGATGAGGGTGAGCTTTTGCTTGCATTCCTCGCTCAGTTTGGGCATCATGCGCTGCGAGATAAACAGCACCTTGCTCTCCGAGTGGTTGAGGATATTGGTTACCTCGTTCTCTGAGCTGTCGGGGAGCATGGGAACCGCCACGCGGCCGAATGCCGTAGCGCTGAAGAACGCCACTACCCAGTTTGGCATGTTCTGGGAGAGGATGGCCACGCGGTCTCCGTGCTTGATGCCGAAGCGCGTCATGCGCATGGACAGCTGGTTTACCTTGCGGCGGAATTCCTCATAGGTGTATTTTTGGCCGCCATCCACGTATTGGTAGGCGACACGTTTGGCATAATTGGTTGTGGCGTAGTCAAAGACCTTGTGCAGGGTTGTGCAAGTATTCTCGCGACCGCGGTACTTGCGCCAGGCCTTGTAGGGGTTCTTGATTCTTTTTGCCATAAAAGAAAGGTTTAGCTAGGGTAAAGATTTAGGCTTTGTCGGGGACGGCGTAATGGTCTTTGCGCAGTCCGTCGATATCCAGCGGACGGTAGTGGTCGTACATGCGCTGCATGTCGGCCTTTACGTCGTCCGTTAGCGGGAAGGGCTCTCCTACGGAGATCTCTTTATGTTTCCAGTTATAAAAGCCCAGATACACGGTGGCACCGGTCTCGCGGGCAATCAGGTGGAAGCCGGACTTCCAGCGCGTGGTTTTGGCGCGGGTGGCTTCAGGAGCCAGGGCCAGGTGGAACTCGGGCACTTCTTCCATCAGGTGAATGAGGCTGCGTACCTGGCCGGTGACCGAGCTGCGGTCTACGGGAACGGCGCCGCAGGCACGGAGGATGGGACCCAGGGGCCAGAAGAAGAACTCCTGCTTGACCATAATGTGGGCCACCTTGCCGAATTGCGTATAGAACAGATAGCTAACCAGGAAGTCCCAGACGCTGGTGTGCGGAACGCCCAGCACAATGGCTTTGGGCTCTTTCATGGGGCCGCCGATAGTTTTCCAGCCCATTGCCTTGAGCCACCATCCGCAGAATTTGGCCCAGCCTGGGCTCACCTTGGTTTTGATCTTGTTCTTTGCCATAATTGTTAAATATTAACGTCTTCCAGTTCTTTTTCGCTGCGCAGGTTGTCCATGATGAAGTGCTGACGCTCGTAGGTGTTGACACCCATGTAGAACTCCATAATTTCCGAGATGGATTCTTCGTCGGCTAGTTTTACGGTATCCAGGCGCATTTTCTCGCCGATGAAATCGGCAAACTCGTTGGAGGAAATCTCTCCCAGACCTTTGAATCGGGTGATTTCCACGCCGGTCTTGAGGTCCTTGGCGGCCTTGTCCCTTTCTTCTGGGGTGTAGCAGTAAAGGCGTTCCTTTTTATTGTTTACACGGAACAGGGGCGTTTGCAGGATATACACGTGGCCGCGGCGGATGAGCTCCGGGTAGTACTTCATGATAAAGGTGAGTACCAGCATGCGGATGTGCATGCCGTCGTCATCGGCATCGGTGGCCACGATGATATTGTTGTAGCGCAGGTTGTCCAGGTCTTCCTCCACGCCCAGAGCGGCGATGAGGAGGTTCAGTTCCTCGTTCTCGGCCACTTTTTTGCGGCTTTCCTTGAAGCAGTTGATGGGCTTGCCGCGGAGGGAGAACACCGCCTGGTTGTTGGCGTTGCGTACCTTGGTGATGGTACCGGATGCAGAGTCTCCCTCCGTGATGAAGATGGAGGTCTTTTCCCGCTGGTCTTCCATGCCTTTGGGGAACTTGGTATCGCAGAAGTGGTAGCGGCAGTCCCTTAATTTGCGGTTGTAGACGGCAGTTTTTTTGGCGCGCTCGCGGGATTTCTTCTGTACGCCGGCAATTTCTTCGCGCTCGGCCTGGGAGGCCTTGATTTTGTCCTCGATCACCGGAACAATCTCCATGTGCATGTGCAGGTAGTCGTTCAGGTTCTTGGTTACAAAATCGTTCACGAAGGTGCGGATGGTAGGGCCGCGGTCTATAGTATTGCTGCCGCCCTCGCCCTTCACCTGCTTTTCCCACATGTAGGTGCTGCCCAGCTTGGTTTTGGTCTGGCCTTCGAAGATGGGCTCCTGGATTTGGATGGAAATGGCGCCCACAATGCCCTGGCGAATGTCCTCCGGCTTGTAGTCCTTCTTGTAGAAGTCCTTGAAGGTTTTGGCGATGGCCTCGCGGTAGGCGGCCAGGTGGGTGCCGCCGTCGCGGGTGTTCTGGCCGTTCACAAAGGTGGCGATGTTTTCTCCGTAGCTGTTGCCGTGGGTGAGGACAATCTCGATGTCTTCGCCCTCCAGGTGGATGAGCGGATACAGGGGCGTTTCGCTCAGATTCTCCGTTACCAGGTCCAGCAGACCATTCTCGCTCTTATAGGCTTCTCCGTTAAGGGTGAGGGTGAGGCCTTTCTTTAGGTAGGAGTAGTTCTTGACCATGCTCTCCACGAACTCCATATGGAAGGAGAAGTCGTTGAAGAGGTCTTCGTCGGGGGTGAAGCGGGTGAACGTTCCGTTCTTTTCCGTGGTGGGGACGATGGCGCTTTCCAGCAGCTCGCCACGGGAAAAATGGGCATAGGAGCACTGGCCGTCGCGGTACGATGCTACATAAAAATCTACCGACATGGCATTGACGGCCTTGGTACCCACGCCGTTCATGCCCACACTCTTCTTGAAGTGGGTGTCGTCGAATTTGCCGCCGGTATTGAGCTTGGAGGTGGCGTCTACCACTTTGTTGAGCGGGATGCCGCGGCCAAAGTCGCGTACGGTTACGGTCTTTCCTTCGATGGCGATATCGATGCGCTTGCCGAATCCCATGGAAAACTCGTCAATGGAGTTGTCTACAATCTCCTTGAGCAGCACATAGATACCGTCTCCCTGACGGTCTCCGTTCCCCAATCGGCCGATATACATGCCGGCACGCCGCCGGATGTGCTCGTTCCATTCCAGGGTTTGGATGGCGTCGTCGTTGTAGCTATGGTTGATTACTTCTGCCATTCGTCCTAATTTAACCTGCAAATATAGCAATTATTGGGGATTCCAGCAAGGCTGGCACTTCGCCACCGCTCCGTGCGAAGTAGAAGGCGCCATCAGGCGCCCAGCCGTACCCGGGTTTTTGCGCGAGCAAAAACTTAGAGGGAGAAAAGGCCCCAGGGGTTATTTAGGGGGCAGCGCCCCCTCAAACGTGCCGAGGGTGGCACAGGTTTGGGAAGTGCCAGCCTTGCCGGAATCAGCGGATACTGCCGGCAATAAACAGGTTGATGAGGGGCCGTAGGGGGGAATTGGTGGTGAGGGTGAGCATGATGACGGTGTCGCCTTGGGGCAGGGCCGAGGTGTCCAGGGTGAGGCTGAGCGTGCCTTTTTGCTGGGCTCCGATTTCCGGCAGGCTGTTTACGCTGAGGGCGGGGGAGTCGGCATCGGCTTTATAGATATGAAAGGCCGATGCGCCCTTGTTGGTGCACTCGAAGCTCACGTCCACCTTGGTACCGGAGGGCACTACGCCAAAGCTGAAGGTGCTGGTCTGGAAATAGGGGAGGGCGCCTTGGTTGACTTGTTCCTTGGTCCAGTCGGCGAAGTTTTCCTGGGTCCAGGAAATGATTTCCAGGGGTGCCGTGGCCGCTTCCCCGTTCAGGACCGGCGTGGCAAAGTAGCTGTTTTTGCCGTACTTTTCGGCCGATGCCTTTACGGTCCAGGAGAGGGTGGCGGTGCTGCCGGCGGGGATAGGATTGGGCGTTACCTGCAGGCTCAGTTCCGGGGTAACGTTTTGCCATGCTAGCTTAAGCGGTTGCTTTCCCAGATTGGCTACGGTGGTGCTCTCGCTCACGCTGAGACCCTGCTTGAGCGTGGCGGTCTTGAGCTGACGGGTCTTAAGACCAAAATCCCCGAGCTTTTTGTCTCCGAAGAGCTGGCTCAGGGATTTCTTTTGCTCGTGAACTACGCCTCTCAAGCGCAGGATCACGGGTTTTTTGACGCCGGAGATATAAACCGTCAGGGTTTTGTCAAAGGGGATGGGACCGTCCTCGTTCTTGTACGTGGCCTGGATGGTACCGCTCTTACCGGGCTGCAAGGGCTCTTTGGTCCATTTGACATCGGTACAGCCACAGGAGGAAACAACCTCAAAAATGGCGATGGGATCCTTACCGGTATTGGTAAGGGTGAAGGTGCAGGTGAGGGGACCGTCGGCGGTGGAAACATCGCCAAAGTCATGGACGGTTTTGTCAAAAGAAACGGTTTCGCTGGCATCTACGGGCACAATGGCCAGGGCCTCCTCCTGGGAGGGCGCCGATTCCATATTGGCCGCCGAGGCACTCCTGGCGTTCCTGAAGCCGCAGCTCAAAACACTGAGGGCTGCCAGCATATAGATGAAGATTGCTTTCATGCTCACAAAGTTAGTCACTGTCCTTTTGAAAATCAAATTTAATGCCTACATTTGTGCTTTGGAACAAACAACAATAAAAGATATACAACTATGGCAAGACTTATCAACCCCGACCTTTGTGTTTCCTGCGGCTCCTGCGCCGATGTATGCCCTGTGGGCGCCATCTCTGCCGGTGAGGCCTCCTATGTGATCAACGCTGACGAGTGCATCGACTGCGGCGCCTGCGAAGGCACCTGCCCCAACGAAGCCATCAAGGAAGCCTAATTGCTTCGGCATAAGCAAAAAAAGAGGCCAGCTTTTTCGCTGAGCCTCTTTTTGTAAACCATAAGTGCTTGATGGTGAGGGTGTTATGGAAATTCAGTCCGGCAATTAGCCGGACTGAATTTCCATAAAGTGCTGATAATCAAATAGATGCATTTTACAGGGGCTTGCGCACAGGTTTACTGCCGCTTTCCAGGATGCCGGGCTACTGCATGTCGTCGGTGGTGGGGCGGAGGACAGTGAGCTGGACCAGGAGGGCGAGGGCGGTGACGACGCCCAGCACGGCAAAGGCGGCGCCCAGGTGTCCACCATCCTGCATCCGGCCCAGGACCTGCGTGCAAACGGCACCCATGGCAACACCCACCGTGTTCATGAAGCCGTAGGCGGTAGCGCGCAGACGGCCGGGAACGAACTGGCACAGGATGGGCATGTTGTTGGTGTCGAACATGCCATAGCCCACACCGAAAAGCACACCTGCAGCCACTGCGGCGGCCAGGCCACTGCCCAGGCCGATGAGGACCAGGGCGGGAATCATCATGGTGAGGCCGATGGCGCTGGTGTAAACGCGTCCCTTGAGGTTCTTCTTGACCCAGCGGTCACTGAGCGGCCCGCCGATGAGCACACCCAGCAGCGAGGCTGCGGCAATGGTGATGGTGGCAATGGGGCCGGCCTGCTCCATGGGGATGTTGAGGCTGCCCTGGAACAGGGTAGGTAACCAGTTCTTGGTCGCCCATCCTGGCATGGAGGAGGAAGCAAAGAAGAAGAGGATGGCCCAGAAAGCAATATTGCTGAAGATGAGCGCAAAGGACTTCCAGATGGACTCCTTTTTAACCGGTGTAGCCGCCACCTGCTCCTTGGGGGCCGCCTTGCGGTTTTCCTTGAGGCAGAACACCAGGATGACTGCATAGGCTACGCCGATGATACCGAACCAATGGAAGGTCTGCTGCCAGGAAAGGGCCGATGCCAGGTTGGCACCAAAGCCGCCCATGGCCTGGCCCAGATAGAGGCCGGTCATGTGGATACCGACCGCCAGGGAACGGGATTTCCCACTATGATAATCGGCAATCAGGGACAGGCTGGAAGGGATGTACAGCGCTTCGCTGATACCCATGAGGCCGCGCAGCCACTTGAGCTGGGAAAAAGTGGTGCAATAGCCCATTAGCAGCGTCACGATGGACCAGACGGCCAGGGACCCTACAATGAGCCATTTGCGGCTTAGGCGGTCGGCTACTGTGCCGGCGAACGGGCTCACAATGGCATAGATCCAGAGGAAGATGCCCATGAGCACGCCAAAGGCCTCGGCGCTTTGCAGCTGGGAAATGTCCTGGGCTATGTACTCCCGCATGGTAGATAGCATCTGCCTGTCCATGTAGTTCAGGAGCGCCACTACCCACAGGAGAGCTACCACTATCCAGGGATAGATCTTTTCTAGCTTTTTGTTCATTGTTTACCAGGCGAGGGTGAAAATGTGCGGGCTGCGGACACCGGGTTTGAGTTCTCCGCCGGCCACGTACAGGGAATGCCCCGAGGCGCAGAGACCGGGACCGGCCAGGGCGCAGGCCGGATCATCGGCCAGCAGGGACCATGCTTCGGCTATGGGGTCAAAGGCATAGACGGCCGAGCGGAAATGATACTCCCACGGCTCTTTGGACAGGTAGGGGATACGGTCTTCCGGAGTATTGTGCAGCGCTCGGGCAAAGATATCCCGGTTTACGCCGCCCACTACGGCCAGGCGTCCGTCGGGTAAAACTGTTCCGGCCGAGCCGACGAAGGTGCCTCCATCGGGGATGCCCGGTGCAGTTTCCCAGCCTTGCGCGGGATCCTGCAAGGAGAGTTTCCATCCGTCGGCGGGCACATCCAGCGTCTGCGCGTTGAAGCCGCCCCACAGATACAGCGCGTCTGAGTGGACAAAGGCGACAGGTTGGGTGAGCGGCATGGGCAAAGTGGCCAGCCGGTTCCATTCCCATTCGCCCTCACGGCAGCGGAAAACGCTGTCTCCGCCCACCAGGTACAGGAAACCGTCGGCCTGGGCAGGAGCGGCCTGTTCTACCGGGACCGGCAGGGGAGGAAGACTGATGAGCGTTCCGTCCGACTTAAGCAGATACACCTTATCGGTGGTGCTGCCGCATACGTTGCCGCCAGCCAGGACCAGGCCGTCGGGGGTGCCGAAAGTGGCACCGTAGGCCGTGGAATCGGGCAGATGGCCCAGGTGTTTCCATTCGGCGCCTTTCAGCTGCCAGATATCGTCGTACACCCGCTTGGCACCGCCTTCCAGCAGCGGCTTGTCGGGAAAGTTGGCGCCTCCGGCAACCACCAGGTTACCGGAGAGCAAGCCACAGAAAGGTGCAGAAACGCCCTTGGCGTAAGCTGCATCGGGGATGGGAGGAAGAGAATGCATGGCAGGTTGGGTGCAAGCAGTGAAGAGGGTAGCCAGAACGGCCGCCTTTAGAATCTGTTGCATCTCTCGAAGAAGCCAATCTCTTCCAGCTGCGCCTTGAGCCGAACCTCTTCCTCGTCGCTCAGGTTGCGCCAGGGCACGCGGTTGGGACCCAGATCCAGGCCGATGAGTTTCATAATGCGCTTGCCGCCCACAATGTTGCCGCGGAAGTTGCAAATGACGTTGATGACAGCCTGGGAGAAGTTCTGCAGTTCGCGGGCCTTCTCCAGGTCTCCGGCTGCCCAGGCCTCGCCGATGGCTACCTGTTCACGGCCGTTGTAGTTGGTGGTTCCGCAGATACCGCCCTGGGCGCCGCCCTGGGCCAGGGACGGGAGATAGGTTTCGTCCTGGCCGTGCAGCATATCATATTTGCCGTTCTTGTACAGGCGGCACTGGTTGTACTCGTACAGGCTCTCAAAGGTGTACTTGATGCCGGCAAAATTGGGAATGCGGCCATCTACCGCCTTCAGGAGCTCCAGCATAGGGAGGAAGCAGCCGTTGAAGGCCGGAATGTGGTAATAGTAGAAGGGCAGGCCCGGTGCGGCGGCGCAAATGGCCTCGCAGTACTTGACCAGTTCTTCAATGCGGCCGATCTTGGGGAAAGGCGGCGCCATGGCACCGATTCCCCATGCGCCGATGGAAGCGGCATGGCGGGCCAGTTCGGCGCTTTCGCGCAGGCAGCAGCTGCCAACATGCACAATCACCTTGAATCCGGTGGGAGCGGCTTTCATCCAGGCTTCGGCCAGGGCTTTGCGCTCGTCGGTGGTGAGCATGTAGCCCTCTCCGGAGGATCCGTTGATGAACACGCCCTTGAGGCCGTTTTTGGCGAGCATTTGGGCGTAGGCCGGGATGGGCTCCAGGTTCACGTCCCCATTGGGTTTCATGGGAGTGAAGGGAGCGTCGATGAGTCCGATGATTTTTTGCATATAATCGTCGGCTTATTCTTCGGCAAAAGCGTAGGAGAAGCCCTGTACTTTATCCCAGGCGCCGCGGGTGAAGTCCGGAACTTCTACGGGCATGCCGCCATTCTCCAGGGAGATGCGGGACAGCTCGGTTACGCAGCACCATTCGGCCAAATCGTACACGTCCATATCCTGGGGAAGGCCGTGGTTGAGGCAGTAGATCATGCGGTAGTCCATGATGAAGTCCATGCCGCCGTGGCCTCCCACTTCCTTGGCCATAGCTTCCAGTTCAGGAGTGAGGATGGGGTTGCGGTATTGAGCCATGAGCTGCTGCAGCTCTCCCCAGCGGTATACTTTTTCGCCGTCCAGGTTCTGGTAGTTTACATTCTCGGCGCCCTCGGTGCGCAGGCACACTTCCTCGATGGGATACTTGCCGGCATAGCCGTCGGTGCCCACCAACTGGTACATGCGGTTGTAGGGGCGGGGAGTGAGCACGTCGTGCTCGATGAGGATGGTCTTGCCCTTGGCGGTGCGCAGCATGGTCATGGTGACATCACCGTTGGCAAAGTTGCCTTCCATACCGGCGGCCTTAAGATGCTTGGGCCCGTTGAAAGGATCGGTATCCATGGCCACCAGGGTGGTGAGACGGTCTCCGCGGTGGATGTTGAGGGCCTGGCAAACCGGGCCGAAGCCGTGGGTAGGATACAGGTCTCCGCGATGCTCCTTGTTGAATTCCAGGCGCCAGTTGTGCCAGTATGCGCCCCAGAAGGGATCCAGGTTGTGGTGATAGGCACCCTCGGCGTGGATAATCTCGCCGAACACGCCGGCCTGGGCCATGGTGAGGGCGGTGAGTTCAAAGAAGTCGTAGCAGCAGTTCTCCAGAATTACGCAGTGCCTGCGGGTGCGCTCGCTGGTGTTTACCAAATCCCAGCAGGCCTGCAGGGTTTCGGCCGAGGGAACCTCTACGGCCACATGCTTGCCGTGCTCCATGGCATAGAGGGCCACGGGAACGTGGTGAATCCAGTCGGTGCATACATACACCAGATCTACGGAAGGGTCTTCGCACAGCTGCTTGTAGGCGTCTTCGCTGCCGGAATACACGTTGGCTTCGATGCCTTTGGCCTTGAGATAATTGTAGCTGGCCTGGGCGCGGTCGTCTTCTACGTCGCAGACGGCGGCCACATGGCTGCCGGGAACAAAGCTCAGGCGCTCTACGGCGGAACCGCCACGCATGCCAAGGCCTACTACGCCGATACCCACGTCGGGGATGGGATCGCAGGCGAACTGAATCATGTCCTCCTGACCGGCGGGACGCTCGGGAGTGGGAGTTTTGATGATGCTGGGCTGGGCCGTACAGGCAACCATGATGGCGGCCATGGCCAGAAGGTTGAGGAGTCTGGATTTCATATCAAGAAAATTAATAAGTATGATGCTTGGAATTAAAGGCTGGCAACAAACTGGGCCATGTAGTCCATGTCGGACAGGACGCTGCGGAACAGGGCCATCTGGTTGCGGGTGCGCACCAGATTGTGCTCCGGATACTTAATCTTATAATAGGTATCGCCGTTGAGGTAATCGGCAAAGAAACGCACGGCCTGCATGAAGGGGAAGAGCAAGGTGCCGTAGGGCAGCATTTCCTTCTCCAGCGGCGTGAGGAACACCTTGGCCGAGGATACATAGCCTTTGGCGAAGGCCTCGAAGATATCCTTGCGGAAGGCCACTTTCTCAATCTCGGGGCTGTCCTCGGCCACGGTATTGGCCGCCGTACGGAGGAAGTCGCCGAAGTCGGAGAAAACAAAGCTGGGCATCACGGTGTCCAGGTCAATTACACACAGGACGTTGCCGTTGGCGTCGAACATCATGTTGTTCACCTTGGTGTCGCAGTGGCAGATGCGTTTGGGCAGCTTGCCCTCACGATACAGGCGCTCGGCCTTGCACATCTCGTGCACATGCTCGCGGATTTCGGCCAGAATGGCCTGTACCTCGGGTTCTTTCATGCGGCCGGCTTTGTCGGCGGCGGCAGCCTCTTCCAGCTGACGGGCACGCAGCTCCATGTTGTGGAAGTCGGGAATGGTCTCTCCCAGCTTGTCGGGGATATCGGCCAGCATGGCCTCAAACTGGCCGAAAGCCTGGCCGGCAAAATTGGAATACTTGGGATCTACCGTATCGTAGACAAAGGCGTCCGGGATGAACACCGTCACGCGCCAATAGAAAGCACCGTCATAGAAATAGGTTTTGCCGGAATCTTCCTTGAGGGGAACAAGGCGCAGCACCTTACGGTCCAGGTCCTTTTCTCCGGCGGCCTGCAATTTGGCGCGGATGTGGCAGGTGACTGCCTGGATGTTGTGCTGCAAAAGGTCTACGTCCTGGAAAATGGCGTGATTGATGCGCTGCAGGACATAGTCCGGAGCCGTTCCTTCGGTGTTAACCTTGAACGTGTCGTTAATAAGTCCGCTGCCCAGCGGTTTTACTTCCTTTACGGGAGCCTCCAGGGCAAATCGGTCCAGAATGGCTAGCAAATCTTTGTTCATATAGTAATGGATATAATATTATTCTGCGGCTAGGATTTCGGCAAGGGGAATGGCCTGGAAAGTCATATGGGCGACGGAAGACTCATAGAGGATTCCCACGGTCTCCGGGTCTATCATGGTAAGGCAGGAGTAGCCCCAGCCGTCATCCTCGTCCAAAAGGACGCCTTTGTTCCAGGTGAGGCCGTTGTCGCGGCTCACTTTAATGGTAATACGGTGACGGTTTTTCTCGCTGTCCGGGTTGGAGAACAGCAGCAGATACTCTCCGCTGACGTTTTCCTGGGCCGGAACGCTGATGAGGCTGGCCATGCACACGGGCTCGCGGAGGGCTTTTCGGGACGAGGGATGCTCCTCCCAGGTGCGCCCCATGTCCTTGGTAACGGCCACGGAGCGGGAACCGCCGCGGTTGTCCCGCATGTTGAGCATGAGGGAGCCGTCTTCCAACTGGGCTACCTGCGCCTCGGTGGTATGGTCTTTGGCCGGGCTGTGGATCTGCCAGGTGTTGCCATGGTCCTCACTGTAAATGATACCGGCGTGCGGGGTGCGGCCATCGTCAAAGTCGGTGTACTGGGAGGCAAACACCAGCTGCCCCTCACGGGTGCAGATGCCGCGGCCGGGCCCGTCAAAGAAGAAGGCCCAGGCCGAATCCTTGAGCTCCCGGGTAATGGACCGCGGGGCCGACCAGGTTTTTCCGTCGTCGGCGCTGCTGCTCAGAACCAGCTGGGCGGTGTATTCGGGGTCAAGGCCGGGGACGGTGCTCCACCAGGAGGCAGTGCGGCCCATGCCGTGCGCCCAAATGGTGGCAATCCACAGCTTCCCGGTTTGGGTATCAGAGAGGATGGCGGCATCTCCTACGCCGTTCTGGGCCAGCGGAAGCCCGTTTTTCTCTCCCATGGCAATGGCCTTGCGCATCTTTTCCCAATGACGGCCACCGTCTGTAGAACGGCTTACGCCGATATCGATGTGTTCCTGTAAATCCGCCGCGCTGTTGTAGCGGATGTCGTAGGTGGCGATGAGGGTGCCCTTGGTGCTGGTTACCAGGCCGGGGATGCGGTAGGAATCTACGCCGTCGTCACCCGCATGGCGCACGCCCACGCCCGGGCGGTGCACGATGCCTTTGGGCGTTACATAACTCACCTCCAGGGGTTTTCCATCGGCCTGTGCGGCTGTAATCTCCAACTGGAACTTGTCCTGCAGCCCCGCTTTCTTGGGATCCAGCTGGACGCTCACCCAAAAGTAATTGACGCCGGGGAAGAGCGCTTTGTTGGCTGCCAGTTCTATCTCACGGGTCACTTTGCGGCTTTGTGCTATGCAGAAGGAATAGGAAGGATTGGCCTTTAGCGTTTTGCCCACCCAGAAGGCCGAGATGTAGTTGGTGGGGGCGAACCAGTTGCGGCGGTCATGCGTACGGGTGTCTGTACCGCCATAATAGAGTTTGACTTTGCGGATGGCTTTGAGATTGACGTCTTCCCCAAAGCGGAGGGTGATTCCATCAAGGGTTTGAACATCCTGGGGGGAAATTCTAATTTGGAAGATCACATTGTCTTCCCGTTCTATGAGTACAGGAACCTGTTTTTCCTTAACTTCCAGTACATCGGCAGCTTTAGCCGGCAACAGTAGAGTGAGGGCCCAGAGGGCTATAATCCAGCGTTGGCTCATCATACGTTGTCTAATTATATGGCGATTATGCGAAGATAAACAATTTTAGCATAAAAACAAAAAAGAAGGCTCACTTCACGTGAACCTTCCTTTCTAATTGCTAATAAACCAGTTTACTCGGCCTCGGCGGTGTTGGCGGGTTTCATCACAACCTCGATGAAGTTACCGGAGGCAAGAACTTCCTGCAGGGTGGCCTGGATGCTTTCCTTGGTAAGTGCATTCACGGCTTCCTCGTACAGGGCGTCGCGGTCCTGACCGTAGGTGAGGTACAGCTCGATGTTGTTCTTCCACCAATTGTTGCGCTGACGGTTCTCGGGGATGTTCTTCTGGAGATTGAGCTTGGCGGCGTTGGCTTCCTCGTCGGTGGGGCCGTTTTCGGCCAGATCCTTGAGGCCGTCAATGGCCAGTTGACGCAGTTTGTCGCACAGGGCGGGCTTGCAATCCCAGGCAACTTGGAAGAGGATGAGCTGCGTGGGACGACGCTTCAGTTGGCCGGCGGTGCTGGCACCATAGGTGCCGCCCTCTTCCTCGCGCAGGCTCTCGGTGTAACGCATGTCCATGATGTAGGAGATGGCGTCCATGGCGGCGTCCTTGGCAAAGGTATAGTCGGCGTCTACGGTGTACACCTGGATTACGGTGCTCTTGGGTGTCTGCATATCCACGGCGAACTCGTTCACAATGTGACCGGGGACAATGTCCTCGTGCGGGTTCACCCACTGCAGCGGTTTCTTGCCCTTGGGCAGGGAACCGATGTACTTCTCTACCAGGGGCTTGAGGGCCTCGGGGTTCACGTCACCTACGATAACCAGTTTGGCACCGGCGGCGTCGGCGAACAGCTTGCGGTAGTTCTTTTCTACCACGGCCAGCTGGGCGCGGCTCACTTTGTCCATGGAAATCATTTCCTTACGGGCGTTGTTGCCGTACAGGGTCTTGTACAGCTGATCCTGCAGCTTGAAGTTGGGCTGGTTCTCCAGGTTGGGGAGAACAGACTGCAGCTGGTCAATGCCGTTTTGCCATTCTTCGGGATCGAAGCGGGGATCGGTGAATTCCAGGTACATGAGCTGGAAGGCCGTCTCCAGGTCCTTAACGGTGCTGCGGCCGCTGATGCCGTGCTCGAGCGGGTCGATGTAAGGGGATACGCTCACGTTCTTGCCGGTGAGCATCTTCTGGAGAATGGTGCCGCTGAACTGGGATACACCGCTGTTGTTCTGGAACAGGCTCAGAATATTATCGTCGAAGCTGGCGATATCGTCGGTGCTTACCAGGCTCAGGCCGCCGTCTTTATACAGGTTCAGGAGAATCTGGTCCTTCTGGAGGTCGGTAGGATATACCACAACCTGAACGCCGTTCTTGAGGAACCATTCCTGGGCGCCGTAGATGGTGGTGCCGGTCTTGGCAATCTTGGAACCCTTGAGCTTGGCGGGATCCAGGAAGGCCTCGGGGACATCCTCGCCGGCGGGAGCCTCAATCTGGGAAGCGTTCACTTCGGCAATGATCTGGAGTAGCTGCTCGGCGGTAGGAGTGGCGATGCCTTCTTTCTCGGGGCCGCTGTACAGGACAACGAGATTCTCGTCGCCGAAGAGTTGCATGGTGGCCTGGTTGACGGCGGCAGCATTGAGCTGGCCGAAGAGGGCCTGTACAATCTCCAGTTCGGCGTCCGGTTCCATGATGGGCTCCTTGTCATAGAAGTTGCTCATGATGGGATAGACGAATTCGGGGTTCTGACGGGTAGAGGCGCGGTTGACGCTGGTTTCCAGGATGGACAGGTAGTCGGCCTTTACGCGGTTGAATTCGGCATCGGTGATACCGTAACGCTTGAGGCGCTGGAGTTCGGTATAGAAAGCGCGGAAGCCTTCCAGGATGTTTTCTTCGCGCAGGGATACATCACCCATAACGGCGTCGATATCCTCATAGATGAGGCTGCTCATGTAGAAGCTTCCGTTCAGGTACGGGGAATCGGGTTTGGAAGTGATGTCGGTGAAGCGCTCGCGCATGACCATAGCCAGCACGTGTTTGATGAGGTCGGTGGCCTGGCCCAGCATGGTGGCGTTCACAATCTCGGGCATGGCCTCGCTGTGCCAGATGAGCTCAATGCCGGGAGCGGTTGTCTCCGGATCGGTGAGGATACCAACGCGGGGCTCGGCATGGTCGGCGATGGCCTGGATGGGCTTGGGAAGCGGATTCTCTTTGGCGGGAATGATGCCGAAGATTTCCTTAATCTTGGCCAGGGTGCGCTCTGCGTCTACGTCGCCCACCACAATGATGGCCTGATTGGCCGGGTGATACCAGGTGTGGTAGAAGCTAACCAGGCTCTCGGGTACGAAGGTCTCCAGGTGCTCCTGGGTGCCGATGAGGGTAACCTGAGCCAGCTTGCTCTCGGGGCCGAAGTAGTAGGGGAGGCTGCGCTCCATGGTGCGCCAGCCGGCGTTGCGGCGGGTGCGGCGCTCCTCGATGATGACACCGCGCTCGGCGTCAATCTCCTCCGGCTGGTTGAGCACATAGTGGGAATAGTCGGCCAGGATCATGAGGCAGCTGTCCACTACGCTCTCCCGTTCTACGGGCATGTTGTTGAGCATGTACTGCGTCTCTTCAAAGCCGGTGGAGGCGTTGATGTTGCGGCCGAACTCGGCGCCGATGGATCGCAGGTAATTGAGGATGTTCTTTCCGGGGAAATGCTCTGTCCCGTTGAAGCACATGTGCTCCAGGAAGTGGGCCAGACCGTCCTGGGAAGGCTGTTCTTCCAGTACGGCACCGGCGTCTGTAGCCAGATAAAACTCGGCGCGGCCCTTGGGCAGTTCATTGTGACGGATGTAATAGGTGAGTCCGTTGTCCAGTTTTCCAATAAGGACCTGGTCGCTGTTGGGAAGCTGCGGCATTTGGGCAATGTATGCCTCTAATTGCTCGCGCGTGGGCTGTTGCGCCTGGGCGGGAATAGCCATAAGGGCTGTCACGGCCAGGGCACTCAAGGTAAGAATGAATTTTTTCATTTGTTAGAATTAGTATTAACCAATAACAAATTTAATTATTTTTGTGATATTATTGCAAAAAATATGCTGGAAGATTACAAAATCAAGGTGTTTTTGACGCTGGTCGATACAGGCAGCCTCACGGCCGCCGCCCGCCGGCTGGGTGTAACCGGCCCCGCCGTAGGGGCCCAGTTAAGCGCGCTGGAGCAACATCTGGGCGTGGAACTCTTCCATCGCAGCAACACCGGTTTGGAACTCACCCCCTCTGGCGATGTCTTTCTGGGCTACGCCCGCCGCATCCAGGACGCCTATGACCTGGCCAACCGTGCTTTCTGCAATGTCTTTGCGAAATAAGGAAAGAATGCGTAATTTCGCGGTCCATTTATAACCATGAAGATTCTTTTTGTATTAAACAACTTTTATGCGAGCGGGAACGGCCTGTCGGCTTCGGCCCGGAGGACGGTGGCTGCATTAAGGGAAGCCGGAGAAGAGGTACGCGTGCTTTCGGGGCCCAATAGTGATCCCAACGGTCCGCAACCGGATTATGCTCTCAAGAGGTTTTATTTCCCTGTCTTCCAGCCCATTATCGATGCGCAAGGGTATCAATTTGCCAGTACGGACAAGCGTATTGTAGAGGGGGCGGTCCGTTGGGCCGATGTGGTGCACATGGAAGAACCCTTCGTTCTGGAAATCAGGACGGCCAGAATTGCCCGCAAACTGGGGAAACCTATCACTGGAACGTATCACCTTCACCCGGAGAACATCTTTTATTCTTTGGGAATGGGTAGTTGGAGGTTCCCTAACCAGCTGCTCCTGAAAATCTGGAGGGACTGGTGTTTCAATCAATGGAAGTTGGTCCAGTGCCCTACACAGAATGTGAAGGACCGGTTAGTTGCCAACCATTTTACGAGTAATCTTCGGGTTATATCCAACGGTCTGGTATCCGATGCTTGCGTGCGCGTACCTCATAAGAACAAGCCCTACAAAATCATTTGTATCGGCCGACTTTCCGGCGAGAAAGACCCGTATACCTTGTTGGAGGCCATGAAGCATAGTACGCATGCCAAGGATATTCAACTGATCTTTGCCGGCAAGGGGCCCCACGAAAAGAAAACCCGCAGTGTGGCCGCCCAGTTATGTGCCGAAGGCGTATTGAACTATGCCCCTCAGTTAGGATTCTTTGACAGGGACGGCCTCCGGAACCTGGCTGCCAATGCAGATTTAGCCATCCACTGTGCCACCATTGAGGTAGAGGGCCTTTCCATTATGGAGGCTATGCAGCAGGGCGCGGTCCCCATTATAGCCCGTGGGCCTATAACCGGTACGTATCAGTTTGCCCTGGACGAGCGCAGCTGGTTTGAACAAAAAAATGCCCGCGAACTGGCCCGAAAAATTGACTGGTGGCTGGATCATCCCGCCGAGCTGGACGCCATGCGGGAAGCCTATGTCAACGAGATGAAGAACTATTCTATTGAATTGTCGGTCCGTGAACTGATTAAAATGTTCCGGGACGCTTGTAATGCCAAATGATGAGAAGAATTGCACTGGTGGTCGGCGCCATGTTCCTGTGCTCGTCGGCCCTTTATGCCCAAAATCAAATTGAGAACTCTTCCTTTGATAATTGGGAGAAAAAGGGAAAGGTATGGTATGCGGCGCATTGGGATACCGCAAACAAAGCTACTTCTACCCTTGGCAAGAATGTGACAGAGCCCGAAGAGGCCTTTGTAGCGGTCAAGGGGGCTGGAAAAAAAGCCGCCAGGCTGAAGAGTCAGTTTATCGGCGTTCTGGGCATGGGAAAGTTTGCCGCTGCCTGCCTCTATACCGGAAACTTCGTAAAAGTAGTGGGCACCAGCGGCTCCCAGATGTCTTTTGGCATTCCTTTTACCTCCCGGCCGTCATCCCTGCACGGATACTATTCCTACAATCCCGGCGTCATCGATTATGCCGACAAGAATCATAAGTCGCTGCTGGGAACCAAGGATCACGGGGTCATTGAAATTTTCCTTACGGTTTGGAAGGAGCCTTTTCTCATAGATAATACCCAGGGGCTTCAACCGGGGCCCAAGACACCGGGCCTGATAGGTTATGGCGTGCTGGATTTGCACACCCGGACCAATGGGTACGTAGAGTTTGACATCCCCATTGTCTACACCAGTGAAGTTACGCCTACATATATAGGTATCATGACTTCCTCCAGCCGGCTGGGTAATGTTTTTACTGGTTCTACCGACAGTGTCCTGTATCTGGACGAGCTGGAACTCCGGTATTAGTTCCCGACAGAAATAAATAAGAAAGGCCTCGCTTTTTGCAGCGGGGCCTTTCTGTTGGGGAGAGCCGACTCTTATTTGCCGGCCAGTCTCTTGTAGGTGTTCAGGCGAACCTTGGCGAATTCCTCGGTCTTGGCAAGGAGTTCATCGGCCTGGTCCGGGAACATCTTGTACAGGGAAGCGAAGCGGACCTCACCCTTGAGGAAGTCCTGGAACTTGGTCCAGTCGGGCTCCTTGGAATCCAGGCTGAACGGGTTCTTCTCGGTGCCTTCCAGGGCGGGGTTGTAACGGTAGAGGTGCCAGTAACCGCACTCTACGGCCAGTTTCTCTTCCTTCTGGCTCAGACCCATGCCGGCCTTGAGGCCATGGTTGATACAAGGGCTGTAGGCGATGATAAGGGAAGGACCGTCGTAGGCTTCGGCCTCCTTGATGGCGTTGAAGAACTGAACGGGGCTGGCGCCCATGGCAACCTGGGCCACATAGACGTAGCCGTAGCTGATGGCCATCATGCCCAGATCCTTCTTGCGGATGCGCTTGCCGCTGGCGGCAAACTTGGCGATGGCGCCCACAGGGGTTGCTTTGGAGCTCTGGCCGCCGGTGTTGGAATACACCTCGGTGTCCAGAACGAGCACGTTCACATTCTCGCCGCTGGCCAGCACGTGGTCAAGGCCGCCGTATCCGATGTCGTAGGATGCACCGTCGCCGCCGAAGATCCACTGGCTGCGGGCCGGGATAAAGTGCTGGTACTGAAGGAGATTCTTGCAAACATCGCAGTCGCACTTTTCGATGAGCGGAACCAGTTTGTCGGCTACCTCACGGGTAGAAGCGGCATCCTGGGGAGCCTCCAGCCACTTGGCGTAGAGAGCCTTCATCTCGTCGGTGCAGCAGCTGCACTCCAGACCCTTCTTCATCCAGTTGGCTACGGTCTCACGGGCACGGTCAGAGCCGAGCTTCATGCCCAGGCCGAATTCGCAGAAGTCCTCGAACAGGGAGTTGGCCCATGCGGGACCGTGACCCTGAGCGTTGGTGCAGTACGGGCTGGCCGGGAAGGAAGCACCGTAGATGGAGGAGCAACCGGTGGCGTTGGCAATCATCATGTGGTCGCCGAACAGCTGGGTGATGGTCTTGATGTTGGGGGTTTCACCGCAACCGGCGCAGGCGCCGGAGAACTCGAACAGAGGCTGGGCAAACTGGCTGTTCTTCATGTTGGCCTTCTTGTCCACGTACTCCTTGTAGCCCACCTTCTTATTAAGGTAGTCAAAGGCGGCCTGGTCTTCCTTGGCGCCGATGTAAGGAACCATGGAGAGGGCCTTGTCCTTGGCCAGGCACACGTCTACGCAGTTGCCGCAACCGGTGCAGTCGTCCACTGAGATGGCGATGGCGTACTTGTAATCCTTGAGGTTGGCCTTGCCCTGGGCGAGTTTGACGCCGGCAGGAACCTTGGCGGCCTCTTCCTCGGTGAGGAGGAAAGGACGGATGGCAGCGTGCGGGCAAACGAAGGCGCAGGTGTTGCACTGGATACACTTCTCGGCGTCCCAGGAAGGAACGTTCACGGCCACGCCGCGCTTCTCGAAGGCGGCGGTGCCGGCGGGCATGGTACCATCGGCGTACGGCATGAAGGCGCTTACGGGCAGGGTGTCACCGGCCTGGGCGTTCACGATGTCGGCGATGTCCTTCACGAAGGCGGGAGCCAGACGGTCCTTGTTGGGATTCTCGAACTTGGCGGTGAGGCCTGCCCATTCGGCGGGAACGTGAATCTCGGTGTATTCGCCGCCGCGGTCTACGGCTGCGTAGTTCATGTTCACCACGTTCTCACCCTTCTTGCCATAGCTCTTTACAATGGCGTCCTTCATGTATTTGACGGCATCCTCGTAGGGGATGATGCCCGTAATCTTGAAGAAGGCGCTCTGCAGGATGGTGTTGGTTCGGCCGCCCAGACCAATCTCGGCAGCAATCTTGGTGGCGTTGATGATATACACCTTGATGTGCTTGCGGCCGATGATGGCCTTCACGTTGTCGGGGATG
>CAJOHK010000029.1 GCA_905234285.1 uncultured Bacteroidales bacterium
CTTCACGGGCTCCCCTGCCGAGGCCGACAGGACAATGGAGTCTCCGCTGTGGAGCTCTACCTCGAAGGTGCCGGGGACCCACAGATCCTCCCGGCAATCGTAGCCGCGACGCATTTCGTCGGAGTAGGTGACGCCCTTGTACCAAACGGGGTTGTACTTGAAGGACGACGCGCTGGAACTTAACTGGAGGTTCAGGTTGGGGTAATCCTCGTACATGTTGAAGGCTGCTCCGTTCTGAACGGGCTGGAAACCGGTTTTGGCGGCGTCATTTTCCATGGTGAGGCCGTGTACGCTGCGGAAGGCGAGGAACGGCTTCAATTCCAGTTTGACTTTGGCCGGGGCGTTCACCAGTTCGTAGTGAATGAGCAGTTGGTTGGCATCCGGGCTCAGGGCCAGGGACTTACGGAACACGATTTCCCCGATTTTGTAGGTGACACAAGGCACGGGGTCTGCGTCGAAGTCTACAATGTACTTGTGACCGCGGGGCTCGTAAATGTCTCCGTAACAGTGGATACCCAGGTTGAAGCGCTTTCCCCTGAGGGTAAGGCTCTCGTCCAGGGAACTCAGCAGCATGTGCCGGTACCCGCCGAACTTTTCCACAGGAACGGCCAGCAACCCGTGATAGCGGCGGGTGTTGCACGTAACTATGGACGTATTGCAGAAGGCGCCGGTTTTGTTGGCCAGCATAATCTCCCGCTTGAGCGAGTATTCGAGATTAACCAGCTCCGACTTGTTGAATTTCAAAAACGCCATATAGTTGAGTTTATACTTTTTTCAAAACCATTGCGCACCGGGCAGGCAGGTACAACAGGAGGGTGTGGTTGTAGGCCTGGTTGCCGTTAGGGCATTTCCCGGGTACGGAAGTATGATGCTCTCCTTCTACCAAACGGCCAAATCCGTTGAAACGGGTCTGGTCACTGTCGAGCACATTTTCGTACGTTCCCTCCGGGGCCGACACGCCATAATCGGCGAAAGACCCGGTGGGCGAGAAATTCAGTGCAAAGATACAGTTTTTCCTACGGAAAATCAATATTTTCTTCTCTTCGTCGGCTACCAGCAGCTCGGGCCTGGCCGACAGGAGGCCTTCCTCGCGGATAAGGTGCACCATTTCGGCGTCGAAGTCCCGGAGGCAGCCATAGCGCAGGAGGTCGTTATCGGCCAGGGACCACTGGCGGCGGGCATATTTGAACGACCAGCCGTTCCCCTCCCGCGGGAAGTCTATCCACTCGGGGTGGCCGAATTCGTTGCCCATGAAGTTGAGGTAGCCGTCTCCGGCGGTGCCGGCGGTAACCAGGCGGATGAGCTTGTGCAGGGCAATGCCGCGGTCTACGATGCCGTTCTCCGAGGTCTTGTTCATGGCAAAGTACATTTCCTTGTCCATGAGGCGGAAGATGATGGTTTTGTCTCCCACCAGGGCTTGGTCGTGGCACTCGGCGTAGGAGATGGTCTTTTCGTCGGCGCGCTTGTTGGTGAGCTCCCACCAGACCTCGCCCATGCTCCACTGCTCGTCTGAGCGTTCCTTGATCCACTTGATCCAGTGGTCGGCCACGCCCATGCTCATCCTGAAGTCGAAGCCTACGCCAAAGGCCTCGAAGGGGGCGGCCAGGCCGGCCATGCCGGAGACATCCTCGGCAATGGTGAAGCCGTTGGGATTCATTTCCTTGACCAGGCGGCAGGCCAGGGCCAGATAGGTGACGGCATTCTCATCTACGCCGCCGTCAAAGTACAGGGCGTAATTACCGAAGTCCTTGCCCAGACCGTGGTCCCAGTACAGCATGGAGGTGACGCCGTCAAAGCGGAAGCCGTCTATGTGGTACTCCTCCATCCAGTACTTGACGTTGGACAGGAGGTAGTACTTGGTCTCGTCCTTGCCGTAGTCAAAACAGCGGGAGCCCCAGGCGGGATGATGTCCCTGCGGACCGCTGTAGAAGTACAGGTTGTCACGGCCGTCGAACTCGCTCAGGCCCTCGGCCACGTTGTCCACGCTGTGGCTGTGCACGATATCCATGATGACGGCGATGCCCTTGCCGTGGGCGTCATCTACCAGGGCTTTGAACTCCTCGGGGGTGCCGAAGCGGGAACTCAGGGCAAAGAAGTTGGACACCTGATAGCCGAAGGAACCGTAGTACGGGTGCTCCTGCAGGGCCATGATCTGGATGGTGTCGTAGCCAAGAGCCTTCACGCGGGGCAGCACCTCCGTGCGGAATTCTTCAAAGCTGCCCACCTTCTCTTTCTCTGTGGCCATGCCGATGTGGCACTCGTAGATGAGGGGATGGGGACGCTTGCCGGCGTGGCCGTGCTTCCAATTGTACTGCTTGGCAGGATCCCAGACCTGGGCGCTGAATACCTTGGTAACCTCGTCCTGCACTACGCGGGTGGCGTAGGAAGGCAGGCGCTCGCCGCCGCCACCGGGCCATTCGATATACAGTTTGTACAGCTCCCCGTGCTTTAGGAACATGGCCGGCAGTTTGAGCTCCCAGTTGCCCTGGCCCATGGGCTTGAGGGCATAGGCATCGGTGCGCTTCCAGTTGTTGAAGTCCCCGATGAGGTAAATCTTGTTGGCGTTGGGAGCGAACTCACGGAACACCCAGTTGCCGTTTTTGCATTTGTGCAGGCCGTAGTACATGTGGTTGTTTACGGCATCCTTGAGCTGGCCGTCTCCGGCGATGTGCTTGAGCATTTGCCAAATGCGCTCGTGACGGGCGTCAATGGCATCCTTGTACGGCATAAGCCAAGGGTCTGTCTGGTAAATCTTTCTCATGTTATTCTTTATCCAATGAGTCTATTTTTTCTTTCACGGTCCTGAGATACTGGCGGCACTGTTCCAGAAGCTGGCGGCTGCGGCCTACCAGGGCGTCAATGTCATCCAGTTTGGTCTCTGGATTTTCCACTTTTGCAGCTATTTCCTCCAGCTCTGCTATGGCTTTTGCGTAATCGAATTTTGCTTCCATGGCATTCATTTGCAGTTAGTTTACAAATATAACACATTCTTAAGGCAATTCCAATAGTCTCCCCTCCTCTCATTCCCTTCCGGACACCCATACAGATGCCCCTTCCCAAAAACCGGCTGGGCATGACAGGGATTTGCCTATTATTTACTATCTTTGTACATGGCTGTTGTCACCTCGTGAACAAAAAGGCCAGTTTTTGTGCACCAGAATGTCAAAATGGGCACCTCGTGAACAAAAAGGCCGGTTTTTGTGCACCAGAATGTCAAAATGGGCACCTCGTGAACAAAAATGGCCGGTTTTTGTGCACCAGAATGTCAAAATGGGCACCTCGTGAACAAAAAGGCCAGTTTTTGTGCACCAGAATGTCAAAATGGGCACCTCGTGAACAAAAATGGCCGGTTTTTGTGCACCAGAATATCAACCATGTGAGAGATTATGCCGCAGAGAGAGTACATAGATTTGCTGGAGCTCCAAACCCGCATCAAAGAGGGCATCGCAGATGCTTTCCCGGGGCGCTATTGGGTAAAGGCCGAAATAAGTTCCTGGAGCCCGCGGGCCAACGGGCATTGTTACCTTACGCTGGCGCAAAGCCGGAGCGGCAAGTCCATTGCCGAGTCCCGGGCCATGATTTGGAAGTGGCATTTCCCGCAGCTGCAGCGCTTTTTTGAAGATGCCACCGGACAAAAACTCCAAGCCGGCATCACGGTGCTGGTGCGTGTACAGGTGAGTTTCAGCGAACTCTATGGAATCAGCCTGTTCATCGACGACATCGACCCGGCATTCACGCTGGGAGAAAAGGCGCTGGAGCGCAAAAAGGCCATTGAGAAGCTGGAGAAAGAGGGTTACATGGACATGCAACAGGAGCTGGCGCTGCCGGATATTCCGCAGCATCTTGCAGTCATCACGTCCAAGACGGCGGCCGGTTACCAGGACTTCAGGAACCACCTGCTTGGCAACCCTGAGGGCTATGCTTTCCAGATAGACCTGTACGAAGCCCTCATGCAGGGCGAGCAGGCGCCGGTTTCCATTTTAGATGCGCTGGAAGACATTCAGGAGCAGGCCTTTGACGCCGTACTCATCCTCAGGGGCGGCGGCAGCGAGCTGGACCTTTCCTGTTTTGACGACTACGACCTGGCCGTGGGCATCGCCACCTGCTCCATCCCCGTTATTACAGCTATCGGCCACGACAAAGACGTGCACATCGCCGACCTGGTGGCGCACACCTCGGTCAAAACCCCCACGGCCCTGGCCGATTTATTTCTGGATGCCATGCGGGCGCAGGACGCCCTGCTTGACCGGCTCCATGCACGTGTGGGAACGGCCGTTCAAAGCCGCCTGGACACCATGCTCCGGCAGGCCGAGCGCCTTCATGCCCGCATCAGGCTGGGCGTATCGCAAAGAGTGCATGGCCTGGAATCGGCCTTGCAGCAAAGCATAGGGCGGATTTCAAGGGGGCTCACCCGCAAATATGCAGCGCTGGAACGGCTGGCCGACCATGCCGCCCATCGCGTAAAGTTTGCTGCGGGCGCCAGACACAGTGCAGCGTACTCGGCCCTGGCACTCATGGAAGCGCGCATCAAGGCCACCGCCCCCCGCAACATCCTGTCACTGGGCTATGTACTGGTAACGGGGAAAGACAACAAGATGCTCAAAAGCGTGGAGCGGGTGCAAGTGGGCGACCGCATCGGCGTGCGGTTCCAGGACGGTTCCCTCCAGGCTAAGGTGGACGAAGTATTCACCGAAGACCGCTCCGGGGCCCAATCGGCCTAAAAGAACGCTTTGATCTCCTGCTCGTCAAGGGTCTGATAATCGTATTCCCTCACCACTTCCCCATCCCGGGCAAGGACCACAACGGGCATGGCCCCGCTGGTCACGGGAAGAAAGGAGGTGGGGTGCAAGACCTCGAAGGGATAGGTGTGGCCGTTCATGTATTTCTCAAAGAAAGGCGCAATCTCTGTCTCGGTGGAGTCGCTTACCATTAGGAAGAACAGCTGAACTTGTTCCGGCTGGACATCGGCCTGCTCCAGCATGGTGTGGAGCTTTCGGGCGCAGTCCTGGCAGTGCTCGCAGCGGGTGCTCATGAAAGCAATGAGCCGCCGGCCCTGGACAGGATGGGATGCCATGAGCTGATCCCACTGGCCGGGATGAATGTATTGGGACGGCTCTCCAAAGTGGCGGTAGTACCAATCGGGCGGGGAATAAATGAAGAGCGACACGGCTGCCGCACCGGACAGTACGGCCAGATACAGGGGACGCAGCGGACGGGTATACAACTCCTTGGCCGATAATGCCACCAGGGCAGCCAGAACGGCATTTTTGAGCAGGGATTGCAGGGGATTCATATCCACCAATTCCCCAAAGCAGCGGCAGGATTGACTGTCGCCCACCGCCATGCGCCAGACCAGGAAGCAGGAGTAAACGGCCAGCTGGGCCCAAGCCATCCAGCGCGCCCAACGCAGGCGCCAGCCGCTAAGGAACCACAGGCCGGTAAGGGCTTCCAGGAGAATGAGCAGGCGGGCCGCGAGGGACGTAAGGTCAAAACCGGCCACTCCCATGGAAAACACATACAGCTCGAAAGCCCGCATGGACACGAGCTTGGCTATGGCCGATGCCAAAAACACCAGCCCGCACAGAACAGCGGCGACTTTTCTCCAATTAGGCATACTTACGAATAAAAAAGCATCGCACCAAGACAGGCGCCTTGCTGCGATGCCTCAATCATGGACGATTTAATTATTTGGCCTTGCAGGAGTACGAAACACCGGCAACAGTGTAGGTTGCAGTCTCGCAGGTGCCATTCTCTACTTGATAGTCTACAGAAACGGTTTCGCCCATATACGTGGCGGTACATACACACTGCTTGGGACCCTTATTGCAGGATGCCAGACATGCAAGAGCCAGGATGGAAACGGCAATGATAATAACTTTCTTCATAAAGCGTTGGTTTTATAGAGTTAATAATGTGTTACAAGTTGTAGGAATTTGGAACTACCGGCAACAAATGTATGCATTAATTCTTTTTTTTCCAAACATTTAGCCAAGAATACTGAAACCTACTTGGGCACGCAGTTGAGCTTAACGCCGCCGTAAGAAAGGTTGAGCTCGTCGCAGACTACTCCCTCCTCATTATAAGTGATGGAATAGGTGCCATACACGTCCACCTGGGCCGAACACACGCACGCCTTGGTTTTGCGACAGGACGCGAGAGCGGCCAGGGCCAGAAGGAAGGCAGCTAAAATCAGGACTCTCTTCATGATGCAAGGTATTCGAAATGGGGAATAGGTTTGAGCTTAAAGAGGTTCAGCTTGTGCTTGCGGTCGATGAGAGCCTTCACGGCAGGGTCTTCGCAAACGCCAGTGCGGATGTACTTGTCCAGGACGGCATAGGTGAAGCCCAGGTTGTCCTCGTCGCTTTTGCCGCAGAGGCCGTCGGAGGGCGTCTTTTTCACCAAATCTTCCGGCAGGCCCAGTTCCATGCCCACGGCCAGGACCTCGGCCACGGTGAGGCCGCCCAGCGGGGAAAAGTCGCCGGCTGCATCGCCGTAACGGGTGCTGTAGCCCACCCAGTCCTCCGAGAGGTTGCAAGTATTCACCACCCGGCCGTTGTTACTCTGCGAGATGGCATAAAGGGCCGTCATACGCAGCCTGGGGGGCATGTTGATGCGCGTCTGGTCAGAGGCATCGGCCCCCAGCTGGGCCTCCACCTCCCCCATCAGGGCCTGGAAAGCGCTGCCGATGTTCACGTTATACCGCTTGATGCCCAGGTGATTGATGAGCTTGATGGAGTCGTCGATATCTGGCTGCACGCCGTTGGGCATGGTTACGCCGATTACGCGGTCCTTCCCCAGCGCCTCCACGCACAGCGCAGCACAAATGCTGCTGTCCTTGCCGCCCGAGATTCCCAGCACGGCATTGCATCCTTTTCCGTTTTCCTCGAACCAGTCCCGTATCCACTGCACGCACTGGTCCTTAACTAACTTTGCATTAAACATATCTTAGTGTTTTTTTGCTCTGGTATATACCTGTATGGGACAGCCCTCAAAATCAAAGTGCTCGCGGAGCTTGTTTTCCAGGAAGCGCTTGTAGGGATCCTTCACCCACTGGGGCAGGTTGCAGAAGAAGGCGAACTGCGGGGTGCGGGTGGGCAGCTGGGTCACGTACTTGATTTTGATGTACTTGCCCTTCCATGCCGGCGGCGGATAATTCTCAATCTCGGGCAGCATGGCATCGTTGAGCTGGCTGGTAGGAATCTTGCGGGCCATGTTCCCGGCCACATGGGCGGCAGCGTCCAGCACGTCCAGGATGCGCTGCTTGTTAATGACCGAGGTAAAGATGATGGGAATGTCGTTGAACGGGGCCAGACGGGCTTTCAAGGCTTCCGTATAGTCCCGCATGGTGTTGCTCTCCTTCTCAAACAAATCCCACTTGTTCACCACAATCACGCAGCCCTTGCGGTTCTTCTGGATAATGTTGAAAATGTTCATATCCTGCGCCTCCATGCCCAGGTTGGCATCGATCATGAGGATACAGACGTCGGAATGCTCGATGGTGCGCATGGCGCGCAGCACGGAATAGAACTCCAGGTCCTCGGTCACCTTGCCGCGCTTGCGCATGCCGGCGGTGTCTACAATCATGAATTCGTGGCCGAACTTGTTGTAGTAGGTGGAGATGGAGTCCCGCGTGGTGCCGGCAACGGGCGTAACGATGTTGCG
Organism: uncultured Bacteroidales bacterium; assembly: GCA_905234285.1. Classification (GTDB taxonomy): domain Bacteria; phylum Bacteroidota; class Bacteroidia; order Bacteroidales; family UBA932; genus Cryptobacteroides. The sequence goes on from CAJOHK010000029.1 coordinate 7,663, forward strand.
TTCCTCGCCCAGCAAGGCGTTGGTGAGGGACGATTTTCCCACGTTGGGGCGCCCCACGATGGCAATATGCGGAAGGTCGGCGTGGTCGTCTTCGGCCGCGTCATCCTCCGGGAGGTTCTTGACAATCTCGTCCAGCAAATCGCCGGTGCCGCTGCCGTTGGCGGCCGATATGCTCCAGATTTCGCCGAGGCCCAGCGCGTAGAAATCGTATGCGTCGTACATCTTTTCCCCGCTGTCTACCTTGTTCACGCACAGCACTACGGGCTTTTTGGAGCGGCGCAGGAGGTCGGCAATCTCGGCATCGTAATCGGTAATGCCGGTGGCGGCTTCGCACATGAAGAGGATGAGGTCGGCCTCCTCGATGGCTATGACCACCTGCCTGCGGATGGCATCCTCAAAGACGTCATCGGAGTTGGAGGTGTAGCCGCCCGTGTCTACCACGGAAAACTCGCGGCCGCACCACTCGCACTTGCCATAATGGCGGTCGCGGGTGACGCCGGCGGTTTCATCTACAATGGCCTGGCGCATTCCCACCAGGCGGTTGAAAAGGGTTGACTTTCCTACATTCGGTCTCCCGACTATTGCTACTAATGCCATATTACTTTTCTAATTCATAAAGGGCGCATGACTGGCATGCGTCGGTGTATTCGCCACTGCAGTGCTTCGGTTTGCCTTTTTGCCGGGCCGAGAGCATCTCCAGTTCTTCCTGCTTGGCGCATTTGATTCCCCGCTTTTGCATCTCCGGGTTGGTGGATATTTCTCCGTTGGGGAAAGGCTTCTTGAAAAAGAAGATATTCACCCCCAGGAGCAGCACGGCCGCCCCTACAAAGAGTATGGCTGCGAGGAAGGTCTTCACGGCTACAGCGGGAATTCGTCGGAGATGGGTTCGTAATTATACACTTTGAGGATCATGCGGGCAAAGGTCTCGGCCAGGGATACCACGCGGAATTTGCTTTGGAAGGCCTTCTTGGAAGGATCCAGGGGGATGGTATCGGTCACGTACACCTCGCACAGGGCGCTCTTGTCGATGCGCTCGTAGGCGGGGCCGGAGAGGATGGGGTGCGTGGCAAAGGCACGGACGCTGCGGGCGCCGCGCTTGAGGAGCTCATTGGCTGCCTCGGTGAGGGTACCGGCGGTGTCGATGATATCGTCGATGATGACAATGTCGCGGCCTTCTACCTCGCCGATGGGGACGATCTTCTCTATCACGTTGGCCTTGGCGCGGGTCTTATGGCAGATGACTACCGGTGTATGCAGGAACTTGGCATAGGCGTTCACGCGCTTGGCGCCGCCCATGTCGGGGGCTGCCAGGGTGATGGTATCCTTGAACTGCTTCTGCAGCTGCTTGAGGTTGCCCAGGAAGTCATAGCTGGCATAGAGGTGGTTCACCGGCATGTCAAAGAATCCCTGGATTTGGTCGGCGTGGAGGTCGCAGGTCATGATGGCATCGGCGCCGGCCACCTTGAGCATGTTGGCCACCAGCTTGGCGCCTATGGAGGTACGCGGCTTGTCCTTGCGGTCCTGACGGGCCCAGCCATAATATGGTATTACGGCTATTACGCGGTCGGCCGAGGCGCGCTTGGCGGCATCGATGGCCAGCAGCAGTTCCATCAGGTTGTCGCTGGTGGGGAAAGTGGACTGGATAATGAAGCAAGTGGCACCTCTCACGCTTTGGGCGTAATAGGGCTGAAATTCACCATCGCTGAAACGGGCGATATCCAGGGGGCCCAGGGTTACCTCGGGATCTCCTTCCGCTTTCATACGATTCATTGCAGCAACTACCTTCTCGGCAAAATACCGCGAAGCATCACAGGTAAAAAGCGCCAAACGGTGCTCATGGACATTGCTTATCATAGTGTTTTTAGAATTGAGCCAATGTAATCCAGTATTTCTTCCCGGCCGGTGCCTTTGACCGACGAGGAAATAAAGCAGGGCGGAAGCTCTTCCCATTCTTCCAGCAGGTGGCCCTGGTTTTCAAGGACTTGCTTCTGGAGGGCCTCGGCGCCCATTTTATCGGACTTGGTGAAGATAATGCCGAAGGGGATGCCCTTTTCCCCGAGCTCGGCCATGAAGCGGCGGTCTACCTCCTGCAGCGGGTGGCGGGAGTCGATGAGCACCATGACCATCACCAGTTCCTGGGAATTGTTGATATAATCCCAAATGATGTGGCGCAGTTTGGCGCGCTCCTTATCTGGCAACTGGGCGTAACCGTAACCGGGAAGGTCTACCAGGTACCAGTTGTCGTTGATGAGGAAATGGTTTACGAGCTGCGTTTTGCCGGGGGTCTGGGAGGTTTTTGCCAGCTTGGAGTTGGCAGTGAGCATGTTGATGAGCGAGCTCTTGCCCACATTGGAGCGGCCGATGAAGGCGAATTCCGGCAGTTTACGGGCGGGCTTTGCGCCCACGCGCGTACTGCTGCCTGCAAATGCTGCCTTGGTGATTTTCATACGGTCCAGCTAACTAACATGCAAAGATAGGAAAAAATATCGGCTTATAAAAGATTTACCGTATGCACATTGTGGTACATGCCGTCTTCCTGTTCCCACTTGGCGTTGCCGTCCAGGTTAATCCTGAAAACATTGTGCACCCGATCGGTCTTGGTGGAGCCGTGTTCAATTTTCAGATAGTCTTTCCCCGCCCCGATAATGCTGTAATACAGGGTGAAATACACCGCTTTCATTCGCTGGTGCACCTGGCAGTCGGCCAGGTTGGCCTCATAATTATGGGTGTATTCGTCGCCGTACTGATTCTCAATCTTGTGGTGGAGTTTGCACTGCGTCCAGGGCTTTCCGCCGGGGGCCCACTGCTTTACCAGTTTTTCGCCTTCCCACCAGCCGATGTCCAGCACTACCCATTCTTTCACCTCCCTGTCTACATAGTAATAGGCGGGGCCGGTGTGGATAACGCGGCCGCAGCTGTCGAATTCGGCCGTAGACATCACTTCCTCATAAGACTTGTGGATGGCATCCGTTACGGTGTACTTGGAGTATTCTACCCACACGCCAAACCCGCAAGGGATGCCGTCGGGGCCCTTCTGTCCCCAGAATTTGCGTTTTCCCATAATCACCTGTTTTCTGCAAATATAGCATTTTTATGTTATCTTTGCGGTATGGAGCAAGACGAAAGATTCATGCGGGAAGCCCTGGCCGAAGCCCAGGCCGCTGCCGCCGCCGGGGAAATCCCCATCGGGGCCGTCGTGGTGTGGAAAGGCCGCATCATCGGCCGGGGGCATAACCAGACCGAGCGGCTGCACGACACCACGGCTCATGCCGAGATGATTGCCCTCACCGCCGCCACCGGGGCCATGGGAGGCAAGTACCTGACTGACTGCACATTATATGTCACGGTAGAACCGTGTCCCATGTGCGCCGGCGCCCTGGCCTGGAGCCAGATCGGCCGCATTGTGTACGGAGCCCCGGACCCCCGCCGCGGCTATTCGCTCTTTACCCCTTCCCTGCTCCACCCCCGCACCACCGCCACCGGCGGCATCCTGGTTCAGGAGTGCTCATCGCTCATGCTGGAATTCTTCCAGGCCCGGCGGTAACTTGTCACTTTGCGCGTTCACTTAACAATCTGGCTATCAGTGTTTTATAGGTATTCAGTCCGGCAAATAGCCGGACTGAATATTAGTAAATTGTTGATAATAAAACATTTAAGTGATCTGGCAGGAGAACGCTTTACAGCATGAGCCCGGCGCTCACTTTGGCTACGGCTTCGGGACCTTTAAGGTAACCCAGGATGGCCAGGCCGAAGGCAACGGCGCAGCCCGCTCCGCGACCGGTAATAACGTTGCCGTCCGTCACGGCCGGCTCGGGAGTGTACACGGCGCCTTGGGCTATCAAGGCATCCTGGAAGCCCTCGAAGCAGGTGAACTTGCGTCCGGAGAGGCCGGGTAACTGGCTCAGTACCAGGCCGGGAGCTGCGCAGATGGCCGCCACCGCCCCGCCACGGGCAAAGTGGTCCTGCATAATTTCCATGAGCTCCTCATGGGCGGCCAGGTTCTTGCTGCCGGGCATGCCGCCGGGAAAAATCATCACATCCTGGGCGTCGGTGCCGGGTTCCATGACTTCTAAATCGGCCCAGGAAGTATCGGCCGAAACCTGCAGGCCATGGGAACTTTCTACCAGGTAGTCATTGGAGATGGAAACGGTGAGGACGGGCACGCCGCCGCGCAGCAGCACGTCGCGGGTTGCGATGGCCTCCATGTCTTCGAAGCCGTCGGCCAGGAAAATGTGTACTCCTTTCATAATATGCTATTTTCTTCGCTGGGCTATACTGATGTAATAAAGCAGGGTGGCCAGGGAGCCGATGGCGGCCACCACATAGGTGTAGGCGGCCCATTTAAGGGCGTCCTGCGCCATGGGTTTATTCTCGTAATTCACTATGCCGGCATTCTCCAGCCAGGCCACGGCGCGGGCGCTGGCGTTGATCTCTACGGGCAAGGTGATGAAAGAGAATAGGGTGGTGAGGGCAAACAGGGCTATACCCAGCCACAGCAGCTGCGGGAAGCGCTCCATGAGCAGGACCCCGGCCAGGAGCACCCATGAAACCACGTTATTGGAAAAGCTGACCACCGGCACCAGGGCGCTGCGCATGCTAAGCCAGGGGTAGCGGGTAGCGTGCTGTACTACATGTCCGCACTCGTGCGCGGCCACTGCGGCGGCGGCCACGGACTTGCCGTAATAGACGCCTTCGCTCAGGTTCACGGTTTTGGTGGTGGGGTCATAATGGTCGGTGAGTTTTCCCTTGATGGAAACGATACTAACATCCCGGATTCCATGCGCCGCCAGCATGCGGGAGGCGACCTCGGCCCCTGTGAGGCCGATAGGAACCTCGGAATACTTCTCGAACCGGGTGGTGAGCCTGCCCTGGATGAGCATACTGGCTACCATCACTGCAATCATAATCCCCCAGATTAACCAAGTAGGCATAGTCTTATCATTTATTCTCTTCCTACAAAACTAAACATTTTTTGGCAAAATGTCAGCGGGAAATGCTAAATTTGCACCCAATATGATTGAAATGCGCGCAATGGAGGACGACTTCTCCCGGCTGGAGCTCAATTTGAACCACGCCGTGGAGAATTACCGCTATTTCCGCTCCCTGCTGGAACCCCAGACCAAACTGCTGGTGCTGGTCAAGGCCAACGCCTATGGCCATGGCGCCGTAGAATTCGCTTCCATGATGCAACGCGCCGGGGCCGATTACCTGGCCGTCGCCTATCCCGTGGAAGGACTGGAACTGCGCCGCAACGGTATCTCCCTGCCCATCCTGGTCCTTACCGCCGGCACCGATTTTTACCCGGAGATTATCCAAACCCGCATGGAGCCCAGCATTCCCAATCTGTATTCCCTCAAAAAGCTGGTTTCCGTGCTCCGTGAGCAGGGCCTCAAGGATTATCCCATCCATATCAAACTGGACACCGGCATGCATCGGCTGGGCTTCATGGGCAGTGAACTCCCTGAGCTGCTTGAATATCTCAGGCAAACCCCGGAGGTGCGCGTCAAGGCCCTCTTCTCCCACCTTTGCGTGGCCGACGAACCGGAGCAGGACGCCTTCACCCAGGGGCAGTTTGAGCTCTTTGAGAAATACACCCGGCAAGTGGCCGACGGCCTGGGCTACATGCCCATGCGCCACATCCTCAACAGCGCGGGCATCGAGCGTTTCCCCGAGCACCAATACGACATGGCCCGCCTGGGCATCGGCATCTATGGTATCAGCGCCCTGCCCGGTAAACAATTGGCCCCGGTAGCCTCGCTCAAGTGCAAGATTCTGCAAATCAAACAGCTGGGTCCCGGCGACACCGTGGGTTACGGCCGATGGGGCCAGGCCCATGAGGGCACCGTCATCGCCACCATTCCCGTCGGCTACGCCGATGGCATCGACCGCCATTTTAGCCGCGGCGCCGTGTCCTTCTCCCTCAACGGCCACCGCGTCCCCACCATCGGCAATATTTGCATGGACATGTGCATGCTGGACATCACCGGCGTTCCCGCTAAGGTGGGCGATACCGTCACCATCTTTGGCGAGGACCCCACGGTGAGTGAATTGGCGGGGATTCTGGGCACCATCCCCTACGAAATCCTGGCCTCCGTTCCCCGCCGCATCGAACGGCTGGTGGTGCGGTAAGTTCTCCTTCCGGCGCCGAATCACCTAAATAACTCATTATCAACCACTTGCCAATATTCAGTCCGGCTATTTGCCGGACTGATTTTCTATAACCAACTGACACACAGTTAATTAAGTGATCGCACCTGAGCAAGGTTCAGTGTGCTCAATAAGAATCACTTAACTCGCTAGTAATGAGCCCCTTACACAAATTCAGTCCGGCAAAAAGCCGGACTGAATATCCAGAAAATGCTGGCAATCAGCCAGTTAAGTGATCACAAAAAAAGGGAGGGCTCAATCGAGCTTCTCCCCTTTTTCATTAAACATTTCATGTTGGAGGACAAAAAAGTCCGTTACTTCTACCAATTCCAGCTTTACCTTGTAGCGCTTGCGCCACTTGGAAAGGAAGGAGTTGAACAGGCCCCTTTTTAGGTATGCGCCCAAAATGGGACTGGTTTTCAGCACGATAGAACGGACACCTTTTTCAATGACATAGAAGGCTATCTTACGTTCCAGCTCTTCGTCAATCACCACACTGGAGTGAATTTTTCCGGTGCCGTGGCACACGGGGCACTGCTCCGAGGTATTGATTTCTGTCACGGGCCTGATGCGCTGACGGGTAATTTGCATTAACCCGAATTTGGTGAGCGGCAGCACATTGTGCTTGGCTCTGTCGGCCTCCATGAGCTCCTGCATATATTTGTGGAGTGCGTTCTTGTGGTCGTTGGATTCCATGTCGATGAAGTCCACTATCACAATGCCGCCCATATCGCGGAGCCTGAGCTGCCTGGCAATTTCTTCGGCGGCAATTTTGTTGACTTCGAAGGAGTTCTCCTCCTGGTCGGTCGTTTTGGTGCGGATGCCGCTGTTTACGTCAATTACATTCAGCGCTTCGGTGGTTTCGATGACCAGATAGGCGCCCTGCCGCATGGGTACCACCTTGCCGAAGGAGCCTTTGATCTGACGTGTCACTTCAAAGTGATCGTAGATGGGCTGCTTGCCCTCGTACAGGTGAACAATCTTTTCTTGCTCCGGAGAGATGAGCGAAACATACTTCCTGGCCTCGTCGGCCACATGCTCGTCGTTGATCCAGATGTTGGAGAACGAGTCGTTGAGGAGGTCCCTCAGGACAGTGGTGGTTTTGCTGTACTCCGTGAAGAGCAGCTGGACGTTCTTGTTACTGGCAATCTTTTTCCAGGAGTCTTCCCATTTTTGAATGAGGGATTCGGTCTCCCCTACCAACGTGGCGGCGTTTTTGCCCTCGGCCGCTGTGCGGATGATGGCGCCGTAATTCTTGGGGAGGATACTCCTGACCAGTGTCTCTAATCTACGTTTCTCTTCCTTCGAGGCTATCTTTTGGGAGATAGACACTTTCTCGGCGAAGGGGAGAAGTACTACATTTCGTCCTGCCAATGAAATTTCCGCAGTCAGTCGCGATCCCTTGGTGGAAATGGGCTCCTTGACAATCTGGGCCACAATCATTTGGCCCGGCTTGAGGATTTCTTCAATCTTTCCTTCCTTGGGAAGGGGCTCTCCTATCTTGATCCGGGAATACAGGTCCTTGAGGTTGGTATTCCCATTGGATTCCCGCACAAACTGGTCGAAGGCGGAGAAGTAGAGTCCCAGGTCCAGGTAATGGATGAAGGCTTCCTTTTTGTCGCCGATGTCCACAAAGGCAGCATTGAGATTGGGGAGAATCTTTTTCACCTTTCCCAGGTGAACGTCTCCTACCGTGAATTTGTTCCCAGTGCTGGACTCCGTGTTGTACTCTATCAGCCGATGGTTCTCCATCAGGGCGATATGTACTTCTGTCGATGTTACGTCGACAATCAGATCCTTGTCCGGTTTCTCAGACTCCATTTGGAAATTTGGGTTTTAGCTAAGACAAGGGCTTGCGAATACAATCCGCAAGCCCTGTGCTTGGAAGAAGCCGTTTCTTACTTCTTCTTGTGGCGGTTCTTGCGCAAGCGCTTTTTACGCTTGTGCGTAGCCATCTTGTGTCTCTTATGCTTCTTACCGTTAGGCATAATGATGATAATTTAAAGGTTTTTATTTCTCCTTGACGGCGCTCACGAAAGTCTTGGCGGGTTTGAAAGCCGGAATGTCGTGAGCGGGGATGGTCATAGTGGTTTTACGGGTGATGTTGCGGGCGGCCTTCTGGGCGCGGTGCTTGATGATAAAGCTGCCGAAACCACGGAGATACACGGGATTTCCAGCAATCAGGGAACCCTTTACAACATTGGTAAATTCTTCAACAACAGCAAGAACCTGGTTCTTCTCGATACCGGTGGTCTTTGCAATCTCGTTTACAATTTCTGCCTTAGTCATAGTTTAATATACTTTATTCCATTATAGGTTTTCGAACGGGAAAATCTTGGCAAAATTAGACTTAATTTTTGAAATTTCAAAATGTTACGCCGAAAAAACCAGAACGTCTTTAGAAAGGCTAAAACCATCTAGCCCAGCCCGTGGTCGTAAACCTTTAATTTACAGCACATTACGTAATTATCCCCCGTCCAATTTGACGGAGAACAATTATTTAATAACCTGATAATCAGTAAATTACCTCCACGGCCTGGCAGACAACTCTTTGGCACAGACTTTCCCAACGATCCAGCCAATGGGACGTCTGGCAAAAAAACGGCGAAAAGCTTTTCCAACGGTCCAATAGTGGGAAGTTGGAAAAGAAATCAGGCAGTTGGCACAAAGATTGACCATATAGGGGCCGGGGAAATTGTGTCCCCATTTCATGACAAAATGGCAGATTTTATGAAACTTAACGATATGATGATGCCTGCGGGCGTAGAAGTGAACATTATGCCGGTAGTGGGCGAAGCCTCTTCCATGAAGGTAGACGCCTCGGAACTGCCAGACCAGCTTCCGGTGCTGGCCCTGCGCAATGCCGTGATGTTTCCCGGCACGGTGTTCCCCGTCACGGTGGGCAGGGAAAAATCCATGCACCTGGTACGGGATGCCGAGGAGGGCGAAGGCTGGATAGCCGCCGTCCCCCAGCTGGACGTTACGGTAGAAGACCCCAAGGAGGAAGACCTTTGTGAGTACGGCACCGTGTGCAAGGTCATCAAGACCCTGGAGATGCCCGACGGCACCCTCACTGTAATCTTGCAGGGCATGAAACTCACCCGGCTGCAGCGTATAGTGGCCGAGGAGCCCTACCTGGTGGCCTTCGTGAGCTATCTGGAGGAGTTCATCCCCCAGGGCGCCGATGAGCGCGAGCTGCGCGTCCTGGCCGATGCCCTCAAGGAGAAGGCCGCCCTGGTAGTGAAGGCCTCGTCCTTCGCCCCCAAGGAAGCCATCGGCGCGCTGCGCAGCATAGACAATTTCCATTTCCTGGTGAACTTTGTAGCCACCACCATCGAGGTGGAAAACTTCCAGGAGCGCACCGCCCTGCTGCCCATCACCGACATCCAGGAGCGCGGCCTGGCCCTCCTCAAAGTGCTGGACACCCAAACACAGCTCCTGCAAATCAAGCAGGAAATCAACCAGAAGGTAAAAACCGACATTGACCAGCAGCAGCGGGAATACTACCTGAACAACCAGCTGCGCACCATTCAGGAAGAGTTGGGCATGGACGAAGGCGAAGAAATGGAGAAAATGCGCCGCCGGGCCGATGAAAAGAAGTGGTCCAAGGAAGTGCGTGCCATCTTTGACAAGGAAATGGCCCGTCTGGAAAAATTCAACCCCACCACCCCGGATTACAGCATCCAGCTCACCTACCTGCAGTTCATGCTGGACCTGCCCTGGGGCGAGCTGTCCGACGACAACCTGGACCTGAGGCACGCGCAGGAAGTCCTGGACGAGGATCACTTCGGCCTGGACAGCGTGAAAGACCGCATCATCGAGTACCTGGCCGTCCTTAAGCTCAAGGGTAACATGCGCTCCCCTATCCTGTGCCTGTGGGGCCCTCCCGGCGTGGGCAAAACCTCGCTGGGCAAGTCCATCGCACGCGCACTTGGGCGTAAATATATAAGGATATCCCTGGGCGGCATGCACGACGAGGCCGAGATCCGCGGCCACCGCAAAACCTATGTGGGTGCCCTTCCGGGCCGAATTCTGAGCGGCATCCAGCGGGCCGGCACCTCCAACCCGGTCATCGTCCTGGACGAGATTGACAAGCTGTCGCAAGACTTCAAGGGAGACCCTTCGAGCGCCCTGCTGGAGGCCCTGGACCCGGAGCAGAACAGCACCTTCCACGACAACTACCTGGACGTGGATTATGACCTGAGCAATGTCCTCTTCATCACCACGGCCAACGGCACCGGCACCATCCAGCCGGCCCTCAAAGACCGTATGGAAATGATTAACGTGAGCGGCTACCTGGCCGAGGAAAAACTCCAGATCGCCCACCAGTATCTGGTACCCAAGCAGCTCCAGGAGCATGGTTTACGGGCCGACGAACTCTCCATCACCGACGAAGCCCTGAAGGAGATGGTAGCGCGCTATACCCATGAAAGCGGCGTTCGCGGCCTGGAGAAGCAGATTGCCAAGATTGCCCGTGTCACGGCCAAGAAGATTGCCCTGGAGGAGGACTTCCCCAAGGTCATTAAGCCCGAGCACCTGCGCGAGTACCTGGGCCTGCCCACCGCCTTCCACGACGATGTGGCCGGCAACGAAGGTGTGGGCGTAGTCACCGGTCTGGCCTGGACCGAGATGGGCGGAGAGGTACTGTTTGTGGAGAGTCAGGTGAGCGACGGCAAGGGCAACCTGTCCATGACCGGCAACCTGGGCGACGTAATGAAGGAAAGCGCCCAAATTGCCTGGCAGTACATCAAGGCACATCCCCAGATGGCCGGCATGGACACCGAAACCTTCATGAAGAAGGACATCCACCTGCACGTCCCCGAGGGCGCTACGCCCAAGGACGGTCCTTCGGCCGGTATCACCATGGTGAGTTCCATGGTAAGCGCCCTGCGCGGGCAGGCCCCCAAGGCCGGTATCGCCATGACCGGCGAGATGACCCTCCGCGGCCGCGTACTGCCAGTCGGCGGTATCAAGGAAAAGATTCTGGCCGCCAAACGCGCCGGCGTGCACACCATCGTCATCTCGGAAGAAAACCGAAAAGATGTAGAGGATATCAAGGAAATTTACATAAAAGGTCTTATCTTTGTCTATGTGAATACCATCGCCGATGTGATGGACGCATTATTCTGATGGACGTAAAGATAGAACAAAGCTGGAAAGTCGCACTGGCGCCGGAGTTCGGGAAACCGTACTTTGAGCAGCTGGTGCGCTTTTTACATGCCGAGAAAGAAGCCGGGAAAGTGATTTACCCGCCAGGGAGCCTCATTTTCAGGGCTTTTGACCTCACGCCCCTGGACCAGGTGAAAGTGGTCATCATGGGCCAGGATCCCTATCACGGGCCCGGCCAGGCCATGGGGCTGTCGTTCTCGGTCCCCGATGGCGTGACCCCTCCCCCGTCGCTCCGTAATATTTTTAAGGAAATAGAATCCGACCTGGGCGTGCACATGAGTGGCCGGCCCAACTTGGAAAAATGGGCCCGTCAGGGCGTGCTGCTCCTCAACAGCGTGCTCACCGTGCAGGCCGGCGCCCCCACCTCGCACGGGCGCATTGGCTGGCAGGCCTTCACCGACGCCGTCATCAGCACCATCAATGCGCAGCGGCAGGGCGTGGTATTCCTGCTTTGGGGGCGGTATGCGCAGGAGAAATCAGCCCTCATAGACCCGTCCCGGCACTATGTGCTCAAGGCGGCCCATCCCTCGCCGCTGGCCGGAGGGGCTTTCTTCGGCTGCCGGCACTTTTCCAAAACCAACGAAATCCTTCAAGCTCAGGGCCTTGCGCCCATCGACTGGCAATTATGAAACGCATCGCACTCTTCCCCGGCTCCTTCGACCCCTTTACCGCCGGGCATCTGAACATCCTCAAGCGGGCACTCTCCATGTTTGACGAGGTAGTGGTGGCGGCCGGTATCAACCAGGACAAACGCGGCTTCTTCCCCACGGAAAAGCGGCTGGCGATTATCCGGCAGGCAACCGCCGGGCTCGCGGGCGTTCGCATCATCCAGTACGACAACCTCACTATTGACACCTGCCGGGAGCTGGGCATCCACCACATTGTGCGCGGCGTGCGCAACATGATTGACTTTGAGACCGAACGCTCCATTGCCGATGCCAACCGCCGTCTGGCCCCGGACATCGAGACCATCATCATCCCTACGGCGCAGGAGTTTGCGCACATTTCCTCCTCGGCCGTGCGGGATATCCTCAAGCATGGCGGGGACTATTCGGCCTTTATTCCGGAGGGTGTGATCCTATGAGAAAACTGCTGCTTTGCCTTGCCGGCTGGACGATTGCCCTGGGGGTCTGGGCACAGGAATATCCGCAGCTGGGCGCCAAACTGGACGAGTACTTCACCGCCCTGTCGGGCGAGAGCGCCGAGGTGCAAAACGCCGAGTGCGACTACATCATCTCCTCCTGCACCGATTCCCTGGTGCGGCAATTTGTGGCGCTAAAGATCTACGACCATTACCTGCACTCCAAAATCATGGGCGACGACGCCGTGGCCGTGCATGTGGCCCAGGAGTGGTTCCTATCCGGCAAAGTGGCCATGCGGGAACCCGAAGACCTGCTCAACGCCAAGGTTTTCGTGGCGTTCAACGAGTCTTCCCTCATTGGGGAGAAGGCCCCTTCGGTTAAACTTCAAACCCCGGAGGGCCGTTGGATGCCCATCCCCGTGGCTTCCGAATATGCCGTTCTGTACTTCTATGATACTTCCTGCTCTACTTGCAAAATAACCACCACGCAGCTCCGGCAGCTCATGGCCGAGGAACCCTATTCCCAGGCGCAGGTCTATGCCATTTACACGGGCAGCGACGCATCGGCCTGGGAGGCGTACCGTTCCAACTTTGACAGCAGCGTGATCCACCTGTGGGACCCTGAGGTTTCGTCGGACTGGCAGCGGCTGTATGGCGTGCTGCAAACCCCGCGGATGTTCCTGGTGTCCCCCTTCGGCATCATTCTGGGCCGGGGCTTGGATGTACCCGCCCTTCGCATGCTGCTGGACAGGGAGTTGGGCTCGGGCAGCTACAGCTACGGCGAGGCAGGCCAGATGGATCGCTACCAGCAGCTCTTTGCGGCCTATGGCGACACCCTCAAGTCTTCCCACGTAATGGACGTGGCCGATTACCTGGCGGCCCGAACTATGGGCGAAGGAGACATGGAAGCGTTCAAGCAGGTGGAGGGCGATTTACTCTACTTCCTTTCCTCCCGCCGGGAAGAGCCGTACCGCGACGCTATTAAACCGTTTGTTGAGCGATACATTCACATGCCCGACGTATGGACCACCGAAGAAGACCAGTTGCAGGTGGTAGCCCTGGCCGATTTCCTGCTGGACCTCACTTCACGCACGCCGGTCGGCTCCGAGGTGCCGGACCTCACGGTTCCGGGCGTTCTGCGCCGCAAGCCCTGCCTGTTTGCCAAGGACGGCCGGGCCGGGAATTATGCCCTGCGCAAGCTCCGCGGCCGCCCCGGCTATGTGGTGTTCTATACAGGCGGTTGCTCCAGTTGCCAGGCCACCCTTTCGGCCGTGGAGCAGCTGGTTTCCACCAACCGCCGCGCCCGTGTGCTGCTGGTAGACGTAGACGCCATCCTAAACGATCAGCCGGCGCTGGGGCAGCAGCTCCTGGACAGCTTTGACCTCTCGGCCCTCCCCTTCGTCCTGGAACTGGACCGCAAAGGCGTGGTGCAGCACCGGTACGTGCAACTGTAACACCCCCCAAAAACACGCCAACCGCCACCTCGTGAACAAAAAGGGGTGGTTTTTGTGCACGAGAAGCCTGAAAACGCTGTCTGGTGAACAAATTCGGCCATTTTTGTACCCCAGAACCGGAAAACGGGTACCTCGTGAACAAAAAGGGGGGTGTTTTGTTCACCAGAATCCGAACAATGCCGTCTGGTGAACAAATTGTGCACGGAGGGCTCAAAGCAGATAATCGAGTAGGAGGAAAACAAAGGATTTTCGGAGTTTTCCTCCTATTTCCTTTGTTTTCCGACCTCTCACACCACCGTACGTGCCGTTCGGCATACGG
>CAJOHK010000030.1 GCA_905234285.1 uncultured Bacteroidales bacterium
GCCTGCGCAAGACCCGGCATGAGAAGGCCGAAGCCTCGGAACTCATCGAGGAGGTGCTGCAGGAGCTGCCCCCGCAGCGAAGCGACATCAAACTCTCCCAGCGCGAGCGGGACATCCTGGATCTTCTCTCCAAAGGCTACACCGCCCCGGACATCGCGGGCGCGCTGGGCCTGAGCAACGACACCATCCGCTGGTACCGCAAGAAACTCATCGCTAAATTTGACGTAGCCAATACGGCGGAGCTGATTTCCACGGCGAAGGATATGGGGGTGATATAGGGCTCCACAGCGCCTTCCCCCTCCCATCCCGTCCAACGCTGTCCACCACTGTCCACCATGTCCACTCCGTCCTCCCATCCACGGAGTGGACTCCTTATTGTAGTAAATGGGATAATTTGTAAAAGGCTTAAATCACATTTATTCTTGCTCGGATTTCCTTACGAAAACCGCTCTATTAGCCGTATCACATTTGTACCATGCACCATATAAACGACTGATTTACAGTATGGTGTCAAAAACTTTACACAACTGCTTACACCAGAAGAGTACGACGTTTCCCTCAGCGCCCGAAGCAAATTATCCGTCTGCGCCGTATGCACAGAATAGTGATATGCTACATCATAATCTCTGTATCCGGTCCTCGAGAAGGCGGCAATACGCGACCTTCATCTTGTCTGGAAGGAAGGACTTGTCGATAAGTTCTTCCCAGACGGGAAGGTAGGATTTCATCCTGTCAATCATCCTATTGGCCACAGGCGAGGGAATACCGCTCTGGGTGAAAGCCAAAAAGAAGGTGCCACGGTTAAAACCGCTTTTTCCGCCGCCGACAGAGAAACTCATCGCCATCTCCTCCGTGTCTTCCGGATCGGCCAACAGTACGGCCAAAAGGTCATAGGCTGGAGATAAAACGTATTCTCCATTCCCAGTATCCACCAGCGAAAAGTTCTTGCAGTGCATGTCGGAATTTCCCGTCATCCAGGAAAAGAGAACTACCTCCCAGAAACGTTGGACATCCAGCATGGGGGCCGAAGAATACTTCTTGACGGTATCGGCCAGCTGCTGATACGTACCATAATATTTATGCTCCGTGAGACGATTGGTGAGTTGGCACATATCAAGCATGGATATCTTTTCGCCCTTCTTACCCCTGTCCATGCGAAGTGTCAGATAACCCAACTCTCCGTCGGAGAGGCGTATGAGCGTATGGTGGGCCGTACGGATATGGGCGGCCCGAGCCATCTTCATCGTGAGGTCCTCCAATTCTGGGAGGCAGGGATACCTCCCGCTTTGCGGCTTGAAGATATACTTCCCCCATAGGCCTACAATAGTGAATTTGGCTGGCTCATTCTTCCCTCCGCGGTCTAAATCCAGGGACATCTTGGCCTGTACGCCGGTGACGGAGGCACTGGTGCGAATGACCTGGCGGGCAAGTTCAGACATATTGTCCCGCGTGTAAGGAAGAAGAGGCACCGTTTCGCTGCCGAAGAACCTGTGGGCACAGGCGGAGTGGAAATCCACCAAGCCTTCTTCCAATTCCTGATAGCAATACAGACACTTACTCATGGTCGAAAGATTCCACGCTGATGTTTCCGATACAATCCTTGCAGCAGGCCAGAAGAAGCGACATCCGGTCCCGAGGGTCAATCTTCCAGGAGGAAGAGGCGATATCCAGGAGCCATCCCTCTGGAATGAGTCCGTCAAAAACGGGAAACATCATCTCTTTTTCGTAAGTTTTTTCTGTCAGCGGCATGGTAGGGCTCACCGGTGCGGCGTCCGGCGCTGCCAGATACTCGTGGGCATAGGTAAAATGGAAGCCTTCTTCATCCTCTGTTAGAATGCCGCAGAAGATGTCGTTTACATAGATGCCGGCCTGTTTCATAACAGTTCAATTTTGACTGGACCCAATTGTTCACCAAACAAGGCAAGAACCTCATCTACTTTATCTATCCGAAGGGTCTGTTTCCCCTGTTCCAGGTCCCTGACAAAACGAAGCCCTACACCGGCGCGTTCCGCCAGTTCCACCTGCGTAAGACCGTTTTTCTTCCTTTTTTGTTTAATATGTTGCGAGAGTGTCATATAAATTATACCTTATCGGGTGCAAATATAGGAAGAATTTTTCGATTTATATCAGATAGGGTATAAATATTCTGTTTAACGGGAATGGTATACCCTTTCGGGTATACTACGCAATACCACTACCTAAAAATGAGCTGGAACACCGTCTGGTTTACATCACTCCGCACCAGGTCGATAGTGCCATTATGCTGCCGCATAATCTGTCGGGAAATGCTTAGGCCGATGCCGGAGCCCTCCTTCTTGGTGGTATAGAATGGAACGAAGATTTGTTCCTGTGCAGAGACCGGGATGGGCGCACCGTCGTTGGCCACCTGCAAAATCACCTCGTCCTCCTTGCCCATCCGGGCCGAAATGTCGATGTGCTTCGCACCAGCCTGCAGGGCATTCTTGATGAGGTTGATAAGGATCTGCGAGATTTGCCCCTCATCGGCGTAAATCATCAGGTCCGGTTCCTCGGGTCGATAGACGCAGGTCGCACCGCAGGAGGCGGCATACTCGCTGTTCAGGGAGATTACCTGATCCATCAGCTCCTGAAGGTCAACAGCCCGGCGCAGGGGCCTGGCCACGCCGGAGAGCTGGCGGTAGGTCTCCACAAACTTGATGAGGTTTTTGGAAGAGTCACTGATGGTATCCAGCCCCGACTTAACGTCCAGCTCGCTGTGCCCGCTCTCATCCATCGACTTGGACAGGGCGTCGGATAAAGAGGCAATCGGCGACACCGTATTCATGATCTCGTGCGTCAGAACACGAATCAGCTTGGTCCAGGAATCCTGCTCGTGAGCCTGCCGCTGCTTCTCGAAGATGGTCCTGATGCGGTTTAGGGTGCGGTTGAACTTGTTTTTGTCCTGGAAGCGGAAGTTGAGTTCCCCGTCTTCCAGCGCATCCATCATATAGGCAACCTTCTTGATGTCCTTCTGGCGTGTCCGGAGGGTGGCAATCACTGCTACGATGATTGCAACGATGACTGCGACACCAATGATATGCCAGATGGTGAAGGTCATAGCCCGTACTTCTTCATTTTGGCGTAGAGGGTGGGCCTGCTAACACCCAGCATCTTGGCTGCAGCAGAGATATTGCCATTGCTCCTCAGCACAGCCTCGCGGACCAGTCTTTCTTCCTCTGCATCGCTCACTTCCTTCAGCGTACCGGCGGCAGGAGACCCGGCTTTTGGCTGTTCCAGTTGGATGTCCTTCGCCGTGAGCGTATTCCCTTCAGAAAGGATGACCGCTTTCTCGATGCAGTTCTGCAACTCCCGGATGTTGCCGCTCCAACGGCCGCCCTCTAGTACCATCTTTGCCGATTCGTCTAGTCCGGTCAGCGGCCGATGATACTTCTCGGCAAACTGGCCGATGAAGCGTTCCGCCAGCGGGACGATGTCTTCCCTGCGCTCGCGGAGAGGCGGCAGGGCGATGTGAACGGTATTGATGCGATAATACAAGTCCTCACGGAACCGGCCTTCCCGGACCAGCTGATCCAGGTCCATGTTGGTGGCGCAAATCAGGCGGATATTCACCGGAATAGCCTGAGAACCGCCAACCCGCACTACGCTACGGCTCTGAATTACCCGCAGCAGCTTGGCCTGCAAGTGCAGGGGGATATTGCCGATTTCGTCCAGGAACAATGTACCGCCATCGGCCTGCTCAAACTTGCCCACGTGGTCTGTATGAGCATCGGTGAAAGCTCCCTTGACGTGGCCAAACAGCTCGCTCTCAAAAAGAGTTTCCGTAATGGCACCGGCATCAACGGCCACCATCGGTTTCTCACTCCGGAGGCTCCGAGCGTGAATCTCCCGCGCCAGCACGTCCTTGCCGGTACCGTTCTCGCCGGTGATCAACACGGTGGCATCCGTGGGGGCAATCTTGTCGACCGTCTTTTGGATAACGGCCATCGCCCTGGAAATGCCCCAATACATCGGCGCTACTTTCTCCTCGTCCTTCCTGGCATCCCGCCCCATCGCCTTCCGGGCCTTGTCCCGGGCGGCCGTGAGCGTGGCCACCAGTTTCTCATTATCCCACGGCTTCACGATGAAATCAAAGGCGCCCCGCTTCATCCCTTCTACAGCCAGGGCGATATCGGCGTATGCGGTGAACAACACTACTTCCACCTCCGGCATCATCTGCTTGATTTCCCCGGCCCAGTACAGGCCCTCATTGCCAGTATTGATGCTGGTATTGAAGTTCATATCCAGCAGCACCACGTCCGGCCGGAAGCGCTCCAGCGTGCTGACCAGTGTCACCGGCGACGGCAACGTCTCCACCTCTGCGAAGTGCATCGGCAGCAGGATCTTCAGCGCCTGGCGGATGCCCGCGTTATCATCGACAATCAGTATTTTGCCCTTCTTTGAAGCCATAATCGAATCCAAATTTACACATTTTCTCCTGCACACGCAAACACAACTCCCGTGCCGACACACATAGGAGATTACCTGTCAATTACTTAGTTGCTCTTCCAAATATGAGAAAGTGTAAAGAAAAACGACACTACTGTAAAGATCTTTTACAACAGGATAGTCGAAGATTCTAAGCTTTTACATACTTCTGATTCGGATCATTCGGGGTCTCTGGGATTGTTAGTTTGAGTAATCCCGCCTCTACAAGTGGATTAATATATTTCTTTCTGTTTTTTGTCTGATTTGTCAGCCCCAACCTTGCAAGTTTTTCGGCCGCAGCTCTGACAGAATTTCATTTCTTTCTGGAATTCATCCATTTAGAAGAGCGTGATAAACCGGCCTGTACGCTTTTTATATTCCAGATACTCTTCTCCGAAATCGGCCTCGAACTGCCGCCAGGCACTCTTGAACCAATCCCTCAGGACCTGCTTTCGGGCGGGGATGAGGAAGGAATTCTCTATGGACATGCGGCAGAGCTTGCGAACTTGCTTGAGGGACAGGTCCCAGCCCACGGCTACGGCCAGATAGTCGCCCGTTAAGACGCTGCGGGCCTGATAGGCGGCATCGTCGGAACAGATAATGATGGGAATGCCTTCTTCCCAGTACTTTTTGGCTGGATGCTTGGCAAAGTCCCGGCAATAGCCCAGGGCGGCATTGGACACGGGGCAGATTTCCATGGGAATGCCCTTTTCCAGTACGGCCTTTTCCAGTTCGGGATACCTGTAAAGATTGAAACCATGTCCCAGGCGGTCTACCCCGCAGCGCAAGGCGATGGCAATTTCCTCGTTCTCTCCTCGAAGGCTTTCGCCGGCATGGAGCGTCAGGCGAAGGCCAGGGTTGTTCACGATGATTTTGCGTACGCGGTCCTCATAGCGGGCCAGGGAGTAGGAACGGTCCTCGTCGTTCACAATGTCAATGGCTTTTACCAGGTCGTACTTGCCGTCTTTCACGTTTTTCCATACCCAAACAGCATTGTCCATCAACAGGTCGAAGAGCGGATCCCAAACATCGTTCTTGCCGGCGCAGGCAACAATGGACAGGGTGAACACGGGATCTACCTTGCGAACCTCGGCCAGGGCCCTGATATAGGCCTCGGCACGGGCCTGGGCGTCCTCACGTGTCCCGAAGAACGGCGAGCGCAACTCCAGATGCTCTACGCCGATGCTATGATAATACAGCATGACTCTGGTGTAGTAATCCTGTACCAGGGCAGGAGTGGTGCAAATGGCGCCGCACTTGGTGAAAATACCCTCGAACCAGTCCCAGGTGTATCCGTTGCGGGGCGCTCCGGCTACCGTCCAGTTGCGGCAGAAATCATCTACCGAAAGGCCGTCTTCCAGGCATTCCCTCATGGTGCGGCTGCCGTACGGCGCGCCGGGGCCGATGAAACGGATTTGCCATTCGGGCGTGATCACCAGTTCCGGATGGTCCTTAAGGAACTCGACCTGCATATCCATGGGCAGGATGGCGTCGGCGTGGGCATGTAAATCGGCCCCCTTGGGCATGCGCTCCAGGAACTTATAGAGAGGAGAGTCGTAGATGGCTGTATCCCGCAGGAAATCGAAGGAAGTGCCGAATTGCGCCCTGAAATCGGCCTTTAACTGTTCAAATAACCGTTCCATCAGAAGTTCGCTAAAAAAGATTTCACGAAGTTACTAATCTCGCGTGAGTAATCCAATTATTTCTCGATTTTGCGTAACTTAGTCGCATGAAACGATTCCTTACCCTCCTTCCCACTCTGATTATCTGTTTGTCGCTGCCCGCACAGAATAATCCCGTGGCCAACAAGGCAGCCGTAGTCACGTACCAGAATGCCCGGTTCACCGTTCTCACCGACCGCCTGGTTCGCATGGAATGGGCCGAGGACGGCGTCTTCGAGGACCGGGCGTCGCTGGCCATCGTCAACCGGGATTTGCCGGTACCGGCCTTTACATCGGCCATCAAAGGAGACGTACTCACCATCAAGACCGGGAAACTGACCCTCACGTATAAGGGAGGCCGGTTCTCTCCGGAGAATCTGCTGGTGAAGTTCGGCAGGGGGGTCTGGAAACCCGGCATGGAGCCTGCGGGGAACCTGAAAGGAACCACCCGCACCCTGGACGGCTGCCTGGGCTTTGAAAAGCTTTCCCACCGGGAAAGCGAGCTGGAAGACGGCATTCTTTCCCGCGAGGGCTGGGCACTGGTAGACGAGAGTGCGCGGCATCTGCTGGAGCCCACAGGCAACGCGTGGGAGAACTGGGTGGCGCTCCGCCCCCAGGGAGACCGCCTGGACTGGTATCTTTTTGCCTATGGACACGACTATAAATCGGCCCTGGGCGACTTTGTAAAGGTAGCAGGGCGCATTCCCCTCCCGCCCAAGTACACGCTGGGATACTGGTGGAGCCGCTACTGGATTTACACCGACGACGAAATCCTGGACCTGGGCCGGGAGATGCGGGAGCGGGGCATCCCCATGGACGTGATGATTGTAGACATGGACTGGCACTACACCTACAAGGAGATGGAGAAGCGCCTGGGCCCCGACGCCTTCGGCCAGGGACGGGGATGGACCGGCTACAGCTGGAACCGCGAACTGTTCCCCGACCCGGAGGGCTTCCTGCACGACCTCCATGCAATGGGTTACAAGACCGCCCTTAACCTGCACCCCGCCTCGGGCATCCGCGAGTACGAGGATTGCTACGATACCTTTGTAAAAGACTATCTGTCCCGCACGCAGGAGTATGACGGTCCACAGGGGTATGTGTTTGGGCAGGAACCGTATCTGTATGCCGGCAACGCCAAGCCCGTGGGAGAGGAAGGGCACCGCGCCAGCGTCCCGTACCGCATGAGCCAGCAGGCCTGGGCCGACGCCTACTTTAACAGCGTCATCCGCCCGCTGGAGCGTCAGGGCGTAGATTTCTGGTGGCTGGACTGGCAGCAGTGGATGGAGGACAAATACGTGAAAGGACTCAGCAACACCTTCTGGGTCAACTATGCCTTCTTCCGCGACAAGGAAATCAACGGCGCCGAGCGGCCGTTCATCTATCACCGCTGGGGCGGCCTGGGCAGCCACCGTTATCAGCTGGGATTCTCGGGAGACACCTACGATGAATGGAGCGTCCTGGAGTTCCTGCCATACTTTACATCTACGGCTTCCAACGTAGGCTACGGGTATTGGGGCCACGACATTGGCGGTCACATGCAAAAGCACGATCACCAGCGCCTCACCGACCCTGAGATGTATACCCGCTGGCTGCAGTTCGGCGTGTTTACGCCCATCTTCAAGACGCATTCCACCCAGAGCGCCAAACTGGAGCGGAAGATCTGGGCCTATCCGGAGTACTACCCGTACATGCTGGAAGCCATCCGGCTGCGCTATACCCTGTCGCCCTACATTTACACCTTTGCGCGCGAGGCCTACGATACCGGCATCAGCCTTTGCCGTCCGCTGTACTATGAGTATCCCGAGGTCCCCGAGGCCTATTCCTACAACCAGGAATACCTCTTCGGCGACCGCATCCTGGCCACGGCCATCTGTGAAAGCGCCGGCGCCGACGGAAAATCGGCCCGGAAAATCTGGTTCCCGGCCGGAAGCGACTGGTACGACATGGGCCTGCACCTGACCCACAAAGGCAGCCAGGTAAAGACGATGCGTTACGCTATCGGCCAAAACCCCTGGTATGTCAAGGCCGGCAGCGTGCTTCCGCTGGCCGATGAAAAGATTGCCTCCCTGCAGCAGGCATCCAATGTGCTGGGGCTTCTGGTGGTCCCCGGCGCCGGAAAATCGGCCTTCTCGCTCTATGAAGACGACGGCCTTTCCCGCAATTACGACAGCGCCTATGCCCGCACCCGCATAGAGAAAAACCGGGTGGGCAATAAGCTCAGTATCACGGTGTATCCCCGCGAGGGCGCCTATGACGGCATGCCGGCCCAAAGGGAACTCTATCTGGTGCTGGAAGGCGTTACCGCCGCACCCCGCAGCATCCTGTGCAACAGGGAAAAAGCAAGCTCAGTCACTTGCGGGGAGCATAGTACCACGATTACGTTCCCTGCCGTTCAGGCCGATGGGAAAACCTGTATAGAGATTGTGCTCTAGGCCTTACCAGATATAGGTCCTCTTCTCGGGGGGCAGGTAGAGGATGTGGTTGCGGCTTACCTCGTAGAGGTCGTACCACATATCCGAGTTCATCACAATGCCGTTTACGCGAAGACGGCCGTGGGAGTGAATGTCGGTGGACAGGATGTCGGCCAGTTTCTCTTCGCTGTATTTTACGCGCCATAGGTCGGCGTAGGATTCGTAGAACTTGCGTAGTTGTGCCCGGTAGTTCTCGCCGGTATAACCCTGCTCCTGCAAAAAGGACAATGGTAACAATTCCGGCAACAACGAATCGGGAAAGGACTCCAAATCCACCCAGGCATTGGTATACACCAGGGCACCAAAAGGCCATTTGGGTGTCCGTGCAGTTTGATCATTCGTAAATTCTGGATTTTTTTCTTATTTTTGTTCGATTTAAGGTTTGGTATCACATGAAGAACTTGTTGCTTACTGCCATTGCGCTACTGGGGGTTCATCTTGCCTTTGCCCAGGAGTTTTATCCCTATATTCCGGCCGAAGAAATGCCCGATGTGGTACAATGCATCCCGACCCCGCCACAGGACCCCAGCACAGACTTTGACTATGATAAGCTGCGCTATCTGTGGGGCAAGCAGCAGCGTAAGGACCCGGCCCGGCTGGAAATGGCCGTGCGCGACGCCATCTGGAGCCTGGATACCACCATCGTTATCCTGGGAGAGCACTTCGGCCTAAAGATTTCCCCGGAGGAGACCCCGGCCATTTACGAAGTGATTACCCGCGGCGTCACCACCATCGAGAACATCCGTTTCAAACCCAAGGCGCATTACTTCCGCATACGGCCGTTCGCCTATTTCAAAGAGCCCTCCATCTTCCCCCAGGACGATGAATGGCTGGCCAAGGAAGGTTCCTATCCCTCGGGACACACCATCCGGGCCTGGGCCTGCGCCCTCATTATGGCCGAGATTAACCCCAGCGCCGCCGAGGCCGTCTATGCCCGCGCCTGGGAAAGCGGCGAGAGCCGGGTCATCTCCGGCTGCCACTGGCAAAGCGACGTAGTGGCCAGCCGCCCCGTCGCCGGCATCGGCTACGCGCACCTGCAAACTTGCACGGAGTATCGCCGGCAAATGGCCCGGGCGCAGGCCGAATTCAACAGGTTGGCGCGGAATAAGGTCAATGTATGCATTCAAGGCGCCGTGGGCCGGCTTAAGGGCGTGGTGGAACGTCCCGCAGCTCAGGGAATTCAGCCGGTAGCCATTATCTATCACGGACTCACAGGTTACAAGGAAGAGGCCCATCTGAATGCCGTAAACGATTCCCTCATCCGGGCAGGCGTAGCCACCGTGCGCTTCGACTTCAACGGCCACGGAGAGAGTGACGGCGAGTTTGTGGACATGACCCTGCAAAATGAACTGCAAGACGCGCTGGCCATCTATGAATGGACCGCCTCCCAGGACTGGGTGGACAAACGCAACATCTTTGTAGTAGGCCATTCACAGGGCGGCCTGGAAGCCGGACTGGTTGCCGGCACGCTGGGGGCCGATAAAATCTGCGGCGCCGTGCTGCTGGCTCCCGCCGCATGCATTTGCACCCAGGCTGCCGCCGGGGTCATGCTGGATGCCCGCTTCGACAAGGACAACGTCCCCGAATACCTGGATTGGGGCTCCCGTCATTTGGGAAAAGAATACCTGTTGGGTGCCATGAACCTGGATGTGTATGGCATTACCGCCCGGTTCACCGGCCCGGTCCTCATTGTGCAGGGAACCAAAGACCTCCCCATCCTGGAACGTGACGCCAAGGGGTACATGCCGTACCTGAGAAACGGAAAATTCATCTCTCTGGAGGGCTTCACCCATTGCTTTGGCGAAGGGCAGGGCATTCCGGCCACACTAAGCCGGGATTTCATCCTGCAGCAACTTCGATAATGAAATTCTCCACCTACGTTATCTTCTTCCTGCTGTTTGGCCTGATGCCAGACCTGATTCTTTTCACCGGCGACCTGGTGAATTTTGCCTCGGCCGAGGCCGATCCCTACAGGGACGAACTGGACCCGCCGCCCACTAACGGAGAAACCGCCGATTGGCTCAAGCAGCAAACCGCTCGCATCCAGGAGGCCGTCGCCACCCTGGCTCCACTGGTAGAAAAACAATAACGACGATATGAAACGAAACTTCTTCCTTCTGGCGGCCCTCTGTATGATGGCCTGCTCCCCTTCCCTTGAAACGCCCACCGGCGAAAGTGTGCCCGACCTGGGCTGGCTCTTCCTGGGAAAAGGTCCCTACGTGTTGCAGACCAAAGTGGACGCCGCCCCCGGCCCCGGCCTGCTGGAAGTGACCACCGACCTCTCGCAAATGTTCGAGACGGCCGATGTGGTACTGGCGCTGGAAGTGAACGTAGAGGCCGACAGCAGCCTCTGCGTCAATTTGGGAAACCTGGAGCCCGGCTTCTATGAGATGCGCCTGCGGGATACGGTGGCACGCTGGAATATCGGCGTTCGGCCCGATGCCGTGGTGAGCCAGCCCGATGCCCAGCCCGACTTTGACGACTTCTGGGCCGCCAACCTGACCGCTCTGGACCGAATCCCCCTGGAACCGGAGTATACAGTGGTGCCGGAGTACACCAACGATGTGCGCACCTGCTACGAAGTGTGTTATGCTTCCCTGGGCGGCGGCATCAGCGGCGGCATCCTCTCGGTGCCCAATGCACCCGGCAAATATCCCGTTTGCATCCAATACATGGGATACGGGGCCGAGCCCTTCTACTTTGATCCCCAGGCCAACCCGGAGCGCATCGACTACCTGGTGAGCGTGCGGGGCCAGGGCATCTTCAAGGATACGCCGGACTGGATAGACCGCGGACTGTCCTCCAAGGAAGAATACTACTACCGCGGGGCCTTCTGCGATGCCAAGCGCGCCGTAGACTTTGCCGCCTCCCTGGAGAAGGCCGACCCCGACCGCATCATTGCCTGGGGCGAGAGCCAGGGCGGAGCCCTCACCTTTGTAGCCGCCGCCCTGGACAGCCGCATCAAGGTCATCGCCCCCGCCGTCCCCTTCCTGGGCGACTACCGGGACTATGCCAAGATTGTCTGGTGGCCGGTTCACGAAGTCTTTGAAAGGGCCGACGCCGAGGGTATCGACCGCGAAGACCTGTTCACCCTGCTGAGCTACTTTGACGTAAAGAACTTTGCTCCGCGCATCACCTGCCCGGTCCTCATGTCCTTCGGCCTGCAGGATCCCACCTGTCCGCCGCACACCAACTTCTCCATTTACAATAACTTAGGCAGCCGCGACAAGCATTTCATCTGCATTCCCACCTGCGGGCATGCCATGTGGCTGGAGAAGGAATGGGCCGTTAGGCGGGACGCCTTCCTGACTCAGTTTATGAATTAAAAATATTTTGGCCGATTGTTACGAATTTTTCAGTAAAATCGGCCAAAATTGTGTATTTTTGTAAGATGAAACACCAGAAACTAACCGCATATTTAGCAGCCATGCTCACAGTCATGCTGTGGGCCATGTCCTATATATGGGCCGACCGCCTGCTGGAATTGCAAATTCCCGTAGAGTTCTTTATTCCCGTGCGCATCCTGCTGGCCGGGGTCCTGCTGTGGATCCTCAACCTGATTACCCACCAGAAGATGCACATCTACAGGCAGGACGTCCTCAAGTTCTTCCTGCTCTCCCTCTGCGTGCCTTTCATCTACTTTGTGGCCGAGACCTACGGCCTCCAGTTCACCGACTCCCCCACCATCACCTCGCTCATCATTGCCACCAATCCGCTCTTTGCCATGGCGGCCGGCATGCTCATCTTCAAGGAGAATTTCAGTAAAGTGAATATCCTGGGGGTATTCATTACCCTGGCCGGCCTGTGGCTGGTCACCTACAGCCGTACCCTTACCGGGCCGCTTTTCTGGGTAGGCATCCTGATCCTCTTCGTTGCCGTCATCTCGGAGGTAGGGCAGATTGCCTTCACCAAATCCCTGTCGGCCCGCTACTCCCCTTCAGTGATTGTGATGTATCAGTTCCTGCTGGGCTCCATCCTGTTTGCGCCGCTGTTCTTCACCAAGGGCATCGCGCATTTCGATGCCAACCTTTACCTTAGCTGGAAGGTCCTGTATCCTACGGTTTCCCTGGCACTGTTCTGCGGGGCCACTGCCTACACCAGCTGGGCCTACGCCATTGCCAAACTGGGCGTGGCACGCACCAGCGTTTTCCTGGCCGTAGTGCCCCTGGTCACCGGCGTGCTGGCTTTCCTCTTCGGCGACGAGCGCCTGAGCCTGCTCCAATGGGGCGGCCTGGCTATCGGCATGGTGGGTATTTTCCTGACACAAATTGAAAACAAAAAAATATGAACCTGCACGTAGAAAACGAGACCGCCCGCCTGAGGGAGGTCGTTCTGGGTCTTCCCTGGTCCAACGGTCCCGTTCCCACGCTGGAACAGACCTTCGACAGTAAATCCTATGAATCCGTACTGCACGGAGTCTATCCTTCCGAGGAAGACATCGTGCGGGAAATGAGCGCCTTCGAGGCCGTGCTGCTCAAGTATGGCGTCAAGGTATACCGGCCCGAGCTGGTGCCCAATTGCAACCAGGTATTCGCCCGCGATGTGGGCTTTGTGATTGATGACAAAATCATCGTCTCCAATATTATCCCGGACCGTCAGGAAGAGATTGACGCCTACGAGAATATCTATGAGGATATCCCCTACAAGCACATCTACAATTTGCCGGAGACCGTTCACGTAGAAGGCGGCGACGTAGTGCTGTGGAACGATGTCATCTTCCTGGGACAGTATGCCTTCGAAGACTATCCTTCCGTTAAAACGGCCCGCACCAACCGCCTGGCGCTGGATTACCTGCGCATGATTTTCCCGGGCAAGAAGATTATCCCGCTCAACCTGCGCAAGAGCGACACCGACCCCTATGAAGGCATCCTGCACCTGGACTGCACCTTCATGCCTGTCGGAACGGACAAGTGCATCATTTACAAGCGCGGCTTCCTGAACCCCCGCGACGCCGACCACCTCATCGAGATGTTCGGCCAGGAGAACGTGTTCGAGATTACCGCCGAGGAAATGTACTGGATGAACTCCAACGTGTTCTCCATCGCTCCGGATGTAGTAGTGGTAGAAGAGAACTTCCTGCGCCTGAAAAAGCACTTGGAGGAGAAATGGGGCATGACGGTGGAAACCGTTCCCTACCGCGAGATTTCCAAGATGGGCGGCCTCCTGCGCTGCTCTACCCTTCCTTTAAGAAGAGACTAGCCGCATGAACAAACTAGCTATGGTCGCCTTTGGCGGCAACGCCCTTCTCCGCTCCGGGGAACCGGGCACTTATGAAAACCAGCTCCGCAATGTGGAACAGACTTGCGCCCAGCTGGCCCATCTGCTGCAGCGGGGCTACGATTTAGTCATCGGCCACGGCAACGGGCCCCAGGTGGGCAATGTCATGTTGCAGCACGAGGCCGGCAAGCAGCTCTTCGGCCTGGAAGCCATGCCCATGGACTTCTGCGGGGCCGAGACCCAGGGTTCCATCGCCTACCTCATCGAGACGGGCATGGAACGCGTGCTGCGCCGGGCTCGGCTGGACCGGCCGGTGGTGTCGCTGGTTACCCGCGTGGTGGTAGGGGCCGATGACCCCGGCTTCCAGAATCCCACCAAGCCGGTGGGCCCGTACTACGCGGAAGCCCCCAAGGACGGCGCCGTGTACCGGGAAGATCCCCGCGGCCGCGGCTGGCGCAAAGTGGTGGCTTCTCCGAGGCCCATTGCCATCACCAATATCGGCCTGGTAGAGCGGCTAGCGCGCGAAGGCTGCATTGTAATTACCGTGGGTGGCGGCGGCATCCCCGTAGTGGAGACGGCCGAAGGGCACCGCGGCGTGGAGGCGGTCATCGACAAGGACCTGGCCTGCGCCCTGGCGGCCATCCGCATGAAGGCCGACGAGTTCTACATCCTCACCGACGTTCCCAAAGTCTACATCAACTTCCGCCAGCCCGGCGAGCAGGCGCTGGATACCCTCACCGTGGCCGATGCCCAGCGTTACCTCTCCGAGGGTCAGTTCGCCGAGGGCTCCATGGCCCCCAAGGTGCGCGCCGGCATCCTATTCGTCCAGAACGGCGGACGCGAGTGCATCATTACCGAAGCAGGCCAGCTGGACAACCCGGCCTGCGGAACCCGAATCATTCCTTAATCAATATGGCATACAACCTCAGAAACCGCAGCTTCTTAAAACTGTTGGACTACAGTCCCCGCGAAATCGAATTCCTCCTGGACCTGGCCGCCGACCTCAAGAAGGCCAAATATGCCGGCACCGAGCAGCCCCGGCTCAAGGGAAAGAACATCGCCCTCATCTTTGAAAAGACCTCTACGCGCACCCGTTGCGCCTTTGAGGTGGCCGCCCATGACCAGGGCGCGCACGTGACCTACCTGGGCCCCACCGGTTCCCAAATCGGCGTTAAGGAGTCCATGAAGGACACCGCCCGTGTGCTGGGCCGCATGTACGACGGCATCGAGTACCGTGGCTTTGCCCAGAAGACCGTGGAAGAACTGGCCCAGTATTCCGGCGTTCCCGTTTGGAACGGCCTCACCAACGAGTTCCACCCCACCCAGATCCTGGCCGATTTCCTCACCATGCGTGAGCACGCCGGCAAACCGCTCAAAGAGGTGAAATATGCCTACCTGGGCGATGCCCGCTTCAACATGGGCAACTCCCTGCTGGTGGGCGGCGCCAAGATGGGCATGGACGTGCGCATCGTGGCCCCCAAGGCCCTGCAGCCTTCGGCCGAACTGGTTGCCCAGTGCCAGGCCGTGGCCGCCGAGACCGGCGCCCGCATCACCATCACCGACAACGTGGACGAAGGCGTGAAGGGCTGCGACTTCCTGTACACCGACGTATGGGTATCCATGGGTGAACCCGCCGAGGTATGGGCCGAGCGCATCGCCCTTCTCAAGCCCTACCAGGTGAACGCCGCCCTCATGGCCCGCACCGGCAACCCCAATTGCAAGTTCATGCACTGCCTACCCGCCTACCACAACCTGGAAACCCAGGTGGGCCGGGATGTCTTTAAGCAGTTCGGCATGGATGGCGTCGAGGTAACCGAAGATGTCTTCGAAAGCCCCGCCAGCATTGTCTTTGACGAGGCCGAGAACCGCATGCACACCATCAAAGCGGTGATGGTAGCAACTCTGGGAGCGTAGTCCAACTACTCAGACGCCTCGTGCACAAATTTGCCCGTTTTTGTGCACCAGACCTCAGCTTTGGCCACCTGGTGCACAAAAAAGCCTATTTTTGTGCACCAGAGAGCGTTTCACACGGATATTATTCGTAACTTTGGGCTACGAATGAAAGCGATAGTCATAGGAGCCGGAATTTCCGGCCTTACAACGGCTGTGTATTTGCAGCGGTCGGGTTTGCAGACGCTGGTACTGGAAAAAGCGGCCGTTCCCGGCGGAGTTTCCACCAGCTGGAAGAGAAAAGGATACACTTTTGAGGGGGGCATCCATTGGCTCATCGGGGCCAAAGAGAGCATTCCGCTGCATAAGATCTGGCTGGAGACCGGAGCCCTGCAGGACAATAATCCCGTTTACTTCAAGGATCCTATCTATACCCTGGTAGATGCCAAGGGCCGCATGCCCTTGTACCGGGATTTGCATGGATTGGAGCTCACCGGAGTGCGGAACAAACTGGCCCTGGCTACGCTCAAGTTCCACCTTTGGTGCTTCAAGCGTTTCCATCAGCCCATCGGCGATTTACCCGGCCTCAAGGTACGGTATCCCAGCCCCTTCAACCTGTGGGAATACATCCAGATGTTCCCCGCCGTGGTCATTACGCCTTTCCTGCTGCTGCAATCGGCCCGGGACTATGCAAAACGCTTCAAGAACCCACGCATACGGGCTCTCCTGGGCGCAGTGGTAGATCCCGGCATCAATGCCCTTTCGCTTATTTATACCCTGAGTACCTTCACCATGGGAGACAGCGGGTATCCGCAAGGTGGCTCCATCCGCATGGCCCTGAATATGGCCGATACCTTCACCGGCCTGGGCGGTGAAATCCGCTATCGCACGCCGGTGGAACAAGTGCTCAAGCAGGGCGGGAAATGGGCGGTCCGGACGGCCGAAGGCATTCATGAGGCCGATGCCGTAGTGATTGCCATGGATGCCCGCACGGCTATTGACAAGCTCTTTGCCGCCCCTTTGCAGGAAAGCTGGGCCCATGAGATGCGCAAAGGACTCAGAACCACCCAGTGCATGTTCCTGGGCGTAGGACTCAAAACCAATCTGGGTTCCTGGCCCCGTTCCATGCAAGTTGTCCTACCCCAGGCGCTGGAAGCCGCCGGCATCACCTATAACACCCTGGTGGTGAACAATTACGCTACGGTTCAGGGCTATGCCCCGGAAGGCGGCAGCGTGCTCACCTGCCTGCTGCACGGCCCCTCCTATGGTTACTGGAAGGCCGCCAGGGAAGACGGCACGTATGTAGCCAAAAAACAGGACCTCATGGAACGTTTCCTCAAAGCCCTGGGCCAGGTGATTCCCGAGATTGAAGGAAACGTGGAAGTGACCGACGTAGCCACGCCCCTCACCTATGAACGCTACTGCGACACCTTCGAGGGCAGCTACATGAGCGATTGGCCCGCCCGCCAAAAAACCTATCACGCCCCCATCCGCTATAAAAAGGGCTTGTATTTCACCGGCCAGCGCACAGCCTATTCCGGAGGTCTTCCTCCGGCGGCGCAATCGGGCCGGGAGGCCGCCCAGTCGGTTTGCCGAGACTTAAAGCTGGAATTCATCAACCACTGATATGGACCAACGTCTATCTGAGCTCATCGCCCTCTTGCATAGGGAAGTGAAACCCGCCCTGGGCTGTACCGAGCCCATTGCCGTAGCCTTGGCCGTAGCCAAAGCCGTAGAAATCATCGGCGAAAACTGCCCCTGCGACCCTTCCTGGCGCCTTACCGAAGGCTTTCACATAGACGTTCAAGTGAGCGGGAACATCCTCAAGAACGGGATGGGCGTGGGCATCCCGGGCACCGGTATGGTGGGCCTGCCCGTGGCCGCCGCCCTAGGCGCCGTATGCGGCGATTCTTCCAAAGGCCTGGAGGTGCTGGCCTCCCTTACGCCCGAAGCCGTAGCCCGCGCCAAAGAGCTGGTTGCGCAGCGTCTGGTGAAGGTTTCCGTGGCCGATATCAACCGACTTCTGTACGTCAAAGCCACCGTGAGCTTCTGCGACAACCAGGCCAGCGCCGAGGTAGATCCGCACGCCTATGCCGTCATAGAAGACGACCATGACCGGATTGTAGAAACCAGCTTTGCCGATAGAATCCTGATGAGCTCGGAGTCCGGCGCCGCCTCGGTGGACCGGTACACCGACGAGGACAGCGTCACTGTGCGGGAAATCTACAACTGGGCCCAGAAGGCGCCCTACGAGGACATTTCCTTCATCCTGGAAGACCGTCGGCTCAATCTGGCCCTGGCCATCGAAGGCCTGCATGGGGACTACGGCCTCAACGTAGGACGCAACATCCGCAAGAGCCAGGCCGATGTCTTCGGCGACAATTTCATGAGCTACGCCATGGGGCTCACGGCCGCGGCGTCCGACGCCCGAATGGCCGGCTGTACCCTCCCCGCCATGTCCAACAGCGGCAGCGGCAATCAGGGCATCACCGTGAGCATGCCGGTCATCGCCTATGCGCTCAGGTATAATGTAGATGACGAGAAACTGGCCCGAGCCCTGTTCCTGAGCAATCTGGTAGCCATTCACATCAAGCATTACCTGGGGAAGCTCTCGGCCCTCTGCGGCTGCGTGGTGGCCTCTACAGGTTCGGCCTGCGGCATTGTTTACCTAAAAGGAGGCAGCTACGAGCAGGTGTGCGCCGCCATCAAGAACATGGCCGGCAACATTACCGGCATGGTATGCGACGGCGCCAAAGTGGGTTGCGCCATGAAGGTGGCTTCCGGTGTCTCCTGCGCCGTTCAATCGGCTGTTCTGGCACTGCATGACACCTGCATCCCCTCCACCGACGGCATCATCGAGGACGATGTAGAAAAAACCATCCGCAACATTGGCGCCATCGGCAGCGCCGGCATGAAAACCGCCGATCGCATGATCATGGACATCATGCTTTGCAAATAGATTCCCCGCCTAACCCGTCCGGTAGCTGGTTTTTCTTGCTGGTGCACAAAACCACCCCCTTTTTGTTCACGAGGTGCCTGTTTTCTCGTTCTGGTGCACAAAACCACCCCCTTTTTGTTCACCAGAGGGCAAAAATCAAGTTCTGGTGCACAAAAACTGGCAAATTTGTGCACAAGTGTGGACCGGATCTGTAAAAAAGGAGATAAAAGAGACGTAAAAGTGTGGCCCCAGCAGGATTTGAACCTGCGACCCACGGATTATGAGTCCGCTGCTCTAACCGCTGAGCTATGGGGCCTTCTGAAAAAATTCAGGGACGCAAAGTTAGCAAACTTTTGGGATTAATCAAACATCACCCGGGGATTCATGCTGGAGGGAGAGCGCCATTCGATGCCGAATTTACTCAGGACGTCTCGTTTCACGGACCAATAGGCAAAGCAGAAGCCCATGCCGCGCGGCTCTCTCCTCAGGCGGCGGTCACATTCCTTCTCCACCTCATAGCAAACTTCTTCCCATTCGGGGGTACGCTCCACCGGATCAAAGTTCAGGTGGCCGCCATAGCGCTCAATCCACTCAGAATTGGGGATAGACAAGTTGATGAAGTCTTCCAACTTGGCCTTTAGATGCAAGTATTCCTCGTTCCCGGGAGCTTCTTTGAGACACAGGTCCAGGAACTTGAGGCACAGACGGGGGCAGCTGCGCTGGTCCAGCAAGTCCTCGTTAAAGATGGCATCGGCCCACTCCAATACGCCGGTATGGGCGGCCAGTATCTCATAATACTCCTGGGCGATGGGGATGTTCTTCCAAACCTGCCAGCCCTCCTGGGTGGCATTCTTGCGCATGCGCTTGATTAATACTGAAACATTAGCCATAATCGTCTGCTATTACCTCTCGTCAAAGGTAACTAAAAAACAGTCCCGCGCAAAACGGAACTGTTTAAATGCAGCAGAGGGTTTAGCCTCACACTTTGATCTCAACCTCAACGCCGGAGGGAAGCTCGAGCTTCATGAGGGCGTCTACGGTCTTGGCGTTGGACTCGTCGATGTCGATGAGGCGTACATAGGAGTCCAACTCGAACTGCTCGCGGCTCTTCTTGTTCACGAAGGTGGAGCGGTTCACAGTGAAGATCTTCTTGTTGGTGGGAAGCGGAATGGGACCAACTACCTTTGCACCCGTTGCCTTCACTGTATCGACGATCTTGGCGGCAGATTTGTCTACCAGCATGTGATCGAAGGATTTCAGCTTGATTCTGATTTTCTGGCTCATATCAATTACTTTTTAACTTTGCTAAATTACTCGTCGTCAACTACTCTGTAGCCGCTCTTTTCTACGATGTCCTTGGCCAGGTTGGCAGGGACCTCGGCGTAGTGGTCGAAGGTCATGGTGCTGGTGGCGCGGCCCGAGGACAGCGTACGCAGCACGGTGACATAACCAAATTGCTCGGCGAGCGGTACATAAGCTTTGACGATGCGTGCTCCATTGGCGGTAGAGTCCATAGCCACAATCTGGCCACGGCGGCGGTTGAGGTCACCTACAATGTCACCCATGTAATCTTCCGGGGTAACTACCTCGAGGCTCATGATGGGCTCGAGCAGAACCGGATGACACTTGGGGCAGGCGTGACGGAAGGCCATGCGGGCTGCCAGCTCGAAGGAGAGCTGGTCGGAGTCCACGGGATGGTAGCTGCCGTCGATGACCTCCACCTTCAAGGAAGGCACCTCGTAACCGGCGAGTACGCCGTTGGCCATCGCGGACTGGAAGCCCTTCTCGATGGACGGGATGAATTCCTTGGGGATGTTGCCACCCTTGACCGAATTGATGAACTGAAGACCCTGAGCGCCTTCATCGGCAGGAGAGATATTGACGATAATGTCTGCGAACTTGCCTCGGCCGCCGGTCTGCTTCTTGAAGACTTCGCGGAGCTGGTGGCTGCCGGTAATGCTTTCCTTGTAGTTCACCTGAGGGGCACCCTGGTTGATATCTACGCCGAATTCGCGGCGCAGACGGTCCACGATGATGTCCAGATGGAGTTCGCCCATACCGCTGATGACGGTCTGGCCGGTCTCATGGTCGGACTTCACGGTGAAGGTGGGGTCTTCCTCAGCCAGTTTGGCCAGGGCGATACCCAGCTTGTCCAGGTCCTTCTGGGTCTTGGGCTCTACGGCAATACCGATCACGGGATCCGGGAACTCCATGGTTTCCAGGGTGATGGGCTTCTCCTCCAGGCACACGGTGTCGCCGGTGCGGAGGTCCTTGAACCCAACGGCTGCGCAGATGTCACCGGCCTCCACGAACTCGATGGGGTTCTGGTGGTTGGAGTGCATCTGGTACAGACGGGCTACGCGTTCCTTCTTGCCGGTACGGGTGTTATACACGTAGGAACCGGCATCCAGATGGCCGCTGTAGGCGCGAAGGAATGCCAAGCGGCCCACGAAGGGATCCGTGGCAATCTTGAACACCAAGGCGCAGAACGGCTCGTCGGCCGAAGGCTTGCGGGAAATTTCATCACCGGTACGAGGGTTGGTGCCGGTAACGGCGCCCTTGTCCAGCGGAGAAGGCAGATACCGCATAACGGCATCCAGGAGGAACTGTACGCCCTTGTTCTTGAAGGAAGAACCGCAGCAGGCAGGGACAATCTGCATGGAGATGCAGCGATAATTTCTTCTTTGGTGAGGGAGTCGGGATCCTCGAAGTACTTCTCCATCAGGTTCTCATCGCACTCGGCGGCTGTCTCCAGCAGGATGTCGCGCCAGCGGGCGGCTTCTCCCTTAAGCTCGGCAGGAATCTCGCCTTCCTTGTAGTTGACGAGGTTCTCTGAGCCGTCGTAGAAGATGGCCTTCATGTCGATGAGGTCCACGATGCCGTCGAACTTGTCTTCGGCGCCGATGGGGAGGCAGATGGGAACGGCGGTAGCGCCCAGCTTGTTCTTGATTTCCTCTACACAAGCCAGGAAATCGGCGCCAACGCGGTCCATCTTGTTCACATACGCGATCTTAGGCACGCCGTACTTGTCTGCCTGGCGCCATACGGTCTCGGACTGAGGCTGTACGCGGCCCACAGCGCAGAAAGTGGCCACGGTGCCGTCCAGTACGCGCAGACTGCGCTCCACCTCTACGGTGAAGTCTACGTGACCGGGAGTGTCGATAAGGTTGATCTGATAGGTATCGCCGTTGTAGTGCCAAAATGCGGTGGTAGCAGCAGAAGTGATGGTAATACCGCGCTCCTGCTCCTGGACCATCCAGTCCATAGTGGCTGCTCCTTCGTGTACCTCGCCAATCTTATGGGTCTTACCGGTATAGAAAAGAATGCGCTCGGACGTAGTGGTCTTACCGGCATCGATGTGGGCCATGATGCCGATGTTGCGTGTGAATTTAAGATCTCTCTTTGCCATTTAGCATGCAGTTTAGAAGCGGAAGTGCGCAAAGGCCTTGTTGGCCTCGGCCATTCTGTGCATATCTTCTTTGCGCTTGAATGCACCACCCTCGTTGTTGTATGCAGCAACGATCTCGGCGCACAGCTTTTCTGCCATCGAGTGACCGGAACGCTTGCGGGCGAACTGGATCAGGTTCTTCATGGCCACGGAGACTTTCCGTTCCGGACGTAACTCGGTCGGCACCTGGAAGTTGGCACCACCAATGCGGCGGGACTTGACCTCGATCTGAGGGGTCACGTTCTCAAGGGCGGTCTTCCAAATATCGAGAGGAGCCTTGTCAGAATCTTTCATCTTCTCGCCCACCATGTCGATGGCATCATAAAAGATAGAATACGCGATACTCTTCTTTCCCTGCAGCATAAGATTGTTCACGAAACGGGTAACTTCCACATCGTGAAACTTAGGATCA
>CAJOHK010000031.1 GCA_905234285.1 uncultured Bacteroidales bacterium
GCCTATATAGACAAGAAACTCCAGTCCGTGAAGGAACGCAAGGAGCGCGAGAAGGCCCGCAAGGTGCGCCGCGCCGACGGACAAACGCTCAGGCAAATGGAGGAGGAGCAGGCCCAGGCCCGCCAGTTGGCTGCTTTCCGCAGCGCTCCGCTCAAGGTAGGCGAAAAAGTGCGCGTGAAGGATAACGGCATGGTGGGAGAGGTGGCCAAAGTGAGCACTAAGGCCGTTTCCGTGATTGTGGGCAACATTACCACCAAGCTTCCGCTGGACCGCGTAGAGCGCATTACGGCCGGCGAGTACAAGGCGGCGGCCAAGGCTCCGGCCGAGCGTCCCCGGCAGGTGTACGACACTTCTCTCCAGGAACGCAAGGCCCAGTTCAAGCTGGAGGTGGACGTCCGCGGAGAGCGTGTGACCGACGCCCTGGAGATTGTTATGAAATATTTAGACGATGCCATCATGTTAGGCGTTCCCTCGGTGCGGATTTTGCATGGTAAGGGAACTGGCGCCCTTCGGGAAGAGATTCAGAAGTACGTCCGCACGGTCCCTGGCGTAGTTTCGGCCACGGACGAGCACGTACAGTTTGGGGGATCGGGCGTAACTGTGGTAAAATTTGAATAATGAACGTTCTAAGAACCAGTAAAATTGGGGAGATGGGAGAGCAGATGGCCTGCGATTTTCTGCAGTCGCGCGGCCATCAGATCCTGGACCGCAACTGGCGGGCCGGCCATCTGGAACTGGACATTGTGTCGGAAGCCCCCGACGGTTTGCACTTCGTAGAAGTAAAAGCCCGTACCGCTCCGGTCACCACCACCATCCTGGATCAGGTTAACAATGTGAAGCAAAAACGCATTAACGCCGCCGCACTGCAATACCTGAACAAAAAAGCCTTGAAGGGCAAGGAAGTATTTTTTGATGTGGTCTCCGTGCTGTTCGACGGCCCCGAGACCGTTGTGCGTTACTTCCCCCAGGCCTGGATACCCATGTATATCTAACACTTAAACCTAATGAACCAACACAGATATTGTGTCATCATGGCCGACGGCGTGGGTTCTCCCGGCCAGCTCATCACCACATGGAACCGCGTCAAACAAGTTTTGCCGGCCAATCATATTCTGGTGATTACCCTGGCTCCCTTTGCCAAACTGGCCCAAACCTTACTCCCCGATTTATTACCGGAAAACTTATTGGTAGAGCCCTTCGCCCGTAAAACGGCG
Organism: uncultured Bacteroidales bacterium; assembly: GCA_905234285.1. Taxonomy (GTDB): domain Bacteria; phylum Bacteroidota; class Bacteroidia; order Bacteroidales; family UBA932; genus Cryptobacteroides. The sequence goes on from CAJOHK010000031.1 coordinate 1,215, forward strand.
CCCTGCATGGCCTATACCGTATATACCCTTCTCTCCCGGGACCCGCAGGCCATTCTCATGGCCACGCCCTGGGACCTTGTGATCCGTGACGAATCCCTCTTTGCCCACACGGTAAACGAGGCTTTTGCCTATGTAGAGGAGCACGACGTGCTCATGACGCTGGGCATCGTGCCCAAATCGCCGGAGGTGAACTTCGGTTACATTCAGGTAAAGGAGGGCCGCAATGCCCACCTTATGGCCGGGCCGCTGCAGGTGAAAACCTTCACCGAAAAACCCTCGGCCGAGCTGGCCGAAATCTTCATCCGTACCGGAGAATTCTTCTGGAACAGCGGTATCTTCATTTGGAAGGCCACTACCATCCGGGACCAGATGGAACAGTATCTGCCAGAGGTCACCGAGCTCTTCCGCGGCTGGGAGGACCACATCCAGGATCACGCCTGGGTAGAGCGCGCCTACTCCGAGTGCCCCAAGGTTTCCCTGGACTACGGCGTCATGGAGCACACAGACCGCGCCTGGCTGTTCCCGGCACGGTTTGGTTGGGCCGACATCGACCGCATTTAACGTAAAATATCGTTCAGAATACTGCTGGCCGCTTCACGGGCGCCTTCTCCCGGACCCTGGATTACAAGGGGATAAGGGTGGAAGGCGCTTCTTATGATGATGGCGTTCTCGGTGCCGCTAAGGTGATAGGCGGGGTGCACCGGCGGTACATTCCTGAGGCCGATGCAGGCCTGGTAGCCCTGGGAGATTTTCTCCAGCGAGGCCACAAAGCGGCGGCGGAAGCCCTGGCGGTCGGCCGCACGGGCGGCTTCGGCAAACTGGGGTTCATAGGCATCCAATCCTTCGTAAAACGCCTCCAGACTGCCTTCCATGAGGCTTTCGGGCACCACCGGTTCCACTTTCACATCCTCGGCCTCCAGTTTAACGCCGGCCTCGCGAGCCAGAATGAGCAGCTTCCTGAGGGCGTCCTTACCGCCCAGGTCCAGGCGGGGATCTTTTTCCGTGAGCCCGGCCTTCTGCGCCTTGAGCAGCAGCTTGGCAAAGCTCTCGCCGCCGGGGCGGTAGTCGCCCAGAATCTGGTTCAGGGTGCAGGAGACCACGGCCTCGATGGACAGGATTTCGTCGCAGCTGTTGGCGCCCAGGGCGATGGATTCCAGCACAGGCAGGGCGGCGCCCACAGTGGTTTCGTAGCGCAGGGGTACGCCGTTCTCGCGGGCAGCCGCATGCATGGCGGCAAACTCCGGATAGGGCACCGCAAAGGAGCGGCGGTTGCTGGATACAATGCCTATGCCGGCTTCCAACAGCTCCTGATAGCGTTTGTACAGGGTTTCGCTATTGGTGGCGTCAATAAAGAGCGAGCCCTTGGGCGCGCGGGCGATGACGGCGTCTACGTAGTCGCCGCTTTGCGGGGCGAGCTGGGGGTGGCCGGCGGCATCGATCCCCCAGCTTTTGCTGTTGGACCGGCCCACGATGCGCAGGCGCTTGCCGGTACGCTTTTCTACTGAATCGGCCGTTTGGGCTATCATTTGTGTGAGGGCCTGCGCCACGGCGCCGTTGCCGGCGATGAAGAGGTTCAGCTCCTGTACGGGCAGTTCCTCGAAGAATGTGCGGTGCAGGGCGTTCAGGGCCTGGTTCACCACGGCCTCGCGCACCTGGAGTTCCAGGCTGGCGCCGTCCTGCTTCATTTCCACGGCGGCTATGCCGGCCTCTTTGAGGGCATCGGCGGCGGCTTTGAGTCCTTCGGCCTGGGGCTGGCTGCCGGTGACACGGAGGGTTCCCCCCTGTGACGAGACCCCAATCCACTGCGTGGGGTCCGGCTGGGCGCCGATGACGGTGTACTTGCCTTCGGGGGCAAAGGTGTTGCGGATCTCGATGTCGATGCCGGCCTCCATGGCGGGTTTGACGGTGGGGGCATACAGCACCTTGGCGCCGTGCTCGGCCATATCCAGGGCGGCGGCGTAGGACATCACGGGGATGGTGCGGGCCTGCGGAACCTGCTTGGGGTTGGCCGTCATGATGCCGGGAACGTCGGTCCAGATTTGGAGGCTGTCGGCCTGCAGCGCGGCGGCATAAAGGGCGGCGCTATAGTCCGATCCTCCGCGGCCCAGCGTGCTCACGCCACCGTCTGGTGTACCGCAGATGAAGCCGGGGGCCACATATACCTGAGCATCCTTGGCTTGTATGGCCTTTTGGATGTTGGTGTAAGTCTTGTGTTTATCGCCCTTGATAATAAGCTGGCGGGAATCCAGCCATTCGGCTTTTATACCGTCGGCCTGCAGTTTCCAGGCCAGTATGCGGGTGCTCAGGAGCTCGCCGTAGGTCACTTTTTCTTCCTGCGGTGCAGCATCCAGCTCTTTGAAAAGGGCTTCCAGGCCTTCCTGGACCTGTTTTCTTTCGGCGCCGGTGAACAGACGGCGGGCAATCTCCAGGTGGCGCAACTTGAGGGCTTCCAGCTTTTGCGGCTGTCCCTCCAGCAGGATGTCGGTAGCGCCCGATATGGCCGATGCCACCAGTACCACCTTCCCTTGTTTCATGGGCGTTTCCAGGATATCCAGGACCCTGGACATTTGCGTGGCGCCCGCAACGGACGAGCCGCCGAATTTAAGCACGTGAACCATTACAGAAGGTCGCAGAATTCGTGAACACCTTGGATTTTCTCTGTGAGCAGGGCCGCCACTACGGCGCCCTTGGCCAGACCTTCGCGGGAGAAAGCCTCGTGCCGTAAGGTCAGTTTGTCACAGCCGCTGGTAAGGGTAAGGGTATGGATGCCGGGCACTTCCCCTTCACGGATAGATGAAATAACCGGCTTTTGCCCCAGTTCCTGCTCTACTATCTGGCCCATGCTGATGGCCGTGCCCGACGGAGCGTCCAGTTTGTGAATATGATGGATTTCCTCAATTTCCGGTTTGTAACCGGCTCCTTTGAGGATTTCGGACACTTTGCGGATGGCAGCGAACAGGGCATTTACGCCCAGGGAATAGTTGGAAGCATACACCATGGGGGTACCGGCCTCTTGGAATGCCTGCTTTACCTGCTGCTCAATATCATTCCAGCCGGTGGTTCCTATGACCGCCGCCTTAAAGTGTTTGGCAATGAACGGGTAATTGTTCCTGAACGCTTCCGGCGTGGTAAAATCTATGCACACGCACTCCCTGGCCACGGCCGGGTCGGTGGCCGTGATGTTCTCACTGGCCTCGACCAGTTCTATTCCCCTGTTCTGGAGCTCTTTCTCTACCATGTGGCCCATTTTTCCGTAGCCACTGATGATTACCTTTATCATGGTGTTCTTTTGTTTTTTGGGGCGTAAAATGCAAGTTGTTCACTATCAGTTAATTATGCAAAATACCCTATCCATTTTTCGGCAGGGTTTTTTGCGTATCCTATTGATTATAAGCATTTTGCATTTCACGGCACATTTCCTTGTACTGCGCTACAGCGGTTTCCAGGTCGCACACCAGGACCTGTTCGTTGTCCCGGTGCGCCACCGTGATGCTGCCGGGGCCGCAAATGGCCTTGTGGGTGAAGCCTGTCAGGTGCGGGGCATCGCTGCCAAACGCCACCGGCCCGCTGGGGAAACCGTCCAGCGTAAGGTACCGCGCCGGTGTGTCTCCTCCCCGGGCCTGGATGGCCAAAGCGGAGAGTGTGGTGCTCCCAGATGCATTTGCCCGTACAGGGTCGCGAAGCGACGCATCTGGGAGTACCATCTTCGGAGCGTTAGCCATCCAGGCCTGGACCTTCTCGTGACTCACGAACGTAGTCCTGAAATATAGCCGGCATGTGAGTTCCGGAGACAGAATGTTCTGTGGATTGTCACTGTGCAGGAGGCCAATATTCCAGGTAGTCTCTCCCAGCACGGGGTCAAGGCCAAAGTCCTGGGCCTTGAGCTTGTTATAGAACTGGTTAAAGAGGTCTATTGCACTAACGCCAAACTGCGGATAACCGGAATGGAAAGCCTCTCCGGTAAACTTCAGGTCATAGGACAACGTGCCCTTGGAGGCACTCACCATCTTGTTCTCGGTGGGCTCGCCCACTATCAGATATGGTGCCTTGAAATCTGTCTTGGAAAAAGCCTTGGCCCCCCAGGACCCGGTTTCCTCCCCTGCCAGCAACAACAGTCCAAAACCGCCACACCCCTGTGCCTCCAGTTCCTTACAGGCCGTATACATGGCAAAGATCTGCCCCTTGGCATCACATGCCCCCCGGCCATAGATGACACCTCCGTCCCGGAGGGTACACTCTCCGGAGGACATGTGCACCCCCGCACATGGGTAGGGGGAGGGGCCCGCAGATTGTTGGATATTTACGGCGGAACTTGTTCCAGCCGGAAATGTCCAAGAAGCTGTGGGAGGGGCCGGAGTGAGCGAAGCGAACGGAGTTTCTCCGGAGAGTATACCCTCCGGGAACTGCGGTGCTATATACGGTGGAACGGTGTCCATGTGGGTGCAGAAGACAACCGTAGGCTGGCCCCAGGTCAAAAGCAGGTTCAGGGTGCCGTCCCCTACTTCCATCAGTTGCTTGGAAGGGGCCTCCAGGTGCTCATTGAGCCACAGGGCCATTTCCCGCTCCTTTCCAGAAGTGGAGTCCATAGAGAGCATGCTTTTAAACAGCGTCCAGTCCATCCTTCAATTTTAGTTTAGTTGCCCAGCCAACCGTTAGCCAGGAGTACCTGAGCGATTTGGACGGCATTGGTAGCAGCGCCTTTGCGGATGTTGTCGCTCACGCACCACAGATTGAGGCCGTTCTCTACCGAAGGGTCCCGGCGGATGCGGCCCACAAAGACCTCGTCCTTCTCCCAGGCCGTGATGGGCATGGGATAGAGGTTTTGGGAAGGATCGTCCTGCACTACCACGCCGGGCATTTCGGCCATGAGGCGGCGGACATCGGCCAGCTCAAACGGCTTATGGAACTCTATGTTCACGCTCTCGGAGTGGCCGCCCTTTACAGGCACGCGCACGGTGGTTGCGCTTACGGCGATGGACGGATCCCGCAGGATCTTGCGGGTTTCGTTCACCATCTTCATCTCTTCCTTGGTGTAGCCGTCCGGGAGGAAGGAATCGATGTGCGGCAACACATTGAGGTCTATCTGGTGCGGGAACTTGCTCCCGCTTCCGCCGGCACGCTCGGCCTCCAGCTGCTCGATACCCTTTTGGCCGGCGCCGGTGACGCTCTGGTAGGTGCTCACCACAATACGCTTAATCCCGTATGCCTTGTGGAGGGGCGCCAGAGGCAGAACCATCTGGATGGTGGAACAGTTGGGGTTGGCAATGATGTGGTCTTCCTTGCCGATAGCGTCCGGATTAATCTCCGGCACCACTAGCGGCACCGTGGGATCCATGCGCCAGTAGGACGAGTTGTCCACCACATAGCAGCCAACCGCCGCAAACTTGGGGGCCAGTTCTCCGGATGCGGCACCGCCGGCGCTGAAGATGGCCAGGGCCGGCTTGCGGGCGATGGCTTCATCGGCGCTGATCACCGTCCACTCCTTACCCTGAAATTTGACTCTCTTGCCCCAGGAACGGGAGGATGCTACGGGTAACAGTTCGGTTACGGGGAATTGGCGCTCTTGTAGCACCTGCAACATTTTGGAGCCCACCAGTCCGGTGGCTCCTACCACAGCTACTATCATCGTAATAAATCTTCTAAATGAACACTACTTTCTGTTTTGGAATCGCGGTACTTCACAATCACGGGGCAGTACAGGTGCACGCCGCTTGCCAGGGGCTTGCCGTCCCGGACGATGGGTTTGGAGCCGCTAACTACCACGGCGCCGGCGGGGACTACTACCCGGCCATCGGCATTGCGGCAGATGAACTCGCCGGTGGTAGCGTCAAAGATGGCGGTGGAGGAGGTGATGATAACGCCGGAGGCAATGACCGCGCCTTACGATGGTGCCCTCATAGATACCGCAGTTGCCGCCCACAAAAGCACCGTCCTCGATGATGGTGGGAAGGGCGCCGGCCGGCTCCAGTACGCCGCCAATTTGCGTGGAGGCCGAGATATGGATGTGCTTGCCCACCTGGGCGCAGGAGCCGATGGTCACATGGCTGTCTACCATGGTACCCTCGTCCACGTAGGCGCCTACGTTCACATAGGCCGGAGGCATCACGATACTGCCGGGAGCCAGATAGGCGCCGCGGCGGATGCTGCTGCCGCCGGGCACGATGCGCACGCCGTCCTCGGCCTTGAACTGGCGGACGGGGAAGGTGGCCTTGTCAAAGAAGGAAAACTGCCCCTGGGACATATCCTGCACGGCGCCCAGCTTAAAGCCGGCCAGAATTACCTCTTTGACCCACTTGTTCACCTGCCATACGCCGTCCACTTTTTGGGCAACGCGCAGCTCTCCCTTTTCAAGGGCCTCTATGACTTCGTTGAATTGTTGCAGCGTAATATCCATTAGAACAGATCCTTAAGGGTTTGGGCAATGATAGCTTCGGTTTCCGGGGTGGCCGGGACCAGCGGGAGGCGCAGGCTGTTTTCCATGAGCCCCAGCTGGGCCATGGCGGCCTTGGCGGGGATGGGATTGGGCTCCACAAAGAGGTTCTTGAACAGCGGATGCAGGTGCGCGTCCATCTCCTGGGCTTCCTCGAAGCGACCTGCCTGGAGGGTATGCACAAAATCGGCCATGGCCGAAGGGAACACGTTGGAAGCCACGGAGATGACGCCATCGGCACCTTGCTTCATGAGTTCGAAAGTATCGTCGTCGTTGCCGCTGAGCACCGAGAAACCCTCCGGGCGGCCGGCCAGGATTTGGCCAATTTGCTCCTTATTGCCAGAGGCCTCCTTGATGCCGATGATATTGGGGATATCCCGGGCCAGGGCCAGGGTGGTTTCGGCCTCGATGTTGGACCCGGTACGGCCGGGAACATTGTAGATGATTACAGGCTTGTCCGTTGCCTGGGCCACGGCCCTGAAGTAGGCGTAGATGCCCCGCTGCGGCGGTTTATTGTAGTAGGGAACCACCACCAGGAAGGCGTCGGCGTCCTGCAGCAGGCGCATGTTGGCCAGTGTCCCGCTAAGGGAATTGGTGCCGATACCGGCCACCACCGGCCGGCCCTGCGCATGCTTGAGCGTAACTTCCAGTACCTGCAGTTTCTCCGATTCAGAGAGGGTGGGCGTTTCCCCGGTAGTTCCCAGCGGGACCAGGAAATCTACGCCGGTTTCTACCTGCCAGTCTACCGTGGCGGCAAATGCTTCGTAATCTACTTCCCCATTCTTGAACGGAGTGAGCAGAGCGGTTCCTAAACCTTTGAACTTATTAGTACTCATCATCTTGCAAATATACGAATTATTTCACCAGTTCGGCAGGCCCCGTAAGGTACACATCGGTGTACAGCCGGCCCTGCTTTTTGAATTCCACCTGCAGCCAGTCGCCGCGGCGGCACTGGAGACGGTATGACACCGTCTCCAGTGTCGTATTGTCTTCGACTGACTGGGGGCCTAATGCCCCAGCCCCCCTGGGTCGCATGGCTCCGGGGCTATGATAGGACGCCGCGATGGCCGATGCCGTGAGGCCGGTGCCGCAGGCCAGGGTTTCGCCTTCCACGCCTTTCTCAAAAGTGCGCACCAGCAGCCCTTCCGGCGTTACCTGCACAAAGTTCACATTGGTTCCCTCCGGCTGGAAGGCTTTGTCCCAGCGGATGGGCCTGGCCTCTTTCTCCATGTCCATGGCATTTACGTCCGGCACAAACTCCACATAGTGCCGGGTGCCCGTGTTCAGGAAATAACCGTTCATGGTGGGCTCAACCCCCTCTACATCAATCATCTTGAGTTTTACCGTCCATGTCTTTTGGGGAAGGTCTGTTTTTGTTCCAGGAATCTTCCCCACGGAATCTTCAATACAGGCGTTGTGGCAAGGTTTTGCCGGGGAAGATCCCGACCCTGAAATCAGACCTTCCCCGCTGGTGGTAAGGATTTGGGCTGTATGCGGGCCGTCGGGGGCCAGGAAGCGGTAGACGGCACCGTCGGCTGGCTTGATGCCCAGATAATCGGCAAAAGCCACGATGCATCGGCCGCCATTGCCGCACATCATGCCGCCGCTGCCGTCGGGGTTGAAGAATTCCATGGCAAAGTCGTAGCCATCGGCCGTATCCAGGATCATGAGGCCGTCGGTGTGGTACTCCCGGCACAGCTGGCCGATGGTGGCGGCGTCCCGACAGGCCTCCACGCCCCCCTGGCGCCCGTCCAGCACCACAAAATCGTTTCCTGCTCCGGAGAACTTAAAAAGCCTATTCACTTAACTACTTGTTTATCAATTAATTCCACATATTCAGTCCGGCAAAAAGCCGGACTGAGTTTCTGCAACTCGCTTACGCTCAGTTACTTAGGCGACCGGCCGAAATCAGGGAAGACAGCAGTTGGATGCCGGGCTCCATCTTGGACTCCTCTATGAAAGAGAAATTGAGCCGCATGGTGTTGCGATGGCTGCCGTCGGTGTAGAAGAAGGAGCCTGCCACATAAGCTACGCCGCGGGCCAGAGCCTCATCGTACAGAGCCACGGTGTCCATACCTTCCGGCAAGGTGAGCCACAGGAACAGGCCACCCTCAGGATAAGTCCAGGTAACTCCTGCCGGCATATACTTCTGAAGCAGCCCTACCATCAGGTCCCGCCGACGGCGGTACTCGGCGATGGTCTTCACCAGATTCCGGTCCAGCGCACCGCTGGTCAGGAATTCCAGCGCCAGGTACTGGTCCAGCACCGGCGGGCACAGGTCCAGGCACTGCTTGCAAACGTAAATCTGTTCCAGCAATTCCTCCGGGCCGATAATCCACCCCAGCCGGAACCCCGGTGCAAAAATCTTGGAGAAACTCCCCAGATGAAGCGTCCGCTCCGGGGCCAGCTCCCGAATGGTAGGCAACTGCTCCCCACTATAACGCAGTTCCCGGTAAGGGCTATCCTCTACTATCAGCACATCCATCTCCCGGGCCAGGCGCACCAACGCTTTCCGTTCCTCCAGACTCATGGTTTCCCCAGAGGGATTATTGAAGTCCGGAATTACATAGATGAACTTGGGGGGCGAGGTGAGAGACATCCCTTCGGGGGTTTGTGCACCCCCGCACAAGGGTAGGGGGATGTCCACCACCTCGGCCCTATAGGCCCTGAAGCTTTGGAGGGCGCCCAGGTACACGGGATTGTGGGCCAGGACCACGTCGCCGGGATTCAGGAACACACGGGAACACACGTCGATGCCCTGCTGGGAGGAAGTGGTGATTTGCACCTGGGACACGGGGACGCCATAGCGGTCGGCGATGGCCTGGCGAAGCTCCGGGACGCCTTGCGTGGCGCCGTACTGGAGGGCTTTGGTGCCGTACTTTTCCAGAACGCGGGCTGTGAGCGAGGGAATTTCGGCCAGGGGGAATGTGACCGCCGCAGGGTAGCCGCCCGCAAAGGAGCAAATGGCCTGCAGGTCCACCTTCCTGAAGATTTCACGGACAGGCGAGCGCAGGAAGGAAGGCACATCGGCCGAGAAAAACTTGCCGTAATCCATAAGCTAAAAGTCCAGTAATTGTCCCAAGGCAGCCACTTTCTCGGGCGTGGTGGCCCAGCTGGTGGCAAAGCGCGTCACATAACGGTCATCCGGAAGCTTCTCCCAAACCTCAAAGTTCACACTCCCCTGCAAAGCCTGTATCTGGCCGGCAGTAAGAATGGGAAACTGCTGATTGGTGGGAGAATCCAGATAGAAAGGAATACTCTTGGAAATAAACAGTTCCTTCAGTTCCAAGGCCCGGTCAATGGCATTCTTGGCCAGCTGCATGTACAGATTGTCGGTAAACAGCGCATCGAACTGCACACCCAGTAACCGGCCTTTGGCCAGCAAGGCACCATGGCGCTTGATGGTAGTTAAAAAGCCTTTAGGAGCATTCCCCGCAGGGAAAACCACGGCTTCGCCGCAAAGGGCGCCCACCTTGGTCCCGCCAATGTAGAACACATCGCATATCTGCGCCAAATCCTTGAGGCCAAGATCACAGGAAGGACTTGCCAGGCCATAGCCCAGACGGGCGCCATCCAGAAACAGCGGCAGCCCGTACTTAACACAGACCGCCTTGATGGTCATCAGTTCGGCCTTGGAATAAAGCGTGCCGTATTCGGTGGGGAAAGACAGATAGACCATTCCCGGAGCCACCATGTGCTCCCAGGAGGCGTCGGCGTAAAAACTTTCCAGCCAGACGGCCAGGCTTTGGGCCGAGAACTTCCCCTCCTGCTGCGCCAGCGGCAGCACTTTGTGGCCGGCCGTTTCCACGGCGCCGGCCTCGTGCACGGCGATGTGCCCGGTAGCTGCGGCCAGGACGCCTTCGCCGGGCCGAAGAACGGCATCAATGACCGTGGCATTGGTCTGGGTGCCGCCTACCAGGAAGAAGACATCGGCCCCGGGGCAGCCAATGGCCTCACGGATCCTGGCCTTGGCCGATGCGCAAAAGCGATCCTCACCGTAGCCGGGTTCCTGGTCCAAGTTGGTCTCCATGAGCCGCTGCAGAATCAGGGGATGCGCCCCTTCTATGTAGTCGCAGGTAAAACTGATCATGCTCTGGTAATATGGGCGCCGAGGGCGTTCAGGCGGCCTTCGATGTCCTCGTAGCCGCGGTCAATCTGCTCAATATTGTCGATGGTAGAAGTCCCCTTGGCACTCATGGCCGCCAGCAGCATGGCGATACCGGCACGGATATCGGGGCTCACCAGCCGCGCCGCCTTGAGGGTGATGCGGTGGTCGTGGCCGATTACCACGGCCCGGTGCGGGTCGCACAGAATGATCTGGGCACCCATGTCGATGAGCCGGTCCACGAAGAACAGCCTGCTCTCAAACATCTTCTGGTGGATGAGGACACTGCCCTTGCACTGCGTAGCCACCACCAGCATCACGGACAAGAGGTCCGGGGTAAGGCCCGGCCAGGGGGCATCGGCCAGGGTCATGATGGAGCCGTCCAGGAAGGAGTCAATCTCGTAGGACTCCTGCTCGGGGACAAAAATGTCGTCGCCGCGCTGCTCCAGGTTGATGCCCAGCCGACGGAAGGCATCGGGGATGATGCCCAGGTCGTAGTAGGATACATCCTTGATGGTGAGGCTGCTGCGGCAAATGGCGGCCATGCCGATAAAGGAGCCCACCTCAATCATGTCCGGCAGAATCTTGTGCAATGTGCCGTGCAGTTTTTCCACCCCGTGTACGCGCAGCAGGTTGGAACCCACGCCGTCGATGAAAGCACCCATGCGGCCCAGCATCTTGCACAGCTGCTGCAGGTAAGGTTCGCAGGCGGCGTTGTAGATGGTGGTGGTTCCCTTGGCCAGGACAGCAGCCATCACGATGTTGGCGGTACCGGTGACCGAGGCCTCGTCCAGCAGCATGTATCGGCCGGTAAGGCGGTCTTCCACGGTAAGGTGGAAAGCGCGGCGCGTGGCGTCGTATTCCATCTGCGCCCCCAGATTGCGCATACCGTCCAGGTGGGTGTCTACGCGCCGACGGCCGATTTTATCGCCACCGGGTTTGGGAAACCAGGCATGGCCGAAGCGGGTCAGGAGCGGACCCACCACCATGACGCTCCCGCGAAGGGCGGCGCACTTTTTCACAAACTCCTCGGTTTCAATGTAGGAAGTGTCCACTTCATCGGCCTGGAAAGTGTACATGCCTTTGGCCAGGCGGGTCACTTTAACGCCCATCTTCTGCAGCAGTTCGATGAGGTTCCTGACATCCAGGATTTCCGGGATATTGGAGATGGTCACAGGCTCGCTGGTGAGCAGCACGGCGCTGATCACCTCCAGGGCCTCGTTCTTGGCACCCTGCGGGGTAATGGTACCGGACAGTTTGTGTCCGCCTTCGATGATAAACTTAGACATGTTACTCTGGGTGCTTTTTGCCCGTGGGGGTATCTGTTTGATTTATAACTATTTACTTGTTTGTCCCCAGTCATTTTTGCCCGGGGATAATTATTTATCTTACTAATTATTAATTACTTACGCCCACGTGTTCCACCTCTGGATGGAGGACAATGCCGTACTTGCCGGCTATGGTATCAATAATCTTTTGTTCCAGGCCGATAATCTCCTGCGGCGTGGCGCTCCCGCTGGCATTCACTATCACCAGCGGCTGCTTGGGGTACACCTGGGCGCCGCCATTCACAGCCCCCTTGAAGCCGCACTGCTCAATCATCCAGGCCGCCGGGACCTTGATATTGTCCCCCACCACATAATGCGGAACCTCATACCCCGGCCCGTTGTCCTTCCTGGCCGTTTCCACAATCTTAGCAAAGTGTTCCCTGCTAATAACCGGGTTACAGAAAAAGCTACCTGCGCTGCCTGTAACCGCCGGATCCGGCAGCTTTTGATTCCGTATGCCGATAATGGTGTCCCGAATGAGTTGGGGCGTTAATGCTGTTGGGGTATGCCCTTCGGAGAACTCCACTCCGCTTCGCTCCGTTCCGGCCCCTCCCACTGTTTCCTGCGTCCCTGCTTTGCAGGAACTTGTCTCCAGCGGGCCCCTCCCACTACCCTTGTGCGGGGGTGCACAAGTCTCCGAAGGGCATACCCCAACACCAGTTAACTCTAAAGCTTTTCGGACACCACCGTAATCCAGTTTGGGTTGGGGCGTTTTGCTAAGACGGTAGGTAACGGCCGTAATGATGTAGCGGCCTTTCCATTCGGTTTTGAACTTGGAGGTACGGTAACCGTACGCACAATCGACCGGGTCAATATCCACAAAACGGCCTTCCATGCGGTCCCAGGCCCTGATATCGGCGATGATGTCTTTGGCCTCTACGCCATAGGCACCAATGTTTTGCACAGCGCTGGCCCCCACTTCACCCGGAATGAGCGACAGATTCTCCGGGCCCCAGAGTCCTTCGGCCGCCGCCCAGGCACAGAAGTCATCGAAGACAGTCCCCGCCGGAACTGTGACCATGACTTCGTTCTCTCCCTTGGACCAGGTCCAACTCACTTTTGGACCAGGACCATTTTTGCCCCCTGGACCAGGTCCACCACATGTGCCTTGTAGGCCATTGGGAGCCATAGTTACTGGACTTAGTCCAGCATCAGAAATTAGACTGAGTCCAAAACTATCCTGGACCTGGTCCACGAGGATTCCACCGAAGGCAGCAACGTGCAGTACGGTGCCGGGGAAATCTCCGGTAAACAGCAGGTTGCTGCCGCCGCCCATGACCATGACGGGCTGGGGCAGGGCATCAAAGTCCAGTCCGGGAAGGTCTTCCTCCGACTCAATCTCTATATAAAGTGCGCATGACACCTTTATCCTGAAAGTGTTTCGTGCACTAAGGTCGTATTGCGGCAAGGTTCTCACTACGCAAATCTTTTTACCAAAGACGAGCCTATGATACTTAAAAAAGCGGTATCGGCCTCGTTAACCAAATCCAAATAAGTATTGATACACCCAGCCAGATTACACAGATGGTTCATGTCGTCAAGAGGACATGCTTTACGATAATAGGCGTACTGATGGAACTTGAGCCAGGTTTTGATTACCTCATATCCGGAAACCTTGAAAGACAACAACTCCGGCTTGACGCGAAATACCAGAACGGGCTGTTTCTGCCAAAGCAACGTTATGGAGTCCCCTTTGATGACATACTTATCAAAGCAATATTCGGCTTTATCGAGCAAAGGCATCTCCAGTACAGCGCTTCTCACGGCTTCATCTCCAGCATGATACCCGTCTTTCTCTGTATTTGCCATGGCTTTGCCGATTTCTGCCATACGCTTAAAAAAGTCTTTATCGGCGGTAATGGGAATGGCGGGCAATACTCCCGTGCTTGAGTAGAGCTTGGAAGAAAAGGCATGAAAATAGGCCTTAGAATTGAGTACGCCATAAACGTAAAACAACAGCAGGTCCTCCACGCTCTCTTCGGGGGAAAAATATGTTTGGGCCAATATTCTCACTAACGACTTGTTTATATTGCTCTTTATCCCCTTGTCCCAGTCGCGTTGGGTCTTGTATTCCGGGAAGCGATTACAAAAAATCCGGGCATTGTTTCTGGACACCAGATCATTGTCGGGAAGATGCCAGCAGAACGATGTGAATTTTTCCATCGCAGTGCTGATGGTTGCCGGAGTGGGAGCTATCGCAAAACCAAAGACTTCTGAAGAGGCAAAAGCCGACTGTAATTCGGGCCTCACCCGCATTCCTTCACCAGAAGCAGACTTTAATGCTTCTGTCACCTTTGAGTCTAATAATATCCTGGCCGTCAGGAAGGGTCTGAAACTATACGGGAAGACACTATCCGCGTCTATTGTCTGCATGGCCATCCTTACCGGCCAGGAGAGTTTATCCCCGGCCGGAATCTTCTGCTGCCCGCTGAACCATCTTTCCTTGATGTCCTCATACGTTTTGCCGGCATCGGCAATATACCGGCACCTCCTTAATAACTGCCCCTCTGAACAATGTACCAGCAAAGCAGTGGGAGAAGCTTTAATCCCCGAACAGTATCTCTCAAAAACAGAAGTTAACGGGAAGAAGCTCTCATATAATTCCTTGTTATGCGGATTCCTGGGGACAAAAGCCCAGTCATCCTCCAGCCGCATAGTCTGCCAGCTATCATGAAGGTTGATTCCGGCCGAGAAGAAATCGGTTTTTTCTTTCCGTGTATAATGGACAATGGACTTATAATGGATGTGCCCGACACCCGCCGACCCGGATTTAACGATACCCACCAACAAAAGGCGCCCCTGTCTTGTTCCAAACAGATTCTGGCCTTTGTGACCCGCTCGATTATCGGTATCAAAAGGCAACACCCATAAATCGGCCACCTTCCTGGCCAGATATTGTCTTGCACTTTGATAGGAATCATGTGCGGCAAAGGCAGAGGGCATGATGACCGCAAAAATGGAGGGACGGCTCTGCTCTGCTTTATAGAGACACCACCTCAAGAACATCTGGCTTTCGTTTACAACCTGTTTCATGATGTTGGACCTTGCCTTGCGCTCTTGTTTTGGAGGACGAAAATCGTCCATCAGTTTGGAAATGACGGAGCCTTCATTCCTGCCGAAGAAAGAGTCTGAACAAGGAGGATTGCCCAGAATAACGGTAAGCGGTGGAGAAGACAACTTTTGAGCTTTGTTTTGCTCCTTAATAAAAAAAGCGGAAACTGTGTCCGTCGCACCGCCTTGAACATGCATGCGTTTGAAAGTGCAATCACTCAAGGTGTTGGTCAGGACAATCTCTATGTCGGCAGGTTCTTCTACCGGAAGCATGGAAATTCTGTAATTGGCCAAGGCGTATGGAACCGGAAGAATTTCAAAGCCTATGATCTGCGACTGCGGGTGCAGGTCCATGTTTTTAAAGACCGCCTCTAAAAAAGTACCGGTCCCGCAACAGGGATCAATGATTTTTACCGGCCGTGCAAACAAATCCTGTCCCGGCAAGGCTATAAGGGAAACGGCTTTAACGAAACGGGTAACATATTCGGCCAGGCACATGGGTGTGTACCATGCTCCAAAATCGCTTCGTGTCTTTCCGTCATATTGGCTCAGGAAAGTCTCGTATAAACCGTGGAAGTCCGGAGCCTGGACTTGTTTCTCTGACAACTTAATACAAGAGAGCCGCCTGCGAGTACTGTCGTACCATATTCCCAATTTACTGAAAGGAGATTGCAACTCGGCAGACAAGGCTTCCAGTAAGTTTTTGAAAGGGACCAGTCTCCCGGCGTCTTTCTTGTAAGAACGGGATGTCCAGAACGCCTGCAACCTTTTATAGCATTCATTGGGAGCCATTCCGTCCGTGTGAAGGCAGCGGTGGGCATACAACAAGCCAAATGCCAGAATCTGGGACACAAAACTGGCAAAGTGGTGATTATCTTTGAGCGTGCTGTCGTGGCTGTCTGCGGCAATTTTCCATAGTTGATTCAATGAAACTATCGTCTGACGCTCGGCTTCATCCTCGGCCTCATCCTCGCTTAAAGACAAAATGTCTTCTATATCTTCACATAGACATTTTGCCCGGGAAGACAATTCGGCGACAAGCTGCTTTTCTGATATCGGCCTGTGACCTTCTTCTTTAAAGAAGCATTGAAAAAATGGAAAAAGGGCCGGCGAAACGGTAATCTGACCGTTCTTTATGGGTTTTTTGCACAGCGAAACGCTCTGTACGTTACCATTTGGCTCGTACATGATAAAGTCTATGCCATCCGTGAGGATGACCGGATTACCCAGATACAGATAGCGTTGAACCTGAGCCCGGTAAGATTGCGGCTGCAGCGGCTGATTGGGATTAAAGCCCTTGGCTTCCACATAACCATAGCTCCCCATGGTCTCTTTATTGAAAAACAGCCAGTCGGGCCGACCGGATTTGCCTTGTGCGCGGGGCTCAAAAACATGGCCTATGCAGGGAGAAATGTAGCGGGATAATCCCTCAAAAAAGTTGTCCAGAGCTGGGCGAAAAGATAACTCGGCCGTGGTGGTCCCGGACTGTTTCCCATATTGGTAAACCTTATCCAGTTCCTTCAGATACCCTTCTGTCAGCGATTTAATGTCGTCCATCTGTCCAAACACTTTATCAGTTGCTCACCTATCGTCCGTGCCAAGTTTACAGGAACAGCATTTCCAATTTGCCTGGCTACCTCGACCTTATTACCCACAAAGATAAAGTTTTTCGGAAAAGTTTGCAACAACGCTCCTTCGCGTAATGATATACTTCTGTTTTGCTCCGGATGCCCAAACTGCCCTCGCGTAAAACTGTCAAAACGGGCAGTAATGGTAGGGGCCACATCATCCCACGCCATCCGGCCATAGACATTGCGATGGCCGATAACCGTCGAACTGCGCTTATGACAGTCGGCCAACAGATAATCCGGAAGATAATCACGCCCCTGACCCTCCTTCAAGTGCATCAAACGCTCAAGATTAAGATGGCTTAAGCGGTCGCGCCGATGCAAGGGTAGCCCAGGATAATCACTACCGTCCAACGGCGGCTCCGGAAGATGTCCTATAGCATCGCGAACGGTTATTGTTCGGCTTGAAGGAGCCGGATAGGCAAAAAACGGACTCCCGGCATCTTTCCTTTCACCCACTATAACCACCCGGCGCCTGCGCTGTGGAACATCATAATTCCGGGCATCCAGGATTTGCTCATGGATAAAATAGCGTTCGCTCATCCGGGACAAAAGCTGATGCAGCAGATTGTGTCCCCTTTTTCCCTCAATGCCCGGGACATTCTCCATGAGGAACATTTTGGGAGCGACACCTTGCACAAGCAAAAAATAGGACTCAACCAGCAAGTTCCTGGCATCCTGATCCATTCCCCTGCGCTGAATGGAGAAACCTTGACAGGGAGGACCGCCGGCCAACAAATCCAACTCGCCCGGTTCCAACGACAAGGAGGAAAGCAACTCCTTAACTTGAATTGTTGTAATGTCACGGACCTCGCAGCGGTGATTATTAAACAGGTCCGAATTGGCACGCATGGTAGCGATGGCTTTCGCATCAATGTCAAAACTGTACACGACGTCAAATCCAGCCTGCGTGAGGCCCAGACAAAGCCCCCCGGCACCGGAAAAACAATCTATGCACTTATACGCGGACATTTATTTTGTCGTATCATCGGCAATACTTGACGCGATGGCCAAGGATAACAGCGGAGGGACCGCTTCCCCTATTTGATGGAAGCACTTTCCGGGATTCCCACACCATGCAAAGCCATCTGGAAAACTCTGGAGCCGGGCAGCTTCCCGGACAGTGAGGCCCCGGTCTTGTTCCGGGTGAGAAAACCGGCCGCTGGCAGGATTACGGGCATAGCGGGTAATAGTCACGGAAGGCTTATCCCAACTGAGTCGACCGTACACATCACTGAACCCTTTAACTCGGTCGAGGCACCGGGGGCCGACCCCTCTGGGGCGGAAACCGCCATCATGGGGGACCCGGCGAATGACAGCCAGCGTGGACTCTTTATGTCTGGAGCAAACATGAAGGAGATCACCCCCCGGTTCAGGAACAGCACCTGATGCAACGGGAGGAAGCTGGCCGATAGCCTGCCTTACGGTGACATACTCGGTGGGCGAAAGCCATTCTTCTGGCAGCTGATAAGACTGTGACCTGGTGGCTATGATAATGGCTCTTTGCCGTGATTGGGGGACACCTGTCCCAGCGGCATTGTATATTTTTTGGCAAACCCTGTATCCGTGTGACTCGAATACAGCTTTGGCTTCTTCATAGTGATAGATATACTTCCCCCGTAAAATCTCGGGGACATTTTCCATCACCACATACGCCGGATTCAACTTTACCGCAATCTCGGCAAAAAAGCCTATTAATGTATTCCGCTGATCTTCGCTGATATCATGATATCGTTTCCTGTGCGTAGAAAAGCCCTGACAGGGCGCACATCCTATAAGGACAAGCGGACGGTCGGTAATGCCAAAATAGGTCTTTAGTTCATCCACTTGCACAGACATAATGTCTTTCTGCAAAACAGGGGTGTTAAAGTTCTTTTGGTACGATTGCAACGCGGTTGAATCAATGTCAACACCTCCCAAAACACGAAAAAAGGAAGGAAGACAGGCAAAACCCAAAGATGCCCCTCCTGCGCAGCAGAAGAAGTCAAGAACATCAAAAGGTGCAACCGGACTCCCGATACCCGCCCCTGGCTGCCAATTATTCAACAATTCGCAACCCTCAGAAAAGATATCGTTGAAAGAGGCAGAATTCATTATTCGGCCTTAACGTTCAGGGCAATTTGGAGCTCGTCCAGCTGGGTTTGGTCAATCTCCGACGGGCTGTCAATCATGACGTCACGGCCCTGGTTGTTCTTGGGGAAGGCAATGTAGTCGCGGATGGTGTCCTGACCGCCCATGAGAGCGCACACGCGGTCAAAGCCGAAGGCAAGACCTCCGTGCGGCGGGGCGCCATACTGGAAGGCGTTGATGATGAAGCCGAACTTATACTCGGCTTCCTCGGGGCCGATGCCCAGCACCTCAAACATGCGTTTTTGCATATCGGCGTTGTGGATACGGATGGAACCGCCGCCCAGCTCGTTGCCGTTGAGCACAAAGTCGTAGGCGTTGGCGCAGACGCGCTCCAAATCGGCCTTCTCATTGCTGTAGAACCATTTTTCGTGCTCCGGCTTGGGGGCGGTGAAGGGATGGTGCATGGCGTAGAAACGCTGGGTTTCGTCATCCCATTCCAGCAGCGGGAAGTCCACAATCCACAGCGGAGCGAACTCGTGCGGGTTCCTCAGGCCCAGGCGGCCGCCCATCTCCAGACGCAGGACGCCCAGCATGGTTTGTACTTTGCGCTTGGCTGCACCGCTCATCACCAGCATCAGGTCTCCGGGCTTGGCCTCGGCGGCTGCGGCCCAGGCGGCCAGGTCATCGGCCCCGTAGAATTTGTCCACAGAACTCTTGAAGGAGCCGTCGGCGTTTACGCGCACATAGATGAGGCCTTTGGCACCCACCTGCGGGCGCTTGACCCATTCGGTGAGCTCGTCAATTTGCTTGCGGGTGTATTCGGCCGCGCCGGGGACGCAGATGGCGCCGATGTAGGCGGCCTCGTCCAGCACGCTGAAGCCCTTGCCCTTGGCTATGTCGGTGAGCTCGTGGATGGTCATGCCGAAGCGCACATCGGGCTTGTCGGAGCCGTATTTGTCCATGGCATCGTACCAGCTCATGCGCGGCAGCGGGTTGGGTATATCGACATTGAGCACATTCTTGAACAGGGTGCGCATCATGCCCTCGAAGGTGTTGAGGACGTCTTCCTGCTCCACGAAGGACATTTCGCAGTCAATCTGGGTGAACTCGGGCTGACGGTCGGCGCGGAGGTCCTCGTCGCGGAAGCAGCGGACAATCTGGAAGTAGCGGTCATAGCCGGCCACCATGAGGAGTTGCTTGAAGGTCTGGGGGCTCTGCGGCAGGGCGTAGAACTGACCGGGGTTCATGCGGGACGGAACCACAAAGTCGCGGGCACCTTCCGGGGTGCTCTTGATAAGGTACGGAGTCTCGATTTCCATGAAGCCGAGGCTGTCCAGATAGTTGCGGGCTTCGTGGGCCACTTTGTGCCTTAACGCCAAAGCGCGCTGAAGCGGTCCGCGGCGCAGGTCCAGGTAACGGTACTTGGCGCGAAGATCCTCGCCGCCGTCGGACTCTTCCTCGATGGTGAAAGGCGGCGTGACGCTCTTGTTGAGCACATTAATGGCCGATACTTTTATCTCGATGTCGCCGGTGGGCATTTTGGCGTTCTTGGCCTGGCGCTCCACTACTTCTCCGGTGACCTGAATCACGAATTCGCGGCCCAGGGAGGTGGCGGTTTCTACCAGCGCAGCGGGGGCATCGGCCTCCACGACCAGCTGCGTAATGCCATAGCGGTCGCGCAGGTCTACGAAGGTCATGCCGCCCAGTTTACGGGCCTTTTGCACCCATCCGGCCAGCGTCACCTGCTGTCCTTTGTTTTCAATGCGGAGTTCTCCGCAGGTGTGAGTTCTGTACATACTATGCTGTTTTTTGCTATTCTCGTAGATTAACTTACAAAAATAGCAAAAAAATAGCAGAATAATAAAAGTTTTCCCTGCGATCACCTAACTTACTCATATTCAACATTTTACTAACATTCAGTCCAGCAAATAGCCGGACTGAATTTTTATAACAAGCTCATACTCAATATGATAGGTGAACGCGCCGGAGGGTTAGATTTGCGGAGCCAGGATGCGGGCCAGGCCGTTGCCCATTTTGCGGCCACAGGTCCAGCTTTCCAGAGTCTCCAGGGTAACCTCGTGGCCAGCCGCACATTCCTCCAGGAAGTGCTCCTTGATATCCTGCGCTACGGCGGGGTCGTAGAAGTAGGTGTTGTTCTCATAATTGCGCGTGAGGGAGCGGCCGTCCACGTTGGCCGAGCCGATGCTGGAGACGTAGTCATCGGCTACAAAGAGCTTACTGTGGTTGAATCGGCCGGTGCTCTCGAAGATGCGGATGCCGGCCTCCAGGCACTCCTTGTAGTAGGAACGGTTGGCGGGGTCGGCCACCTTCATGTCGGTGACTTCGGGAATCAGGAGACGCAGGTCCAGACCGCGCATAACGGCCTTTTTCATAGCTTCGCGCACCACTTTGGGCGGTGTAAAGTAGGGCGTCTCAATATACAGATAGTCCTGGCAGTTCTCCAGCATCCACAGGTAGCCCTCCATGATCTGATGCCGATGGTCGGGCTCGTCGGAGACCATTTGCACGATGACGTCCCTGTAGGCGTCGGCGGGGACCTCCGGAACCACCTGGGCCGAAGCCCCCCGCGAAGGCTTCCCCTTTACGCGCTTCCACATGAGGGCATAGAGCTCCTCCAACTTGCGCACACAGGGGCCGGTGAGGCGCAGATGGGTATCGTCCCACTCATAAAAATAGTGGTTGCCGATATTCATGCCGCCGGCGTAGGCCACGGCGTCGTCGATGGTGACGATTTTCTGGTGGTTGCGCCGATTGCACCAGAAGAAGGAGTAGTGTTCCACCTCCACCCCGGCCCAGCGCATCTGGTTAAAGTAGGCGTTGGAGTTGGGAAAGTTCATGAAGTCTTCCTCGATGTAGCGCACCTCAAGGCTGTCCAGGCCCTTGAGCATCAGGGCCGAGCGCACCAGCCGGCTGCCATAGTCCTTGAAATACTCGAAGTATTCCATATGCACATAGCTGCGGGCATCCAGGATGTCCTGGACCAGCTTTCCCAGGTACTGCTCCCCGTTGCGGAGGATCTCCACGGTGTTGCCGGCCGTGGGCTCCTCGGTCGGGGTATCGGCCAAAAGCTGCGCCAGGGGACGGTACGGCAGACGAATCCGCTGCCACGCATCGGCCTCCTGCGAGCGGGCCATCGGCCCCACACACAAGACTGCCAACAGTGCTATGAAATAGCTTCTAATCAAATTTTGGAAGGAGCTGTTTGCCGTATTTGAGTTCTATATAAGGTTTGTTGCCATCAGGGCTTTTGGGAAAGGCTGTTCCGGAAAGAGAGATTTTGCTTAGACGGTCCTTGCTGTCCCGCTCATATGAGAAATTCATGTAGTTCCCATCGCTGGCAGATGTGAGCTTAGTGGGCAGATTCCGGGTAAGGAACCAGTCGGCAAAACCCCTCTGGGTTAGCAGATGGCCTATCATATCGAACCCGGCCCATTCATTCTTTTCGGAGCCATACTCAAGAGTATAGGTTGTGCCGCTGCCAGTCATTTTGCTGATATTCCCATTGGACCAGGTAACCGGTTGATCGCCAATCTTGACGGCGCGCCGGTTGGCATCCAGGGTATAGACCGTAACATCTTGTCTGTTATTATGATAAACCGTCCAGTTATAACCGCTGTCCGTTTTGGTCACCGTATAGGTAGGGCCGCCGCCGGTGGTGGTAATGGTGCACCCGCCTTTGTCATCATAAGCAAAAGTCATGGAGTAGCTGTCTGCCGTCTTTTTGTTGGTAGCGTCATAGGAGAGAACATCCATTCTTGCCGGGCTGCCGTTATCGTTATAGGTAATCAGGACATATTGGTTGTACCAGGCCTCGACGGTTGTTAGACCACCGGCACTGACACTCGTCCTGGAGAAGAGGCCATACATGTCCAAACGGGTAATATAGTTGCCGGTATCCCCGGAACGGCCCATGGGGATCACCGCAGCGGGCGCCTCTTTCTCTTTGGTTTCTTCTTCGTCATCTTTTTGCAACTCTCCACAGGCAGCGAACACGGCCACTGCGGCAAACAGGAAAGCGATCTTTTTGAGCATAGCGATTATGCGGTTAAGTTAGTAACAAGGTTAAAGCGATGAAATCCTCTACGCTCAGCTGTTCCGGGCGCTGGGAGAATACCGGCCGGGAGAGGAACTCGGCCAGTTGGTCGGCTGACCAGCCCTCCCTTGCGGCCTTGGCCGTGGCCAGGGGCTTGAGCGGGTTGCGCATCATCTTGCGGCGCTGGCCGAAGGCGGTTTTTACCACCGTTTTGAACAGGGCCTCGTCGCAGCCCAGGCTGGTGCGGGAGTTGCGGGTGAGCCTTATGACGGCGCTCTCCACCTTGGGCGGCGGGGCAAAGCAGCCGGAGCCTACCGTGAACAGGTATTCTATATCGTACCAGGCCTGCAGCAGCACGCTAAGGATGCCGTAGGTTTTGGTGCCGGGTTTCTCGGCAATGCGCTCGGCCACTTCCTTCTGGACCATGCCCACGACCTCGGGGATGCGGTCCTTATGATCCAGCACTTTGAAAAAGATTTGGGACGAGATGTTGTAGGGGAAATTGCCGATTACAGCAAAGTTCTCGGGGAAGATTTTCTCCAGCTTGAGGGTGAGGAAATCGGCCTCCATGAGTCGGCCCTGCATGCCCTGGAAATGCGTAAGCAGGTATTCCACGCTCTCCGAGTCAATCTCTACCAGCTTAAGGTCCACGTCTTCCCGCTGCAACAGATACTGCGTGAGCACGCCCATGCCGGGACCTACCTCCAAAGTGGGCAGGCCGCCATGGAGGGCATCCACAATGGCCCGGGCCACCTTCTGGTCGGTCAAGAAATGCTGTCCCAGGGCTTTTTTCGCGCGTACTTCCATGCTGCAAAGATAATAATTATTTAGAATCACCGCGGCGCCATTCCAAGGCGATCACTTAACCTGCTGATTCATAGCGTTTTATGAAAATTCAGTCCGGCTATTTGCCGGACTGAATATTAGCATCTAATTGAATATCAGTAACTTAAGTGATCGTCATAATTGGTCGTAATCCACGGTACCGGCGAGGACACGGCGGGGAGGCTGGTACGCAGGCGACAGAACGTTCAGGGAGGGCTGGGTCCAGGGGGAATGGAGGCCGGTGAGGCCCAGGATGAGCTGGGAAATGTCCCGGGTGTAGAAGGGACGGGCCGATGCTTCCCGAATGCGGTCCAGCATACCCGGATGGGCCTCGGCGTAGGCGGGCGAGCACCAGATAAACATAGGCACCTCAAACTGGTCCCGGGCTACTTCCGGGGTGGGTTTGCCGTGCGAGCGCCCGATGCCCGGACCGCCGATAGATTCCCCATGGTCACTCACAAACACTACCACGGTGTTGCTGCACTCATAGAGGGAAAGGAGGCTGTCCAGCACAGAATCGACATAAAGGGTGGCGTTGTCGTAGGCTTCCGGGAAGCGGGCAAAGGACTTAGGATATCGGCGCGAATACTCATAGTGCTGCCCCTTGAGCTGGATAATGTCCAGACAGGGGCCTTGGGACTGGGGTACAGAGGTTACCAGATCCAGGTCGTACTTGTATTTGCGGGCGTTCCGGTTGTCAAAGAGCTGCGCGCAAATGAGCGAGTCCCGCAGGAAGAAAAGAAGGCCCGAGTCCTGATCCCGGAAAGATTTCCGGGCTGCATATTGGTTGGAATAGAAGTTCACTGCATAACCGGCCCGGCGCAGCAGGACAGGGAAAAGAGGGCCGTCGGGCGTGAGGGAAAACTGGGCGGTAAGGGCATTCACCGTAAAGTTCCAGGGGCTCACGGCATCGGCAAAAAAGACCAGCGAGCCTTCCCGGGCGCGGGCGTCCAGGCAAGGAGTCGTCTCCAGGGAATAACCGTAGGCCGATGCATGGTGCTTGTTGAAGCTCTCCCCTATCACCAGCACCACGTGCGGCGAGTCAAAGGTGCAACTGTCCGGCCAGGCCTGCCGGGTGCTTTCGCTGAGCTTGTCCAACGCATGAGTCTCCCGCCGGAGCTGGGCCACAGCTGCCGCGAAGCGTGTAGGCGCCGAAGCCTGGAGGGCCTTTTCGCTGTCCCGGACAAAGGAGACCAGGCCGATAAGGCCAGGCAGGGCCAGGGCCGCCACCCACCATCGGGCCACCTTCTGGCTCAGAGGGAGGAACCCGGCGAAGGGAATGGCCAGCATCAGGAGGATGGAGCCGACGATGCGCCATCGGGCCAGCAGCATCCAGTTGGCAAAGATGTGCAGGAACTCGCCGGCCCCGCTGGCGTCGGTTTCCGTGACAATCTGGACCAGGCGCGCATTCAGGGAAGAGGCAAAGAACTCCTGGCAAAAGATATCGGCCAGGCAGACCAGGCCCACGCATTCGGCCAGGATGGCCATGACCACCGAGGCGGCCTTTTCTTTAAGGAAGGCGGCGGGCAGCAGCAGCACAAGCGCAAGAGCGACCCCTTCGAAAGAAGGCGTCGCAAGCATGCACAGGGCTGCCGTAAAGGTTACATAGCGCCCGTATGGTTTCCAGGAAACGGTCAAATCTTGTTAAACGCGATGGTTGTCGAAGCACCGTAGCCGAAGAAATTGCCCGTCACATACAACATATTGTTCGCGATGGTAAAGGTTGCCAAAACGGTGATGGATCCATAATACCCCTGCGGGGTGAGAAACAAGGTGCCCGCGGTTTTGCTGGCGTCTGAGTAGGTATAAGTGAAGGTAAAGGTTTCCTCTACCTCACCATAATCCTCCATGTCCTGGACATACCCCGTTCCCGTCATGTTGGCGCCTATTTGAAGCGTAATGACTTCATTATAATCAAGATTGGCTCTCCAAGAGGTACCGGCCAGGGGATCAGAGGACTTTGCGCAGGAAGTAAAAGCGGCGATAATGCCCAAAAGGGCGACGGCCAAAATGAGTAGTTTTTTCATATCGCGGAGTGTTTTCCTGTTTTCCGCACTTTTCCAGTCCGCTGACAAAAACCGCCCTTACAGCATCGTGAGAGGCTGATTCAAACTTCGATTTGGGTGTCCCGCGA
>CAJOHK010000032.1:0-4785 GCA_905234285.1 uncultured Bacteroidales bacterium
CCGCTCTGCAGAGAAAACGATGGGGGGCTTAATCAAGCCGGAAACGCTTGCCGAAAAAGCGCTCTTCTATACGGCCAAGAACGCCCCGCAGGTGGATGATCTGCACTCCTTCCTGATGCCGGACCGTTACAACGAAATCCGCAGCCGGATGAAGGACAGCGGCTTCCGCAGCGGCTTTGCCTGCCTCTTTTATGGTGCTCCGGGAACCGGCAAAACCGAGACGGTTTACCAGCTGGCACGCCAGACCGGCCGAGCCATCATGGCCGTGAATGTGCCGGACATCAAGAGCAAATGGGTGGGAGAGAGCGAGAAGAACATCAAGGAGGTCTTCGATCGCTACCGTATGGCCGTAGAGCGCTCCGAGCGGGCTCCCATCCTCCTTTTCAACGAGGCCGATGCCATCATTGGAATACGTCATGAAGGAGCTACATCGGCCGTGGACAAGATGGAGAACTCCATTCAGAATATTATTCTGCAGGAAATGGAGAATCTGGACGGCATCATGATCGCTACTACCAACCTCACGCAGAACCTGGACCCGGCCTTCGAGCGCCGCTTCCTGTACAAAATCTGCTTCGAAAAGCCTGACGTTGAGGTCCGGAAGAAGATTTGGGAAACAATGATTCCGTCCCTCAACGACCAGGAGTACTCCCTCCTTGCCGCCGCCTACGAGTTCAGTGGCGGCCAGATGGAAAACATCGCCCGGAAGTACTCCATCGGCACTATCCTGAATGGTGGGCCGGAAGACAGACTTTCCGTCCTTTATTCCTACTGCAACGCGGAAAAACTGGACAACACTGTCCGCCGCAGAATTGGTTTCTAATAGTCTGAAAAGGATAAATTTTGCCCCAAGACTACGTGGCGGATGTTTCCCTTTCGGTGAGGCTCGAAGCTGGGGCCTTTGTACTACGCGAATTACCTCATCCGTACCACGTTTATTATCTCGATGCAAAGGTGGCAATTATTATCTAAACCACAAATCAAGTTGTCCCCCAAGTGAAATAGTCGCCTAATATTTAAGGTCGATTATCATCTTTTTGCTCCGTTTTTAGATAGTGAAAAATTGGATTACGCGGGTCTGGAATCCACTTTTTGAGTTCCCAGATCTTCTCCAGGTCCTCTAGAAAAAGGTTCGATATTATATCACTTGGGGCTACAAGAAAGACCTGCCGGACCGGCAGGTCTTTCTTGTAGCCCATAATAGTCTTCGACAATGAGGGGCATGCCCCTCAAACTCCCCAGCCCTCTGGGCTCCTTTTGTCGCCATACCCAAATGACCTCCTGTAAACCATTAGATTTCCGTTTTAGTTATTAATCGGCAGTGACGATGTAAGGATAATTATCCTTGTCCGAGTCGGTATTCTCTTTCACGGAATAGCCTGCGGGGATAGTGATTTTGCTCCGGCCCATATAACCGGCCGTGGTGGCAGGATTGAAAGCGAACTTGCCACCATAGATGGTGACGGGGCTTTGGTTATAATCCGCATCCGGATTGGAATCAAAGTGGAGTCCGAATTTACCGCCGTAGATGATGACGGAGCCGTTTTTTCCGTAGGTGCTGAACCCAACGTATTCCCCGCTTTTCACGACATAATGGTGTCCGTCGGTATAGACGCCCTGCTCAACGTTTCCCACTTTGAGGTTGTCCAGAACAACCGTTCCGACGTATTCCGCTCCCCAGCCGACGTTTCCGTCCAGCAGGTTGGTGACGGTGCCGTTGCAGAGCAGGACCAGACGCCCGAGGGTGTTGTTTCTCATATGGACATTGTAGACTTTGTGCCCGTTTAAATTAATGATTCCGCTCTGGCGGGTGACGATTTGAGTTCCGTAGGTTATGTCGTTGTCCAGGATCCAGCAAGGAATCCCCGTTGTGCAGTTGTTGAATGCATCCAGACTGTTTACCTCCACGAAGTGGTCGGGGACCGTAATGTCTATACTGCTGGTGAATCCTCCGTCCACGGTTTTGGCTGTAATGGTTGCTGCCCCATCCCTTAGGGCTGACACCAGGCCGTTTTCATCGACCGTAGCGACTTCCGGGTTGGAGCTGCTCCAGGTGACACGGTTGTCGATGGCGTCGTCGGGGAGCACTTTCGCACGGAGCTGGACGTATTCTTCCGGGAGCATCGGTTCCACTTCCGCGTTAAGGATAAGAACACCGCTTGCGTGCGGACGGTCGCCGTAGACGGCGCGGACGGAGCAGCCGATGTAACGATCCCAGCCCGCGAGCCGCGGCCAGCCTTCGGAGACTCTGAAACAATAAGCGGAATACGGCGGAAGCCCTTCCGAATATAGCGAAGAAGACCAGTAGTATCCCTGTGACTCCTTATCATAATTGCGATCGGAAGCCACCATATAGCCAGCCAGCGGAAGATATATGGACGCTCCGTTAATATTGCTGGTCACTTTTGCCACTTTGACGCCATAGAGCTCCGTGAACTCCAGTGAGCAGTTTTCCACCAGTTCGGCCCACTCGGCCTGGGAGGGCATACGCCACTTTTCTCCGTACCGTGCCGCATAGCTTTCTACGGCCGCATCGTCCTCCGGATCCAGAATAAGCTTCCCGTCGGGCGCTCCTTCTCCAACCCAATAACTTGCATCGCTGTAATCACCGAAGTATTTAGTGAAAAAGTAATCACCGTTTACATTCTTAATGTGCTTGCAATAATCCCATTCATACACTTCCTGCTCATAGCAATTGCCCCAGGAAAAATAGTATCCCCAAAGATTCAAGGCCGAGACGAATTCACCATAGTCTCTCAGGGCAACGGCGCCTACGTTTCTGTCTGCCCATTTGACGGACAGACCCATATCCACCATTTTGGGCTTGTCGCTAGCCACGATGATATGGCAGGAGGCCGATTTACCTCCCGCTTTGGCGGTAATGGTGACCTCCCCTTCTTCATGGGCAACCACCTCGCCGCCTTCAACGGTTGCGATGGCAGGGTCGGAAGTCTCCCAGGTAACGGTTTTGTCAGTAGCATTTTCCGGGAGCACCGTGGCTGTAATGCAGTGGACCACTACCTCCGGCCACATCAGGGCTTCATTGTTGTCCAGCGTGACGGATTCCACGGGAATCCCTGCCGGCGGTTGAGGGTCCGGGTCCGGAGTCGGATCCACGGAAGGCTTGGTTTCCGGCTTGCATCCGGCAATGGCAATCAGCAGCATAGCTGCGGCAAAAAGTCTTTTCATAATCGTGTGTTTTGCACAAAGATAGCCGGACGCCGGAAAGACGAGGTCACAATTCAAATAAAACAGGGTCGCAATTCTTTGAAAGTTGCTTACCCAAGTTGAGTTCAGTAATTTGCGGTCGCAATCTGCGACCACAAAATGGAATATGCGGCGAAATGCGCCATATGCTTTTACCGAACTTGGCGTGTCTATGTTAAGCGGTGTCCTTACTTCGGAGAGAGCCATTCAAGCAAACATAAGGATTATCAGAGCCTTCGTTGCTATGCGCCGCTTTATGGTTGCAAACGCTCAGCTATTTCAGCGTTTGGATCGAATTGAGTATAAACAATTGGAAACAGACCAAAAACTAGAGGATATCTACTCTAAACTTGAAGAGAATTCATTGAAACCGGAGCAAGGTGTCTTTTTGAGTACAAGGGCCTGGAATCCACTTTTTGAGTTCCCAGATCTTCTCCAGGTCCTCTAGAAAAAAGTTCGATATTATATCACTTGGGGCTACGAAAAAAGCATCGCCATTCGGGAGGGCACCTTTTTCAGTGCCCTCCCATTCGGCGGTGCTTTTTTCGAATAACGCCCGGAGGGGAATCCGGCGCAAGCGCCGATTCGTCTACGTTACCCCATCCCCAGACCCCTTCCCTCGTGGAAGGGGCTCGCCGTCAGAAGCGGTGGTGCGGGCCTGCTGGCCCTTTTGTGTTTCCCCCCAAAAAAAGTGTAAATTTGCCCAGGAAGATTACTCGTATGAAGTACAATAAATCCACAATCGTCGCTATCCTTTTTATCTCAGTATTACTTGTGGCCTATTTCGGACGCAAAATGAGGCCGGAGGATGTACAGCGCCTGCAGGCCGAAGCTGAGGCCGGGAACCTCAAGTCCATGGAGGTACTCATGTGCCATGGAGACGGGGTGGCGCCGGATGCGCTCCTCCTGCGTTATACGGACATACTGGCTGCCGCCGGTAATTACAAGGCACTGGCGTACAAGTATATGCAGGAGGGCAAAACCAGCGCCAGCTGGGAAATCCTGCGGGGTAAGGAAGAAACGGCCCGGTATATCAAATGGATGAAAAAGGGGGCCGAAAAAGGAAATCCTGACTGCATGTATCAACTGGCGGGGGAGGTGCAATCTCCATCTTCAGTGAGGTGATCGCATTCATCGGCAGCTTGCTCTTTATAGGTGTATTCGTCAAAACCAGCAGCCCCCGTCCGGGCGACATCATCATCTATGGCGCCGGTTTCCTGGGCTCCGATGTCACGGCTTCTCCCGAACCCGGCTTCCCGGGGCGTTACAGAACCCGTGACGGGCGCGTTTTTGACAAGGCTCCCGGCAGTGACACGCTCAGGCAGATTAGATAGCCAAACCCGTTTTCAATACGCTCAATCACTACTGCACTCTGCCGTTTATTCGCCGAGCACCAACCCGGCACATTTGTGCTCTACTGACCACCTGAGCACAAAAATGGGGCGTTTTTGTTCACCAGGTGGCCCAAGCTGCCGTCTTGTGCACAAAAAGTAGGTGTTTTTGTTCACCAGGTGGCCCAAACTGCCGTCTCGTGCACAAAAAGTAGGTGTTTTTGTTCACCAGGTGGCCCAAACTGCC
>CAJOHK010000032.1:4791-33539 GCA_905234285.1 uncultured Bacteroidales bacterium
ACAAAAAGTAGGTGTTTTTGTTCACCAGGTGGCCCAAACTGCCGTCTCGTGCACAAAAAGTAGGTGTTTTTGTTCACCAGGTGGCCCAAACTGCCGTCTTGTGCACAAAAACGCCCCAAATTGTTCACCGGGCTGTACCTCACCTATGCATGTGCGGCGGATTTCGCCACAAGGGTGATCATCTAAAAGGATAACTTTGTAAAAAAACAAATGCATATGAAAAGGATAGTTCTTCTTTTAGCCGCCGTTATAATGGCACTGGCCGCTTGTACGCCCGTTGGGACAGAGGAGGATACAACTACTATAGAGCAACCCGGAAACAAGCCGCAGGGACCGGACAATCCTGGCGGTGGGAACAATCCTGGCGGTGGGAACAATCCTGGCGGTGGGAACAACCCGGGCGGCGGGGATGAGCCTGCTGGCCCCACGGAGATTCCAGGCCAATATACCATCACTTTCTCAAACCCCGAGGTGACAGAACTCACCCATTCATCGGCCATCATCGGCATAACAGTCACCGGCCCCATGAAAGAGGGGAATCCGCAAGTCATTATGGATAGCGGCTCTATCCTGGTGGGGAAGGAGGCACTGGAACCGGTAGCTTCAGACACCGACTACAACATGGAAGAGGTTATCAAGGACGGTATCCCGTATGTCTCCTGGCGGCTCACGGCCAGGCTGACGGATTTGGAAAGCAGCACCCGGTATTCCTGGAAGGCCGAGTACACCTTGTATTATGTGGAACTGGACCCCAAGACCTTTGAAATCAAGGCAGAGCTCAGTAAGGTTTTCACAAGTGAGACCATGGAATTCACTACGACGCCGCTTCCCGTTTCCTTTACCGTCTATGCCGATGGCGTAGAAGAAGGCAGTGTCTTCCTTGGCAGTGCAGTGCTCCAGGGACACGCCGTGGCAGAGTATAATCCGGAGTGGTCCAACCTGGGTATGGAATGGTCCACGGATGCCTCTTTCCCGGCCAATGCCACCTTCCGTGCCGAGGCCGATGATATCACCGAAGACCTGCATTTCAGCGTGAGCGCAACCGGCCTGGAGCCCGGGACCCTGTATTACTACCGTGCTACCGCCCATGTTGGGGACACCCCGGTCCATAGCGAGGCACAGGAATTCTACACCCTGTGGCTGTGGGATGTTTTTTCATGGGAGATAGTAGACCGTGGTCCTAAGACCGTGGATGTGGAATTCGATACCCTGGAAGACTACTGGGCCAGGTGGTCCGATTACGGCTTTTACTATGGCCCTTCGGACGGAGAGATGACCCAAAAGACAGGAAGGAATGACTGCCATCACAAAATCGCAGGCTTGCTATGGCCCAAGACCCTTCAAATCTCTGGGCTTCTGCCTCTTACCACATACAAAATGCAGTTTTATCTGGTTTGTAATGACGGCGGGGAATCCCGGGAATACCGGGGAGAGGAGATGGAACTCACCACCCTGCCACAGCCGGTTACCGGCATTGAACTGGATGTACAGGAAGAGACCCTTAACATGCAGCACCAGACGCGGAAACTTACGGCCACCATTTATCCCGAAGATGCTTCCGACAAGCGGGTAGCCTGGAGTTCGAGCAACGAAAAAATAGCCACGGTAGACGAGGACGGTAATGTGAACTTTGTGGGCCTGGGGCCTGCCAGTGTCACCATTACGGCCACCACCTGCGATGGCGGATATCAGGCCTCGTGCGCCTACACGCTCGGGCAGCCCATTACCAAACTCGAGACGCAGCATGAAGTGTATGGTGCCAGTCCTTACCTTTTGAACGGAACCCCCGTCCGCATCCATATCACGCCCGACGATGCTGCGCTCAGGGGCAGTGTCCAGGCCACCTACACCTGCGAGCCGGAGGGCGTCGTCTCCTATATCGAGAAAAACGCCGACTTCCACTTTACGGTCTATTGGGCCAAACCGGGCGGCCACGCCACCGTCACCTTTACGGCCGGTGACGGAAGCGGCACCACCACCTCCTGCGAATTCAATGTGAAGGGGCACGTGGACATGGGCCTGAGCAAACTGTGGATCAACACAGACGTGAATGTGTATCGGCCCTGGGCCCCAGAGGGTTACTGCGTCGCCTGGGCAGAGCAGTATCCCAAGGATGAATACACCAAGGAGAACTATCTCTGGTATGATTCCAACACCATCACCAAGTATACCAAACATACCGGCTGTCAACTGGAATCAGGGGACGATGCCGCCAAATTGGATTCGTCACGCCTGAGGACGCCCACCGTTGCCGAGTGGCAGGAACTGATCAATGGCTGTGATTGGGAAAAGACCACACTGAACGGGACAGAAGGCTATCTGGCCACATCCAAGGCCAATGGGAACACCCTGTTCTTCCCCCATGGGTGCTACTGGACTTCCGAAACTGTAACCAACGCGTACCCCGTCCTCAAGGCCTATTACGTAGACATGACCCAGTCTGTCCCGGCCATCACCGAAGGCTACCGCTGGGACGGCAGGTGGGTCCGCGCTGTAGTAGAATAGCCGTCCGCCCCCAGCGTCACCCGGCCCAAAGATATTTATATCTTTTCCCTTATTCAAAATAATTACTATCTTTGCAGAATATGGGAAAAAGATTCACTATAGTGGCTGTGACGCTGGTGGCATTGCTGCTGGCCGGTATCGCCTGGGCGGTTGCCCGGCTTTACAACACACCGCAGGACACGCCCCGGGAGCAAGCGCTGCCGGCACAGTGGTCGGTGCTGCGCGCCGTCCCCTCGGATGCCGTAGCTGTAGTGGTCTTTGACGGATCGGCCAAGGCTGCCAGGGTGGCGGGGGATTCCACCGGCCTGCTGCGCAGCGTCGTCGCCCCCAATAACCCCGAGCTTATGCCATTCCTGGCCGCTCTGGGCCGGGAGCACATGGCCGTGTCCCTCCACAACAGCGGATCCCTGGTGCCCCTGGTGGTGGCCCAACTGGCCCAGCCGGATTCCATCCTCTTAGACAAAGCCGCCCAGGCCGGTCTCAAAACGCGCTGCAAGGAAGGCTTCCTTCTGGCCAGCCGCTCAGAGACCTTCCTCAACGCATCGGCCCGTCACCTGGAAGAAGGCTCTTCCATCTTGGGCAATCGTGGCCTCAAGGAGGTCACAGAAATGGTAAATGGCCCCGTTGTGACGCTGGTCTCCCATTCCCACGCCGGTAAAATCCTGGGCGTTTACACTACCCCTGCCGTTCGCAAACAGGCTTCCTTTGTGAAGGACCTTACAGCCTGGAGCGCCTGGGTGGTGCAGGAGCAGGCCCAAGACCATATTCTCCTCAAGGGTACAGCCCTTCCCGGAGAGGAAGCCGCCAGCTGGTTTGGCGCTTTTGCCGGCGAGCAGGCCCCCGAGCTTACTTTCCCGGAGGTGCTTCCGTATTTCACCAGCACCGTACTGGCTATGCCCGTACAGGATGCCAATACCTTCCTGGCCTCCTTCCGCAAGTTCCATGACGGAAACGGCACGCTGGTGCGCTACAACAAGGCCCTCAAGGCCCGCGAAGGCCGGGACAAGAACCCCGAAGAATGGCTGCTCAACCTCCAGCCCAAGGAAGTGGTCAAAGCCAGCTTCCGCGCCGATGACGGCGTTCTAAGGGAGGTGGTGCTCATTAAATCGGCGCGGGACCTCAAGCTGGGCAGCGAGCGGGCCAACGAGTATCGCGGCAATCTGGCTACCCTCCTGGGCGAGCGCTTTGCCGTTACCGACACCGTCTGCGCCTCGGTCAATTCCCACTGGACCGTGTACGGGGACCTTCCCGCCGTCCGTGCATTTGCCGACAAGTCCTTCCTGGACTACAGCCTCAAAGACCGCCTGCAGGATGCCTCCGTGCCTTCCATGGCCGGTTACACCGTATATGCCTCCCTGTCCGATGAACCCGCCGTCATCACGGATCTGTTCACCGGAGAGCTGGCCGACAAACTCCAGGCCTATGTCCGCGGCAGCGGCTATGCTCCCGCCAGCGCCACCCTGGATGTGAGCGGGGAACTGCCCGCCATGCGCATCCGCCTGGACAAGCGCGTCCTCAAGGGCAGCAAGGTGCAGGTGATGGAACGGGATACCACCGTAGTGGTGCCCACCGGCCTGTTCCCGGTGCAAAACTACACCACCGGGGAAACCAACTACCTGTACCAGAACAACCACCTGTCCATTTGCCTCAACGATGCCAATGGCAAAGGCGTGTGGGGCATTCCCTTCAAGGAACCTCTCTGCGGACGGGTCCAGAACATCGACTATTACAACAACAAGAAAATACAATTCCTGTTTGCCGCCGGTTCCAGCCTGTATCTGCTGGACCGCCTGGGCCACTGGGTGTCCGGTTTCCCCGTGAATCTGGGCAAGCCCGTGCTTCTGGGCCCGGACGCCTATGATTTCACCGGCGCCGGTGGCTACACCGTGATGATTCTCCACAAGGACAACAGCCTGGAGCGCTACAACCTGCATGGCCAAAAGCCGGAAGGCTGGAAGGGCATCAAGGCCCCCGAAGTAGTGAAGAACCTTCCGGAGCTGCTGGAAACCAAAGGCAAACGCTACTGGGCTGTCCGTACCAGCGTGCAAACCCTCATTTACCCCTTCGAGGGCGGTGAACCCCTCACCCGGGAACAGGGCGGCAAAATGCTCAAGCCCGATGCCGTGCTCACTCCCACCTCCAAAGGCGTAAGCGGGGAGTGCTACGACGGAAAAACCAGAGATTTCAAGTTGAACTAAAACCTACCTGACAATATGGAATTCAAATCTGTAAACAAGCTTATCCAGGAGAGCATGGTCCGCAACTGGGACCGTCCTGCCGTGACCAACTATCAGGGCATGACCTTGGCTTACCGCGAGGTGGCTCTCAGGATTGCCAAACTGCACATTGCCTTTGAGCAGTGCGGCCTTAAGAAGGGCGACAAAGTGGCCATCTGCTCCCGAAACCAGGCCAACTGGGGCGTGAGTTTCCTGGCCGCCATCACTTACGGCGCCGTGGCCGTTCCCATCCTGCACGAGTTCAAACCCGGCAATATCCATTATCTGGTGAACCACTCCGAGGCCCGCGTCCTCTTTGTAGACGATGTCATCTGGGAAGGCCTTCTGGCCGAGGAAATGCCCGACCTGCAGGTGGTGGTGCAAATCAATACCTTCAAGTTCCTGTATGCCGCTACGGAAGAACTGGCCCAGATTCGCGAGCACCTGAACGAGGAATTCGGCAAGCGTTATCCCAATACCTTCGAGCCCTCAGACCTTAATTATTATGAGGACAAACCCGAGGAACTGGCCATCATCAACTATACTTCCGGTACTTCCGGTTTCTCCAAGGGCGTCATGCTGCCCTTCCGGGCGCTCTATTCCAATATCGAGTTCGCCTTAAAGGACGCCGAACCCCAGCTCAAGGCCGGCATGAACGTGGTGGCCATGCTGCCGTCGGCCCACATGTACGGCATGATGTTCGAGTTCCTGTTCGAGATGACCATCGGCATGCACGTGCACTTCCTCAGCCGCGTGCCCAGCCCCAAAATCATCATGCAGGCCCTGGGCGATATTCACCCGGACATCATCATCGCCGTTCCGCTGGTCATCGAGAAAGTGTACAAGAGCAAGCTCAAGCCGCTCATCGACAAAACCAAGTACTATCGCCGCATTCCCATCCTGGGCCCCACCATCGAGAAGAAGTTCTGCACCGAGCTCTCCAATGCTTTTGGCGGTCAGTTCGAAGAAGTGATCCTGGGCGGCGCCGCCTTCAACCCGGAGGTAGAGAAGTTCCTGCATAAGATTGGTTTCCACTATACCGTTGGCTACGGCATGACCGAATGCGCCCCCATCATCTGCTACGCCCACTGGGACAAAGTGAAGGTGGGAAGCGCCGGCCGCGCCGCCATGAACATGCAAATCCGTATCGATTCGTCCGATCCCCGCAATATTCCCGGCGAGGTTCAGGTGAAGGGCCCCAACGTATGCCTCGGCTACTACAAGAACGAGGAGGCCACCAAGGCTTCCTTCACCGCTGACGGCTGGTTCCGCACCGGCGACATGGGTATCATCGACCAGGACGGGTATCTGTTCCTGCGTGGCCGCAGCAAGTGCATGGTCCTGGGACCTTCGGGCCAGAACATCTACCCCGAAGAAGTGGAGGCTACCATCAACAACTTCACCTATGTGGTGGATTCGCTGGTAGTGGAGGACGACGGTGGTCTCACCGCCCTCATCTATCCCGACTGGCATCAGGGCGATTTGGACGGCTATACCCGCGCCGAGTTCAAGAAGCGCATCTGCGGCATGCTGCCCGCTATCAACGACGAGCTGCCCAAGTACGCGCAAATCAAGAAGATCGAGCTCATGCCCGAGGATTTTGAACGGACGCCCAAAAAGAGCATCAAGCGTTATCTGTATCAGAGAACCTAATGGCAAAATTTGACCACTCATACCTGGAAATGGCCGAGATCTGGGCCCAGAATTCCTACTGCAAGCGCAGGAAGGTGGGGGCCCTGCTGGTCAAGGACCGCATGATTATCTCGGACGGCTATAACGGCACGCCCTCCGGCTTCGAGAACATATGCGAAGACGAGAACGGCGTTACCAAGCCCTACGTGCTCCACGCCGAGGCCAACGCCATTACCAAAGTAGCCAAGAGTGGCAACAGCAGCGAGGGCGCCACCCTGTATGTGACGGCCTCTCCCTGCGTGGAATGCGCCAAGCTCATCATTCAGTCGGGTATCAAACGCGTGGTTTATCGGGACGCCTATCGGCTCACCGACGGCGTAGACCTGCTGCGCCGCGCCGGAATCGAGGTAGAACAGTCCCAGTAATCCATGGATCGCCGCAAGCAACTGGCCCTGCAGATTGTGCAGGTGGTGCTGGGGGTCGTCATCGGCGCCCTGGTTACCCTTTCGGTTTTCCGGTACCGGGAAACCCGACATCTCATGCAAACCCGCTATGCCGATTGGCGCAAGCTCAACCTGGTGCTGGATATGGTGGAGAAGAACTACGTGGATACCCTGGACCGGGAAGGCATGACCGACGCCGCCATTGTGGCCGCCCTGGGCAAGCTGGACCCGCATTCCGTGTATCTGCCGCCGGTGCAGCTGGAAGCCTCTCAGGAGGAACTGGCCGGCAATTTCGAGGGCATCGGCATCCAGTTCAACGTTCCCAATGACACCGCCATCGTGCTGGAAGTCATCCCGGGCGGTCCCTCCGAAAAGGTGGGGCTGCTCCCCGGCGACCGTCTGCTTAAGGTTGATGACAAGGTGATAGCCGGCGTTAACTTCCCGCAGGACAGCATGGTAAGGCGCATGAAAGGCCCGGCCGGCACCAAGGTCACCGTCACCGTGGGGCGCGCCGGGGAGGTTATTCCCTTCGAAATTACCCGCGGCCGCATTCCGGTGCACAGCGTAGACGCCTTCTTCATGCTGCGCGATACAGTGGGCTACCTCCACCTTTCCAAGTTCTCCCGCACCACCTTCCAGGAGTGCCACCTCTCGGCCCTCAGCCTCATGGCCCAGGGCATGACGCACCTCATCTTTGACCTCCGGGACAACTCCGGCGGCTACATGGACCAGGCGCTGCTGCTGTGCAACGACTTCCTCCATGCCGGCGACACGCTGGTATACATCGAGGGTCGCCACCGTAAGCGCGAGGTATATAAAGCCGATGGCAAGGGCGAGCTGCAGGACATCGGCCTTACCGTGCTCATCAGCGAGAACTCGGCTTCGGCCAGCGAAATCTTTGCCGGCGCCATCCAGGACAATGACCGCGGCACGGTGCTGGGACGCCGTTCCTTCGGCAAGGGCCTGGTGCAGGAACCTTTCTTTTTCAGCGACAATTCGGGCGTACGCCTAACCGTGGCGCGTTATTACACACCCAGCGGCCGCTGCATCCAAAAACCCTACAACGGCGCCAAGGAATACGCCTACGATATTTATTACAGGTATGCCGACGGTGAGGTCTTCAGCGCCGACAGCGTAAAACTGGATACCACCGACGTGCACCACACCCGCAGCGGACGCATCGTTTACGGTGGAGGTGGAATCATGCCCGACGTCTTTGTCCCCATGGATTCTACCCGTGCGTCAAAATTCTATGTAGAGTGCAACCGCAAGGCCACCCAGATGCGTTTTGCCTCCTGGATATGCGACCGCTACGGCGCTCGCCTCCGCAACATCGACAATTACCCCGACATGGACCGTTTCCTCTCTTCCGTCAACTGGAAGGTGGAATTCCCGGCCTATGCCCGCCGCCAGGACGGTATCGGCTGCACCGAGGCCGAATGGGACGAGTCGGCACCTTACCTGCTGCCCCAGCTCAAAGCCCTGGTGGCCCGTTATTCCAAACTGGGCGAGAACGCCTTCGACAAGTATTATCTGCCGGTCGATAACACCGTCACCGAAGCCTTGAATCTGTTATGAGCGACTACATTGTATCGGCCCGGAAGTACAGGCCGGATTCCTTTGAGAGCCTGATCGGTCAGGATAATATAGCCCGTACGCTTTCCAACTCCATAAGGAGGGGACAGCTGGCGCACGCATACCTTTTCTGCGGCCCGCGCGGCGTGGGCAAAACCACTACGGCGCGCATCTTTGCCAAGATGATCAACTGCGCCAACCCGGGGCCGGAAATGGAGCCCTGCGGCGAGTGCGAGTCCTGCGTCTCGTTCCAGGAAGGCCGCTCCTACTGCATCCACGAGCTGGATGCCGCTTCTAACAACTCCGTGGAGGACATCAAGACGCTCATGGAGCAGGTTCAGGTGCCGCCGCAGGTGGGCAAGTACAGCGTGTATATCATCGACGAGGTGCACATGCTGTCCCAATCGGCCTTCAATGCTTTCCTCAAAACCCTGGAGGAGCCGCCGGCACACGCCATCTTCATCCTGGCAACTACAGAGAAGCACAAGATTCTGCCCACCATCCTGAGCCGCTGCCAAACTTACGACTTCAACCGCATCTCCATCCCCGACATGGTGCGCAACCTGCGCGGCATTGCCGGCAAGGAGGGCGTGAAGATAGACGACGAATCCCTGCACGTAATAGCCTCCAAGGCCGATGGCGCCATGCGCGACGCCCTCACCATCTTTGACCAGACGGTAGCCTTCTGCGGCACCGATGTCAAATACGAGGACGTGATTCGCAACCTCAATGTGCTGGACTACGAGTACAGCTTCAAGATGGTAGACAGCTTCCTGGCCGGTGACTATGCCAGCGCCTTCCTGGCGTTTGACGAGATTCTGGCCAAGGGTTTCAACGCCCTGCACTTTGTTGCCTCGCTCTCGG
Organism: uncultured Bacteroidales bacterium; assembly: GCA_905234285.1. Taxonomy (GTDB): domain Bacteria; phylum Bacteroidota; class Bacteroidia; order Bacteroidales; family UBA932; genus Cryptobacteroides. Next base: position 14,027 of record CAJOHK010000032.1, read on the forward strand.
AGCATCTGAGGAACCTGGTAGTGGCCAAGACGGGCGGCCTGGAACCGCTCCTGGAGCTCCCCGATTCCCTTAAGGCGCGCTATGCCCAGCAGGCCGCCCAGTGCTCCCACAAGTTCCTCTTCGAGGCCCTCAAGGTAACCACGGAATGCGAAACCGGCTACAAAGCCGCCGTGAACCAGCGCCTCCACATAGAGTTCGCCCTCATGCGCCTGAGCTACATCATGGGTACGCCTTCCCAGAAGGCCGAAGTAACGCCAGTCGCTGCAGGGAATACAGTACTCCCCGCAGCGAAATCGGCTCCGGAACAGGCCCCAGCAGCTCCCCAGCCGCGGCGTCGGGCGCCCAAGACGGGATCGGCTCTTTCTATCAATGCCCTGATGGAGGAGAAAAAGGAAGAGGAGGCGGCTCCGGCCGAGGAAGTGGCCGCACAGGCATTGCCGGCCGATGACAGCCTCCGGGCCAAGTGGCGGGAGATGGCCGGCACTTACAGCGACAAACCCCGTCTGAAGGCTTTGCTGGAGAACAGCCCGCTGGAGGTGAGGGAAGAGGATGGCGTGAAGGTGATGGAACTTTTTGTGCTCAATGCGTCCCAGAAGCAGTGGGTAGAGGAAAAGATGCTGCGGGAACTGGAGGGAAAGATTCGCTCGCTAACGGCCTGCAATAAGGTGAATATTCTGGTTTCGGTGATGCCGGTAGACGAAACGGCACAAAAAGTGCCTTATATGCCGGAAGAGAAAGCCAAGGATTTAATGGAAAAGAACCCCGAGGTGCGGGAACTGGTTGCCGCCATGGGCTTAGATACAAAGTAAATCATGAAGTTAAGAGCAGAAAAACTGGTGAAGAAGTATGGCGTCCGCACGGTGGTGAAGGGCGTTTCCATGGAGGTGCAGCAAGGCGAGATTGTGGGCTTCCTGGGCCCCAACGGTGCCGGTAAAACCACCAGCTTCTATATGATTACTGGGCAAATCAAGCCCAACGGCGGCCGCATTTTCCTGGACGACGACGAGGGAAATACCATCGAAATCACCAAGCTTCCCATGTATCAGCGGGCACAGAAGGGTATCGGCTATCTGCCGCAGGAAGCCTCGGTATTCCGCAAGATGTCGGTAGAGGACAACATCATGTCCGTGATGGAAATCTCCAAAAGCACGGAAAACATGACCAAAGAGGAACGCGTGGCCCGCATGGAGCAGCTTATCGACGAGTTTAACCTTTCCAAGGTGCGCAAGTCCCTGGGTATCCAGCTCTCTGGCGGTGAGCGCCGCCGCTGCGAGATTGCCCGCGCCCTCGCCGTAGATCCCAAGTTCATTCTGCTGGACGAGCCCTTTGCCGGCGTAGACCCCATTGCCGTGGAGGACATCCAGTATATCATCGCCAAGCTCAAATACCGCAACATCGGCGTAATTATCACCGACCACAATGTGGGTGAGACCCTGGCCATTACGGACCGCGCTTATCTCCTGTACGAGGGTGTGATCCTGCAAGCTGGTACGCCCGAAGAACTAGCCTCTGACGAGGACGTGCGCACCAAATACCTGGGCTCGGGCTTTGTGCTCAAACGCTCCAAGAGCGTAGAACGTGCCCGTGCCGAGGTGGCCAAAGAAAAAGGCGATTAATTCCTAGTTGTTCAAGAATTCTACAAACGCCGGAATGTCCAGGTTGTAGCTGCGCGGACCTTTGAGGCGGGTGCCGTCGGCGTCCAGTATGAAGTAATTGGGCTGGGCGTTCACGCCAAACTGTTCCAGGGCTATATAAGAATTTACCCTTCCCACATCCTTGAGCACTTTGCCCTTGGGCGTGGTAACCCATTGGTCTTCGGGGAGTTTGGTTTTGTCGTCTACGTAGAGGGACACCATCACATAGTCTTGGAGGAGGGCCAGGACGGCAGGGTCGCTCCAGACGCGGGCCTCCATCTCGCGGCAGTTCACGCAGCCGTGGCCGGTAATGTCTACAAACACCTTTTTGCCCTGTTCCCGGGCGGCGGCCAGGCCGTCTTCCAGCTTGTCATAGGCCTTGAGTCCATGCGGCATATCCAGGATATGGCCGCCGGCCGATGCCTGGGGTAGCGAGACCGTTGCCGTTGGCGCTGCAGCTGAGGGCGTGAGCACAAAGTCCTGCGTTTCCATCGGCGGCAGATAGCCGCTCAGGGCCTTGAGGGGCGCGCCCCACATGCCGGGAATCATGTACACTACAAAAGCAAAGTCTATGATAACGAGTGCCAATCGGCCCACCGAGAGGTGCTCTACGGGGGTGTCGTATTTGAAGCGGATCTTTCCCATGAGGTACAGGCCCAGGAGGCTGAAGCAAACAATCCAGATGGCCAGGTACACCTCGCGGTCCAGCAGGTGCCAGTGGTAGGTTTGATCGGCCACGCTAAGGAACTTAAGGCCGAGGGCAATTTCCACGAAGCCCAGCACCACCTTCACGCTGTTGAGCCAGCCGCCGCTCTTGGGCAGTTTCTTGAGGATCGAAGGGAAGAAAGCCAGGAGGGCGAACGGCAGGGCGAAGGCCACGGAGAAGGCCAGCATGGTGACCATGGGGGTCCAGAACTCGCCCTGGGTGCTCTTGATGAGCACAGTCCCAACAATAGGGCCAGTGCAGCTGAAGCTCACCAGCACCAGGGTCAGGGCCAGGAAGAATACGCCGGCCAGACCGCCTTTGCCGCTCTTGGCATCGGCCCCGTTGGTCCACTTGGAGGGGAGCACAATCTCGAAGGCACCAAAGAAGGAGGCCGCAAACACCATGAAGATGACAAAGAACAGGATGTTGGGCAGCCAGTGGGTGGCCAGCCAGTTGAAGATATCGGCCGTAACGCCACTCCCTCCCAGCAGCCAGGTGGCGCCGATGATAAGGCAAATGGGAACGGTATACAGCAGCACGATGAACAGGCCGTACATGAGGGCCTTGAAGCGTCCACCGCTTTCCTGTTTAATGAAGAACGACACCGTCATGGGCACCATGGGGAACACGCAAGGCGTGAGCAGCATGGCAAAGCCCCACAGAATGGCCTCAAGGATAAGGGCCCACAGATTTCCCGCCCCGGCCGATGGTACCTTAACCGCCTGGGTAAACTGATAGTCCTCCGGCATTTGGCAATAATCGCCGCTGCAGGCCTGCCAGTTCACGGTTCCTTTCACTTCCACGCTTCCTTCTCCGGAGAGTTCCAGGTTCTGGGTTAGGACATAGCTGCCCTTGGCAACGGCTTCCCCTTTATAGTCCGATGGCTCATACCGCTCGGAGGGAAGCCCCAGCAGCTGAACGGCCTCGGACTCCTCCACTTCCAGGACAACGCCGGAATAAGGGTCGTTCATGGGATGGATATAATAGTCTTCGCCGATGGTACCGGTAAGCACCAGTTGCCATACGTCTCCCGCTTTCTTTACCTCGGTTTTCCAATTTACGGACGGGCCCTGAATGGACCCGGCAATGAGCAGAAGCGCTGCTATAAGGGTTTTGAACATATTCCAAATAATAAGGTATGCAAAGTTAGCATTTTTTTGAATCCAGTGCCAAAATGCGGGTTTGTCTGTGGGGAAGATGACTCCATGCCCGCTGTTGTGAGCATGTGGGGTAAAGGATTCAGTGATAACCAGCCTGTTCGCATCTGGCGTGGGTGTGACAAATTGATTATGTGCCATTTAGTCAATTATCCCCGGGCTATTTCGCCAGGGGTAAACGGTTAAAGTGCTGAGTATTAGATATATACGCCCACGCGAAAGGATTCAGTTCTTATCCCAAAGCCATATCGGCAGATAAGTAACTGAATATCTGATTGTTACAGAAAAGTGATTATGTATTTGTATACAATCACTTTTCCATAAACTTTTGATTATAAATTATTTAGGTTCTGCAAGGTTGCTATGTAACAAGAAGGGCAACCTCCCGGCTGCCCTTTACTTGTACCTATTATTAACTTAACCAACTAAAACTAACCGGTTAGGTATAATACAAGAGGTGTGCCAAACTGAAATAGCCCCCGTAAAAGCCCGCGTGGACCTGGTCCACCCTAATTATGGTCTTGGTCTCCTTTCATCTTGGACTTGGTCCACTTTTACCCGTTGGACTAGGTCCAGCAGGTATGGCTTCTAGTGCAGTCTAGGTCACAACCAGTGGACTAGGTCCACGGCGTGCAATTGAACCTCGTCCAAAATAGCACCAGAGAACCTCCCCAAAAGCACCAGAGCGCGTCCCAAAATAGCACCAGAGAACCTCCCCAAAAGCACCAGAGCGCGTCCCAAAATGTGTTGGACCTGGTCCAACCCTATTTTCCCTGCATCCCTATTATGTGCTCGTAATGTGCAGAAATACATGCACGTTACGAGCAAAAATGGGCCAAAATGCTTGCAATGTGCATCATCGGATGCACGTTACGCGCAATCTCTCAAAAGCCCCCCCTGGACCAGGTCCACCTCCGCGCACGGATTGGATGGAGCTGTTTGGTGCTCGGAGGGCCTGAATGGGCCGATCACTTAAGCAGTTGATAATCAACGAGTTGCAGAAAAGAAGTCCGGCTAAAAGCCGGACTGAATATCTATAAACGGTTGATTGTTAGCGATTTAGGTGAATTAGTGTATGCCAAAGCAAATGGTCAATGATATTAAACAACCGGGTTGCTTAGGTAACGCATGGGCAAAAAAAAGAGATCAACTCACGTGGTGAATTGACCTCTTTATAATAAAGGCAGTAAAAGCTTACTGTTCTTCCTTAAGACGAAGCTGCTGAACATAGATAGCCTTTTGGAGCGCCATGCGCTTCTTCACGGAAGGCTTCTCAAAGTTCTTGCGGGAACGCATCTCGCGAACGGCGCCGGTCTTTTCGAACTTGCGCTTGAATTTCTTGAGGGCTCTCTCGATATTTTCGCCTTCTTTGATGGGAACGATGATCATGCTTTTACACCTCCTTTTTCTTAAATGGGCTGCAAAGTTAGAAAAAAATGATTTATCCACAAAAATTTTTGTTAAATTTGTGATTGCCGACAAAAATAACAAGAATGTTAATATCCCTATCATGAAAACTAAAGCCAACTCCAATGCCTATCCCTGGCAGTTTGCCTCTGTAGGAGGCGCTGTGCGGGTAAAAATCCAGAGCGGAGAAGACATCCGTCACCTGGGAGAACTGGACCGTAAACTGTGGACTGTCCTCAGCTGCCCGGCCGCCGGTCTGGAATTCGACACCAAAACGCTCCAGCTCATTGACGTAGACGGAGACGGGAAAATCCGTGTAGACGAAGTTATCAAAACAGCCCAGTGGCTCACCCGCGTCCTCAAAAACGCCGATGAACTGCTCAAGGAGAGCGATACATTGGACTTTGGCGCCTTTAACACCGAAGACCCCGACGGCGCCCGGCTGCTGGCATCGGCCCGGCAAATCCTCAAGAACCTGGGCCTGGAAAAGAACGAAATCGGCCTGGAGGACACCGCCGACAATGTGAAGATCTTTGCCAATACCCAGTTCAACGGAGACGGCATCATCACCCCCGCCAGCGCAGGAGATGAGGCCACCGCCAAGCTCATCGAAACCATCGCCGGCATTGCCAGCGCCACCGACCGCAGCGGCGTGGCCGGCATCACCGCCGAGCACATCGAGGCCTTCTACGCCGCCTGCGCCGCTTATGCCGAATGGCAGGCCGCCGGCACCAAGGAAGTCTTCCCCTTCGGCGACAATACCGCCGCTGCCCTCTCTGCCGTGAACGCCGTCAAGGACAAGATGGCCGACTTCTTCATGCGCTGCAAGCTCATCAGCTTTGACGAGGCCGTGGCCGGCGCCGTAGACGTGAACGTGGACAAGATTGCCGCCATCGACGGCAACCTGGCCTCGGCCGCACCCGAAATCGGCCTGCAGCCCCTGGCCAAACCCAACGCCAAGGGTGTGCTGGAACTCAAGGCCGTGAATCCCGCCTGGAAGGCTGCCATCGACGCCATGGCCGCCCTGGTCGCCCCCAAGGCCACCAAACTCACCGAGGAAGAATGGGCCGAGATTCTGGGCAAGTTCGCCCCTTACACCGCCTGGCTGGATGCCAAGAAGGGTGGGGAAGTGGAAGCCCTGGGCCTGGACGCCGTCAAGGCCATCCTCAAGGAAGACCAGAAAGCCGCCCTGCTGGAGCTGGTGGCAAAAGATAAGGCCGAGGAAGCCAACGCCCTCTCCATCGAGGAAGTGGACAAACTCCTGCGCCTGAACAAGTACTTCTACCGTTTCCTGAACAACTATGTTGTCCTGGCCGATTTCTACGACACTTCCAAGCTGGCCATGTTCCAGGCCGGTCGTCTGTACATCGATCAGCGCAGCACGGACCTCTGTATCAAAGTGTCCGGCCCCAGCCCGGAGATTTCCTCCCTCAGCGGCATGTACATCCTGTACTGCGCCTGCACCAGCGAGAAACTGGGCAAGAGCTTCAACATTGCCGCCGTGCTCACCGACGGAGACGTAGACGGCCTGCGCGAAGGCAAGAACGCCGTGTTCTATGACCGCGACGGCAACGACTACACCGCCAAGGTAATCGCCATCGTAGACAACCCCATCTCTATCCGCCAGGCTTTCTGGGCGCCCTACAAGAAGGTGGCCCGCATGATCAACGACAAAATTGACAAGAGTGCTGCCGAGAAGAACGAGAAATCCATGGCCGGCCTCACCAGCGCCACAGACAACGCAACGTCTGTCAAACTGGAAGGCGAGGGCAAGGAGGCGGCATCGGCCATCACCAGCACCTTCGACATTGCCAAGTTCGCCGGTATCTTTGCCGCCATCGGCATGGCCATCGGCTTTATCGGCCAGTTCCTGGTGGCGCTTGCCAAGGGCATTGCCGCAGTCAAGTTCTGGGTGCTGCTGCTCATCATCCTGGGCATCATGCTTCTCATCTCCGGCCCGTCCATGTTCATTGCCTGGCGCAAACTGCGCAAGCGTGACCTGGGTCCCGTGCTCAACGCCAACGGCTGGGCCGTGAACGCCGCCTCGCTGGTACGCGTTAAGTTCGGCAAGACTCTCACCTCGCTGGCCAAGTATCCCAAGCTCACCGCCGTGGATCCCGAGGCCCGCAAGGCCCGCAACCGCCGTCGTTTCTGGACTTGGTTCTGTGGCATCCTTATCGCCGGTGCAGTGGCCGTGTGGCTGCTCAACATTCTGGAGCCCATCGGCATCAAGAGCCCGCTGCCCTGCTATAAGGAAGTAGTGGAGGAAGTGGCGCAGGAAGAGACTGTGGCCCAGGAAGAGGTGGTAGAAGAAGCTCCCGCCGTGGAGGAGACCGCCCAGGAATAATGGACACTCCGTTCCCGTATTCGCAATACGTGACCGGCAAAAACTTTGTCGGCCGAAAGTCAGACGTAACCCTCCTGGGAAACCTCATTTCCCAGGGGGAGCACGTTTGTATCTATGAGCCGCCAAAGACGGGAAAAACTTCCCTTATCCAGCAAACGCTGTATACCATGCGCGTGCAGGGGAAGGCTTTTGCCGTGGGGCAGTTCAGCGCCCTCAACATCCGCACCCCGGAGGAGTTCCTCCTGCGCATGGGCTCTACGCTCATCCGCATGACGGCATCGGCCCCATCGGAGTATGCCGCCCTGGTAGATAAGTATTTCAAGGGCACGCACTTTGTGTTTGACCGCCAGGCCTATGCCGAGTCGGGCCAGGTACTTTCCCTGGACTGGGACCTGGATAAGGAAGACGTGCTGGCCATGCTGCGCTTCCCCTATATGCTGGCGCAGGACCGCGGGGACCGGCTCATCCTCATTGTGGACGAGTTCCACTGCGTGAGCCTGATGGATGACCCCGACGTCATTCTGCGGCCCATGGACGCCATCATGAAGGCCGAGCGGGAGCTGGGCCGCACCCAGTTCTCCTTCATCCTTTGCGCCAGCGCCGTCAACGCCATGAAGGCCATCTTCGAGGCCAGCCTCCTGTTCCACCGCAGGGTAGAAAGGGTGCGCCTGTCGGCCATCGACGAGCTGGAAATAACCGACCATGTGCACAAGGGCTTCCTGTCCAGTGGCAAAGTGATAGCGCGGGACCTGCTGCAAGGGGCCTGCCGCCTGTTCAAAGGCCATCCCTGGTATATCAACCACTTTGCCGCCCTGTGCGACTCCATGAGCCGCGGTTACATTATGGAACCGGTGCTGGTAGATGCCCTGGATTGCCTCCTGGCCGTGCACGAACCCCGTTTTACCGCCTGTGTGGGCGGCCTCACCACTTTCCAGGTGAGCCTCCTGCGCGCCACGGTGGACGGTGTTACCCGCTTCAGCGCCTCCGACGTCATCCGCAAGTACGGCCTGCATTCGTCGGCCAACGTCAAACGCGTGAAGGATGCGCTCATGAAGAAAGAGGTGCTGCAGTTCGATGCCGCCGATAATCCCTCCTTCCTGGACCCGCTCTTCGAGTACTGGCTCAAGAAGTATTACTTCGAAATCAAGGAGGGCTAAAAAATATTTGGTATTCAGAGAAAACTTTGTATCTTTGCAGTCCCAAATTTGAGATGACCGCTGAGCTCATCAAGATCTGCCGCGAGGGCAGGCGCTTACGGCCAAAACTTTTAACAAGTTTTTTATAATGTACGCAATCGTAGACATTGCAAGCCAGCAGTTTAAAGTAGAAGCTGGAATGGACATCTTCGTAAACCGCCTCAGCGCAAAGAACGGAGAATCCGTAGAGTTCGACAAAGTCCTGCTCGTAGACAACGAGGGTAAGGTAAAGGTCGGTACTCCGTATGTAAAGGGTGCAAAGGTTACCGCCACCGTCCTGGACGATGACGCCAAAGCCAAGAAAGTACTCGTATTCAAGAAAATCCGTCGCAAGGGATTCCAGACGCTCAATGGCCATCGCCAGAAGCTCACCAAAATCCACATCGACGCTATCGCTTAACTTTTAAAAGACTGAAAGATTATGGCACACAAGAAAGGTCAATCCAGTTCTAAGAACGGTCGTGAGTCGCATTCCAAACGTCTTGGTATCAAGAAGTTCGGGCCGGCAACATCATCGTGCGTCAGCGCGGTACTGTTCACAATCCGGGCCTCAACGTGGGTATGGGTAAGGATCACACCCTGTACGCCCTGGTAGACGGCACCGTGAAGTTCACCCGCAAGCGGGAAGACAAGTCCTTCGTTTCCGTAGTTCCTTTCGAGAACTAAGCCCGAAGGTACAACAGATCAAACAAGGAGGACCTGTTCCCAATAGGGGCAGTTCCTCCTTTTGACATTAAAGCAAACACAACAAGATATGCTCACTCTAAAGCTTCTTCGCGAAGATCCCGAATTCGTTATCCGGAAACTCGCCGTCAAGAATTTTGACGCCCGCGCCATCGTAGAGAAAGTGATTGCGCTGGACGATAACCGTAAGGCGCTTCAAACCGAGAGCGACGCCCTCCTGGCCCAGCAGAAAAAGGCTGCCGCCGCTATCGGAGAGCTCATGAAGGCCGGTAAAAAGGCCGAGGCCGAAGCCGCCAAGGCCGAGGTGGCTAGTCTCAAAGCCCGTTCCACCGAGCTCCTCTCCCAGGCCGACGCCAATAACGACGAACTGCTTAAGCAGCTCGTGCTTCTCCCCAACATCCCCTGCGACCTGGTCCCCGAAGGAAAGGGCGCCGAGGACAACCTGGTGGTGAAGATGGGCGGCCCCGAGGTCAACCTCCCGGAGAATGCCCTCCCGCACTGGGAGCTGGCCAAGAAGTACGATATCATCGACTTCGACCTGGGTGTGAAGATCACCGGCGCCGGTTTCCCCGTTTACAAAGGCAAGGGTGCCAAGCTGCAGCGCGCCCTCATCAACTACTTCCTGGACCGCAACACCGCGGCCGGTTACAAAGAGGTGGAGCCGCCCGTGATGGTGAACGCCGCCTCCGGTTTCGGCACCGGTCAGCTGCCCGACAAGGAAGGCCAGATGTACCACGCCAACCTGGACGATTTCTACATGGTCCCCACCGCCGAGGTTCCTGTGACCAACATCTTCCGCGACGTAATCCTGAGCGCCGGCCAGTTCCCCCAGAAGCTTACCGCCTATACGCCCTGCTTCCGCCGCGAGGCCGGTTCTTATGGCAAGGACGTGCGCGGTCTCAACCGTCTGCACCAGTTCGATAAAGTAGAGATTGTGCGCATCGAGAAGCCCGAGAACAGCTACGCCGCCCTTGATGAGATGGTGGCCCACGTAGAGAGCCTGGTAAACGAGCTCGGCCTCAAATACCGCATCCTCCGTCTCTGCGGCGGGGATATGAGCTTCACCAGCGCCATTACCTATGACTTTGAGCTGTGGAGCGCTGCCCAGGGCCGTTGGCTGGAGATTTCCTCCGTGTCCAACTTCGAGAGCTATCAGGCCAACCGCCTCAAGTGCCGCTACAAGGACGAGGACGGCAAAATGCAACTGGCGCACACCCTCAATGGCAGTTCGCTGGCCCTGCCGCGCGTAGTGGCCGCCCTGCTGGAAGACAACCAGAAAGACGGGTACATCTCCATTCCGGAGTGCCTGCGCCCGTACACCGGCTTCGACCGCATTGACTAACGAACGCATCATATTAGGCATCGATCCCGGAACCCTTTTATTGGGTTTCGGGATTGTGCGTGCTATAGGCAAAAAGGCCGAATACGTGGACATGGGTGTGCTGGACCTCAGGAAGGAGGCCGATGCCTATGCCAAGCTGCAGGCCATCTATGAGTGCATCTCCCAGGTGTGCAAGAGCTATCATCCCACCGAGCTGGCCATTGAGAGCCCTTTCTATGGAAAGAACGCACAGGTGGTGCTCAAGCTGGGCCGCGCCCAGGGAGCCGCCATCCTGGCCGCCAAGGAATTTGGCGTGCAGTCGGTGACGGAATATGCACCCCGTAAAGCCAAGGAGGCCATTGTGGGCAATGGCGCGGCCTCCAAGGAACAAGTCCAGCTGATGCTGGAAAAAACCCTGGGCGTCAAACTGGAAAGCCGTCACCTGGACGCTACCGACGCCCTGGCCATTGCCCTATGCCACCACTATGAAACTTCTTCTCCCATAGCCGCCGCCAAAGGAAAAGGCGGGTGGGAACAGTTCCTGAAGGAACATCCCGAGAAAATTGTATAGGCGCTTTAAACTTTAGTTTAACTAGGGTGTCTAAACAATGATTTGAATATTATATGGTTAGAAGACTTATTACCGCCATTGTGGCCTTCCTGGTGGCTCTTACCCTGAGCGCCCAGAATCACAAAGTTACCTTGCAGCTGCAGGACAGCATTACCGGCGACCCCGTGGGATTCGCCACCGTTTCCGTCGTCCCCGAGAAAGGCCAGACCAAATACACCCTCACCGACTCCGAGGGCCATGCCACTTTGGAGAAGGTGCGCGTGGGCAAGTATACCCTCAAGGCCGAGATCATGGGCTACAAAACCTATGAACAGGCGCTGGAAGTGAAGGCCGATGTAGCCCTGGGCATCGTCAAGATAGACCAGGACCTGCAGGTGCTGGATGCCGCTTCGGTGAGCGCAGTTGGCAATCCCATCATCATCAAGAAGGACACGGTGGAGTACAACGCCTCGTCGTTCAAGATCTCCGACGACAATATGCTGGTAGACCTTCTCAAGAAGCTCCCCGGCATTGAAGTGAGCGAGGACGGCACCATCACTTCCAACGGAGAGACGGTGTCCAAGATCACCATCGCCGGCAAAACCTTCTTCCTGGACGACCCCCAGCTGGCCTCCCAGAACATCCCTGCCAAGCTGATCGAGAAAGTGAAAGTGGTGAAGAAGAAGAGCGAGCAGGCCGAGTTTACCGGCATCGACGATGGGGAAGAAGAGACCGTCATTGACCTTTCCGTGAAGAAGGGCATGATGAACGGACTCTTTGGCAATGCCATGGCCGGCGGCGGTTACGACCAGCCTTCCTCTGGTCAATACACCCCGTTTAAGGACCACGCCCGCTGGCAGGCAGCCTTTATGGGCGGCCGGTTCACCGAGGACAGCCAGATCAGTGTTATCGCCAATGCCAACAATACCAACAACCGCGGTTTCAACGACCTCAGCGGCAGCATGATGAGCTCCATGATGGGTGGCGGTGGAATGGGCCGTGGCGGCGGTGGCGGCTGGGGCAACTCCAACGGCATCACCACCTCCTGGATGGGCGGTGTGAACGGCAACTGGGACCTCTTGAACAAAAAGATGGAACTGGGCGGCAACTACCTGTATAACGGTTCGGTGGTAGACGTGACCGAGGATACCTACAAGGAAACCTTCATGACCGACGGATCCACCCTGGTTTCCAACAACAACGGTCTCAGCCATACCTTCACCGACGGTCACCGCTTCGGCGTGCGTCTGGAGCACAAGTTCAGCGAGAGCACCTCCATCCTGTTCCAGCCGCAGTTCAACTTCGGCCGCGGCAGCTATGTGCAGCAGAGCGAGTTCGACTCCTATTCCTTTGCCGACGGCGTCAATTTCAAGAGCCTGTCCAAGGACAGCGAGGATTACCAGTCCAAGCTCAAGAATAAAGGTTTCACCAACAACTCCGGCGACAACTCCAACTGGCAGACCCGCGGCTTCCTGCTGTTCCGCCAGCGCCTGGGCATCCCTGGCCGTACCGTTTCGGTGAATGTAGACTGGAACCTCTCCAACAATACGCTGGAGGGCCTCAATCAATCCCGCACCCAAACCCTCAAGCTGGATGCCGACGGCAATCCCGTGAAGGAGGCCGATGGCAGCTTTGCCCTCAACAATACCGACGTGAACCAGTTTGTAGACCAGAAGTCCAAGTCCCGGAGCGTGGGCTCCCGCCTGGTTTACACCGAGCCTTTGGGCGGTAACTTCTATCTGGAAGGCAGCTACCAGATCCGCTGGTCGCAGAGCGAGACCAACAAGCTCACCTACGATTCCGCTGAGGGTGTGGCCTGGGGTGCCAATCCTTTCAGCCTGGGTATGGGCGCACTGGCCTATGAAAAGGGCGAACTCAACAAGGATTACAGCAACAACATCCTCAACCGGAGCCTGAACCAGAATATCGGCGTGGCCTTTATGTACCAGAACAAGGACCTCCGGGCACAGGTGGGTGCATCGGCCGTCCCTACCAAAACATACAACGAGACCTACAACCACAAGAAGGGCGAGTCGGTGATTTACAATCCCGGTACCATCTGGAACTTTTCACCGCGCGCCATGCTGTTCTACGACTTCAATGACAATTCCAACATCCGTCTGTTCTACTTCGGCAACAGCTCGCAGCCTTCTACCAGCCAGCTCAACCCCGTGCTGGACAATTCCAACCCGCTGTCGCTCTCGCTGGGTAACCCTTACCTGAATCCATACTTCAGCCACCGGCTGCGCTCCGACCTGGAATTCTCCAACCGCCAGACCTTCTTCACTGCCCGCGTGCACATAGAAGGCAATATGGTTCAGAATCCCATCACCAACGCTTCCTGGTACGACAACAACGGCCGCGCCTACCTGTTCCCGGTGAATGGTCACAATACCTATAGCGGCAGCATGCGTATCATGATTAATGCGCCCATCGCCAAGAGCGGATTCTCCATTTCCAACATGACCAACGTCTCTTATTCCAAGAGCGGAAGTTATGTGGGTATTACGGAGAAGATCGGTGCCATGGATGCCTACCTTATTAAGGACGTTAACGGCAACGTGACCGGCTTTGATTACGCTCAGTTCCATGACGATTATACGCCTGGCACCGACAAATGGAACGAGGCCTTCCAGGACAACAGCACCCGTTCCCTAAACGTTACCGAGCGCCTCCGTGCCACTTACCGGAACGATTATATTGAGGTGATTGCCGGCGGCCGCACCCGTGTGAGCAAGCCCTGGTACACCCTGCAGGATGCCGTGAATCCCACTTGGAACAATCAGGTGTCTGGTTCCTTCAAATGGACCATCGGCCGCTCTGGCGTGGAACTCAGCACCGATGCCAATTACAACTGGTACCTGGGTTACACCACCGACCAGCCGTCCGAGTTCGTGTGGAACGCTTCGTTCTCCGTGCCGCTGTTCCGTCGTCAGGCCACGCTTTCCCTCAAGGCCTATGACATCCTGGACCAGGCCAAGAACCTGCGCGTAACCACCACCGACAACTACTATCTGGAAATCCGTAACAACACGCTGGGCCGATACATCATGCTGTCCTTCACCTGGCGCTTCGGCAACTTTGGCGAGGCCGGCAAGCAAATGCGCTCCCGCATGGGCGGTGGCCCCGGCGGCGGCCGCATGGGTCCCCCCATGGGCGGCGGCCGTCCGTTCTAAACCTGAATATCACCCTCTCAGAACCACCTCGTGCACAAAACAGGGTGGTTTTTGTTCACCAGAACCTGTGAAAAACGCCGTCTGGTGAACAAATTCGGCGTTTTTTGTGCCCCAGAACTGGAAAAACGCCGTCTGGTGAACAAATTCGGCTTTTTTTGTGCCCCAGAACCGGAAATACGCCGTCTGGTGAACAAATTCGGCGTTTTTTGTGCCCCAGAACCGGAAATACGCCGTCTGGTGAACAAATTCGGCTTTTTTTGTGCCCCAGAACTGGAAATACGCCGTCTGGTGAACAAATTCGGCTTTTTTTGTGCCCCAGAACTGAAAAAAGGGCCCCTGGTGAACAAAAAGGGGGTGGTTTTGTTCACCAGAACCGGAAAAAGTGCCCCTGGAGAACAAATTCGGCCGTTTTTGTGCACAGAGGGGAGGATAGGTAGGGGCGCTGAGGCCAGTGCAACGCTCATTGATTTTTGGGTGGGTCGCAGGCTTAGGTGCCAGCGTATTGCACATCATTTGCCAGCATGAACCATGCATGCAAATGATGCGCTCGAAAAAGGAGCCCCTACTTCAACGAGAGGGGAGCATGAAACGTAAGTCACCTGCTCGATGGTATTTGGGGCGGCATACATTTTTTCGTGGGTCGGTGCCGGGCCTTCGGCCCAAGCCCTACATGTGTCCCTTCATGGCTTTTCGCGCTGGTGATTCCATTTCTTATAAACTTTTCTTATCTTTGTGGTTGTCGGGCAACCGGCAGACATATTAGATGAAAGTGTTTTCGCTTTTATCCTTGCAGGAAATCTGGTAAATTTCAAAGTGTTCAAGGATAGGCGATTACATTCATCACTGGTTTGGTGTACCGTGCACTCTGCACAGTATCCATACTAGTGTGGAGTATTGTTTATTTGAATACGGGCTTACCAGAGCCTCCTGCAGATAAACGAATTGCTCCACACTTTTTTTGTATTTATTATTTGCTTCCCGGGGGCGGGACGCTTGTTTAAAAAAATAGGAGGCCCAAAGACCTCCTAATAAGATTTGCCCCAAGGTTACGTGGCGGAATTACTTCTTGAGCGAGGGCCTCGCGGGCGGGGACTTTTGCGCGACTCGATTACCCATCCGTAGCACGGTTTACTACCTCAGTGCAAAGATACAACAATTCTTTGAATTGTCCCTCATTCTGTCGAACCTTTTTATTTTTCAGTCACCTATACGCCCTCAAATTATTACAAAACC
This sequence comes from uncultured Bacteroidales bacterium, assembly GCA_905234285.1. GTDB lineage: Bacteria > Bacteroidota > Bacteroidia > Bacteroidales > UBA932 > Cryptobacteroides. Next base: position 29,438 of record CAJOHK010000032.1, read on the forward strand.
AATTATTACTTTTGTAATAAACCCCGTCCTCTATCCGTTCACATACCCCCGCCACTTTTCTATGAGCGCCTGCATGTCTTCCGGGACGGGTACCTCAAAGTGCAGGCGCTGCCCGGTGCGGGGGTGGGTGAAGCCCAGGGTGCGGGCATGGAGGGCCTGGCGGGGGCACAGGGCGAAGCAATTCTGGATGAACTGCTTGTATTTGGTGTAGATGGTGCCCTGCCGAATCTCGGAGCCGCCATAGCGCTCGTCGTTAAAGAGCGGGTGGCCGATGGAAGCCATGTGCACACGGATCTGGTGCGTCCGGCCTGTCTCCAGACGGCATTCCACTACGGTAATGAAGCCATAGCGTTCCAGCACGCGCCAGTGCGTCACAGCCCATTTGCCCTTCTCTGGGTCATCATAGACTTTGAAACGCAGGCGGTCGTTGGGATCCCGGCCGATGGTGCCCTCGATGGTGCCCTCGTCCTCGGCAATGTTGCCCCAGACCACGGCGGTATAGATGCGGTCGATGGAATGGACAAAGAACTGGTCGGCCAGGTTGAGCTGCGCCGGCGGGTTCTTGGCCACTACCAGCAGGCCGCTGGTGTCTTTGTCGATGCGGTGCACCAGCACGCCCATGCGCTCGTCTTCGGCGTCGGCCTCCTGCTTGATGCCCAGGTGGAAGGCCAGGGCATTGACCAGGGTGCCGTTGTAGTTGCCGTGGCCCGGGTGCACCACCATGCCGGCGGGTTTGTTTACCACCAGCACGTCCTCGTCTTCGTATACGATGTCCAGGGGAATGTCTTCCGGCAGAATTTCCAACCCGCGGCGCTCGTAGGGCATCACGAACTTTACCACGTCGCAGGGCCTGATTACATAGTTGGCCTTGACGGGCTGGTCATTTACCAGCACATAACCGGCCTCGATGGCCTTTTGCACCCGGCTGCGGGAGGTGTCTTCCTGATGGGAGGCAATGAACTTGTCTATGCGCACCGGCTCCTGGCCTTTGTCGGCCACCAGACGGAAGTGCTCGAACATTTCTTCCTGGCCGGAGAGGTCATCGGCGGGTATGAGGTCTTCCGGGCTCATTCCTGCGTCAGCTTTCCTTCGTCCAGGGTGAGGAAAAGGCCGATAGCGGTGCCCAGGGGCTTGGCGCTGCCCTCGGCTTCCTGCTGGTATACCACCGCATTCACAGAATCGGCATAGGTGCGCACGTTAGGGTCGAACTGGATGCGGCCCGCGTTGAGGAAGCGGTCGTGCAGGGCATCGATGGCGCTTACGTATTTGAGGCCGATGAGGCGGGGAACGATGGTCTCGTTGTCTTCTTTACCCACACCCACCTTGAGGTCTACGGTGGAGCCGCTCACTACCAGGTCTCCGGCGTGCTGCTCAGTTCCGGCCACGTATTGGCCCAGCACAGTATTGGTGGCGATGTCTTTCACATAATTGAGTCGGCCCAGGTTGAGGCCGCGGTTTTGCAGCTCGGCCCTGGCCTCGGTAATGGAGTAGCCGTACAGATTGGGCATCACCACCTTGCGGGGCACCACCGAGTTGATGGTTAGGAAGATGCTGCGGCCTTTTTTGACCTTGGAACCGGCCTGGGGCAGCTGGCGGTATACCACGCCGCCGGGGAGCCGGCGCACGAATACGGAGTCTACCACTTTAACACCCACGTTCTCCTTTTTAGCCAGGGCTTGGGCTTCCTTTACGCTCAGGTTGGTGAAATCCGGGGCCATGACGGTTTTGCCGTGGCGGGTAATGATTCGGAGGCTCAGGGCCGCCACAATCAGGAGCACCACAATGAATGCAGCGCCTCCCAGCAGGTTTTTCCAAATCCAGCTTTCCTTTTTGGCCAGGTCCTTGGCTTTTGCTTTCGATGCCATACGGTATTCTTTGTTTATCCGTGCGAAGTTACGAAAAATAATTCATAACTTTGCCCTGCTATGCACACAAGCGTATCGGCCCGTCCTGCTGTGCGTCCTGCCGTTCTGGTGGGATGCGTATTGGCTTTTGCCGTGCTCATGAGCCTGCCCTGGCTGGTGCCGCACATGGGCTGGACAGCCCTGCTGGGCCTTCTGCCGCTGCTCATTATGGAGCGGCTGGCCACGGCCGGCGGCGTCAAGCGTTTCTGGTGGTGGCACTACGGCACCTTTGTGCTGTGGAATGCCCTCACTACCTGGTGGGTGGGGAATGCCACGGTGGGCGGCGCGGTGTTTGCCGTGCTGGCCAACGCCCTGCAGATGTCGGTGGTCTTTGGCGCTTTCCGCTGGGTCAAACGCCGCAGCGGGGGCGTGTTGCCCTATCTTTTCCTGGCCGCCGCCTGGATTGCCTGGGAGCGATGGTATCTTACCTCGGCCCAGATTTCCTGGCCCTGGCTGGTGCTGGGAAACGCCTTTGCCAGTACCACCTCGCTGGTGCAATGGTATTCGGTGCTGGGTACCCTGGGCGGCTCGCTGTGGGTGTGGGCAAGCAACCTGGGCCTCTTCGGCCTTATGGTGGCGCTGTCCGATGGCCGAATGGCCGGCAGGAATGCCAAAGCCCGCTTCGCCGCTTTGGCCGGGGTGGCGGCTGCCATCTTCGGCCCCATGCTGTGGAGCGTGTGCCTGCCGGCGCCGGAAGCTCCCAAGGACTCCTTGCGGGTAGTCATCGGCCAGCCCAGCCTGGACCCCTACCACAAATTCGAATCCATGAACCAGGCGCAGCAGGACGCACTTTTCCTCTCTCTTGTAGAGGGTGCCTTTGAGGCCGATTCCTCTGCCGCGCTCATCCTGGCCCCGGAAACGCAGACAGGGCATGTGTACACCGACGAAATCCCGTCCCATCCCACCTTTGTGCGCTTTCAGGAGTTCCTGCAGCGGCATCCATCGGCCAGTATCATCTACGGGGCCTCTACCTATGACCGCGTGGTCTCGTACAGCGCGCCCGATATTTGCGCTTACGACATGGGCCCCCGCGAGGACGGCCGGCATCTGTGGTATGTCTCGCATAATTCGGCCATCTCTACCGATACCTCGGGTTTGTATGGCCTGTACCATAAGTCCAAACTGGTGGTGGGCACCGAGCTCACGCCCTATCCCAAGTTCTTTGTTCCGCTGGAGCGCATGCTGGGTGGCGGCCTCATGGCCAAGGATGTGGGGCAGCCCGTGATTTCCTGCCTGCCGGTGCGGCGGGGCTCGGAGGTAATTTCCGTTGGGACGGCCATCTGCTACGAGTCCGTGTACGGAGAGTTTTGTGCCGGCTATGTACGCAAGGGGGCGCAAATGCTGGCGGTCATCACCAACGATTCCTGGTGGGGCAATACGCCGGGCTATCGGCAGCACTTCAATTACAGCCGGCTTCGCGCCATTGAAACCCGCCGATGGGTGGCCCGCTGCGGCAATTCCGGCATCAGCGGCATCATCGATCCTTCCGGTCACGTATTGGCCGAGACTCCCTGGTGGGTTCCCACGGCCCTGGACGGGGAAGTGGGGCTTTGCACAGAGCAGTCGTTCTTTGTGCGCTTTGGCGACATGGTGGGCCGCATATGCGTGTTCCTGTTCCTGCTCCTATTGGTGGCCGCGGTGTTCCGGCCCCGCAAAGGCTAGCCCAGTGCTTTGAATAACAAAGCATTCTTTGTAACTTTGCGGCGCAATGTCCCGAAAAAAGCCCATACCCGGCGTAGATCCCGCTTACCTGGAAAAACAGAAGCAGATGCTCCTGCGTCACAACAGGTATGTGCTTTATTTCAACGACAGCGAGATGGCCGCCATTGACGAGTATTGCTCCCGCTTCAAGGTGCACGCCAAGGCCAGTCTGTTCCGGGAAGCCATCATGAGCAAAGTTCTCTCGGAATTGGAAGAAAATCACCCTACTTTGTTTTAAAAACTCCCGACTCTGTTTTTGATTTAGGGAAAAAGTAGTATCTTTGCACCCCAATCCTGAACTGTGGTGTAATGGTAGCACTAGGGATTTTGGTTCCCTCAGTCAGCGTTCGAATCGCTGCAGTTCAACATCAAGCCCGCCGCCTCTACGGTGGGCTTTGTTGGTTCGCCCAGCATGAACGTACTCTAACGGGTGCAAGTCCCCAAACCGCCCTGATAGTGGGAAGGTTACAGCCAAAGGCAAGGGTGTCCGCCGTGAG
>CAJOHK010000033.1 GCA_905234285.1 uncultured Bacteroidales bacterium
CAGGACGCAGGTCAGAGGCGTAAGCGACCTCCAATTCTTCATGTATCGTGTTTGTAAAATCTATGGCTGATCAAACCCGGAACTTTTTCAGTGTCCCGGCAAATGCCAGGATTAGTGACCTATCCTACACCCTTTCCTATGACAGCAAAAAACGGGTGAGCGCCATCGTCTATTCCGATAATACTTTTACCAATGATTACAGCCAGCCGGGTTACATTATTGGGAAAGACAGTGATTATACCATAACATACACGCTGGGGCAAGATGGCTTTGTAGATAAGATTGCTTTGCCCACCGTTTATCACAATGGTATTGTCATGATGTATGCCATGACTTATTCCTTTGTGCGCAGCAACGAAGGGAATATCGCCAAAATAACCGGGCATTACGGGGAAGCTAATTACCCTGACGAAGTCGTTACCCTGGAGTACACCGACGGAAAGTTTACCGCAATGAGCGGGAACGGGAACAGGTATGACTGCCCCGCTTATAAAAACAACCATGCCCTTCCCAATATCAACGTCAACCTGAACGCCTTCTTATGGGTGGGTAATGAGCCTTATATTAATGCCATGTGGCTGGGTTACTGTGGTAACATGGGGAATTACCTGCTGGAAAGGCCGATGTTTTCTTACGAATCCGTAGCCTCCGTTCCCAGTGAACAGCCTGGTCCCGACGCGCCCGACGGAACTTATCATTACGAAACTAAGTACGCTCAGATGGGTGCATGCACCGGCATGAAGGTAGAAAAGGATAACCACGGCTGTTTTACCAAGATTACCTATGACTTTGAGGTGGAGGAATGGAAGGAAAGCTATGACTATATTGTGTCAGAAAGCCATGGAGGCTATTTCAATGAAAAACGGGAGAAGACCGGGCAAATTCTGGGCACCAACCAGATTGTCTATAGCATCACCTATCTGTAACCGCCCACTTACTCCCAACCGCAGAATAGACTGAGCCGAACTCCGGCAGGATATGCTCATTTTGCTCGTCTAAGTGCTAATCATTTAACCAATTGAATATTAATGTTTTATGCAAATTCAGTCCGGCTTTTAGCCGGACTGAATGTTTGTAAGTGGCTCAGTACAAGCCAGTTAAGTGATTCGGGTCTAGCGCTTTTTTGCCCGGTCACTTAACTAGTTGAAAATCAGAAAATTATAGAAAACAAGTCCGGCAAAAAGCCGGACTGAATATCTGTAAACAATTGAGCCACAGTGACTTACGTGACCGCGCGAAACGAAACAGTGCGAATCAAAAAAACAGACAACCGGACAAATCTGGCAAAATTATTGCAAAAAATTTGGCGGTTAGAAAAATCCGCTCTATCTTTGTAGTGTAATAGAATACTAATACAGCAAATCCATGCTCATCGAGCTCCACGACATTAACAAAACCTATAACAACGGGCAGCCCCTGCACGTGCTCAAAGGCATTAACCTGGGCATCGAGCGGGGGGAGTTTGTTTCCATCATGGGCGCTTCCGGCTCCGGCAAATCCACACTCCTTAATATATTAGGGATTCTGGACAATTACGACACAGGGGAGTACCTCCTGGACGGCAAGCTCATCAAGGACCTTACAGAAAAGCAAAGCGCCGATTACCGCAACCGCATGATCGGCTTCATCTTCCAGAGCTTTAATCTCATCGGTTTCAAAACGGCCGTGGAAAATGTGGAGTTGCCCCTGTATTATCAGGGCGTTCCCCGCCGCGAAAGGCGCGCCAAAGCCATGGAGTACCTGGACAAGCTGGGCCTCACCCAATGGGCTACCCATTTCCCCAACGAGATGTCGGGCGGCCAAAAGCAGCGCGTCGCCATTGCCCGTGCGCTCATAACCCATCCGCAGATTATCCTGGCCGATGAACCCACCGGCGCCCTGGACTCCAAAACCAGCGTGGAGGTGATGCAGCTCCTTAAGAAGCTCAACCAGGAAGAGGGCATCACCATCATCGTGGTTACCCACGAGGGCGGCGTGGCCAACGAGACCGACAAGATTATCCATATCAAGGACGGTATCATCGGCAACATTGAAGAAAACAAGGCACATCAGGCCTGGGGCGGAAGCATCATCAAGTAATGAGGGAGCTCTTTCACGAAATCACCAGTACCCTGCGTAACAACAAGCTGCGCACGGCCCTTACCGGCTTTGCAGTGAGCTGGGGCATCTTCCTGCTCATCTGCCTCCTGGGGGCCGGCAACGGTCTCATGAACTCCTTCATGGGCAACATGGAAGACTTTATTTCCCAGTCCATCTCGGTGGAAGGCTGGTATACCTCCGTTCCTTACGACGGGTATCAATCCCACCGCCGCATCCAGCTGGACGAGAAAGACGTGGCCTACACGGCCGGCCCCGAATGGAAGGAAGTTATAAAGAACGTGTCCCGCACCACCGCCGGCCGCTCCGACACCCTGAGCATGAACGGGCGCACGGTGAATGGTTACCTCCTGGGTGTAACCCCTGATTACCAGGAAATCAACAAGGTAAAGATGTCGGTGGGCCGATTCCTGAACCCCGACGACGAAAAGGAAAGCCGCAAGGTGATGGTCCTGGCTTTGGCCCAGGCCAAGGAGCTGAATCCCAAGGATCCCGAGAGCGTTCTGGGCCAGTGGGTGAGTGCCGGAAATGTGGCTTTCAAGGTAGTAGGTATCTACTATACCGACGAGCGCGACTGGCGCCGCAACGTCTGCATTCCCTATGCCACTTACAAAGGCATTTACGACGCCAGCGACAAAGTGGAATCCATCAGCTTCGAGGTCACTGGACTCAAAACGCTGCAGGACCACAATTCCTTTGAGGAAGACTATGGCGCCGCCATCAAGCGCCGTCACCACATTGCGCCCCACGACGAGCGCGGTATCTGGATCATGAACGGCTACAGGGAAAACATGCAGATGAATAAGGCGCAGAGCATCCTGAGCATTGCCATGTGGATCCTGGGCCTCCTGACCCTGGTGAGCGGCATTGTGGGCGTATCCAACATCATGCTCATCACCGTCAAGGAGCGTACCCACGAGTTTGGCATCCGCAAGGCCATCGGCGCCAAGCCCCGCAACATCCTGAGCCTCATCATTGCCGAGAGCATCGGCATCACCGCCGTCTTCGGATATATCGGCATGCTGCTGGGCATGGTGGCCTGCGAGATTATGGACAAAACCATCGGCCAGCACGCCGTGGACATTGGTTTCCAGCAAATCAAGATGCTGGAGAACCCCACCGTGGGCGTAGATGTGGCCATCGAGGCCACCCTGGTCCTCATCATAGCCGGCACCCTGGCCGGGGCCATCCCCGCCTGGAAAGCCGCCAGAGTAAAACCCATTGAAGCCCTCAGAGCAGAATGAAAAAGTGGTTTGATACAGATACCTTCCGGGAAATCCTGGACAGCCTGCTGCGCAACCGCAGCCGGAGCCTCCTGACGGGCTTCGGCGTGTTCTGGGGCGTGTTTATGCTCATGCTTCTCATCGGCGGCGGCCAGGGCCTCAAGCAGCTCATGGAGAAGAACTTCGACGGCTTTGCCCAGAACACCTGCTTCATCTTTGCCGACCGCACCTCCAAGCCTTATCACGGCTTCAAGAAAGGCCGCAGCTGGAACCTCACCTACGATGATATTCCCCGTCTGCAGAGCCTGGTGCCCGAGTTGGCCACCGTAACGCCGGTAGCAACCCTCTGGGGCAAAACGGTAACTCGTAACGAGTATAACTACGGTAGCGCCGTGGTCAAGGGCGTCCGGGCCGATTATGTAAACATCGAGACCCCCACCCTGATGTACGGCCGCTTCCTGAATGAGGTGGATGTGGCCCAGGAACGCAAGGTGTGCGTGCTGGGTAAAAAAGTATACGCCAACCTCTTCCCCGAGGGCGGCGACCCCTGCGGCCAGCGCATCGCCATCGGCGGCAGCTACTACAGCGTCATAGGCGTCAACTGGGTGGAGGCCGGCGGCATCAACATCAACGGCAGCGTGGCCGATGCCGTCATGATCCCCCTCACCCTGGCCAGCCGGGCCTACAACATGGGTAATGTGGTGCAGATGATCTGCTTCACCGCCCAGGAAGGCATCACCATGAGCGACATCACTCCGCGGGTGAGGGAAGTGGTGGCCCGCGCTCACTATGTAGACCCCACCGACGACCAGGCCATGTTCCTGCTGAACACCCAGCTCATCTTTGGCATCGTGGACAACCTGTTCAAGGGCATTAACTTCCTGGTGTGGCTCATCGGCCTGGGAACGCTGCTGGCCGGTGTAATCGGCGTGTCCAACATCATGATGGTGAGCGTGCGTGAGCGCACCACCGAGATTGGCATCCGCCGGGCCATCGGCGCCACGCCCTTCCAGATTCTGGGCCAGATTATCTCCGAGAGCATTGTGCTCACCCTGGTGGCCGGCATGATGGGAATTGTCCTGAGCGTGCTCATCCTGGCGGGCGTAGAGGTGGCCATGACGGAGGACGGCATCCTTAAAGCCGCCTTCCAGGTGCCCTTCTGGACAGCCATCCTGGCAGCCGCCCTCCTTACCGTGCTGGGCGTGGTGGCCGGCCTCATGCCCGCCTCCCGCGCCATGCAGATCAAACCCGTAGATGCCATGAGAGACGAATAAAAAAGCTATTAACGATATGAAAAAGTTTGGTAAAATTCTGTTGATTGTGCTGGTAGCGGCCCTGTTCCTGGGGACGTTCTTCTACCTGTTCCAGCGTTCCCGTCCCAAGGAAATCAAGTATCAGGAGTTCACGGCCCAGGTGGGCGACATCTCCCGTTCCACCGTAGTCACCGGCAAAATCCAGCCCCGCGACGAGGTAAACGTGAAGCCCCAGATCAACGGCATTGTGGCCGAAGTCTACAAGAAGGCCGGCGAAACCGTCCAGAAAGACGAGGTCATCGCCAAGCTGCGCGTGGTCCCCGACATGAGTCAGCTGTCATCGGCCCAGAGCCGCGTGCGTCTGGCCGAAGTGAACCTCAAGCAGGCCCAGACCAACTACAAGCGCGAGAAGGAGCTCTTTGACAAGCAGCTGGTGAGCGCCGACGAGTTCGAGAAAGTCCAGCAGGCTCTGGAGCAGGCGCAGGAAGAGATGAAGATAGCGCAGGAGACCCTGGAGATTGTGCGCGACGGCGTTTCCTCCTCCAACAAGAGCGGGAGCACCACGCTCATCCGTTCCACCATCAGTGGCCTCATCCTGGACGTGCCGGTGAAAGTGGGTAACAGCGTCACCATGTCCAACACCTTCAACGACGGTACCACCATCGCCACCGTGGCCAACATGAACGACCTCATCTTCGACGGTAAGATTGACGAGACCGAGGTAGGCCGCCTGCATGTGGGGCTGCCCGTGCGCATCACCGTGGGTGCCCTGCAGGATGTGAGCTTCGATGCCGCCCTGGAGTACATCGCCCCCAAGGCTACTGAGTCTAACGGCGCCAACCTCTTCGAGATCAAGGCTTCGGTGCGGGTGCCGCAGGACGTGACCATCCGCAGCGGCTACAGCGCCAATGCCGAGATTGTGCTGCAGGAAGTGTCGGAGGTGGTCACCATCCCCGAGAGCGCCATCCAGTATAAGGGCGACAGCACCTTCGTCTACATCCGCCAGGCCGATGGCAGCTTCCAGGAGAAGTTCGTCACCACAGGCCTCTCCGACGGCGTGAACATCGAGGTAAAGGAAGGCCTCACCTCGGGTGAAACCGTGCGCGGCCCGCAGATTATCGCAACCCCCACCAAGAAGTAAGCCTATGAAAACCATCCTGATTGCCTTGGCGCTCCTGCAGGCCCCTGCGGGTGAAATCCCGGACTTTTCTAGCCCGTGGACCCTGGAGCAGTGCACCCAGTGGGCGTTGGATCACAACCTCACCGTGGCCTCCCAGGCGCTGGCGGTAGAGAGCCGCGAGGTGGAAAAGAACACCGCAGCCTGGGCTTTCGCCCCCTCGGTGAGCGCATCGGCCAGCGAGAACTTCAGCTTCGGCCGCGGCATTGGCGGCAATAATACCTATGAGAGCGGCAATTCCTCCAGCTTCGGCGCTAATCTGGGCGCCAGCATGACGCTTTTCGACGGCCTGGCCACCCCGCGCCGGCTGCAACTGGCCAAGCTTAATCTGGAGGCTGCCACCGCCGACCTGGAATCGGCCCGGGAAAACATCCGCGTGAACGTGGCCAAGGCCTATGTGCAAATCCTCTACAACTACGAGATTGCCGACGTGGCCCGCGAGCAGCTCACCATTGATTCGCTGCAGGTGGAACGCCTGGAAGGGCTCTATGCTTCCGGCAAGGCGTCTTCGGCCGATGTGTCGGAGCAGCGCGCCTCCCTGGCCCAGAGCCGCGTAACCCTTGTGCAGGCGCAGAACAATGTGCGCACCTCCCTGCTGGACCTGGCCCAGCTTCTGGAATTCCCCGCCTGGGAAGGCTTTGCCATCGTGCGCCCTGTCTTTACCGTGGAAGACCTTTATCTGGGCACGCCGGACGACATCTACGCCGATGCCCTGGGCCTGCGTCCCGCCATCCGCGCCGAAAAACTGCGCCTGGAAGGGGCCCAGAAGTCGGTCCAGATTGCCAAATCGGCCATCTGGCCCACCCTTTCCCTGAGCGGCGGACTCAGCACCAATTACTACAATTCCTCGTTTAATACCAAAGGGTTCTGGGACCAGCTCAACACCAACTTCAGCCAATATGTGGGCCTGTCCCTCAACATCCCCATCTTTACCCGGATGACCACGCGCAACAGCATCCGTTCGGCCAAGATTCAGGCGCAGTCGCAGGCTTTGCAGCTGCGGCAGGCCCAGCAGTCGCTGTACAAGGAGATCCAGCAGGCGTGGAACGGTGCCATCGCCGCCCAGGCCAAGTATGAATCGGCCCTGGCGGCCGCCGATGCCGCCGCCGATGCCTTTGCGCTCATGACCGGAAAATACGAGAACGGCAAGGCCACCCTCACCGAGTTCAACGAGTCCCGCAACCGGGTGGTAAAAGCCAAGTCCGACGCCGTGCAGGCCACCTGCGAGTACCTCTTCCAGACCCGCCTGGTAGAATTCTACCGCAGCGGGGTGCTCTCCCTATAATTAGCCGGTCACTTAACTTGCTGATTATGAGTCAATTATGAATATTCAGTCCGGCTAACAGCCGGACTGAATTTCTGTAAAGCGCTGAGCTTCAGCACTTTAAGTGATTCGGGAATTCTGCCGAAAAAATGTTAACTTTGCAAAAAACAAACAGGCCATGATTGCTCCCAGTGTATTGGACGCCACCGTTAAGGATCTTTTTGAGCATTTGCAGTTCCAAGCCCAGCCGGAGGGTCTTTACGATCCCCTTCGGTATATGATTGCCATCGGCGGAAAACGCATCCGTCCCAGGCTGTGCCTGGCCACCTATGGCATTTATGCCGATGAACTGGGACCAGAGATTCTGGAGCCCGCAGCCGGCCTGGAAGTTTTTCACACCTTTACGCTCATCCACGATGATATCATGGATCGCAGCCCTCTCCGGAGGGGCCACGAGACCGTGTGGAAAAAGTGGGACGAGGATACGGCCATCCTGAGCGGCGACGTCATGTTCATCGATTCGTATCGCCGCATGGCAAAGGCTCCGGTAGCCCTGCTGCCCCAGGTGCTGGATCTGTTCTCCAAAACGGCTTCGGGCGTATGTGACGGCCAGCAAATGGACATGGACTTCGAGAAACGCACCGATGTTACCATGGCCGAGTACATGCAGATGATCGGCCTCAAGACCGGCGTTCTCATTGCCTGTGCCGCCCAGATGGGCGCCCTCATCGGCGGGGCCAGCCAGTGGAGCCAGGAGTGCTTTTACGATTACGGCTATTACCTGGGCCTGGCCTTCCAGGTGGCCGATGACTATCTGGATGCCTACGGCGACCAAAAGGTGTTCGGCAAGCCCATCGGCGGGGATATCCTCAACGGCAAAAAGACCTGGCTCACGCTAAGGGCACTGGAAAAAGGAGCCGACGGACTCCTGGAGGCCCTGGCCCAGCCGGCCGAAACGCCCGAAGAAAAAGCCGCCAAAATTGCCCGCGTCATGGCCATCTACGACTCCGTGGATGTGGCCGCCGAAGCCCGCAAGGCCATAGCGGACCTGAGCAGCCGCGCCGTTTTCAAGGGCACCGATGCCAATATGCCTCCGGAGGGGCATGACCTGCTCAAGGACTTTGCCCACAGTCTGGTGGGCCGCAGCTACTGATGGCCAACCTATATGAATAGAAAAGAGCTGGAAATCATGGCGCCGGCGGGCAGTTTTGACTGCCTGTTGGCCGCTGTTGAAGGAGGCGCCGATTCCGTTTACTTCGGGGTGGGCCACCTGAACATGCGTTCCCATTCGGCGGGCAATTTCAAAAAGGAAGACCTGCCGGAGATTATGCGCATCTGCCGCGCCTATGGCATCCGGGCCTACATGACGCTCAACATCACCCTTTACGGGGAGGATTTGCAGGCTGCCTACGAAACGCTGGATGCGGCCAAGGCGGCGGGGGTAGATGCCATCATCGCCTCGGACATGGCGGCCATCCTGCAGTGCCGTCGCATCGGCCTGGAAGTGCACATCTCCACCCAGCTCAGCATCTCCAACGTAGAGGCCCTGAGGTTCTATGCGCAGTTTGCCGACGTGGTGGTGCTGGCGCGGGAACTGAATCTGGGGCAGGTGAAGGCCATCCACGAGGCCATCGTGAAGGAGCACATCTGCGGTCCTTCCGGCCAGCTGGTGCGCATAGAGATGTTTGCGCACGGCGCCTTCTGCATGGCCATCTCGGGCAAGTGCTATCTGTCCCTTTCGGCCTACGGCGAGAGCGCTAACCGGGGCAACTGCCTGCAAGCCTGCCGCCGCGGATACCTGCTAACGGACTACGAGACCGGCGACGCCATCCATGTAGACAACAAGTACCTGATGTCGCCCAAGGACCTGTGCACCATCGATTTTCTGGACAAGTTCGTCGAGGCCGGCGTCAAGGTGTTCAAAATAGAAGGCCGCGCTCGCAGCGCCGACTATGTGAAGATTACCTCGGCCTGCTACCGGGAGGCCGCCGATGCCGTGGCCGACGGCACCTACACCGAATCCCTGGGCGCCTCGTTCAAGGACCGGCTTGCCACCGTATTCAACCGCGGCTTCTGGGACGGCTATTACCTGGGGGGCAAAATGGGCGAGTGGAGCGCCATTTACGGCAGCCATGCCACCCGCACCAAGGTGTACGTGGGCAAAGTGACCAACTGGTTTGCCCGCATTGGCGTGGCCGAGGTCCAGGTGGAGGCCACCGACCTCCATGCCGGCGACGAGATCCTGTTCATCGGCCCGACCACCGGCATTTTGGAACAAAGAATCACCGACCTTCGCGTAGACCTGGTGCCTGCCCAGGTGGCCCGGCAGGGCGTCCGCTGCTCCATTGCCGTGCAGTTGGACCAGATGCCGGCAGACCATGTGAACCGCGATGAAGAGACGGCGCCCGGGGACAAGCTCCACCCCCGCCGCGGCGATAAAGTTTTTATTTGGAAGTAATTTACCGGTACAAATCCCGCAGAACCGTCAGGGAACGCACCTGGATGGTGGATTCGGTGTGGTAGGAGAGATATTGCAGCAACACCTCGCACAGGGCGTTGCGCCGGGAGCCGCTCAGGGGAAGAAGCATGCAGGTGCCGAAGTCACTTTGGAGCAAAGCCTTAAGATCCTGCAAATACTCCTGGCCGAAAGGGGCCACGGAGTCAAAGGTGGGCCGAAAACCCAGGGCGCCGGCAAAATCCAGCAGGAAGCGCACCGGGAAGTTGGCATAATCGGCCTCCAGGGCGTCCAGCGTGAGGATGCTGCCCACGCACCATTCGTACAGCCCGTCCTCGAAAGTCCCTTCCCGCAGGGTGCGGAACAGAACCTCGGCCAGGAATAGCGTCATGGTGTTTTTGTGCACGCTGCCGCGGATGCCGGAAAGGGCATCGCGCAGGTGAACGTTCTTAAGGCTCCACAGGGAACTTTTGCTGTTCTCTACCACATCGGCCTCCAGGATATTGAGGGGCAGGTAGAGCGCCATGCCGGCTTTTTTACCAGGGTGCACCAGGAAACCGCGGCGTCCGTGCTCCTTGGAAAGGGTATGCACTACCAGCGCGTTCTCTCCCACCTTGGTGGTGGCCAGCACAATGAACTCAATGTTGTTCATGCAGGAATTCGGCCATGGCCCGGAGTGCCTTGCCCCGGTGCGAGATGGCATTTTTCTCCTCCTCGGAGAGTTGGGCGGCCGTCACGTCATAGCCCTCGGGCATAAAGACGGGATCATAGCCAAAGCCGCCGTCGCCATAGGGAGACAGGCCGATGCGGCCTTCCATCACGCCGTCAAAGTAATGGTGCTCGCCGTTCAGGATGAGTGTAACCGAAGTGCGGAAGCGCGCTTTGCGGTTGGCGTGAACCATGCTCAGACCCAGTGCGCGGGCCGATGAAGCCTCCTGCATCCGGCGGGTGATTTCCCTCAGGAGCTTGCGGATGTTGTCGGCCGGATTCTTCTGGGGGCCTGCATAGCGGGCCGTCTCTACGCCGGGGGCGCCGCCCAGGATATCCAGTTCCAGGCCGGTGTCATCGGCAAAACAGTTGAGTCCGGTTTTCTTATAGATATAATCGGCCTTCTGCTGGGAGTTGGCGCGAATGGTGTTTCCAGTTTCGGGGATTTCTTCGGTGATTCCCACCTGGGCAGGGGTAACGAGCTCAAAGCCCTTGCCAAGAATTTCGGCCGCTTCCCGGAGCTTGCCCGGGTTGCCCGTTGCAAATACGATCTTCATATACTGCTAATTTACCGCCGCAAAGTTAGTAAAATTTTTTAATAATCACAAAATTACCAAGTTACGGCCGGTTTAGCCAGACTCTCCCGGAGCTGGTCATCGTAGCGCAGGCGCACTTCCACGCCCGCCTTCTGGAAATAATAGCGAACCACGATTTCTTCCTCTATGAAAGGAATAATCTCGTCCTTCTTGAGCCGAAGGAAGGTTTCCTTGTCCATCTCCAGGGCTTTTTGCATGGCATCCAGCTGCGGGGCCATGGCCTGGGACAGACCGTCTTCCTCCAGGGTCTTGCGCATCTCGTCAAAGTAGGCGCGGGCGCTGGAACGGTAGTCAAACTCCTTGTCCTTGGCAAAGGCCACAAAGTCGTCGAAGTCGGCAAAGCGGAAATCGGCCACCGGCGGAATGCTCTGGTGCTCACGCACATACTTGAGAGTGTACTGTTCCACGATACCGTTCATTACCAGCGAATAGGTAAGGCGGGAGTACTTGCGCCCGTGCACCTCGTAGTCCGGGGTGATGCCGCCGCCGTCGCGAACCGTTCGGCCGTGGGCGGTCTGATAGGCACTGGTGAGCGAATCGGGGATGTGGCCCACCGAGCCGTCCTGGTTGCGGTGGAAGTAGTCGATGGCCTGCACGCATCGGCCCGAAGGCGTGTAGTACTTGGCGGTGGTCACCTTGAGCTGGCCGTCGTAGGGCAGCGGGCGGATGCTCTGCACCAGGCCTTTCCCATAGGTGCGGGTGCCGGCAATGGTTGCGCGGTCATAGTCCTGCAGGGCGCCGGACACAATTTCCGATGCCGATGCACTCCCGGAATCCACCATCACCAGGATGGGAATCTGCGTATCCACGGGCTCCACGGTGGTGTAATAGTTCATGTCCGAGCTGTTGCTCCGGCCACGGGCGCTCACCACCAGCGACCCCTTGGGAACAAAGAGCGAGACAATATCCACGGCCTCCCCCATGAGACCGCCGCCGTTGCCGCGGAGGTCCAGCACCAGGCGCTGCATGCCCTGCTCTTTGAGCTGGAAGTAGGCGTTGCGGATTTCCTGTCCCACGCCGTCGGTGAATTTGGAAAGGAGGATGTAGCCGTCGGCCTCGTTGAGCATGCCCACATATTCCACCGAAGGCAGGACGATGCGCTCGCGGTGTACGGTAACGTCAATGCTCTCGCCGGCCTTCCAGCTGGCGCCGTCGCGCAGTTTCTTTACGCGGAAGACTACGTCGGTGCCGGGTTTGCCACGCATTTTTTCGGTGGCCTGACCGCTTTCCAGGCCATGTGTGCTCTCGCCGCCGATGGCCTCAATCTCGTCGCCGCACTGCAAGCCGGCACGGGCCGCCGGGGAATTGGCATAGGGCTCGTTGATAATCACGTTTCCGTTGATATCGGGCTTGTAGATGATGGCGCCAATGCCGCCATAGGAGCTGGTGAGCATCATCTGGAAGTCTTCCTGCTCCTCCTCCGGCACATACACTGTGTAGGGGTCCAGGCTTTCCAGCAGGGCGTCCACGGCGGCGCGCTCCATGCGGCTCACCGGCAGGGTGTCCACATAGGACCGGCTGAGTTCCTTCCGGATGGCATTTTGCACCTCCACCCACTTTCCCATGGTAAAATTGCGGGACTGGGCGGCTGCATTGGTAGTAAGGGCGGCCACGGCGGCCGCAATCAAGAGAATTCGTTTCATAGCAATTCCCAAAGATAGCAAAAATAGTGCGAATCTTAGCCAAACCCGGCGCTGGCGTCCCGTTATTACTGCCTCTTCCGGCGGCGGGGCTTGGGGGCTGCCGGCTCGATGCCTTGGGCGGCATAGGCCTCCAGCTGGCCCTGCTCGGATAGCGTTGCACCTGCCTGGGGCAAATCTTCCACCATCTCATAGTCCAGGAGCTTCTGTTCCAGGGATAGAGACTTAACGCGGATGCGCAGCGGGTCTCCCAGGCGGATGGAGCGATGGGTGCGTCGGCCCACGGCACGGTAGTGGTCTTCGTCGTAGATGAAGAAGTCGCTGCGGATGGTGCGGTAGGGAATCATGCCCTCGATCTTGGTGGGCTCGATTTCTACGTAAATGCCCCACTCGGTGACGCCGGATACGTGGCCGTCGAATTCCTGGCCGATCTTGTCCTGCATGAATTCCACCAGCTTGTACTTGATGCTCTCCCTTTCGGCCTCGGCGGCAATGACCTCCCGCTCCGAGGCATGTTTGCACTGGGCGGCATAGTAATCGGGGTTGGCCGAATCCTTGCCGGCCAGGTAGCGGGCCAGCAGCCGATGCACCATGAGGTCCGGGTAGCGGCGGATGGGCGAAGTGAAGTGCGTATAGAAATTGAACGCCAGGCCGTAGTGGCCGATGTTGTCGATGCTGTAGCAGGCCTTGGCCATGGAGCGCAGGGCCAGGATTTGGATGGCGCCCAGCTCGGGCTTGTCGGCGGCGTCCTGCATGAGGGTGTTCAGGGTCTTGGCCACGTCCTTGCCGCTTTCGATGGGGCCCACTTTGTAGCCGAAGTGGCCGGCAAAATCCCTGAGGCCGCTCAGTTTCTCCATGTTGGGCTCGTCGTGCACGCGGTAGACGAAGGTCTTGGCTTTAGCCAGCGCCTTGCCGCCCATCTTGCCGCCGGTAGCCACGTATTCGGCCACGCTGCGGTTAGCCAGCAGCATGAACTCCTCGATGAGCCAGTTGGCCTCCTTGGAAAAGCGCTGATGTACGCCGATGGGCTTGCCGTCGGCATCGATGTCCACCTTCATCTCGGGGCGGTCGAAGTTCACCGCGCCGGCCTTGAAGCGTTTGTCGCGCAGTTTGAGGGCCAGTTTGTTGAGCGTAAGGACCGCTTCCTTGACATCGGCCGGCACTTCTCCGCACTCGGAACCCTGGCCGAAGGATTGCTCCATGGCAGCAGGGCCCGCCTCGATGATGGCTTGCGCCAGGTCGTAATCGAAGCGATAGTCGCTGATGATGTGGGTGCGGCCGAACCAGGGGTTGATGACCTTGGCCTGCGGAGTAATCTCAAAGACGGCGCTGAAGGTGAGTTTTTCCTCGTGCGGACGCAGGGAGCACAGCTTGTTGGAAAGTTTCTCGGGGAGCATGGGGACGGTGCGGTCTACCAGATAGACCGACGTGCCGCGCGCCTGGGCCTCCTTGTCCACGGCGCTGTCCGGTTTCACGTACCAGCTCACATCGGCAATATGGATGCCTACCTCAAAGTTGCCGTTCTCCAGCTTGGCAAAGCTGAGGGCGTCGTCAAAGTCCTTGGCATCGGCCGGGTCGATGGTGAACGTGAGCACCTTGCGGAAGTCCCGCCGATGGGCGCGGTCCTGGTCGGTGATTTGGTCCGAGATGGCATCGGCGGCATCCTCCACCGCTTTTTCGAAGCGATACGGCAGGCCGAATTCGGCCAGGATGGCGTGCATCTCGGTTTCGTTCTCGCCGGGCATGCCCAACACATCCACTACATGGCCGAAAGGACCGGCGGCGCCGCGCTCCCAGCCATCTACCACAGCGGCCACCTTCATGCCCCGCTGGCCGCCTTCCGGGACGGGTACCGATATGTCATAGGGCATGGTCTTGGAACTCATGAGCACCCAGGCCTGTTTGCCCACAATATGCAAAATGCCCACGAAGGGCTTGTTGCTGCGTTCTATGACGGCAATGATCTCGCCGCTGCGGCGCTTGGCCTGGCCCGTCCTTTCCTGGGTCACGGCCACCCGCACGGTGTCCCCGTGCAGCGCCCCCCGCGTTTTGGAGGCTTTGACAAAGATATCCTCCTCCTGGCCCTCCACGCGAACAAACACAAATCCCTCCCGGGACATGAGGGCCGTTCCAACATATTCGGGAACAATACGGTTTTTTTTCTTTCTGGAGCCGGACCGCCCCCGGCTGTTGCGTCTTTTACTCATGTTGTAGCTTTTCGCACGCAAAGATACGAATAAAATGCGGGATTTCCCGGTGTCACTTAAGTGCCTGATACTGAGTTCGTTGCTGATATTCAGTCCGGCTATTTGCCGGACTGAATATCTATAAATCGCTCAGTGTCAGTTAATTAGGTGAACGCGTGTGTGGGGCTGCCCGGAGGCTTAAAGCGGCGACACCAGCAGGAAGGCGAAGTGGGCGATGATGCCGGCGCAAAGACCGGCGATGGCGTGGGCGCCGATGGCCTTGGAGATGACTTTGCGGTAACCCAGGCTGTCCATCATGGCGGTGTGGGTAGAGAGGAAGCCGCTCCAGCACATGCCGATGGCGGTAAATACCGCAATGGCATTGCCGTCCAGGATGCCGGCGGCGTTGAAGGTGGGCAGCAGGCCCAGTGCGGCCCCCACGGCGCCGAGGGCGGTCATGGGGAAGGCAATGAGCTCCATGTGCGAAAAGCCAAAGAGCCATTCGAACACCCAATGAATCTTCTCGGCCAGCCAGGGGAGGACGGGTACGCCCTGCGAAGAGGACCCGTCATAAACGCCGCCGGCGCCGGGGCCGAAGGTGATCATGATAACGGCCGTGGTGATGATGAGCACGCCGGGGATGATTTGCAGGCCCAGCTCCACACCGTTTTTACCACCGTCCAGGATGGCGTTTAAGAAGCGCATGAAAATGCTGTCCCGCTGCTGGGGATTCACTCTTTCTTCCTGAACGGCCTCGGGGGATTCGCTCACCACGGGCTCCTGGAGTTCCGGATAGGCCTTGAGGCAGCTGCGCTGCATGATGCGGGTCGAGATAACAGAACCGCAAATGGCGCCGAACAGGCCCACCAGGGCACCGGTCACCTGCCCGTAGCCAATCATGGTGATGATAACCACGAATCCCATGCCGAAGGCCGTGCCGAAGTTGGTGAGCGAAATGAGCTGGTATTTCTTGAAATAGGCGCTGAAAGCCTTGTCCTTGGACAGGGCGATGATGGCCGGATTGTCGGAGAGGAAGGTCATGAGACCGCCCAGCGCCGCCACGCCCGGCAGGTTGTACAGAGGCTTCATGAGGGGCCTCAGAAGCCGCTCCAGCATGGTAACTACGCCAAACTCGGAGAGAAGTTTGGACAGTGCACCCGTAAGCACCGTGATGCCCATGAGGTAGAACACCGTATTGAGCAGTAAATCGTGCGCGGTGTTCATGATGGTTTTGAGCATATTGCCACTGCCCATCCGGGAACCCAGCAGGCAGAAAACGGTGATGAGGAGGGTCAGGAAGACCAGTGCCTCTATGGTAGAGCGACGTACCTTTTTCATGAAAAACGTGGTTAGGCCTGCAAAGATATGAATTTTGGTGGAAAATCCCTATCTTTGCCTTGATAAACCAGACCCATGTACAAGATACTGGATAAAGTCAATACGCCCGAGGATGTAAGGAAGCTTTCCACCAAAAAGCTCAAGCAGCTCTGCCAGGAAATCCGCCAGTATATGGTGGAATGCTGCGCCGTGAATCCCGGTCATCTGGGCTCCAGCCTGGGGGCGGTAGAGATTATCGTTGCACTCCATTATGTCTATAATACGCCCAAGGACAAGCTGGTTTTTGACGTGGGTCATCAGGCCTATGCCCACAAGATTATCACCGGCCGAAAAGAGGCTTTCCGGCAAAACCGCAAGCGGGACGGCATAAGCGGCTTCCCCAAGCGGGACGAGAGCCCCTACGATGCATTCGGCGCGGGCCATTCGTCCACGTCCATATCGGCGGCCCTGGGATTTGCCGAGGCCGCCCGCCTCATGGGAACAGGGGAGAAGGCCGTAGCCATCATCGGCGACGGCGCCCTCACCGGCGGCCTGGCCTGGGAAGGCCTCAACAATGCCGGCTCCTCCAAGGCCGATATCCTGGTAATCCTGAACGACAACAACATCTCTATAGACCAGAACATCGGCGGCGTGCACAACTACCTGCTGCAGGTAACCACCAACCCTATATATAATAAGGTCAAGAACCGGGTGTGGCACTGGCTGGGCGAGAGCAGGCTGCGCGACTGGGTGCAAAAGCGTGTCATCGACACCAAATCCAACCTGGTGCGCCAGAGCGGCGGTGCCCTCTTCGAGAGCCTGGGCTTCCGCTATTTCGGTCCCATCGACGGCAACAACCTGGAGGATGTAGTGGCCACGCTGAACCGCCTGAAGAACCTGCACGGCCCCCGCATCCTGCACCTGCACACCCGCAAAGGCTATGGCTATGCCCCCGCCGAGGCCGATCCTACCACCTGGCACGCCCCCGGCCGGTTCGATCCCGTCACCGGCGACCGCATCAAGAGCATCCGCACGGCCGACCGCTACCAGGATGTCTTTGGCGAGGTACTGGTAGAGCTGGCCAAGATGGACCCCAAGGTGGTGGGCATTACCCCTGCCATGGCAACGGGCTGCGGCATGAACCGCCTGGAGGCCGCCTTCCCGGACCGCTTCTTTGACGTGGGCATCGAGGAAGGGCATGCCGTCACCTTTGCCGCCGGCATGGCCGCCGCGGGCATCAAACCCTACGTGAACATCTACTCCTCCTTCTCGCAGCGCGCCTACGACAACATCATTCACGATATAGCCCTGCAGCAGCTGCCGGTGGTCCTGTGCCTGGACCGCGCCGGCGTAGTAGGGGAGGACGGTGCCACGCACCACGGTTGCTTTGACCTGGCCGCCTACCGCCCCATTCCGGGCGCCATCCTGTCGGCCCCCCGCAACGAGATCCAACTCAAGAACCTCATGTATACCGGCCTGTCCATCAAGACGGGGCCCTTCTTCATCCGCTATCCGCGCGGGATGGCAGAGGGGACGCCCTGGCGGGAAGCTGCCTTCGAGTGCATCCCCATCGGCAAGGGAGAAAAGCTTATGGATGGCAGGGGGCTGGCCATTCTGGCCCTGGGTCCGGTGGCCAATGCGGCCCTTGCAGCCGCCAGGCGTCATAAGGCCGATTACTGGGTGGGGCCTGCTGTCTACGACGTGCGTTTCCTCAAGCCGCTGGACGTGGATATCCTGGAGGAGGCAGGCAAGTACCGCGCCATCCTCACGTTGGAGGACGGCTCCCTCAAAGGCGGTCTCTTCGGCGCTGTGAGTGAATACTTTGCCGGCAAGGCCGATGCCCCTGTTATCAAGGGCGCCGGCATCCCGGACCGCTATGTGGTGCAGGATACGCAAAAGGCCCAGCGGGCCGAATGCGGGTTGGACGAAGAATCCATATTCGATACGATATTGGATATTATGAAAAATATCTAAAAAAGTTTTGCAGATTCAAAAAAAGTCCCTACCTTTGCAGTCCTTTCAGCGATGAAGGATTCGTGAGCGCCGATATAGCTCAGTTGGCCAGAGCACGTGATTTGTAATCTCGGGGTCGTGGGTTCGGGAGCTTTGAAATACTGGAAAAAGACAATGGGAGGTTCGCATAGTGGCAATTGCGGCGGACTGTAAATCCGCTCCCTCAGGGTTCGGTGGTTCGAGTCCACCACCTCCCACCACTACTTTTTGTAGCAAAAGCGGAAGTAGCTCAGTTGGTAGAGCATCAGCCTTCCAAGCTGAGGGTCGCGAGTTCGAACCTCGTTTTCCGCTCCAGGACATACAGTAAGCCGGTGTAGCTCAGGGGTAGAGCGCATCCTTGGTAAGGATGAGGTCATGAGTTCAATTCCCATCACCGGCTCTTTTTTTGGGTTACGGCCCTTTGATAGGCAACAATTGTTTAAACAATAAATAAAACTATGGCAAAAGAAACATTCCAGAGAACCAAACCGCATGTCAACATCGGTACTATCGGCCACGTTGACCACGGTAAGACCACCCTCACCGCC
>CAJOHK010000034.1 GCA_905234285.1 uncultured Bacteroidales bacterium
GGAGTTCGGCTTTTTAGGGGTCGTCGTGTAAACACGAAGACATACGCCACGCTTCTGAGGGCAAGCATCCAACGCACGAGACTTGCTCTTTACTTCGAGGGCCTCGCGTCCTTTACGGACAAGTTGTTGAATTGTAGGCATAAATGTTTGTTAATAAATAAGTTATAGTTACAACCCATTTTGAAGGGCTTATGTCCCCGCAAAATGGGCTGCAAATATACGTAAAAAATTTTAATTAACAAAGTTTTCCACAAGGGGAACGCCCTGATTTAGTGCTCTTTTGGCCTTTTTGTCGGTTTCCCGTGCCGGGCGGGACCGCAAACTTGCATTTTCGGCCAAAAGTGCGAGTTTCCCGGGCCGGGCCACGGAGAGATTAAAGCATTTGCATCATGCGTTCCATGCTTCGGCGCAAATCGGTCGGAACGTATCGGCCATAGCGGTCGGCGAGAGCACGGACAGAGGAGACGCCAAGAAGCCGCCCGATGGCAAGGAGGTCGGTTCCGCTCTCCAGGCAGCGTACGGCAAAGCTGTGCCTGAGCGTCTTGATATCCACACCACCAAGGCGCCTTTTGCAGTAGGCACGAAGGTAACGGGGCTCAAGGGGCCTTCCCCTGCCATAAATCACATATTCGTGGGGAAGATGTCCCTGGGCAAGCGGGCCGATAAAACGTATCTGCTCCGTGCTCAGGGGTATGTTTCGGGAGGCGTCCTCGCCGATAACATGAACGAATCCGTGATCCAAATCCAGATCTTGCCAGCGCAGGGCGCAGATTTCGGAGGCTTCCAGCCCGCAAGTGAGGGCAAGATACAGGCCGAGGTCTCTTAAGGACGTGCCCTGGCCGAGGCTATATAGGAGTTTGCGTTCCTGCTCCAGGGTGAGGACTTCCAGGTCATCGGCCTTTGGCGCCGCCTCTGCGGCCGGCCTTCTGGGAGCGTGGCCAAGGCAGCCCTTTTCCTCGCCGAAACGAAGCATGTTCATGAGCACGCCCAGCACGTCTTTGACGGTTTTGGGGCGGAGACCTTTGGCCTGCAGGCCTGCCTGGAAGCTCCGCAGGTCTTCGGCCGTCATTCCCTCCTTATCCCCCACGGCCGGCAGGATATGCCGCTCGGCCAGCAGCACGTAAGTAGAATACGATGCCGGCTTCAGGGAGGCCCGCTTGGTCTCCCGCCAAAGGGGATATAACTGGCCGATTGTCACTTGTTAAAAAATCCGGGGCCCTTGGCTCTGGCCTGCGTGCCGGAAAGGGCCCCGGAGAAGGGTTAGGATAAGGGTTATTCGGAAAGAACAGACATGGCGCAGAAGTAGCCGGCCTTAGCATTCTTCGTACCCTTTGTCGCCGTTATCACAATAGCTCCGGTCTTTCCATCTGAGGCTGGAGTATAAGTTACCTTCGTTGACTTATAGTAATTCGCTCCTGCAGATGTATTCTTTGACACCGTCGTTCCATCAGAAGTGGCCGACTTCCCTCCAACAGTTACCGTTGCGCTGATGGTACCATTATTACCGGCATTCATCCATACAGAGACTTTCTTTACAGTATTATAGCCATAATAAGCTGTTGATACTTGCCCGCCCCAAGAACTATCAGAAGTCAAACAAATACTACCTGTACTTGAACTCGTGCCTATTTGCAACCCAGCATAACTACCAGAATCGTAGTTCCCCACATTAGATTTTGAAATATCCCACCTAATGCCTGATAACAATAATTCATTCTGATTCCCACCTGAAATTTCTCCTCCACTTGCAACGGCTTTGGTAGCATAAAGATATAGTATCGCATGTACCTTCACCCATGCCGAGTTCAAGTAGGAGGCTCCATCACCAATAGCCCTGGCATACAGATAGTAAACAGTCGCGGCTTTAGGAGACATCCCCGTTTCAAAACTGCTTATCGTGCCAGAATACACACCTTCATCCTCGGTAACATCGCTTTGGTCGCCATAGGCTACCAGTTTATCTTCGTCAAAATCAGCAATATCATCAATGTCTGCGACATCAGCCTCTTCCTCTGAGACCACCCATTCATAACCGCTAGCATTAGTCACGGCAGACCACTTGATGGACATAGTGGGATTCCCCGAAGTATTCTGGATAAGAATATCCTCAATACTGAGGCCGGACACGGTGGAAAGAGGCGCTACTGAAACAGGCTCTACCGTTGCTTCTTTATAGGTATCATCGGCCACGTAATTGCTTTCAACTGTACTGACCTTTACATAAAGGTAATAGGTATTGCCATTGGTGAGGCCGCTGGGCTTGGAAACAGAATACTTGTTGGTGGCAAGAGTATATGAAGGAGTGAGTGTTGCTACCAACTTCCCTGCATCAGCAGTAGGATCTGCCAAGCCAGACTCAGTACACAGATACGCAGCATACCCCGTTGCATGGTCGGCCTTATCCCAGGACGCCGAGAATGACGCATTACCAGATGTAACATCAATACTGGACGGTTTGGCAACAAATGCACTCTTTTGGGTAACAGTTATGGACTTGCTAAGACCCGTCACACGAATCACAACCGTTCCTTCGCGGTCACCTGCCGTTTCTTTAGCTGCATTTGCCGTTACCGTTAGCGTCCCGGAAGACAACTCGGCTGATAGCCATGTCTTATCACTTTCTGCTACTGATACAGCAGGATCAAAATCATCTAAGCCACCCGTCACCGCAACATCTGTAGAAGCGCTCAGTGAACCAACCAGAATCTCAATGTCGCTGGCTATAACTGTGGGCGTAGCGGCAGTAGCGAGGTCGGTAAGAATGAAGTTATCCAGGCGGGTGTTACTTGACGCGGTGAATGTCAGATTAAAGGATGCCGCCTTGTTGGGATTGTTTATAGTACAAGTAACCAATTTGGCAGAGCTGTCATAAACCAAATCGGAAGCTGTTACACTATTTGTTCCGCTAATTGAAACAGAAACTGTATTATTCTTTTTAAAAGTAAGCGCCAGTGTCTTTGCACCACGTGATTTGATATTGCTCACCGTAAAACTTCCGTTAAGCAACATTTCTGGAGATGTCCCGCCCGCATATGTCTCTTCAAATAGTTTGGTAGATCCTGACGTCGTATATGTAATCTCCCCACCAACATCTTCTGCATCATAACTAGTTCCTGTCTGGATGGCTGCGGAACTAAATGTCTTCGCACTAGCATACCCTGTAAACGTCTCTTTCCAAACAACGGCAGAGGTCCTGCAATTCAGCACCGGCGGTGTCACGATGCTATTCTTGGCTACAGTGATGCTGGCCTTGGTCTGCTGGGAGAAGAGGGCGCTGCCGTCGGCGGTAGCCTTAAGAGCGAAGGTAAGTTTGCCCAGTTCGCCGCTGGGGACGGGGACGTAAAACACCATGTTGCCGCTGCAATCGGCAATGTCATCGGCCGTGAAGTTGATGGTGAGGGTCTTCTCGGAGTCGGTACCGGAATTAACCGTGGCTATGGCCATCGGGCTGCCCGAGAACGCAAAAGTTCCAGCGATCTTCTTGGAGAGGGACGTCACCTGCAGCAGCCGGGCATCGGCGGGCACATTGAAGCAGATGAGCTTGATTACAGCGCCCACGGCTGCGAATGTTGCGGTTTCGCTCACGATAGGGCCCACCATGGGCATGTTGGAGGCGTTGGCGCTCCAGTCAAGCTCCGGGCCCAGGGCAAATACGGTGTTGGTATGGTTGGCATTGGCCGGATAGAAGGCGTAGCTGCCCAAATTCTCGGCCGCCACCGTCCCGTGGAAATTTACCTCGGCGCCACCGTCGGGGGTGGTGAAATTTACGGGCTCGTTACTATTGTTAAGAACGGATATCACGTCGCCGGCCTGCCAGGCGAAGGTACCGGCGTTGTCGGCCGATACTTTGGTGGCGTCACTCACTTTGGCGTGAAGGGTGTAGAGTTGCTGTTGCTGCTCCGGTTGTGCGGGAGTAAATTCGGATTCCTTGGCGCAGGAAGCGAACAGGGTGGCCAGGGCCATCAAGGCAATAATGGACTTTTTCATGTTTCTTCGCTTTAGAAGTTTACCACCAGTTCTCCGAATCATTGGAGGAATCTACAATGTCGGCGTTACCGGGAAGCGCAGGACTGCTCACCGGGCTGTTACAAATGATGCTCTCGATTTGTACTACGAGAGTTTGGGCACAGGGTGCCTCATAAATTAGTTTTTGTTTCATATTGAAATAAGGTAAGAAAGAATTCCGTCCTCACTGCCCACCCCTGCTCCAGGGATGATGGTTACACAAAAAAAGTGTGGAGCACCATAGGTTTATCCGAATAGAGGCTCTGGACTGCCTGGCACCAAATAAACTGTAAACAATGCTCCACACCCGTATGTGAACCATGCGCAAGGCACGGATACATACCAGGTCTGAGAATGCATTGCTTTTTCCTTGGTGCGAAAGAAATTGTCCAGATTTCTATTCCAGGATAAAAGCTATACACTTTCATCTAATATTTTAAAGCGTCCCGGTTAAAGGACGCACAAAGATAGTAATTGTTTTTATTATTCCCCAGCCTTTTCATCACAAAACGACGGCACCTGAGAATGGCATTTTGGGCCATTTTTGTCGATTTCCAGTGCCGAGCGGGGCCGCAAACTTGCATTTTCGGCCAAAAGTGTGAGTTTCGCGGGCCGAGCGGTCCAAAGGTACCCGAGAATGGCATTCGGAATCCCTTTTGACGATTTTTAGGCCTTTTTTTCTTTACATGATTACGCCAAAAACACCTTTCCAATGCCATAAAATGCCTTTTTTATACTTATCCGTTTAAAACTTTTTTACACGGATAAGTATTCTCAATTTTGCAACATGGAAACATATAAGAAAGAATACGCAGATTATCGGAAATGGGGGAAAGCTTACTATCATCTAAGCTCGGACGGATGGCAGGATGGTCTGCTTTTTCACACCCCTGGACAGTATGCCTGGTTTGTCATGCAAATAGCCATTGCCTCGTTGCTGTTCCCTGTTGTCATTTATGATTACAGCATAATGCCCAATCATTTTCATATTCTGCTAAGTGGTACTGGATCGTCTTGCGTCAAACTGTTCATATATCTTAAGCGAAAACTGTCCAGGAGGCTCCGAGCCGATGGATATCCACCTCCTCCCCAAGATTATTGTTTCAAGTTGACGCGCGTCGAGTCCATCGAACAACTCAAAAGTCTCTATGTCTACATCGACCGCAACGTTCTGGAAAAAGGAATAAGTCTCCCGGTAACGTACCCATGGGGATGTGCATATAGTTTCTATTCTATACTGGTGAATCAGCTGTCAGGAAAACGGGCCGACGAAATGTCCAGAAGGGAACTGACTCGCCTGACGAATTCCACCGTCACCATTCCAAGTCACTGGCTATTTCATCCCGCATTGGGATTGCTTCCTTCCAGTTTTGTGAACTTTAACAAGTTCTATGAATTGTTTCCGTCGCCCAAGGAGTACCAAACCAAATTGGTCAAAGATTATGAGGCCTATGCACTGTTGGCAAAGGAACAAGGTGACCCTCTGAATATGACCGCCGATGAAATCCGTGAGTTAGTGGCCAGAGTGGCCACAAAAACCTATAGCGGGAAGGACCTTCGACAGCTTTCCCATGATGAAAAAGGGAAACTGTGTGTAGTATTGAACACAAACTACGGTCTGGAGCCGGATAGCATTGCGTCGGCCCTAATCCTTCCCTCGCATGTGGTGAAACAATTTCTCCGTTCAAAAGACTATGGGAAATCCTCGTTTATTCCATGAGCATGATATATCCTGAACGCCGAGGCCCGCAACCGCCCGGCACGGGAAACTCACATAATTGGCCCAAAGCGTCAACTTCCGGTACCACCCAGCACGGGAAACCGACACTTTGAACCGTTTTTGTCGGTTTCAAGTGCCAAGCCGATTTAGAGTTTGAGGGTGGCGGTCTTAAGCCCCCTGGACTTGACGGTAACTACCACAGGACCTGATCCGGTGCGGCGAAGGATGGCCGATGCCTTACCGTGGAAGGCGGGCAGTTTGTGGCTGTAGAACGGAATGTGAGAGGTGGGGTCGCCGGCATCGGTGGCCAGGAGCACAGCGGGACCCTTGACGCTAAAGGACAGGAGGTTGTCGGCATCGGGTACCAGCTGGCCCTTGGCGTCCTGCACGTCCACGGTTACATACGTGAGGTCGGAGCCGGCATAATCCACTGACGGAACCAGCTTGGCAGCCTTGCCGGCAGTACGCACTACGTCGCGGGCCCATTCGGCGCCATCCTTATAGACCACTACTTCCAGGGTGCCGGGTTGGTAGACTACGTTGTCCCACACAAGCCGATATCCGTCTTTGGTGCGACGCCCCAGGGATTTGCCGTTCTGGAACAGCTCGGCCTCGTTGCCAGAGGTATACACGTGCACCGGGGTTACCTGCCCTTCCCGGCCGGGCCAGGTCCAGTGCGGCAGAATATGGGCCATGGGAACGTCCGGGGCCCATCGGCTTTGGTACAGCCAGAATCGGTCCTTGGGGAAGCCCGCCAGGTCCATGATGCCGAAGTAACTGCTGCGGCTGGGCAGGGGCACATCGCTGATGGTCTGGCCCCAGCTCTCCACCATCTTGCGGTAGGCTTCCTTCTCTTCTTCGGTGTGGAAGTTGGTGAACACCGACGGGTCCATATTGAAGGGGGTGGGCTCGCCCAGGTAGTCGTAGCCGGTCCAGACAAACTCGCCGGCGCATTCCGGCACGGCGTCCTCGTACTGCCATTCATAGTCCGGCTTGGAGGCCCAGCCGGGGGCGTAAAGGTCATAGGAGCTTACCTGGAACGGGGGCTCCATGGCCCAGCCCTTGCCTTTTTCCTGCTCCACCGGGAAGCGATAGTACCCGCGCGAAGAGATGCAGGAAGCGGTTTCAGAGCCATAGAAGGGCTGGCCGGGGTGGCTGTCGCGAAACTCCTGATACAGGTGCGGCTTGTAGTTGAAGCCATACACATCCAGGGTGGCGGCATAGGGCTCAGAGGCCGCCCAGGGGTTGTCGTTGCCGGCGGTGGTGGGGCGGGTGGGGTCCTCGCGGTGGCAGATGTCGGTGAGCATCTGGGGGATCCACCAGCGGGTGCTGTCTCCCTGCTCGCCGCATTCGTTGCCGATGCTCCAGGCAATCACCGACGGATGGTTGCGGTCCCGGTGGATCATGGCAACCAGGTCTTTCTCGGCCCATTCGCCGAAGAGGGTGGCGTAGCCGTTGGGCTTTTTGGGCCAGGTCCAGGTGTCGGTAAGCTCGTCCAGTACCAGAAAGCCCATGCGGTCGCACAGGTCGAGGAGCTCCGGGGCAGGTGGATTGTGACTGCAGCGAATGGCGTTGCAGCCCATATTTTTAAGCATCTGGAGGCGGCGCACCCAGGCGTCCTCGTTCCAGACGGCGCCCAGCGCACCGGCATCGTGATGCAGGCACACGCCTTTGAGGAAGGTCTTGCGGCCGTTGAGGTAGAAGCCGTCGGCACGCCACTCGGCCTCACGGATGCCGAAGGTGGTCTCATAGATGTCCTGGCCGATGGCGGTTTCCACGATGGTCCGGGCTACATACAGCTGCGGGGTTTCCGGCGTCCATACCTGCGGATGGTCCAGCTGGAACATCTGCTCGATTACGCGGCCGTTGTAGATGGGGCCTTCGTTGCTGGTCATGACCTTGCCATCAATCTCGGTGGTCACTTTGGCGTTGACAGGCCTGTCGGTTTTGAGGCGGATGGCCAGGTTGACGGTTCCATCGGCCCGGGTGGTTACGTAGGTACCCCAATGCGCCACGGCGGTTTTGGCCGTTTGGGTGAGCCATACGTTGCGGTAGATGCCGCCGCCGGGGTACCAGCGGGAACTCTCGGGCTTGTTGTCCAGCTTGATTTCTATCTGGTTGGTGCCCTCCTGAAGGAACGGCGTGAGGTCTACCGCCCAGGACGCATAACCGTACGGGTGGGCGCCGGGAACCTCGATTCCATTTACATATACCTTGGCGTTAGAGAAGGCACCGTCCACCTCCAGACGGATATCCTGCGCCTGCAACTGGCCCTGGGGAACCTCCAGGGACTTGGAATACGTGGCCTGACCCCACCAGGCCAGTTTGCCGGTTTCGCCGGGATTCTCCTGCTGGAAAGGCTGCTCTACGCCCCAGTCGTGCGGGAGGTCTAGGGTGCGCGAGGTGTCGTCCTTGATAAAGGTCCAGCCCTCGTTCCAAAGCTGGCGCCCGGCAGGTTGTGCGGCGGCGGTCCACGCTATCAGGGCCATTGCGGCTATTGCAAGTAATGATTTTTTCATAGATTCATGTTTACTCTTGCTAAGATACGTATTATTTTGGGTAAACCCAAACCTTCCCAACGGTCCAGGAGATGGGACGTTGGGCGGCGCCGGCGTCCCAAAAGCCGCATTTTGACACCCAATATGGTTATTTTCATAATATTTGGTTATATTTGCTACAAAGAGTACACGTACCAGCCCAAAGACAAATAGTAATGCCTATGAAACGCATCCTGATAGCCGCCTTCGCCGCCCTGCTGTGTGTAAGCGCACCGGCACAAAAGGCGCCCCAAAAAGCGCCGGTGAAAGTGCGCGAAGCCAATTACGAGCAAGCCAGCCGCTTCTCCACCAAGCGCATGAGACAAATGGTGTTCAGCACCCGCATACGCCCCAACTGGTTTGCAGGCTCGGACAAGTTCTGGTACAGCTGGCGCACATCGGAAGGAACCAACTATTATGTGGTAGATCCCGCATCCGGCAAAAAGGAAGAAATCTTTGACCTTAACAAACTGGCCCGCCAGATTACCGAGGTTACCCGGGACCCCTACGACGCCCAGCACCTGCCCCTGAATCTGGAACTCAAGGAAGACAAATTCTTCCAGTGGGACATGGATTCCAAAACCGAGAAACGGGACAGCGCCGGCAACACCACCGGTGAGTTCGTAAAATACCGCTTCTATTATGACCTGGCCTCCAAGGAACTCACCTGGGACACCGAGGAGCACGAGGACGAGTATCCCAGCTGGGCCAATGTGAGCCCGGACGGCAGCGTAGGCGTGTATGTAAAGAACCATAACCTGTGGATCATGGACAAGGAGAACCTGCGCAAGGCCGCCAAGGACCCCAAGGACAGCACCCTGATAGAGCGCGCCCTCACCACCGACGGCACCAAGAACTTCTCCTGGCTCAGTGACAACTACTCCGGCGACACCGAGGCCGACAGCACCGCCCGCAACTTTGCCAACTTAGACTGGTCCCCCGACGGCAAGCACTTTGCGCTGCTGCGCTGGGACATGAGTCCCATCAAGGAATTCTGGGTAATCAACTCCCTGGCCATGCCCCGCCCGGAGCTGCAAACCTACCATTATCAGATGCCCGGCGAGCCAGGCGCCAAGGGAGAACTCTGCGTATTGGACCTGGAAGGCACGGTAAAGAAATATGCCTGGAACGCCTTCAAAGACCAGGACGGCCAAATCCTGAGCGCCCCGTACACCGCCCAGGACGCCAGCCGGGACTACTATTCACCCAAATGGCTGGGCACCAGCGACGCCTTCTACCTCTTCAGGATGAGCCGTGACCTCAAGCGCTACGACCTGTGCCGCGTAGACCTCCAGTCCGACAGCACCAAGACTCTGGTGAGCGAGCGCATGAACACTTATGTCGAGATACGCGATCCCAAGTTCCTCCCCAATGGGGACTTCATATGGTGGAGCGAGCGAAACGGCTGGGCCAACCTGTATCTCTACAGCGCCGACGGCACCCTCAAGAAGAACCTCACCGAAGGTTCCTTCCACGTAGAGGACGTGCTGGCCGTGGGGTCCAATTACCTGGTGGTGAGCGCCTGCGGAGTGAACCCAGGGGAGAACCCCTACCAGATGCACAACTACCGCGTGCCCCTGAGCGGTGGCAGCATGGTGCAGCTGGACATGGACGACATGGACGTGCTGGGCGTAGCCTCCGATGACGGCAAGTACCTGGTAGCCAACTATTCCCGCGCCGATTACAAGCCCGCCGTCATGCTGGTAAACGCCCAGAGCGGCAAACGCACGCCCCTGGAAGAGGCCGACTTCTCCCAGCTCTTTGCCGCCGGCTACCAGTTCCCCGAGCGCTTCAAGGTAAAGGCGGCC
Organism: uncultured Bacteroidales bacterium; assembly: GCA_905234285.1. GTDB lineage: Bacteria > Bacteroidota > Bacteroidia > Bacteroidales > UBA932 > Cryptobacteroides. The sequence goes on from CAJOHK010000034.1 coordinate 10,071, forward strand.
GATGGCATCACCGACCTCCACGGCTGCATCCACAAGCCCATGGACTTTGACTCCACCAAGGTATACGCCATTGCCGATTACGTCTATCCCGGCCCGCAGGTAGAGGCCAACAACATCTCCTGGAGCTACAGCATCCGGACCGACCGCCTGGCCCAGCTGGGCATGATTGTTATCACCGTGGGTAACCGCGGCGGCCACCCCAACCGCTCCAAGTGGTACCACAACTACGGCTACGGCAACCTGCGCGACTACGGCCTGGAGGACCAGAAGTACGCCATCCAGCAGCTGGGCGCCCGCTACAAGTGGATAGACCTGAACCGCGTAGGCATCCACGGCCACTCCGGTGGTGGATTCATGTCCACAGCAGCCATCCTCACCTACCCCGAGTTCTTCAAGGCCGCCGTCTCCTGCGCCGGCAACCACGACAACAGCATTTACAACCGCTGGTGGAGCGAGCAGCACCACGGCATCCAGGAAAAGGTGAGCCAGGGCGACACCACTTTTGTCTATCACATCAACACCAACCAGGAGCTGGCTTCCCGCCTCAAGGGCCATCTGATGCTGGTTACCGGTGACCGCGACGACAACGTGAACCCCGCCAACACCATCCGCGTGGTAGACGCCCTCATCCGCGCCGGCAAGCGCTTCGAGTTTGTCCTGCTGCCCGGCCAGCGCCACGGATTTGGCGACATGAACGATTTCTTCTTCTGGAAGATGGCCGATCATTACGCCAAGTACCTCATCGGAGACCGCCACGAGCGGCCCACCGACATTCCGGAAATGCAAAACGACTGATATGAAAAAAGTTCTGCTCATAGCATCGGCCCTTCTGCTGCTGGCCTCTTGTAACCGCTTCGGCACCCGCACCTATCAGGACGACCTGGTGATGCCGCTGGCCGAAGCAAGCGCCGATTCCCTCTTTTTCTCCATCTCCCTGGAGTATGCCACCGGCGGCATGCTCATCCCGGCCATGGACCGCATGAACAGTGCCATCATCGGCCATGCCTTTGATGTAGAGGATGCATCGGCCACCCTGGAAGAGACCGCCGTCCGCTACCGGGAGAATCTCATAGACGAGTATCTCACCGAGAACGGCGACCAGGAAGAACCGCACGGGGTACTCACCTGGGAAGACCAGATTACCGGCTCTTTCACCGGCGACTACAAAAAGTGGAAGAACTACTCCCTCACCTATTACTCCTTCCGAGGAGGCGCACATGGCATCCAGACCCTGAGCCAGCTGGTGTTTGACAAAAAGACCGGCGAGCTCATCCCGGAGGCCAGCCTCTTTGTACCAGATTACCAAGAGCCCCTGGCCGAACTGCTCAAGGAAGCCATCCGGCAGTCCATGGAAAAGGAATATCCAGAACTCCTGTCCCTGGTAGAGATGCAGGAGGTACAGCCCAATGGCAACTTCTCCTTGGGCCCCAACGGCATCCAGTGGGTGTTCCAACCCTACGAAGTAGCCCCTTATGCCCTGGAAACCGTCATGGCCACCCTCAGCTGGGAGCAGCTTAAACCCTACTTACTGTAACCCTATGGATACCCGGTGGATTGTCATAGAGATTGACGGAAAGATAGCCTCTGTGGCTACCGATTACCGGCACCTGGCGCATATCGGCGCTGCGGTAGCCGCCCTCCCGGCCGACGAAGTGGGCTCTCTGAGCACCCGCAAGATCTCCACGCCCGAGCTCCTGGAGCTGGCGGGCCGGGTGCGGTGGGAAGACCTCCGGCTCTTTGGCACGCCTTTCCAGCTAAAGGTATGGAAAACCCTGTTCGATTTGCCGCGCCGGCTGCACAGCTACACCCAGCTGGCCGCCCTGGCCGAGAATCCGCAGGGCGTGCGGCCCGTAGCCCATGCCGCGGCCATCAACCCGGTAGCCTATATCATCCCCTGCCATCTCATTATCCCCAAGGAATCGCTGGATAAAGCCAGGGAAATCAGGGCCACCGCCGAGAAAACCCTCTTTAAAGGCAGCGACCTTTACCTGCTGGACAGCCTGGACGTAGGCGCCTATGCCTATGGCCCTGAGCTTAAGCGGGAACTCATCAAATTACAACTGGGATAGCATAACAATACAAAACTATGAAAACAACACTGAAAGGGGCCCTTGTAGCCATGCTCGCCGTCCTGATAACGGGGTGTAACTCGGAGGTAGACCAAATTGAACAGGAACTGAAGTCCATGAGCCTGGAGCAAAAGGTGGGTCAACTGTTTATCGTAAGGCCGGAGGCCCTGGATAAGGACGCCTTTTATAACTCTCCCACAGACCTCAAGAACTTCAGTCTGCAGGAAGTGACCGAGTGCATGCGCGTCATGGCCCAGAAGTATCCCATGGGCGGCGTCATTCTCTTTGGCCACAACATCAAGGATGAGGCACAGCTTTCCCGCTTTGTAGAAGACCTGCGCAGCCTGCCCAGCCATCCCCTCCTGTGCATTGACGAGGAAGGCGGCCGCGTGGCGCGCATCGGCAACAATCCCAACTTCCGCGTACCCAAAATTCCCCCGGCAGCCCAACTGGCCGCCGCCGGGCGCACCAAAGACGTATTCGAAGCCGCCTTCACAATCGGCACCTATCTCAAGCAATATGGCTTTGATATTGACTTTGCCCCCGTGGCCGATGTAAACACCAATCCGCAGAACATTGTGATTGGCGCCCGGGCCTTCTCCAACGACCCCAATCAGGCCGCGCCCATGGTCAAGAATTACCTCAAGGGCCTGCAGAAGGCCGGCATCGTGGGCTGCCTGAAGCATTTCCCGGGACACGGCGACACCCAGGCCGATACCCACTTCGGCTATGCCATGAGCCGCAAAACCTGGGAAGAAATTGACAACTGTGAAATGATTCCCTTCAAGGCCGGTATCAAGGCCGGGGCCCAGATGATCATGAGCGCCCACATCTCACTGCCCAATGTAACGGGATCCAACACGCCTTGCACGCTGTCTTCCATGATTATGAAAGACAAACTGCGCGACGAGCTAGGCTTTGACGGGGTTATCATCACCGACGCCATGGAAATGGGCGCCATCCTCAGGCAGTATCCGGTTCAGGATGCCAGCGTGATGGCCCTCAAGGCCGGTGTAGACATCCTGCTGTGCGTACGCGAGTATCCGCTGGTATTTGAGACGGTCCTGGCTGCCGTTCGCCGCGGCGAAATCACCGAAGCCCGCGTGGACGAGAGTGTGCGCCGCATCTTGAAGCTGCGGCATTCCATCGGGAGATAGGGTTACCGCCCGTTACCGGTGGCACCCCCATTGGGCGGGGTGGTAATAGTCGTGGCCGCAGCCCAGGCCGAATCGGGGGTCGTAATACGCCAGGTTCCAGTTCTTATCCCATCCCCCGGGGCGGGATTTGGCGGCACACAGGAAGGCCGGTGGCAGGCAGGAGCCGCTGTTCTGGCTGCTCAGGCGGCCCACCTTCTTCACGCTGGCCGGAATAAAAATGGACTTCACCTGGGTGAGGAAGCTGAAACAGCCGCCGCCCAGCGAGACTACGCCGTCGGCCAAATAGATGTCGGTGAGGCGGTCGCAGGAGACGAATGCGTCGCAGCCGATATCGGCCGGGCCCAATACCTTTACGGTTTCCAGGTTATCGCAATAGGCAAAGGCGCTGTTGCCGATGCTCACTACTTCTGGCGGCAGCACCACGTTCCTTATGACTTGGTTGCGCTGGAAAAAGCGTCCCCCTATGCTGGTAATCCCCTTCGGAATCACCAGGTCTTCCTCGTTATAAAAATTATATTCCTTTCCCTGGATGGTGAGGCGGCCGATGTGGCCCGAGAGACTGTCGGCCAAATTGAACCAGTCCTGCAGGCTGCCCTCATACACCACATCCAGCAGGGTGCTGCGCTCGCGATGAAAACGCTCCAGGGCGTAACTGAAACTGGTAACGTCTTTGTGAATGACTATCCGCCTGAGGCTGGGCGCCGTGAGGAGAGACTGGTTGTTCATTTTGACGGCATCGGCCGGAACCGTAATCTCTTCCTGGTCGGGGACGCTCATGAGCTCGCCGGCCTCTATCTCGAATCCCCGCTTGATGTCTTCCCAGGAGAGGACCACTTTCCCATAATGGGTGTCAAGCTCGCTGTAACGGTCGTAATCGTCAATGGGGAAGGTGTATTCCTTTCCGGGCTCCATGAGGCCCAGGAATTTAGCATCGTTGTCGGTGGGACGCTTTACGCCCAGAATCAGCTTTCCGCCGATAAAGCCCCACACGCTGGGCCAGTTCCAGAAGATACCATTATAGTCATCTGGCCTGAGGATGACCTCTGTGGTGCGGACATCCATTTGTCCCATGTATACAGGGTCGGGCAAACTGTCCTGGTAAATCATGAAAGTGGTGCGCGCGCCGGCAGGAATGGGGTCCAGGCCCATGTTGCCCAGATAGGTCATCCGGTCTGTGTGCGGCCCGGGCACATAGATCTGGGCCCGGAGTGTTCGTTTCCCCTTTTGCCAGATTACTTCCCACTCATTGGGTTTGTCCAGCACAATCTCCTGGTCCTCGTTCAAGAGCAGGGTAATGCTTCTGGGCTCCAATTTAGCCAGCGTAACCACGGGCAAATCCTGGTCGATGCTCCGGTTGTCCAGATAGGTCATGCCTTCACTAAGGTCTTCGCGCTCCTGGTGATGCCTCCGGTACCAGGGAGTAGACTCCCCCTCGGTATCGTCGTCTATGTACAGCCAGTCCCAGAGGGCCGGAAATTCCTCGTGGTCGTAATAGACGGCAGCGCTAACACCGGGTATTTCCTCCTTAAGGTATTCCTTGTTCTCCCAACAAGAGGCTGTTTTGTCTCCCAGAGCAAGCGAGAGGCCGCTCTCCCCCATTCCATACACCATAAGGGGACCCGAGGGCGTCTGCTCCAAAACAGAGCCGGCTGCCAGGGCACTGCGGGGGACCACTTTTTCTTCCCCGCCGTTCAGACGGTAATGCAGTTCCTGCCAGTGGGCTTGAATGTCTCCGCAATAGCCGATATAGCCGATACTCGCCCTGCGGTTGAAAACTTGCTCTTTACCGTCATCGTCCTGATAAAGAACAACAGGGGCAAGGCCGATGCTGTAAAGGCAAAAAATGGCTTCTTCCGAGAGGCCCCTGAGCGTGGAGAGAAGGTTACCCGCTTCCAGATGATGCTCCTCTGTACTCCGACTCCATGCAAAACGAAGGGTCACATCAAAATAGGCCAAAACCGGTTCCTCGGCATGTTGTTGCCGGAAGATGTTCTCGGTAATGGCAAGCACCTCATCAAAGTTGAACCGTCCCAGTTCTTCTAAGATTTCCTGAAAGCGTTGATTGGTCATAATAGGGCAGGTTGTTTAATGGCTGTTTGCTGCAAAAATCACACCCGAAACATGCCCAGGTTGCGTGGGCATAACTGATTGTATGTGAGCGTTTTATTTAGCTAAAGCGTTGATTGACAGGTATTTACACCCACGCGCTACTTGAAAGTAATGTTCAGCAGGTCTGCGTAGCCGCTACCTTCTGAGGAATTGGGCATGTTGGAGAGTTCGTCCCAATTGGGATTGGTAGTGGTCTCATAGAAACGCATACCGGTTTGAAAGTTGTCACCCATGGGCTTGTTGGGTGCGGAACTCTTGTTTACGCCCGCATTGAATACTGTACGGGACAAAGACATCTCGTATTCGGTACCCTTTCCTGCTCCTTCCAATAGATTGCCGCCTTCCTGGAGCTTTTCCCATGCATCATTGACCCTTTGATACATGATGGACTTGGAGATAGGACCCCAGTCCCCATTGCCATCGGTAATCTGTTCGGCCTCTACAATGAAGTCATAGGATTGCAGCGAGTACTTGGCGTAGCCCGATGTAAACTCGCCGTCGGTGTTGATATTGATGCGCACGGGGAGTTTGTCATTCTCGGGCAGATAGGCATCAACCGTATCGCTCTCGTAGCGGAAATAATAGTATACATAGTCGTCGTGGGCATAGACGCGAATCTCTTCAACACCATCCCACGGGGCGTCGGGATCGGTTTCGGACTTGACATAAAGCGTCTTGCTCAGACTGGCCCAATCGGAGAAGTCTCCGTCGATGGTGATTTCATCGGTGCCTTGCGTTTCCTGCTCTTCCTGTTTTCCGCAATGGGACACCCATTTCAGCAGTTTGCTGAGATGATGTCGAGGAGTTCGGCGACTTCGGGCTGCTCCTTGGTGTGGAGAAGTACC
>CAJOHK010000035.1 GCA_905234285.1 uncultured Bacteroidales bacterium
TGTCGCATAGGCATAACAAATTTTGGGACACCAAGCCCGTTACACATAAGAACATTGCGGCGCGCCGGAAGGCGATGACCGCTCGCCAACAAAGATAAGGAAGCGGTCTTGATTTTTATCTCAACTGGCCTAAAATCGCCAGATTTTATCTATATTTACAAAAGTTATGGCAACAGACATCGATAAATTCGTGCATGACCAGCTTTCGGTTTGGCCGGCCGTGGCCGCCAAATACCGTTCGCTCAAGAGTACCCGCACCCGTACGCTGCCTTTCGGCGGCCTGCTGGTCACCCTCCAGTCCAATCCGGGCCGCCTGCCCATCTTCGACCACGGCTGTCCCCTGTGCGAGGAGAACTACATGGAGCACCAGCACAGCCTTCCCTTCGAAGGCCGCAAAGGTCGCAAATACAACATTCTGGTGAACCGGGCGCCCATCTTCCCCAATCATCTGGTCATTACACGGGATGTACATGTGCCACAGACCATCTGGCACCGCTTCCCCGACATGCTGGACCTGGCGGCTGCGCTGGAAGGCTATGTGGTCTTTTACAACAGCCCCAACAGCGGCACCACCGTACCCGGCCATGCCCACTTCCAGGCTTGCCCCAAAGGGTACATGCCCCTGGAGAGGGCTGCCGAGCGTCTGCTGAGGGCAGCCTCGGACGGAGAGAAGTTGGACGCCGGTGAGATTGAATTCGTCGCCTCCGTCAGGGATGCTCAACTGTACCATTACAAACGCTTCCACCGGGGAATTTTCTTTCTGCGCGCGCAAACGGCCAAGTCCATGGCCAAGATGTTCTACCGCCTGCTGGACTGCCTCAATTTGCTGGCCGAAGAAACGGAGCCCCGCTTCAACGCTTTCACGTATTGCAGCGCCGGAGAGTACCGGGCTGTGGTCTCGCTCAGAACCGACTCCAAACCGCAGTGCTATTACGCCAGCGGAGACGCCCATTTTTCCATATCTCCCGGCGCGGCCGACATGGCCGGATTCGTGGTAGTCCCGGAGGTAGAGGACTTTGACCGTATTAACGCCGAGGTGCTTCAGGGCATCTTTGACGATGTCACCCTCACCGAAGCCCAGGAAGAGCGCCTGCTCTGGCGCCTGGTGCGCACCCAGCCCCGCGTAGAGGTGGGTCTGCTATTGGCCCCCGAACTCCGCTTCGAGATTATCTCGGACGGAGCCGGCCCCCAAACGGTAAGCTACAGGGAAGGAAAAATCGACTACAACGGCGTCCTGTACGACGAGCTGGTCTTCGAGGCCGTCACCATCTCGACCCTCTTTGCCGAGCCTTCCTTCATCCTTTTCGAGGGTAAAGAGGTGCGCCGCTATGCCGGCACGCTCAAATTCATTGTAGAGAAAGGGCAGGTACGGGCGGTCAATCAAATCGGCGCCGAGGATTACCTGCTAAGCGTCATTTCCCTGCTGCCCAAGGCCGAGCAGCGGGAAAAGGTTGTGGAACTCCGTACCTGGCTCATGGCGAAGGCGGCCCGCCGGGAGAAAGGCCGCACCCTGGTAGGCGGTCCCCAGATGGACAATACGCCGGGGCTGGTCACTTATCTGGAGCATCGGCCCGCCCGGGAAGAAGACAGCAGCGGCCCGGTACACGCCCATTTTGACGTGTGCGCCGACGAACATTGCCAGCGTTACATCGGGCTTACGCCCGCCGCCGACGATGCTGCCCGCTCCGTGGTAGATGAAACCTGGGGGCAGTTGGCTACAGCATAGCCAGCAGTTGCTGCTTGATCCGGGGAAATTCCGATTCAAAGTTGGGCGTAATGAGCCCTTTGCCAAAGGCGGCTTCTAATTCGGGGACCGTCCACCACTTACCTTCCGACACCTCGGCATTGTCTGGTGAGAGCTGCGGATGACCCAGCATGGCAAAGATGAAGACAAATTCCCTGTCCCTTTCCGTTTCGTAGACATAGGTCCCCAGAAAAACGGGATTGAAGGCCTGCAGGCCCAGTTCTTCGGCGGCTTCGCGGAAAAGGGTTTCCTGTGCATACTCGCCATAGGTAATGTGCCCGCCCACGGCGGTATCCCAGAAACCCGGCAACAGGGCCTTGATCTTGGAACGCTTTTGCAGGTAAACCCGGCCTTCCTGGTCTATGATATGGAGGTGCACCACCGGATGCAACACCCGGGAACCGCTATGGCACCAGGCGCGGCTTGCCTGCCCATAGACCAGTCCGCTGGGCTCCATCAGGGGCAGCATCTCTCCCCTGGACTTGGGCCGATAGCCCGGCCGGTCGATGGACGGACGCGGATACAGCGGCGCCGGCGTAGATGGATATACCAGGTCGAACATGCTAGGCCAGGGCAAAGAGGATGAGCAACTGGGCTACCAGCACCCGCATGAACATGGAAAGCGGATACACCGTAGCGTAGTTCACCGAGATGTAATCGCTGCCATACATGCCCTGGGCGAAGGCCAGCACCGGAGGATTGGTGCAGGAACCGCTGATGAGACCGCAAATCTGATAGAAATTGAGATGGCCCAGCAGCCGGGCCACAATGAACGTGACAATGAGCGGAATGATGGTAATAGCGGCGCCATAGAGGATCCACCAGTATCCGCCGCCCACGATGGCACTCCAGAAATTACCGCCGGCACCAATGCCCACCGACGCCAGGAACAAGGAAATGCCTATTTCACGGATCATGAGGTTGGCACTGGCCGTGGTATAAGTGGTAATCTTATATTTGGGGCCGAAATAACCCAGCAAGATGGCAATGATGAGCGGGCCGCCGGCCAAGCCCAGTTTAATGGCCTGGGGAATGCCGGGGAAATGGATGGGAATGGAGCCGAAGAGGATACCCACCACAATGCCCAGGAAGATGGGCACCAGGTTGGGTTTGTTCAGAGCTTCGGCCGAATTGCCCACGCGCTCGGCCAGGTGGTCGATATTGGCCTGCGTGCCCACACACACCAGGCCATCCCCCATCTGGATATACAGGTTAGGGCTGGCTACCAGTTCGGAACCGGCACGGACTACACGGGTAACGCTCACGCCATAAGCGCCACGGAAATGCAGGTCCTTGAGACGTTTGCCGGTAAGGGAGCTCTTGGTTACCACAATGCGGCGGGTAACCATGTAGTGGTCTTTGCCCCGCCAGTCGTCCACATGCATCGGCAGTTCCTGACCAAAGAGAATGCGGATTTTGTCTACCTGATTCTGTGAGCACACCACCAGGAGCTTGTCCCCTTCGTTAAGGGTTGTATCACCGGTAGGGAAAAGGACGTCCTCCCCTTTCATGATACGGGATATCACAAAGTCGTCGCCGAAACCGCGGACAACGTCGGACAGCTTTTTGCCAAAGATGGCGGGATTCTCTACGCCCACATGCATGCGCCGGGCATGGTCCTTGGCCTGCTCCTGATCCTCCAGCGCTTTGAGTTCCTGCTGATGGTCTATCTTGAAGAATGCTTTGAACAGGATGATGACCACAATGACGCCGATAACGCCGATGGGATAGGCCACGGCATAGGCCGATGCCAACTGTTCTGAGGCGGTGCCGGCAGCCATGGCGCTGGTTCCGGTGGCGGTGGCTACATCGATATAGGTTTGCTGGGCAGCACCCAGGCCGGGCGTATTGGTAACGGCACCCGACATCACGCCCACCATGGTCTTGAGGTCCTCGCCGCTGATGACGCTGATGCCCCAGGTGACCAGGACGGCCAGCAGAATGTTCATCACGGCCAGCAGATTCATCTTTACGCCGCCGCGCTTGAACGAATGGAAGAAGCCGGGGCCCACCTGCAGGCCGATGGAGAAGACAAAGAGGATGAGGCCGAATTCCTTCACAAAGTGCAGGACGTTCAAATCGGCCTTGAAGCCCAGATGGCCCATGAGGATGCCCAGGAATAGGATCCACGTAGAGCCCAGGGAAATGCCCTTGACTTTGAACCGGCCCAGATACAGACCCAGGCCGATGACCAGGGCCAGGAGCAGGATGGTGTGAGCCACACCGTAACCGAAGAACAAATCTCGCATAACGCTAATATTCCATTTTCACCACAAAGCAGGACTTGCCGTCCACCTTTCCTTCTACATACCAGGCTCTCCCCTCCTGCAGGCGGAACAGCTGTACCGTTTCTCCCGGTACTGTCTCTTTGTTGAAATTGATGTACAAATCTTTCATGGGTCCCCGGGCTACCTCCAGCGGAAGGCAGTCCATGGCCCACACCACATACCGCACATTATTGGTGTGGCCGATGATGTCGATATCGGAAAAAGCCACCGCGTGCTCCCCCACCGGCTCCGGTTCCAGCCCTTTGGGCATTTGCACTTTGGGCGCCGGGTCCGGGATGGCATCGTCTACATGGAACTCTGTTCTAAGGAGGTTCTCCAGTTCCTCGGGGCGCACCAGGCGGCGGGTTTCCTCATTGATGACCACCCAGGAACTGGTGCACAGCACGGCGTCCTGGCCATCCGGGCCTTTAAGCTGGAAATCACGAAGGTAGAACAGGCCGTTGGCGCCTTTGTGCCAGGTATACAGCGTCACGTTATCCCGCCACAGGGGCCTTTTGAGAAAACGGATGTGCATACGGCTCAGGACCCAGGCGGTGTGATGGATGTGCAGGGTATCGTAGCCAAAACCCAGTTCCTGCGCCGCCCAGTAGGCAATTTCCTGGGCCATATCCATGAAGGATGCCGGTTTTAGAACGGTATTATGATCGGTCTGATAGCACGGGATGCAGATATCCTGGCAAAACTTGTAACTCTCTCGACGCACCGGTTTCATACCCTACTGATACAACTGATGAAGAATTTCCAGTTCTTCGGGGGAATACAGATAATAGTCTATCCACTCCGGCGCCACGCGGCCCACAATGGCCAGCAGGAGCAAGAGTGCCAGCACAACACCCAGCACCCACAGCAGCACCTTTGCCCACTGCGGTAAACCGGATTTCTTGCCGGGCGCATCCTCCGCTTCAATGGGGATGACCGGCTCTTCATGATGAATGGGCTGGGGTACCGGTGCCGGTTCAGGTGCCGGTTCAGGTATCGGTTCTGATTCTGGTTGCGGCTCGGGTTCCGGCGCCGGCTCTGGCTCGGAGACCGGCGAAGCCTCCTGAGGGGCCTCCGCTGGCTGTTCCATTACTGGCTCTGGCTCGGGTTCTGGTTCTGCCACAGGCTCGTCGAGCATTTGGGCCAGGCCGGAGACGGCTTCGGCCACCTCCTCCTGCGTCTCTTCGTGCGTTTTCAGGGAAATGGGCTGAAGGCCAAAACCGGCGGGCCAGATGTCAAGGTCTTCGTTGGCTATGAAGAAGAAATGATTCTCCCGGGTGGCACGCAGGCGGCCAAGACCGGGGAAAACGATGGTCTTCTTTACCTTGAGGACTTCCTTCATCTCGGCCAGGAACTCCACCAGGATTCTGGCGGCATCGGCCTCTGAGGCCTCTGGATTGGACGCTTTATAAAGATCGGCCAGCCAGGTGTCCTCCCCCTGTTTGGGCGAGAAGTACAAGCGGCGATACGGTGGCAAAATGGTATATCCACGGTCTGCAAACGTGGCCGGGACCATCTCCGTCACAAAACTGCCCACGCCTGGCAGCGTAACGGAACCGCGGTCCATCACCACTTCTTTCACCATCTTGGCAAGCAGATCGATATCCATGAGATCCAGCGTTTCTGATAATCATGCAAAGATACAAAAAAAACACTTTCGGCCCCACATCATTTTTTTGAAAAATTTTCTCAAAAGCATTTGCAGAATCCAAAAAAGGTTGTACCTTTGCAATCCCGTTCCACGAGAGCGGTAAATATTCCTCCTTAGCTCAGTTGGTTAGAGCATCTGACTGTTAATCAGAGGGTCGTTGGTTCAAGTCCAACAGGGGGAGCAACAAAAAGCACCAACAGCAATGCCGGTGCTTTTTTGTATCTCCCAACGCCCAATCAATTGTTTTTGAAGTTCCCTATCCCCTGGGGCCCTCTCTGCCCCAACGTCCCACCAATTGGACCGTTGGGCAGGTCGGCAGGAAGCTGCGGACACCAAAAGGGCCGTTTGGTGTCCAGACCGCCATTTTTACCCCACCAGGACACGGAATCGCCTTTCTGGTGTCCGGAACCCGACAGTTTTTTGTATATTTGCATAGTAGTAAACCTATTCGCTATGTCAAAACTCAGATTTGCCCTTTTGGGTCTGCTGCTCTTTGGATGGGTGGCCAGTGCCCAGACTTCCCGTGAAGAACTCCTTTCCCACATGGAACTCACTGCGGGTAATTATGCCAACTATCCGGTTCCTACCGGGCACCTGACCCCTGCCCCGGCCGGCTACGAGCCCTTCTACATCAGCCATTACGGCCGTCATGGGGCGCGCTATATGACCAGCGACAAACACTACAAGCGTTTGTGCGAGGCTCTGGATTCGGCCCAAGCCCTCGGCATCCTTTCCGAGTACGGAAAAGAAGTACGCAACCGGCTCATCCTGGCTGCCGCCGATGCCAAGGGACGTGCCGGAAGCCTTACTACTCTGGGAGGCCGTCAGCACAAGGCCATTGCCAAACGGATGTATGACAATTATCGGCCCCTCATGAGCCAGCCGCTCACCGTGTATGCCAACGCATCTACTTCCCGGCGCGTCATTCGCAGCATGGAGAACTTCTGCGCCGAACTCAAGGACCTGAATCCGGACTTTTCCATCACCATGGAGGCCAAGGAAGAGGACCTCTATTACATAAAGGCTAACAAATCCATCGTGCTGCCCGAGTGCCCCACCGACGATGACCTCTATCACAAGCTCAAGAAGTTCCGCAAGAAGATGATGACCTGGAGCCCCCAGATGGAGTCCCTCTTCACCGACCCGGGGCGCGCCAAGGAGTTCATCGACCCCTATACCTTTGCCGATGACTTCTTTAACGTGGCCGCCGATATGTACTGCCTGCCGGAGCTCAACCTAAGCTTTAACGATGTCTTCGGCGAGGAGGGTATGATTAACGGGTTCCGCTCCTACAACGCAGCCTGGTGCCTCTGGGAGGGCCTGATGCCCGGCGCCAAGCAGAGCTACCTTCGGGTGTATCCGCTGCTCCAGAACTTTCTGGACGAGGCCGACGCCATGATTGCTTCGGGCGGGCAGGGGCTTCGCCTCCGCTTCGGCCACGACAGCGTGGTGCTGCCCTTCGCTTTTGTCCTGGGCTTCCCGGAAGCCGTCGGCGCCACCGACGATATGGAGATCCTGCACGAGCGCTTCTCTATCTTCCGCCTCATCCCCATGGGCGCCAACATCCAGCTCATCTTCTTCCGAAAGGCCAAGTCCAAGGACATTCTGGTCAAGTTCCTCATGAACGAGAACGAGACCGCCATCCCCATCAAAACCGACTGCTATCCCTACTACCATTGGCGCGACGTGGAGTCCTATTACCGCAAAATGATCAAGGACGCCCATCTGGTGTACGAGGAATAAAAGAAGCCGGGCAAAAAGCCTGGCTTCTTTATGTCGGGATGACTCGACTCGAACGAGCGACCCCTACGTCCCGAACGTAGTGCGCTACCAACTGCGCTACATCCCGTTCCCGAAAAAAAACAAGCTCTATTAGGCGAGCTTGTTAATGTAAACCTGCAGACCGCTCTTGAGGTTGGCCGCCTTGTTCTTGTGGATGACACCGATTTTGGCGAGTTTGTCGATCATTGCATATACCTTGGGAGCATTCTCCTGGGCTGCTGCCTTATCGGTGATGTTACGCAGGTCGCGGATAGCGTTCCTGGTTGTTTTTGCATAATACTTGTTATGCAGGCGGTGACGCTCACTCTGACGGGCGGCACGCGCGGCTGATTTAGTGTTTGCCATTATTTTACTTTTTTATATTTGGTAGTGGGTAGGAGAATCGAACTCCTATTGCGGGAATGAAAATCCCGAGTACTAACCGTTACTTGGGACTGCAAAGGTAGTAATATTTTTTTACCTTCCAAAATTATTTTTCATCTTTTTTCCACTCAAAAGAGTAGAGCAAAGACTCCACCTGACGGAGGTACTGGCGCTTGTCATAACGGGGTGCATAGACAAAGGCTTCCAGCACTATTACGGACTGTCCGTCGGGGCTGTAGAAAGAGTGCGAGACAAAGGGGCCGCCCATAAAATCGCCGTGTACTTCCCAGAAGCCGCGGGTTTCCATGAAATCGCGGCCGTGGTAGCGCAGACTGCGGGTTACAGGCTCCTGGGCCTGCGAAGTAGTCATGTAAGAGCCGTCGAACATACCGGGCACATTGTTCTTCATGGCCAGGTTCCGCGCTTCAATGATTTTGTCCAGCGTAAACACATCGGCGCCCGAGGCGGGATACTTGTAAATGAGGACGCCCTGGGTGGTGTACTGCTTTTCGTCGGCAATCCACACAAAGTCGTCGGTGATTTTGCGGCAACGGTAGCCCGAGGGAAAATGGATGATACCGCCTGTCACCTGCTCTACAGGGGCCTGCAAGGCACGTTCCTCGTACAGTTTGGCATTGGCGATGACGCGGTCGCGCTCCGACTGTTCAAAGAACTCGGCCACCTTGTAGCTGGCTTCGCGGAACAGTTCCAGGGCGCCGTCCTCGTCGTAGGCGTTAATCTGGACCACGGCCTGCGGCTGCGCCCACATGTTGTTCTTATACACCACGCCCGCAGTCTGGTTCTGGGGATTGATATTGACCAGCAGCAGGTTGCGGTGCATCTTGAACATGTTGTTAAAGCTCCCGGGAGGCACGTTGGACAGTGCAAAGAGCGGTTCCCGCTGCGCCAGATAGGGCGTATCGGCCGCCAAAACCTCGCGGATGGCCACCCCCAGGTTGCCCTCCCATTGCTCGCGTTCGATGGCCACGAGCACCTCCCCCGCCTTGCCGCTCACATTGGGCAGCAGGGATGCCTTTTTGTTGTTTTTGCAGCCGGTAAAAAGCAGCAGGGCCAAAGTCATAAAAAGTACAATGCGGTATTTCATAAGGCTAATGTATTAATCTTGCGATATCGTTGCCGAAGGCCAGGAACATGAGCAACAGCAACAGGGCCATGCCGATGATCTGCGCCACCATAAGGAATCGGTCCGACGGTTTGCGGCCGGTAACCAACTCGTACAGGCAAAAGACCATGTGACCGCCGTCCAGGGCGGGAATGGGCAGCAGGTTCATGACGCCCAGCATGACGGACAGCAGCGCCAGAATATAAAGGAACTGCATCCAATTCCAGCTGGAGGGGAACACCTGGCCGATGGCAATAAAACTGCCCACGGACTTATAGGCCCCCGTGGAAGGGGTGGCCACCAGCCGAAGATCCTGCAAATAGCCGGTGACCGTGCTCCAGGCCCAGACGCAGCCCGCCGGAACAGCCTCCAGCAGAGAATAGTCCCTGTGCTGCCAGGCCGGATTGCGGGGATAAACGCCCAGCATGCCCAAACTGTCCACCTTCACAGGCACGTACAGGGTATCGGCCCCGCGAAGAACCGTCACCGGCAATTCCTCGCCGGGATGGGCGCGCAGCACCTTTTGGGCATCCTGCAGGTATGGCGTTCCGGTATCCATCACCGCCACAATGCGGTCCCCGCGACGCAGGGCCCCGCCATAGTTGGCCGACCCCACCATGATGCTGTCAATGGCAAAAGGCAGCGCCAGGTCAAACATGCCGGGGGTATTGAGCACTTCCCCCATCATGGCCTGGTCGATGTAAATATCCAGGGTATCGGCCCCGCGCAGCACCGTGGCCTTTCTCACCTGACGACGGGCTAAATCGGGCTGCAGGTTGAGAAAATCCTCGGGCGCATAATCGTCGAATAAGAGAATGCGGTCGCCGGTTCTGAAGCCCATTTCGTAGGCCAGTTCGTTCACGTACACCGGACTGTCGTTGGGGACGTAGTTCTCCCCTCTTGCAGCCAGAATGCCGATGAACACGGCAATGGCCAGCAGGAAGTTGTTAATGACCCCGCCAGCCATGACCAGCAGCCGCTGCCAGGCCGGCTTGGAGCGGAATTCCCAGGGTTGCGGATCCTGCTTCAGGGCCTCTACGTCCATGGATTCGTCTATCATGCCGGCAATCTTGCAATAGCCGCCAAGGGGCAGCCAGCCCATGCCGTATTCGGTTTCGCCGATGCGGAAAGAGAAAAACTTGAAACCACCCACATCGAAAAAAAGGTAGAACTTGTCTACGCGGATGCCGAAGATACGGGCCCACAGGAAATGCCCGAGCTCATGGAAAAGGATGAGCACAGACAAAGCCAGTATTACCTGCAAAATCTTGAGAAGTACAATCATACGCGCTTGAAGGACGATTGGGCCATGCGGTATGCCGCCTCATGGGTGGCAAAAATATCGTCCAACGACGGCTGTACAACAAAATTCACGCCAGCCATAACGTGCGCCACGGTTTCCGGGATATCATAAAAGCCGATGCGGTCTTCCAGGAAGGCAGCCACCGCCGCTTCGTTGGCCGCATTCATGGCGCAAGGCACATTGCCGCCCTTGTCGATGGCCTCGAAGGCCAGCTGGAGGCAAGGGAACTTCTCCAGGTCTGGCTCAAAGAAAGAGAGGCCTTTTAGCTCGCTGAAAGACAGGCGTTTACCCTCCAGCGGCAGACGCTGCGGGTAAGCCATGGCCAGGGCAATGGGCAGGCGCATATCCGGGCAGCCCAGCTGGGCGATGACGGCGCCGTCGGCAAACTCCACCATGGAATGGATCACCGACTCGGGGTGCACCACCACATGGATTTTCCCGGCCTCCACATTAAACAGCCACTTGGCCTCGATGACCTCGAAGCCTTTGTTCATCATGGTGGCCGAATCGATGGTAATTTTGGCCCCCATATCCCAGTTGGGGTGCCTCAGCGCCTGTTCCTTGGTGGCACGGGCTATCTGTTCCCGGGGCCAGGTGCGGAAGGGGCCGCCCGAGGCCGTGAGATGAATCTTTTCCACCGGATTCCCCTGTGCGCCCAGGAGGCACTGGAAAATGGCCGAATGCTCGGAATCTACGGGATAGACAGGAGCCCCATGCGCAGCCGCCGATGCCATTACCAGCGAACCCGCCGCCACCAGGGTTTCCTTATTGGCCAGGGCGATGGTTTTCCCCGACGCAATGGCCGAGAGTGTGGGCTTGAGGCCACTGAAACCCACCATGGCCGCCACCACTACATCTATCTCCGGGGCCTGGACCAGCCCGCAGGCGGCATCGATGCCCAGGTGCACCTGCACCCCGGGGAGCGCATCCTTCACCTGCTGGTACTTTTGCGGATTACAGATGACCACATGCGGAACGGCGAAAGCCCGGGCCTGCCGGATGAGCAAATCGGCATTGTTGCCCGCCGAAATCATGAATACGGAAAACAGCTGGGGATGCTGCCGCACCACATCCAGCGTCTGGGTGCCGATGGAGCCGGTAGAACCTAATATGGCAATGTTCTTTGGCATGGCGTGCGAAAAACTAGAAACTGATGTATTCGGCGGGATCTACCGCTTTTCCGTTGTACCACAATTCAAAATGCAGGTGATCGCCCTTGGTGAGCGAGGCCGATGCGGCCACCAGCCCCAGCGGCGTGCCGGCTTTTACGCTGTCGCCCGTTTTGCGCAGCAACTTCTGGCAATGTTTGTACACCGAGAGGATGTCGCCCTTGTGCTGAAGCACCAGCATATAGCCCGACTCCTGGTCCCAGCCGGTAAAGACCACTGTCCCGTCCAGCACGCTGGTGACCATGGTACCCTCCGGCGCCGTGATATCCACCCAGGGATGGGCCGACTGGACAAAGCCGTCGGAGATCACGCCCTTGGCCGGCGAATAGAAGGTAAGCGCCTCGATGGGCAAGTTACGCACCGCGCCGGTAGAGAGCTCGAATTGTTCTTCCTGGACCACATCGGCCCTCAGGAGAGAGTCACGGAGGGCCAGATAATCTACATCGGCATTGGCGGCCGTGCCCTGGCTGCCCAGGATGAGGCTGTCCATGCGGATGGGCTCCTCCCCTGCCACCACACGGCGCAGATTCTCTGTATACAGCTCCCATTGCAGGATGCGGGTTTGCAGGGAATCGATGCGCAGGGCATTTTGGACGGCCTGCCGGCGGGTATAGGCATCCGGGTATCCGGGAATGAAGGTGCGGATGGGGGTATAGGCGATGAGACAGTACAGCCCCACAACCACAATGACCACGGCCGATATGCCGCCGACAAGGAAGGTGGTCTTGCTGTACCGCAGGCTCCAGATACGCTCGTGCGTGGTGGCATCGGTGAGCGACAGGCGGAAAATGCGGTTCTTCTTATCGGGTTTCTCCATAATAATTCGTATCTTTGCGCACTGTATGGACAGACTCATCGGCATAGATTTCGGACGCAAACGCACCGGCCTCTCGGCCAGCGACCCGCTGGGCATCTTTGCCTCGGCTCTGGACACAGTAGATTCTACAAAGATAATAGATTATCTCAAAAAATACGCCGAAAAAGAGAGAATCATACGCTTTGTAGTGGGGTATCCGGTAAACATGGACGGCAAGCCGTCAGAGGCGCAGGCCCATGTGGACG
This sequence comes from uncultured Bacteroidales bacterium, assembly GCA_905234285.1. GTDB lineage: Bacteria > Bacteroidota > Bacteroidia > Bacteroidales > UBA932 > Cryptobacteroides. The sequence continues at coordinate 12,465 of CAJOHK010000035.1, forward strand.
CCTTCCTCCCGCTGCTCAAAAAGGCCTTTCCGGAGGTTCCCGTAACCCTGGAGGACGAGCGTTTTACCTCGGTGCTGGCGCACCGGGCCATGATTGACGGCGGCATGAAGGCCTCGCAGCGGAGGGACAAATCGCAGGTAGACCGCATCTCGGCCGCCATCATTTTGCAAAGCTATCTGGACCGGCAAAACGGCAGCGCCAGCTTTGACCCCGGCCATGTACCGGATACGCTGTCAAAAAAGAACAAAAGATAATGATTAAACCTATCTATTTATACGGCGCAGAAGTATTGCGCAAAACGGCAGATCCTGCCAATCTCTCAGACAAGGAAGGCCTGGCCGCCCTGGTACAGGACCTCAAGGACACCCTGGTACGGGCCGACGGCTGCGGCCTGGCCGCCCCCCAGATTGGCGTGAGCCTTCGCGTAGTAATTGTAGACGGAGACGTAGTGGCCGACACCTACGATTACCTCAAGGGGTTCTGCCGCACGCTCATCAACCCCGAGATTCTGGAAGAAAGCGCCGAGCAAGTCACTTACTCCGAGGGCTGCCTTTCCATCCCCGGCATCTACTGCGATGTAGTGCGCGCCAAAAAGATCAAAGTGCGTTACTTCAACGAGGATTTGGAAGAAGTCACCGAAGAATTTGACAACTTTGCCGCCCGCATGATTCAGCACGAGCTTTCGCACCTGGACGGGGACCTTTTCACAGACCACGCCGCCCCCATCCGCAAAAAAATGCTCTCCAGCAAGCTGCAGAGCATAACAAAGGGGAAAGTGCATCCGCACTATAGTTCCAAGCTGCGCTAACGGGCTACCACTGGTTCCAGTGTATGTATTCGGGTTTCCACTTGTCCTTGGGGGCAGGGGTTTCGGCCGGTACACCCACGGGGATTACGCAAAGCGGAATCACCTTTTCCGGGATACCCAAGGCCTCGGCGATGGGCGCCACGCGCTGCATGCCGGGATAGGTGGCCGTCTGGCTGCCGATTTCATTGGGCGTGACGTTGTAGGCTGCACCCGCACCTACGTGTCGGGTCTGGTGAGAGATGAATGGGGCGGCTTCTTCGCCTATGTGAACCGCCTGCGGCTGCAGCACGTGGAGGCATGGCTCCGGGAGCATCCCGCCGGCACCATTCAGGAAGCCGCCGAGGAATCCGGTTTTGCCTCACGCCAGGCCTACTATGCCGTGAAATCCCGCCTGGGTGATTAGGGGATTCCGCATTTTTTTGTATATTTGTAGGGTTACGACAAATCTAACTCTATTATAACACTATGGGCGCATTTCACGCATACGACATCCGAGGCATCTACAACGTAGACTTCGACAAGGAAGTTGCCTACAAGGTGGGTTATTTCCTCCCTGCATTATTGAACACCAACAAGGTCCTGGTGGGCCGCGACTGCCGTGTTTCCGGTCAGGAAATCCACGATTACCTCATTAAAGGTATCACCGACGCCGGCGCCGACGTAGACGATATCGGCTACAGCAGCACCCCGTTGGTGTACTTCGGCACCGCCAACTACGGCTACAAGGCTTCCGTGCAAATTACCGCCAGCCACAATCCGCCGGAGTACAACGGCATGAAGGTTTCCCGGGAGAATGCCCTCCCCGTGGGCCTGGACACCGGCCTGGGCCAAATCAAGCAGTGGATTGACGAAGGCAAGCCCACGCCCGTAGCTGCCAAGAAGGGTGTAGTTAAGGAAATCGACATCAAGCCCGACTACCTCAAGTTCCTCATGAAGTATAAAGGCGACTATTCCAACCTCAAGATTGCCTTCGACCTCTCTAACGGCATGAGCACCCTCTTCGCCAAGGAAGTATTCAAGGGAGAGGACGCCACTTTCCTGTTCGACGAGATGGACGGCCGCTTCCCCAATCACGAGCCCAACCCGCTGGTGGCCAAGAACGTAGAGCCCCTCAAGAAGCTGGTCTCGGAGATTAAGGCCGACATCGGCGTCATCTACGACGGAGACGCCGACCGCGTGATGTTTGTAGACGACAAAGCCCGCTTTGTGGCCCCGGATCTGGTGGTAGCCCTCATGGCCCGCTACTTCTGCGACGAGCGCGGAGAGAAGAAACCCCGCGTGCTGCAGGAAATCCGTTCCAGCCTGGCCGTAGCCGAGGAACTCACCAAGAATTATGGTGCCGAGGTGCACACCTGGCGTGTCGGCCGCGCCTTCGCCGCCCCCAAACTGCGCGAGATTGACGGCCTCTGGGGCGGCGAGCTGGCCGGTCACTACTACTTCAAGGACTTCTTCTACAGCGACAGCGGCATGCTTTCCAGCATCATCGTGCTGCGCATCGTGAGCGCGCTCAAGAAGAAAGGCATCAAGTTCTCCGAGGAAATGGACCGCCTCACCGGCTACGAGAACTCCGGCGAAATCAACTATAAGGTAGAAGACAAGAAGGGCGCCATGGACGCCGTAAAGGCCTTCTTCGAGAGCAAGGAAAAGCCCACCAAGGTGATGGACTTCGACGGATACCGCCTGGAATTCCCCGGCTGGTGGTTCAACATCCGTCCTTCCAACACGGAACCCTACCTCCGCTTCATCTGCGAGGCCACTTCCAAGGAAGTATTAAAAGAAAAGATTGCCCTGGCCGACAAGATTATCGTGGACCAGTTTGGCGGCAAACGATAGAATGAGAAGAAGCATCGCACTGATTCTGGCCCTGATTGCCGGAGCCTCCTTATATGCGCAGGATGCCAGCCGTGAGGCCGACTCCCTACGCCATGTCTTCGGCAGGAAGGAAATTAAACACCAGGCCGTTAAACCCGGCACTCCGTATGCAGACACCCTTGACACCGGTAATCCGGCTGTCAAGGTTGTCTTGTATAACAATGGCACCTACCGCTATGTAAAGGATCCTGCCAAGGTGGCTGCCGACAGCGTGTTCACCGAATGCTGGGACACCCGGGCCGTGAACCCCTACCGGGAGCAACCCGATCAACTCCCGGACCGCTTTTCCATCTGGGTGGTAGATTCACTGGACACCTACTGCTGCCCGTACGTTACGCATCCGCGATCCCTCTTCGGGTATCGGCATGGGCGTCGGCACCAGGGGATCGACCTCCCCTACCCCACGGGAACACCTGTTGCCGCCGCATTTGACGGACGGGTGCGCATCTCGGACTATGTAGGCGGTTACGGAAACCTGGTGGTCGTCCGCCATGCCAACGGCCTCGAAACCTTCTACGGTCATCTCTCCCGCCGGGACGTGCAGTCCGGGGATTGGGTGAGCGCCGGCGATATTATCGGCCTGGGCGGCTCCACGGGGCGTTCTACGGGTCCGCACCTGCATTTTGAAACCCGATACCGCGGCGCAGCCTTCGACCCGTCCTGGCTCATCGACTTTGAGACCGGCACCCTGCGGCACCGGCTCCTGAAGATTCGCAGCTGGTACTTCAATCCCAACCAGCGTTACATTCAGAACGTAGACGACGAGGACGAGATCTTCCGCACCGACGAAGAAGACCGTCTCCGGGCCGAGGAACAGGCCAGGAAAGAAGCGGCTGCCCGTGCCGCCGCCGAGGCTGCTGCCATCCGTTACCACACCATCCGTTCCGGCGACACCCTCTCGGGCATTGCCAAACGTTATCACACCTCGGTCCGCGAGATTTGCCGGCTCAACAACATGAAGGAAAACACAGTCCTTCGGGTGGGTAAGCGCATACGAGTTCGCTAGCAACAAGGTCACTCCCTGGAATGGAAGACATCTTTAACCGGGCCCGGCTGCTGCTGGGCAATGAAGGAATAGAGCGCATCTCCTCCAAGCATGTATCGCTGTTTGGAGTGGGTGGTGTAGGCTCCTGGTGCGCCGAGAGCCTGGTGAGGTCGGGTATTACGCATTTGACCCTGGTAGATGCAGACTGCGTGAACATTACCAATGTGAACCGTCAGCTCATGGCCACCACCCTCACCATAGGCCGCCCCAAGGTGGAAGCCCTCAAGGACCGTTTGTTGGAAATCAACCCCGACGCCGACATCACGCCGGTCCAGGCGCTGTTCTCGGCCGATAACGCGGCCGACTTTCATTTGGACAGTTACGACTACATCATCGACTGTATCGACTCCTTGAAGGACAAGACGGCCTTGATTGAATTAGCCTCCCACTCCCCTGCCAACCTCTTTTCTTCCATGGGCGCTGCACTTAAAATTGACCCTACCCGCATTCGAGTAGCCGAGTTCTGGGACGTGCACGGGGACCCGCTGGCCCGGGCTATCCGCAAGAAATTCCACCGGGAAGGCCGTGAAACCGGCAAACCCTTCCTGTGCGTGTATTCAGAAGAATTGCTGGAGAACCAGGGAGAGCCCGAGGAGCCTTCGGCCGATGATGTCATCAAAAAGGCCTGCGTGAACGGCTCCCTGGCCCATATTACTGCCATCTTTGGCCATACGCTGGCCGGCCTGGTACTGCAGGACATCGTTTCGCGCGGAGGCAACTGACTGATTATTAGCACTTTAAACAATTATCCCCAGTCTTTTTTGACTGGGGATAATTGTTTAATTAACTGATTTTCAGTTATTTACGCACACGGGGCGTTAAAAGTAGGAGTGCTAGAAGTTGAACTTGGTCATCCAGATGACGCGGTGGTTCAGGACCCAGGAACCGGGATCGTCGTAGAGGCCACGGGCATTGCGGGCGCCTTTTCCGAACTGGGCGGCAGTGAGGTTATACTCCAGCGAGAAGGTGAGCTTGCCGATATTCCAGGCAATGGTGGGTGTTGCACGGAAAGCCTGGTGGATAGAGGCATCGGCAACGGTGTTCATCCAGATGGCCGACACTTTACCGTCATTCATAAGGAGATCCTTGGTAGTGCCCAGCTGCTTCATGTAACCCAGCATACCCAGTACCTGAAACTTCTTGCCATAAGAGAAGCTTACGAACGAAGCCCAGTCCTGCATGGGGGTATAGGTGTAGGAGTGACTGTCCTCGTCATAGGAAGCGACGCCGTAACCGGAGAGCAGGTTCATGTGCTCACCGCTCTGGGCCAGGACGCTCTTGGCCTTGACCTGAAACTTACCCTTGGTGAACTGCAGGTAAATGAAAGGATTGATGGCGGTGAGCAGGCCGTTGACATTGCCACCGATTTTGGTAGTAGTCTCATACTGCGCCTTGCCATTTACCGTCACCGGATACTTGACACCGTCCACCTCGACTTCTACGGGGACCTTAGTGGTAATGGAATAAGTCTTATAAGGCTTGATGGTGAGCACATCTACACCCACTTTACCCAGGAAGCCGCCGGCTTTAACGGTCAGGCCCAAGTAGGCCTCAGGGATCAGGGCGTACTTGTTATAGTTGATGCTCTTGCCTTCGGGGCCGGTTGGCAGGTACTGCATGGGGAACAGGATGCCGCCGGTGAGCGTCAGGTTCTTGTTGATGGTATAATAGGCCATTACCTGAGGGCTGCGGTTGAAGGGATTGAACGGTGCGCCGGTTTCCAGGTTGGTGATGTGCGGCATATCGGCAGCCAGCGGATGCCAGGTTTGGCCGATATTGAGCAGCAGGTTGCTCTTCTCGGAGAAGTCCCAGCCCAAACCGACATAGGCCTGGCGCATGCGCAGAACGGCCACGGAACCGCTCATGCAGTAGAAGTCGGCCTCTACGGCACCGCCAATTTTCATGGAGCCGATCTTGTAGCCGGCCACCTTGAGTCCCAGGCGGGTGGTGAGGGACAGCATGCGGAACGAGGGCGTGGCGTTCACATCTGTTCCGTCATCGGCCAGGCTCACATTCTCGGGCATATAGAAATACAGGTCCTGTGTACCGGCCTTGGAAACGCGGGAATCAAAGACCGCATAGTTGCGGATGAAGCCGTACAGACTGAACTTGGCCGGAGTCTCCTCCTGCGCAAAGGCAGCGCTGCCAGTGAGCAGTGCAGCCAAAACAATAATGATACCTTTTTTCATTCTTTCTCTTTTCAAATCAATACCTTGCCTCGAAGGTAGTTCGAAGGCCGAAGGCCGACTCTGGGGGTTTTGGGGGGTAGCCCCCCAATAGGTCGAAGACCTTTTTCCCCGTTTGCGTCAGGCAAACGGGAACAGTTTGGTGAGCCAGAAGTAACCCAGGACAAAGCCGATGACACCAATCACGATACCCACCTTGGTCATGTCCTTGGTCTCTACCATACCGGTAGCGCTTGCAATGGCATTCGGGGGCGTGGAGATGGGGAACAGCATGGCGATGGAAGCGCAGCAGGCGATGAAGATAATCATGGCGCTGGTGCCGCCCATAGCCAGGAACTGTGCGTTATTGGCGGCCTCAGGGTCTGCCATACCGTTGGCAACCACAATGAGGATAGGGATGAGCAGGGCTGCGGTGGCACTGTTGGAGATGAAGTTGGACAGGAAGTAGCAAACCAGACCGGCCACGACCATCACCAGCACAACGCTCATGCTGCCGAACGGAATGGCCTGAATGAGCACTTTGGCCAGGCCCGTATCCTGCATGAGGTAACCCAGGCAGAAGCCACCGGCTACCAGCCACAGCACGTTCCAGTTGATTTCCTTGATTTCTTCCTTGCCGAAGAGGCCCGTGGCGGTGAACACGCCCAGGGGAATCCAGGCTACGATATTGGAGTTGATGCCGGTGAGCTTTTCCGTAGCCCACAGCAGGATGGTGCCGATAAAGGTAATCCAAACCACATACATCTTCCAGTCCTTCTTCTTGGTATTCTCCGGGATCTCAAGGATGAGCTGTTTGGTCTTGAAGGGGAAGAACAGACGCAGCAGCACCCAGGCAATCAGGATCATGATAATCACGTAGGGAATCATGTGCATGCACCAGTCGCCAAAGCTGATGTCAATGCCAACCTGCTCCAATGCACCCTTTGCAGTAGCGTTGGGCGGCGTGCCGATAGGCGTACCGATACCGCCCAGGTTGGCGGCCACGGGAATGGACAGAGCCAGGCCGATCTTACCCTTATCGTCGGCCGGAAGCTTGGAAAGCACCGGGGTGAGGAGGGCCAGCATCATGGCGGCGGTGGCGGTGTTACTCATGAACATGGAGAAGATGGAGATCATGATGAGGAAGCCCAGCAGCACAACGGAAGGGTTGGTGCCGAAGAGTTTCAGGAGGGCGCGGGCCAGGGTGACGTCCAGGCCGTAACGCTCGGCCATGATGGCCAGCACAAAGCCGCCCAGGAAGAGCATCACCACAGGGTCGGCCATAGAGCTCATGATACGGGCATAAGGAACCAGCGTACCGTACTGCGGATCGCAGAAGAAGCCGATACCCTTGTTGGACACGGTGAGCAGGGCCACCACAATCACCAGCAGCGAAGTGCTCCAGTTGGGAATGATCTCGAAGATCCACATAAGGGCGGCGAACACAAACAGGGCAATAACGCGCTGCTGTACCACAGTGAGGGCCTCGATGCCGAAGAAACTCACCGGTACGGCCCACAGGAAGAGGGTGACAGCCAGCACCAGCGGCAGGAACACCCAAAGCTTCAGGTTAAACTTCTTTTCCATTATAAATAGTTTTATTTCTCATAGGTTAAACGGATGTCCACAGGGATCTTTTCCAGCTCCAGGGCCACAACGTCCTGCTGGATGGTGGGGGTAACCACTGCGTATTTCTCTACCCAGGACTGGGCGGCGGACACGTCGCCGGTGGCCTGCATCTCCAGGATATGAGTGCCCAGGAGACAGATGGCTTCCTCTACCTTGGCATAGTCAATGGCATATTTACCCGAAGCCTTGCGCTTGATGGCGCCGGCCTCTACCATGCAGTTGTAAATGGCCACGTTGGCGCGGCCGGTAGCATCGGCCACCCCAAAGCGGGCCGAACGGATGATATTGGCGACGAAGGTAGCCAGCACATCCTTCTTCATGATGAGGGCGTCGATCCGGTTGGCATCCACTTCCTTGGCGCATAGCCAGGCGCCCAGCACGTTGGATTTGGCTTTCTCGATGGTGAGGGCTTCGCTGCCCAGGGCATCGGCCACCGTGCCTCTGCCGTTGATGGTTTCCTTAACGCCCAGACCTTTGGCTACCTCGCGGAAGACGATGTTCCAGTAGAAGGCGTTGGCGTCCAGGTGAGCCTGGTCCTCCCCTTCGAAGAGCAGCGTACCCACAGGGAATACGGTGCGGTTGAATTTCTCGCGGATGACGTTGTCGAAGAGGATGGTGCGGGTGCCGAATTCTTCCTGCATACGGCTGTCGTAGGGGAAGTTCACGGCAATGACCTTATAGCCGGCGTTGGTGTAGCCGCCATAGTAAATGACGTTGCAAGAGAAGATGTGCGACTCCAGGCCGGGGATGAACTGGTGATACATGGGATCGCCGGGCAGGGCCGCCTGGAATTCGGGCAGGCGGGCGCATACCTTTTCCAGGGCCTCGGTGCGGCCCAGGTTCTTAAGGAGCACATAAGCGCCAAAGGAAGCCTTTTTGCCGTACAGGTCATCGTCGATGGCCTCGTTGGGGCCGATTACCAGGTCCATCTTGCTGTCGGTGAGTTCCAGCCAGGCTTTCTCGCTCTCGTAGTAGTTGTCGGAGAGCAGGGCGTCGGCCTTCTTGAGCAGATAGTCACGCACGCTGGCCTTGATGGTGATGTCGGCGGCGGCACGGAGTAAATCGGCCATTTTATGCACTTGGTCGGCGTAGGCCTCGTGGTACCACACTACTTCCAGCTTACCGTCCTCATTGCGGCGGATAAGGGTATAGGGGCTGTTTTTGTCCGGGTTGTCCAGGGCGTCGAATTCTTCCTTGGTCATGTCTTCCGGATAGAAACGGGCGCCGGCCGGCTTGGGGCCGTAGCCTTCTATGAATGCCTTACCGTCTATGCGGTCCCAGGGGCCATAGTTTACCAGGGCGAACTCCTTCTGCGAAGGTTCGGAGAGAGACGCAAGGAAATCCTCCTTGGGGCCGAAGTTTTGTTCCCAGTAAATGGCGTCGGCCGCGTCGGCCGCGAAACGATACAGATTCAGAACCTCCTTGCCGTTGTCGGTAATTCCCGAAAGGTCCGGAGCGGGAATGGTTACCGGCGCATAGTTCTCCAGCAAACGCTCTGTAACCGTGCGTTGTTCTGTGCAGGACCAGAGCATCACGAGCGTAGCGAACACCAGCGCAATCGTCAGCTTTTTCATTATGGTTGGTTAAATAAGGTTTAGCTTGCAAAGATACACATTTTTTTCTTTTTCTTCTCTTTGCTAAATCGCTTTTTATTGCTTACATTTGTGCTGGAATTTTTGAGAATTCCTACTAATTTTTAACCATACACTAAACATTTCATTCTATCATGAAAACCAATGACATCATGGCACGTCTGCAGGCCAAGTACCCGCTAGAGAAAGAGTATCTGCAAGCTGTGCAGGAAGTGCTGGAGTCTATCGAGGATGTATACAACCAGCATCCCGAGTTCGAGAAAGCCAAAATTGTAGAGCGTCTCGTAGAGCCGGACCGCATTTTTACGTTCCGCGTCACCTGGATCGACGACCAGGGAGAAGTTCAGACCAACACCGGCTACCGCATCCAGTTCAACAGTGCCATCGGTCCCTATAAGGGCGGTCTCCGCTTCCACAAAGCCGTGACCCCTTCCATGCTCAAATTCCTGGGCTTCGAGCAAACCTTCAAGAATGCCCTCACCACCCTCCCCATGGGTGGCGCCAAGGGCGGCTCGGATTTTGACCCCGTGGGCAAGTCCAACGACGAAATCATGCGTTTCTGCCAGGCCTTCATGCTTGAGCTGTGGAACTGCATCGGCCCGGATCAGGATATCCCTTGGTTTCCTTTATGGTATGTATAAGAAGCTGGCCCGCCAGTACAACACCGGCGTTCTCACCGGCAAGGGCGGCACCTGGGGCGGTTCCATCCTCCGTCCCGAGGCCACCGGCTTCGGCGCCCTGTACTTCACCCAGCACCTTCTCCAAAAGGCCGGTAAGGACATTAAGGGCAAGAAAGTGGCCGTCTCCGGTTTCGGTAACGTAGCCTGGGGCGCCTGCATCAAGGCCACCGAGCTGGGCGCCAAGGTGGTTGCCATCTCCGGCCCGGACGGCGTTTGCCACATCCCCGACGGCATTACCAAGGAAATGATAGACTACATGCTGGTCATGCGCGCCTCCAACCGCAACAAGGTTCAGGATATGGCCGACAAATTCCCCGGCAAGGCCCAGTTCACCGCCGGCAAAAAGGCCTGGAGCATTCCCGTAGACATTGCCCTGCCTTGCGCTTTCCAAAATGAGCTCTCCCTGGAAGACGCCAAGGAACTGAAGGCCAACGGTTGCTGGTGCTGCTGCGAGGTCTCCAATATGGGTTGTCAGCCGGATGCCATTCACTTCTTCCAGCACAATGGCGTACTCTTTGCCCCCGGTAAGGCCGTGAACGCCGGTGGTGTTGCCACTTCCGGTCTGGAAATGACCCAGAACGCCGAGCACATCTCCTGGAGCGGTGAAGAAGTAGACCAGAAACTGCACTTCATCATGAAGTCCATCCACGAGCAGTGCGTGAAGTACGGCACCCAGCCCGACGGCACCATCGACTACGTAAAGGGCGCCAACATCGCCGGCTTCATGAAGGTCGCCACCGCCATGCTGGAGCAAGGAACCATCTAGTTCCTTACTCCGTTCAACAAGGAGGTGACTCATAAGTGAGTTGCCTCCTTTTCATTTAAGGCATAATGGAACCACCCGTTACGCGTTTGGGGCTTTTTTTGCGCGTCGGGTGGCTCAGTTGAGCCAGGCGTTACGCATTATGGGCCATTTTTGCGTAATGGGTGGCTCACATCATACTAAGCGGCCACTTTTTCTTCCGTTTTTGGAGGATCTGCAACTGCGGGTTCTGATGTAATGGGTTGTTCCAGCGTCTGCATTCTAGCGTATTTACGGAGATTATGGGCTAGAGCAACTAGCCCGAACTCTAACTTCACCTTTGCGTTGCCCTTGAGCCGGAACCGCCTGAAGCCGTGATC
>CAJOHK010000036.1 GCA_905234285.1 uncultured Bacteroidales bacterium
CGTCGCCGCCAAGGCCGCCGAGGTCAATATGCCTTCCGTGACCGAGCGTTGGCCGGGCGGTATGCTTACCAACTTCCCCACCATTCGCAAGGCCGTCAAAAAAATGAATACCATCGACAAGATGAAGGAAGATGGCACCTTCGAGAAGCTCGCCAAGCGTGAGCGTCTGCAGGTGGAGCGTCAGCGGGCCAAGCTGGAGAAGAACCTCGGTTCTATCCGCGACATGTCCCGTCTGCCCAGCGCCCTCTTCGTAGTGGACGTACAGAAAGAGGCCAACGCCGTTAAGGAGGCCGTTCGTCTGAACATCCCGGTTATCGCTATGGTTGACACATGTTGCGATCCGGCGAATGACGACGCTACGAAGTCCATCGAGATCATCATGGACGTGATGTGCAAGGCCATTGGTGAAGGCCTGGAAGAGCGCAAGCTGGCCAAGGAGAAGGAAGAAGCCGAAGCTCCCGCTGCCCCCGCAGCCGAGGAAGCCGCTCCCGCCAAGAAACTCCGTCCCCGCCGCAGCGCTGCTGCCAAAGTGGAAGTGGAGGAAGCTCCCGCCGCCCCTGCAACCGAAGAGTAAACCTTTAAGCAAAACAGTACTATGGCTATCGCATTAGCAGATATCAAGAAACTCCGCGACATGACCAGCGCGGGCATGATGGACTGCAAAAAGGCCCTGGAAGAGGCCGCCGGCGACTTCAAGCGCGCCGTAGAAATCCTTCGCGAGAAGGGTAAATCCACCCTCGCCAAGCGCGGTGACAACGAGACCACCCAGGGTGCTGTGCTCAGCCGTGTAAACGGTGGCAAGGCCGTTCTGGTGTGCCTGGGCTGCGAAACCGACTTCGTGGCCGCCACCCCGGACTTCAAGACCCTCGCCGGTAACATCGCCGACGCCGCCATCGCCGCTTTCCCGGCCGATGCAGAGGCCCTGAAGGCTGTTAAGCTCTCCGACGGTTACTCCATCGAGGAAGACATCACCAACCAGGCCGGTAAAACCGGCGAGAAGCACGTGCTGGCTTTCTACGGCGCCCTCGAGGCTCCGTTCGTGAGCGAATATGTGCACTTCAACGGCAAGTTGGGCGCCATTGTGGCTTTCAGCAAGGCTGTTCCCGCCGAGATTGCCCGTGGCATTGCCATGCAGGTGGCTTCCATGAATCCCGTGGCCGTGGATGCCGCTTCGGTTCCCGCCGAGGTAATCGAGTCCGAGAAGACCGTTGCCATCCAGAAGACCAAGGACGAGCAGGTTCAGAAGGCCGTTGATAACGCCCTCAAGAAAGCCGGTATCAACCCCGCCCACGTAGACAGCGAAGACCACATCGAGTCCAATACCGCCAAGGGCTGGCTCACCGCCGGGCAGGCTCAGCAGGCCCGCGAGATCATCGCCAAGATTGGCGCCGAGACGCTCGCTTCCCTGGAGCAGAAGGTTCAGATGATCAACGGTATCGTGAACGGCCGTATCCAGAAGTTCCTCAAGGAGAACACCCTGATGGAGCAGGAGTATCAGCTCAGCGATGACAAGAGCACCGTGGCCGCCGCCCTCAAGGCCGCCGACCCCGAGGCCAAAGTCCTTGCTTTCAAGCGCTTCTCCCTGGCCGACTAATCCTGTCGATCCCCAATAAAAACGGTGACACCGCCCGGTGCCACCGTTTTTTTTGGGTGTGTTGTTTTCTTACTTCTTCTTGAAGGTTAGTTCTATACCTTCACCGTCCTTGAGAACGAGCTCGGTATCGGTCTTGAAAGTGCCGCTTACGGTGCTGTCAAAGACATCAAAACCAACAGGAACATCGCTGAGGGTCAGTGCAATAGCGCTGCCAGAGAGAGACGGTTTTTCGCCGGTGAGGACAAAGACGCCAGTTGCCTTAACACTCAAGCTTCCCTGGGAGACTACCATTTCGAAGGTGGTGGAAGTAGGGAAGGTAAGGCTGACCGATTCGCCATCAATGGTAGCGGTCCAGGTGGTGCCAACCAGAGCCTTGGCGTTGGAGATGTCCTTCTTGCAGGAAGAAGTGAGAGCGACGGCAGCTACGATGAGAGCTGCGCTGACAAGGATTCCAAGAATCTTTTTCATGTTGTTTTAAGTTTTTAATAGTTAATAATTGTATGTTAGATATTAGTACGTCAGTTTGAATTCGTCCAGATAGAGGACGGAGCCGTCGCCGCCGGTGAAGTAATCGCCGCGGGCGCTGGAGGAGCACACGATGGTGATATACTTGGGCGTGCGCTCGCTGCGGTAGGTAATGTCCACGTGGAAGGGCTCGTAGGCGATCATGCTCTCGTCAAAGACCACTTTTCCGTAGCCGATAACGCCGGGGTCCGTCTCGGGGTTCAGGAGCAGGTCGGGCGGGCACACGTCGTAGGGGGCTTCCCAATCGGAAAGGATGACCATCACATGACCGGTATCCATCTGGCCTTTCAAGTCCTCATAAGGCGCCTGTACCCAGTCGATGGGGACGGGCTGGTAGCAATAATAACCTTCCAGAGCCTTGGGACGCTCAGTGAAAGGCGTGCCCCAGAAGATGTGGGCGCTCATCTTGGCCAGTTCGATATTTCCCACAGAACCGTTGAACACACTGCCGGCAGCCAGTTTTTTAATGGTGCCGAACAGGGCGCTGATGCCGCAGGTTTTGAGCATGAGGGCCTTCTTTCCCTCGCCGTTCGCGGCCAGGAACTCGGTCTCGGGGAGAACGGTATCATAGCCCAGCATTTTGGTGCTGGAAGAAGCCATGCCCCACATGGCCTTTTCTTCTTCGGAGGCATCTTCGTCGTACAGCGCATCGTACTTGACGCCCAATTTGTCCTTGGCCACGCACCAGTGATCAAAGCCCATGTTGTACAGTTGGGGACCGTCCTTGGGCTCCGGTTCTTCCCCTGAAGCTTTGATGGTCCAGATGTAATCGTCGTAGGTGGTTAGAGTAACAGTGAGCGGACTGGTAAGGTCAATCACCGTTCCCACTTTAAGGGAAGGCTCGCTAACGGCGCCTTCTGTGAGCAGCAGTTCGGTGATGATAACGGTGCTCAAATTGGCGTCTTCGGGAAGATATACCGTTACGGTTTTTTGTGCACGGCTGATGTTACAGTATTCCTGTCCCTCCACCTCGAAGTACAGGAACTCGGCGGGAACCTCCATGTGTACCAGGTCGTTTGCGTATTTACTACAGGAAAGCGTGGCCACGGCGGCCGCCACAAGCATGAAAAACTTTCTCATAACGGCTTAAAAATGAAAGATGATACCCAGGTTGAGTCCCAGCAGGCTGGGTTTGTAATTAAAGAAGCCATGGGAAAGATTGCTCTTGTTCACCTGGCCCTCTATTTGAGCGTTCCATTCGTAGCCGCCTTCCAAAAGGGGCAGGGACACCTCTACGGACAAGAAATTGGTCAGGAAGACCGAGATGCCGGGATAGATGCCCAGGCTCACGGAATAGAGGTCGGAGTAGGTGCCTTCCTTGCCGCGGCCGGTCTCGGCATAATCCTTTCCGTAGCCCACGCCGCCGGTGAGGCGGGCTTCGCCAAACAGCGCCACAATCTTGCTGTTGAACAGGGAAATATAGGCGCGCATGGCCACGGCCCCGGTGAAGAGGCGGTTCACCAGATGCTGGTTGGAAAAGTCCAGCATAGACAGCACCTGCGCGTTGTTAATATCGGCCGATACGCTGTTATAGCCCAGGCGCAGGCCGAGAGACAGGTTGTCCTTGAAACACCAGAAGCCGCTGGCCGACACATTGAAAAGGGCGGCGTTGCCGTTAATGTTGGTCACCAATCCGGCTAGCGATGCCCCCGTTGTGAGGCTGCGGCCGTTGGCGTCAAAGCGGTTATAACCCGCCGCCGCGCCTACAGAGAAGGTGCCCTTGCCAATATAGACACTCTTGGGATTGCCTAAACCGCGGTCTATGTTTTTGGCATCCAGAACCAGGACACCCAGAAATGCCGACAAGGCAATGAGCAGTACTCTTTTCATCTTTTTCAAAGCAAATAAAGAAGCCGGCCCTGTAAGGCCGACTCCCAAACTATTGACGGGGAAGCATTAAAGCTTGGTCATGGTCATACTTGCGGCTCCAGTTGTTGATACTGTCATGCCGGAAACGGTTTGAGAAATGGTCATGGTAGTAGAAACCACTAAAGACTGAGAATCGAGAGCGTCAATATGCCAAGTGGTATTGAGCAAACTGATACCGCCAGAGGAGGCGAGAATCAAGCTGTCGTCCACGACGGCCCACGTACCATTGAAGGATTCGGTATGGGAACCACTGGATTCACTGGCAATAAAGGAGCCGCCCTTGACAAACTGGATGGTTTCGGATCCAGTAAGCGCCTGGGTCTCTGTTTTGCCTTGATAGGTTTGGGATGCCGACACTACCTTCCAGGTGCCGATGAGTTTGGAAGTGTTCATGCTGGTCTTGGAGCAGGATGTGGTGAATAAGCTCACAACAGCGGCCATGAAGATGGCAAGAATAGTTTTTTTCATGATACAGTATTTTTGGGTTAAACTTTATTCATCGGGGACAAAGATAATCATTTTTTAATGTTCTGTCACATAATCAAAGAATTGTTGAATATCCTTCTTCTCCTTGAAGCGGGCCATATAGGCAAAATCGCACAGGTCATCGGCCAGGGCGGCGGGTACGCGCTCGGCCATGCAGATATCGGCGCCGTAGTGTGTTTGTAGGCCCTGCCGTCGCGGCGGCCGGCGTAGGCACAGAAGTACTGCTCGCCCTGAGGCTTGCGGGCCTCATTGAAGGCTATCATATCGGCCCAGATTTGGAAGACGTCGGTGGAGTGGGCAAAGTTCATCATGTCGGGGGTGTAGCCTCCCGGCGGGCGCATGTTCACTTCCAGGCCCACGTAGTCGCCTTTTTTGCCCAAGCCCGCCCGGTCGTGGTCCAGCTGGAAGAACTCCAGGTGCACAAACCGGCTCTTGATGCCGAAGGCCTTTACCGTGCGGCGGCCAATGGCGGCCAGCTTGGCGGGAACCGTCTTGTTGGTCCAATAGCAGGTCTCCAGATTGCTGTGCACAATTTCCATGATGGGCGTAGGGAAGACGGTGTTGTTCTCGAAGATGGGCTCACCCTGAGCATTGTAAATGGCGTCGTAGCTCACCAGGAGGCCGGTGATGAATTCCTCCAGCACAAAGTACTGGTAATCGTGGGCATGGGCCTGGAACCATTCTTTGAGCTCCACATCGTTCTGGAATTTAAAGGTACCGGAGGCGCCCATGCCGCTGTCGGGCTTGGCAATGACGGGGTAACCGGTCTTATGGACAAAGGCCTGCACCTTGGCCAGTCCCTCGGCGCATTTGATCTGACGGGCCGTGGGGATGCCGCCCAGGGCGTAGTATTTCTTCATCTCGCTCTTGTTGCGGATGGCGGCAATGTGGTCGTTCTGGATGCCGGAGGTTACATTGAAGTCGGTGCGCAGGCGGGCGTCCTGCTCCAGCCAATACTCGTTGTTGGACTCAATCCAGTCCGGCTTGCCCCACTTGTGGGCGAACCAGGACACAGCCCGGTAAATCTCGTCGTAATTCTCCAGGTTATGGACCTGGTAGTAGTCGGTGAGACTGCTCCGGAGTTCCATGGGAAGGTTCCAGTAGTCTGTATCGGCTATACCCAGGACATTGACGCCGTTGGCCTTGGCACCGGCGCAGAAATGCCAGTAGGTGCTGGGGAAATGGGGAGAGATGAATATCAGGTTCATAAAGGTGTATGATTTGTTTTCTTCTGAGATGCGGCGCATGGCTCCGCGGCTAATTTCAAAGGCTTCGCCCCTCAGTTCGGCCCGGCCGTCCTTCACCTTGACATATCCGCCGTCGCGGAAGGTGTAAAACCTGTGGCCCCAGCTGTCGGGGAAGGCAATGTCCTCGAAAAGCCGAAGGCCGTCTACCGTGGCATAACGCACCTGCTCAAAATGCGGGATGAGCTGGATGTGGGTGAGGCCAAGTCCCTTGAGCCAGCGCTTGTAGTTGGGGTCGATGGCCTCGCCGGGCATCTCGGGATGGGAGTAGACATCGTCGGCGCAGTTCATGCTGCCGGCGCTGCAGCCCATCACCACCCCCTGGAAGTCCTGCATGAGCGCTTTGAGGCCGATTTCGTGGATAAACTTGTTTTGGGTGGGCACATGGCCGCCGCAGAGGATGATCCAGTGGGCCCATTTCACCAGCTTTGGCGCCTGGGCGGCATTGCTGCGCTCCAGCATTACGATTTGCCCGGTTTCGATGCCGGAAGCGTGGATGCACTCGCTCATGCCTTTGAGTACCGAGTCGGTGAAGCCTTTATCGTCGGGGGCGGCGCTAACCAGCAGCACGCGGGGCAGGCGGTCCGGGCCGGTGACAGCGGCCAGCGAGGCCTTGACATCGGCCAAAAAGCCGTTGTCCTCCGTGAAACTGGGTTCCCCAAAGCGCGTGGGGCTGCCGGTTAGAAAAAGGGTC
Source organism: uncultured Bacteroidales bacterium (assembly GCA_905234285.1). GTDB lineage: Bacteria > Bacteroidota > Bacteroidia > Bacteroidales > UBA932 > Cryptobacteroides. The sequence continues at coordinate 6,413 of CAJOHK010000036.1, forward strand.
ATGGGTACAAAATTAATCATTTCCAACAAAAAATTGTATAATTGCAGTCTAAGCAAGACCCATATGAAAAAACTATTCTTGTTAGCCATGCTGGCGCTAATCTGTGCCTACGCCGGCCGCCGCGACGGCAGGGCCTACAAACACAGCCATGAGGAAATATGGGCCCGCTACGGCGCCGATATCTGCATGGCCGAGCGCGGCCGATGACCTGTGCGATTTTGCCTATATGGCCCGCTTCAAGGAGAAGAAGGAGATTGAGCCGTTCTTTAAGTTTGTGACGGAGTAGGCGTTACGCCTGTCCTTTCATCTTGGAAACAAACTCCTCCGGACTCATAAATCGGAGGAGTTTGTGTTTGCCCTCCTGTCTGGCGCGGAACTGCCTGTCATTGGTAACAAAGACATCGCAGCATGTATCCAGCGCCCGGGACAGTTGCACGTCATCCTCAAAGTCTCCCGAGTAGTTTTGGCAGGCCCAGCGAAGATCGGATGTGCTAATCTGGTCCATGTTGAGATAGTCGCAACACTTGTCCACCGTATTAAAGAAATCCTGCCTGATACCGGCTTTCTGGGCAATATATGAAGCGTCAACCACACTCTGAGAGCTTAGAACGGCCTCTATCTTCCGGTCCAGGACAGCCTGGAGAATCATGCGTGAACAGGCCGAAGCGGGCCGGCCTTCCTGCAGAACATCCATCAGGACATTTGTGTCCAGATATGCTTTAACCTTCATAGCTGCATTCCTCCCAGATATGAGCCAGGCGAGGATCGGCCTCCAGTTCTTCTTTTGTGGGCTTCCAGCTGGCCGGAATGCATGCGAGGCCCAGAACTTCTTCTGACACCGCGTAATCCGGCGGCAATATCGGCCATTCCGGCTCCACGGCACCCTCCAACGTCTTTTCCACAAAGGCGTTAAAGGACAGGTGTTCGGCCTTGGCCTGCCGTTTGGCCCGGGCCATCAGTTCCGGCCTTAACCGGATAAGGGCACTTTCTCTAGCAGTCTCCATAATGATATCACTTTTTGCAAAATTATATCATTTTCGGTAAAGATGCAAGAGAACAAACGGGGAAGAAGGAAATTCAACAATTCTTTGAATATATGACTGGATACTGATTTTTTTCTTATATTTGCGGATAATTAGTTTAATTTAAATACTTTCCTATGAAAAAGACTATTTTTGCTGTCGCTATGGCAGCCCTCGTGTCCCTGTTCTCCGTGTCTTGCTCCAAGACCGATGTGAACACCTCCAAACTCATTGGCACCTGGAAACTGATCGCCGCGTCTTCCACTTCTGGTAGCGTTACCACTGCGGAAACCATCACCGCGTATGTTACCCTGCAGTTTGTCAAGGGCGGTGTCCTCAACATTACCGAGACAGAAGGTACTCACTCCGTGACCTTTACCGGTACCTGGGTCGTTTCAGAAGACACCCTCATCATCTCGTCTGCCGACAACAGCACCGTATTCAATACCACCTATAACATTGTCACGCTGGATTCCAAGTCCCTGATTGTCAGCGCCACGCAGGCCTATTCCAGCACCATTTACACCACTACGTATACCTTCGCTAAGCTCTAATGGCATAGCACATATACAACAAAGCCGGCCTCACTCAGGGGCCGGCTTTGTTGGCCCCATCCACAAAACCAGCCCCAAACATGGACGGCGCACCGGCCAGCCCGGGAAAGATTGCCCCAAAGGGGACGGGAATTGGCCAAAAGGGCGAAGTGCGGCGTGGCGGGCACGAAAATTTCAGTATCTGCCAGGAAATGTGTATATTTGTAGACATTGACAATAGAAAGCCTATGCCCAATACTGTAGGGCACATCGCACAGGTTGTAGGACCGGTAGTAGATGTGCATTTCGATATGGAAAATCCCGGTGCGGAGACCGATCTTCCCCGCATCAACGACGCCCTCACCGTCCGTCGCCCAGACGGCAAAACGCTGGTGCTTGAAGTGCAGCAGCACATCGGCGAGGATACCGTGCGCTGTGTGGCCATGGATTCCACCGATGGCCTGAGCCGCGGCCTGGAGGTGTCCAATACCAACCAGCCCATCACCATGCCCGTGGGAACGCAAATCCGTGGCCGCGTAATGAACGTGACCGGCGAAGCCATCGACGGCATGACCGGCCTGGACCGCCAGGGCGCCCTGCCCATCCACCGGGAACCGCCCAAGTTCGAGGACCTCACCACCAGCCAGGAAGTGCTGTTCACCGGCATCAAGGTCATAGACCTGCTGGAACCCTACCTCAAGGGCGGTAAGATCGGCCTGTTCGGCGGTGCCGGCGTGGGAAAGACCGTGCTCATCAAGGAACTCATCAACAACATCGCCAAGGCGCACAACGGCTTCTCGGTGTTTGCCGGCGTAGGCGAGCGCACCCGTGAGGGCAACGACCTCCTGCGGGAGATGATCGAATCGGGCGTCATCCGCTACGGCGAGGCCTTTAACAAAGCCATGGAAGAGGGCAAGTGGGACCTCTCCCTGGTCGATGACAAGGAACTGGCCAAGAGCCAGGTGTCCATGGTCTTCGGCCAAATGAACGAACCCCCGGGAGCCCGTCAGAGCGTGGCCCTGAGCGGCCTTACCCTGGCCGAGAGCTTCCGCGACAGCGACACCGGTGCCGGCCCCAGGGATATCCTCCTGTTCATTGACAATATCTTCCGTTTTACCCAGGCGGGCTCTGAGGTATCGGCCTTGCTGGGCCGTATGCCAAGCGCCGTGGGTTACCAGCCCACCCTGGCCACCGAAATGGGTAAGATGCAGGAGCGCATTACCTCCACCAAGAACGGCTCCATCACCTCGGTGCAGGCCGTGTATGTGCCGGCCGACGACCTCACGGACCCCGCTCCGGCTACTACCTTCAGCCACCTGGACGCCACCACGGTGCTCAGCCGTAAGATTACGGCGCTGGGCATTTACCCGGCCGTGGATCCGCTGGAGTCCACCTCCCGCATCCTGGATCCCAACATCGTGGGCCAGGCCCACTACGACACTGCCCAGCGCGTCAAGCAAATCCTTCAGCGCAATCAGGAGCTGCAGGACATTATCGCCATCCTGGGTATGGACGAGCTCTCGGACGAAGACAAGACCACCGTCAACCGCGCCCGCCGTGTGCAGCGCTTCCTGTCCCAGCCCTTCTTTGTGGCCGAGCAGTTCACGGGCGTCAAGGGCGTGATGGTTTCCATCGAAGACACCATCAAGGGCTTCAACATGATTCTGGACGGCGAGGTAGATTACCTGCCCGAGCAGGCCTTCCTGAACGTGGGTACCATAGAGGACGCCATCGCCAAAGGTGAGGCCATACTGGCTGCTGCCAAATGAGCATAGCCCTGCATATCCTTAGCCCCGAGGGAACGCTGGTGAAGGCCGATGTAGAGGCCGTCACCCTCCCCGGCGTGGTGAGTCGGTTCATGGTCCTCAAGAACCATGCGCCGCTGGTGTCGGCCCTGGAGGCCGGGGACATCGTCTATCGCACGGCCGGCGGCAAGGAAGAAAGCCTGTCCATCCGCGAAGGCTTTGTGCAGGTTCGGAACAATGAGGTAAACGTGTGCGTGGAGGTATGATTCTGACCCTCCTCATATCATTGCTGCTGATGCAAATTTCCGTAGGGGGAGCTGGGAATACCCTTTCTTCCGCGTCGCTTCGCGACCCTGTACGGGCAAATGCTCCAGAAAGGGTATCCCCAGCTCCGGAGGAACCCACCAGCAGCGACGAGATCAACATCGGCGAGATTATCTTCGAGCATATCGGCGACGAGTACGAGTGGCACATAACGGAGTGGAAGGGGAAGGCTATTGCCATTCCGCTGCCCTGCATTGTGATGGAGGACGGCGTACATGTGTTCACCGCCCATCATGCGGCCCAGAACGGCTATACTTTCAATGAGAACGGAAAGCTCATCAATGCCACAACCGGCAAGCGGCCCATCGATCTTTCCATTACCAAGAACGTGCTGGCGCTCATGTTCAGCACCTTCCTCCTGCTGTTCATTGTCCTGTGGACGGCCCGCTGGTACCGGAAGCACGATGCCTTGGAAGAGGCCCCCTCGGGCCTTGCCGCCTGCATGGAGCCTCTTATCATGATGGTGCATGAGATGGCACGGGAGAATATCGGCGAAAGGGATTACCGCAAGTTCTCGCCGTATCTGTGCATGGCGTTCCTGTGGATTCTGTTCAACAATTTCCTGGGCATTATGCCCTTCTTCCCGGGAGGCGCCAACCTTACCGGCAACATTGCCATTACGCTGGTGCTGGCCCTGTGCACCTTCTTTACGGTGAACCTCAACGGCACCAAACACTATTATAAAGAGATTTTTGCCCCGGACGTGCCGGGCTTCCTCAAACCCATCATGCCGGTCATCGAGGTGTTCAGCGCCTTCATGAAGCCGGTGTCACTCACCATCCGTCTGTTTGCCAACATGCTGGCAGGCCATATCATGATCCTGTCCATGGTGTGCATCATTTTCATCGTGGCCAAGTACGGGCCGCTCATGACGGGCAGCATGACGGTGGTCAGCGTGCTCTTCGGCGTGTTCCTGGATGCGCTGGAGTGCCTGGTCGCCTTTATCCAGGCCTATGTTTTCACCATGCTGAGTTCCATCTATATTGGTTTGGCAAGAGTACACGAAGAATAACTTTTAAATTATCGATATTATGATTCTTTCTACTATCCTCCTTCAAGCTGCCGCAGGGGCCATGCTCGGCAAGGCCGGTGCCGCCCTGGGAGCTGCTATCGCCGCCATCGCCGCCGCTATCGGTATCGGTAAAATCGGCAAATCCACCATGGAGGCCATCGCCCGTCAGCCCGAGAGCGCCGGCAACCTGCGCACATCCATGATTATTGCCGCCGGTATGGTGGAAGGCGCCGCCCTGTTCGCCATCATCGTTGCCCTGCTGGCTATTCTGATTAAGTAACCATGAACTTAGTTACGCCTGATTTCGGCCTTCTTTTCTGGATGGTCGTCATCTTCGGCCTTGTGTTTTTCCTCCTGGCGAAGTTCGGATTCCCGATCATCACCGACATGGTGGACAAGCGCAACGCCAAGATAGCGCAGTCCCTGAAGGACGCCGATGAAATAGAGGCGCGAATGGCCGCGTGGAAAACGGAGCATGCGCAAATGCTGGAGGAAACCCGCCGCCAGCAAAGCGCCATGCTGCGCGAAGCCACCGAGACCAAGGCCCGCATTGTGGCCGACGCCAAAGAGGCTGCCAAAGCCGAGGCCGACAAAATCCTCTCCGATGCCAAGCTGCAAATAGCCGCCGAGAAAGAGGCCGCCCTGCGCGACGTGCGCAAGGAAGTGGCCCTTCTGAGCGTGCAGGTAGCCGAGAAAGTGCTTCGCCATGAGATGGCAAAGGACGGCAGTCAGCGCGCTTTAATGGACCAATTGGTAGAGGAAGCACAGGACGCTAACATTCGCTCATGAACACCGCCATCGTCATCACGCGCTATGCCCGGGCGTTAGTCAAGTACGTCCGGGAGACCGGTAATGGGGAGCAGGTCTCGTCCCAGGCCCAGACCCTGGTACGGACCTTCGAGGCCGTGCCGGACCTGCAGCGCATGATGGACGCGCGGGACATGATTTCCAGCACCAAAAAGCGCCAGCTTTTGCAGGCCGCCCTGGGCGGGAATGTGCACCCGGACCTGGACCGTTTCCTTGCGCTGGTCATCCGCAACGGCCGCGCCGGATACATCAAGGATATCCTGCGAAGCTTTGTGCGCATGTATCAGGAGAGCCTCGGCATCCATCATGCGCGGCTCACCGTATCGCAGGAGCCTTCGGCCCATCTGGTGCAGCGTATCAGGGAGCTGGTCCTGCAAAAGACCGGGCGAGATGTAGTGGTGGATGTAGTGGTGGACCCGTCCCTCATAGGCGGTTTTGTCCTGGACATTGACGATTATCTTCTGGATGCCAGCGTCAAACGGCAGCTGGATCTTATCCGGGAGCAGTTTATTGAGAAAAACAGAAGGATTATCTAATGGCAAGTATCAACCCCAGCGAAGTGAGCGACATCCTGTTAGGGCAGCTCAGGGATATTAACAACAACCTCCAGTTCGAGGAGATTGGCAAAGTGCTCCAGGTGAGTGATGGCGTAGTGCGCGTCTATGGCCTGGACCATGCCGAGGCCGGCGAACTCCTGGATTGCGGCGAAGGCGTCATGGGCGTGGTCATGAACCTGGAGGCCGATAATGTGGGCGCCGTACTCATGGGCCCCACCGACCATATCAAGGAGGGCATGGTGGTGCGTCGCACCGGCCGTATTGCGTCCATCGGCGTGAGTGAGGGGCTGCTGGGCCGTGTGGTAGACCCGCTGGGCAATCCGCTGGACGGCCTGGGTCCCGTGGAGGGCGACAAAGTGGACATGCCGCTGGAGCGCAAGGCGCCGGGCGTTATCTTCCGCCAGCCGGTGAGCGAGCCGCTGCAGACGGGCCTCAAGGCTATTGACGCCATGATTCCCATCGGCCGCGGTCAGCGTGAGCTCATTATCGGCGACCGCCAGACCGGTAAAACGGCCATTGCCATTGATACCATCATCAACCAGCGCGCCTGCTACGAGGCCGGTGAACCGGTCATCTGCATTTACGTGGCTATCGGCCAAAAGGGCTCCACGGTGGCGTCTATTGTGAAGACGCTGCGGGAGCACGGCGCCATGGATTACACAGTGGTGGTGGCGGCTACAGCGGCCGATCCTGCCGCCCTGCAGTATTACGCGCCCTTTGCCGGTGCCGCCATCGGCGAGTACTTCCGTGACACGGGCCGTCATGCGCTGGTGGTGTACGACGACCTTTCCAAGCAGGCCGTGGCCTACCGAGAGGTATCCCTGATTTTGAAGCGTCCCTCGGGCCGAGAGGCTTATCCGGGTGATATCTTCTACCTGCATTCCCGTCTGCTGGAGCGCGCGGCGCGTATCATCGACCAGCAGGAGGTGGCGGCGGCCATGAACGACCTCCCCGAGGCCCTGCGGTCCCGCGTCAAAGGCGGCGGCTCCCTTACGGCCCTGCCCATTATTGAGACGCAGGCCGGTGACGTATCGGCCTACATCCCCACCAACGTGATTTCCATCACCGACGGCCAGATTTACCTGGAGCAGGCCCTGTTCAACCAGGGTGTACGTCCCGCTATCAACGTGGGTATCTCGGTGTCCCGTGTGGGCGGCAGCGCCCAGGTGAAGTCCATGAAAAAGGTGGCCGGTACCCTCAAGATTGACCAGGCGCAGTGGACCGAGCTGGAGGCCTTCTCCAAGTTTTCGTCCGATATGGACAAGGTCACCGAGATGGCGCTGGACAAGGGTCGCAAGAACAACCAGCTGCTCATTCAGCCGCAGTACAGTCCAATGCCGGTAGGGGAGCAGGTGGCCATCCTGTATTGTGGCACCCACGCCCTCATGCGGGAGATTGCCATCGATCAGGTGCGCCCGTTCCAGGAGGCTTTCCTGGAGCGCCTCCGCGCCACGCACGCCGCCGACGTCCTGGCCCCCCTCGGCGCCGGTCAGCTTACCCCGGAGATAGAAAAGGTGTTGACCGACACCGCCGCCTCGGTGATATTGTCCATGAAATGATCGCTGCACCGGCATATTATCTAAAAATCGTCGCTGCGCGACCCCTCCCACTGCCTTTGGCAGCGGGCCCCTTCCTCTTATGTGGCCGAGGGTGGCCACAGATTTTTGGATAACATGCCGCTTCCGCTTATATTATGCCAACATTAAAGGAAATAAAGGGCCGGATTGGATCGGTCAAGAGTACGCTGAAGATTACATCGGCCATGAAGCTGGTGTCGTCGGCCAAGTTGCGTAAGGCGCAGCGTGCCATCGAGGCCATGCGCCCGTACGAGGCCCAGCTGCAGGCCATTTTGGCATCGGTGACGCCTGGCGCGGACACCAAAACCGGTGTTTCCGTGCCCGAGTGGCCCGAAAACGGTGCCGCGGACACCAAAGAGGGGGTTTCGGTGTCCGGGCGGCGGGTGATCATTGCCATGGCGTCCAACTCGTCACTGTGTGGCGGGTTCAATGCCAATGCCGTTGCCAAGGTGCGGTCTGTGCGCCAGCCGGGGGATGTGGTGTACTCCGTCGGCCGCAAAATGGCCGAGGCCATGCGCAAAGACGGTTTCCCTTCCCCGGCCGATTTTACCACCCTCTCCGAGCACCCCGCCTATGCTCCCTGCGCCCAGCTGGCCGAGCAGCTGATGGCCGATGAAAGCCTTTCCCAGGTGCTCCTGGTATATAACCACTTTGTCTCCACGGCCAAACAGGTGCCTGTAGTGGAGGTGTTATTGGAAGGAAGGGACTCCCTTTCTTCCGCGTCGCTTCGCGACCCTGTACGGGCAAATGCTCCAGAAAGGGAGTCCCTTCCCTCAGAGTCTGATTTCATCATCGAACCGGGCGCCAAGGCTTTGCGGGAGATGTTGGTGCCCAAGACACTCAAACTCAAGCTGTATTCGGCGCTACTGGACAGCGCGGCTGCCGAGCATGCGGCCCGCACGGTGGCCATGCAAACCGCCACCGACAACGGCAACAGTCTGCTGGACGAGCTAACCCTCCAGTACAACAAGGGCCGCCAGCAAAAAATCACCTCCGAAATCCTGGATCTGGCCGGTGGTCAAATTGAAGCGTAGAATGCAAATTGCTCACAATGAGCGATTTACGTAAAACACCCTACCGAAAAACCGGTAGGGTAATTTGAATAACCAACTGATAATCAATTAATTCCATTCAACGTCCATGAAGGCTTATATCAAGAATAACAAGGAACGCTTCTTTGAGGAACTGTTTTCCCTGTTGCGTATTCCGTCGGTGAGTGCGCAGCCGGAGCACAAGGATGACATGTACCGTTGCGCCAATAGGCTCACAGAACTGCTCATGGAAGCGGGTGCCGACAGCGCCCAGGTCTTTGAGACCGCCGGGCATCCGGTGGTGTTCGGCAGCAAGGATATTGGCGCCCGGCAGACGGTGCTGGTGTATGGGCACTACGACGTGCAGCCGCCGGAGCCCCTGGAAAAATGGCGCACCAATCCCTTCGAGCCCGTGATTGCCCCTGACCCTGCTTCTGGCGAGGAGGCTATTTATGCCCGCGGTGCCAACGATGACAAGGGGCAGTTGTTCATGCACATCAAGGCGTTTGAGTTCCTGGTGCGCAGCGGGCAGATCAGGCACAACGTCAAGTTCATCTTCGAGGGCGAAGAAGAAATCGGCAGCCCGTCCCTCCCAGCCTGGGTAGAGGCTCACAAAGAGCTTCTCAAGGCCGACGTGATCCTGGTCTCCGATACTACCATGATCTCGGAAAAGGTACCCTCCATCAACTGCGGCATGCGCGGTCTGGCCTATCTGGAAGTTACAGTCACAGGCCCCAACAAGGACCTGCACAGCGGGCACTACGGCGGCGCGGTGGCTAATCCCATCAACGAGCTGTGCGCCCTCATCGCATCGCTCCACGACGAAGACGGTCGCGTGAACATCCCCGGTTTCTACGACGACGTGGTTGAATTATCGGCCGAAGACAGGGCCCTCCTGAACAAGGCGCCCTTCGACCTGGAGGAGTACAAGGCCTTCCTGGACATCAATGAAGTGAAAGGGGAGAAGGGCTACAACACCCTGGAGCGCACCGCCATCCGGCCTTGCCTGGACGTGTGCGGTATCTGGGGCGGCTATACGGGCGCCGGCGCCAAGACGGTGCTGCCTTCCACAGCCCACGCCAAGGTGTCCATGCGGCTGGTTCCCTGGCAGCAATCGGCCAAGATTACGCAGCTGTTCCAGGAGCATCTGCGCCGGATTGCCCCGCCGTATGTGAAGGTGGATGTACAGCCCTGCGAGGGGGGCGACGGCTTCCTCATCCCCCTCAGCTCGCCGGCCTATCAGGCGGCCTCCCGCGCCATGGCCGAGGTGTACGGCATTGAGCCGGTGCCGGCCCGGGGCGGCGGTTCCATCGCCATCCTGGCCGACATGCAGCACATCCTGGGCATTGATCCGCTCCTGATGGGCTTCGGCCTGGAACGGGATACCATCCATTCTCCCAACGAGAGTTACCTGCTCCGCCAGCTTTTTGCCGGCATGGAGTCCATTGCGCTTTTCTATAAGTATTTTTAACTTTTTATGGGTACTTTGTACAAAAAGTATTACCTTTAAAAACTAAAACTAATAGGAATGAAAGAGATTCTCCGTACTCTGGGAACTTGGAAGTTCTGGAAGGAACTCATTATCATGACGGCCGGCATGACCATTGCCGCTGCCGCTGTGTACTATTTCCTTATGCCCAGCAACCTCGTCATCGGCTCCATTACCGGACTGTCCATGGTGCTCTCGGGTATTCTCACTGCCGCAGGCATTCCCGTCAAGGTGTCGGTGATGGTGACCCTCATCAACGCCATTCTGCTGGTGCTGGCCTGGGTACTCATCGGGCAGGAGTTTGGCGCCAAAACGGTGTATACGGCCCTCATCCTGGGTCCGCTTATCGAATTTTGGGAGAAGATCCTTCCGGTAGAGCTCGTCATGGAAGCGGGGCAGACTTCTGTGATGGGCGATATCTGGTTCGACCTCATTTGTTTTGTGCTGGTGCTCAGTATCTCCCAAACCATCCTGTTCCATATCAATGCCTCTACCGGCGGCCTGGATATCCTGGCCAAGATTGTGAACAAGTATCTGCACTTCGATATCGGCACATCGGTAACGGTGGCGGGCGCGGTCATCTGCTGCACGGCTTTTGCCATCAATCCCTTCCGCCTGGTGGTGATCGGCCTCATCGGCACGTGGATCAACGGCCTTGCGCTGGATTATTTCACCGCCGGCCTTAACCGCCGCAAGCGCGTGTGCATCATCTCTTCCCGCTACGAGGAAATCCGCAAGTACATTATCGAGGAATTGCAACGCGGCTGCTCTTTGTATAACGTTACCGGTGGCTATAATGGCCATCAGAATACCGAGATTCAGGCCCTCCTCACCCAGGACGAATTTGCCAATCTGATGGATTATCTTCATAAAAACGACATCCATGGATTCATTACGGCCGGCAATGTGAGCGAGATTTACGGGGACTGGAACCAGAAAAAGAAAAAAAAACACAAAAAGATTGAAGGTTGAGCCTTTTTGGCACGATATTGGAAATATGTGGTATCAGACATAAATATTGATACCTTACCATAACCCCGCCGCCAATTGTGAAATTCGCGAGCGGGGAATTTCTTTTGTTTTTGCTAACTTTGTATTGAATATGGCAAAAGCAATTGTATTTGATATTGGCGGGGTGCTCATCGGCCTGGATATTGGCCGATGCATCCGGGCGTTCCAGGAGGACCTGGGCTTCATGCGCATCACCGAGCTGCTGGATCCCTGCCACCAGAAGGGTATTTACGGCGATTTGGAGGCGGGCATCCTGCATCCGGACCACTTCAGGGACTTGATTCTGGCCGAATCCAAGCCAGGTGCCAAACGGGAGGACGTAGACCGGGCCATGGGCCAACTGCTGACTGGCATGGCTCCGGAGACCGTAGCCACCGTTAAGAGCCTGCGGGAACGTTATCCTTTATACCTGCTGTCCAACAACAATCCCATCGCCATGCCGCTGTGCCTAAAGGCCATGCGGGATGCTGGATTGGATCCCGATATCACCTTCAAGGGACAGTTTATCTCCTGTGAGCTCAAGCTGCTCAAGCCCTCTCCGGCGTTTTACCGGGAGGTGGTGCGGCGCATCGGCCTTCCGGCCGGGGACATCCTGTTTATTGACGACAATGCCGCCAACGTAGAAGGCGCCCGTGCCGTGGGCATGGAGGCGCGTCTTTACTTGCCGGGTTCCAGCATGGGCACCCTTCTTGCCGACTGCTAGCCATGTCCCTTTTTTCCTTCTTCCGCATCAGTAAGCCATCGGCCCCAAAGGTGCCCGCCGCGCAGGTGGATGCCGCTTATCGGCGCCTGCGTTCCCGCACGTTCTGGGGCGTGACGGTGGCCTATACGCTGTATTACGTGTGCCGCATGACGCTGGGTGTGGTAAAGCAGCCGCTCATCGACAGTGGCATGCTCACAGCCGGGCAGCTGGGTATCATCGGGTCGGCGTTTTATTTTGTGTATGCGGTGGGCAAGTTCATGAACGGGTTCATCGCCGATTATTGCAACATCCGCCGCTTTATGGCCGCCGGCATTGCGGTCTCGGCGGTGGTGAATCTGGTGCTGGGCCTGATGGGACTGCTGGCTGGGCCGCTGGGCTTTGGCGCAATGGTCCTGCTGCTCACTTTCTCGCTGCTGTGGGGCATTAACGGCTGGGCGCAGTCCATGGGATCGCCGCCCGGTACCATCAGCCTCTCGCGCTGGTTCCCGCTGTCCCGCCGCGGCACCATGTACAGCATCTTCAGCTCTACGCCGCAACTGGGGAAGGCGGTTTCCATGATTATGACCGGCTTCATTGTGGCGGCGGCCGGCTGGCAATGGGGCTTCCTTGCAGCGGCGGTGGCCGGAGTGATCGGCCTGCTGGTTTCCCTGATTTTTATTGCCGATACCCCCGAGAGCCAGGGGTTGCCGTCGGTGCAGGAACTCTCAGGCGAGGAGATTCGGTCCATGGACCAGCAACCTACCCGCGAACTGCAAAAGTGGGTGTTCCGGCATCCGGGCATTTGGGTCATTGCTATCTCTACAGCCTTCCTGTATATCACCCAACATGCCGTGAGCGACTGGGGCGTGCTGTTCCTGCAAAAGCAAAAGGCTTTTTCCCTGGAAAAGGCCACGCAGGTAATCGGCCTGGCCGAAGTCTTTGGTGTGGCCGGTAACCTGGCCGCCGGGTGGCTGTCCGATGTCCTGTTCCGCGGCAACCGCGCCCGGCCGGTGATTCTTGCCGGTGTATTGGCTGTGGCTGCCCTGGCCGGGTTCCTCTTCCTGGACGGTGGTTTTTGGATGAACATGGTCTATGTAGCGGTGTTCAGCCTGTGCTTCAGCGTGGTGTTCTGCATTGTGGGCGGGCTTATGGCGCTGGACTTTGTGCCCCGGCGCGCTACGGGGGCTGCCCTGGGTATCGTGGGCATCTCCAGTTACGCTGCCGCCGGCCTGCAGTCGGTGGTGAGCGGCTTTCTCATCGGCGGCAACCAGACCGGCGAGGTCTTTAACTTCCTGCCCGTCTCCATTTTCTGGATTGCCGCCTGTCTCCTGGCCTTTGTCCTGCCGGTGCTGGGGTGGAAGTACCTTCGTCGGTAGTTTTCGGCGCGATCGCTTAACCCGTTGATTATTAGCATATTACTGATATTCAGTCCGGCAAAAAGCCGGACTGACTTTTCATAGAACGCTGTAACAGAGCAAGTTAGGTGATCGACGAAAGGATGGCCGATGGATAGCGAAGGGTCAAATATACGGCCCGAATGGCCAGATGCATGAAGTAGGCTGCCATGAGCAGGTGCAGGGCCAGGGACGGCTCCGGATGCATCAGCGCAACGCCGATGAACCACACCAGGAAAAAGCCCACGGCGCATAGCAGGGTGCTGTTGCGAAGGTCTTTGGAAGCAGTGGCGCCGATGAACACCCCGTCCCACACAAAGGCCGGGCAGCCGATGAGCGGCATCATCAGCAGCCACCACAGGTAGGGCTGACCGGCCGATACCACATCGGCATCGGAGGTCATGAGCCTCAAGAGCGGCACCCCGCCCAGACCATAGAGCAGCATGAAAAAGGCCGCTACCGCCATGCTCCAGGCAAAGGTTCCCAGGACGGTGCCGCGAAGCCCGTCGGTCGATCGCTCGCCGATGAATCGGCCAGTAAGCGCCTCGCCGGCATAGGCAAATCCGTCGGTGAAATAGCTAAAGATCATGAGCAGTTTCATGAGGATGGCACTCACCGCCAGCACCGTGTCTCCATATCGGGCCGAGATGACAGTAAATCCGATATACACCGCAATCATTCCCACTGAGCGCAGGACCAAATCCCCGTTCAGCTTCATATAGCTGCCCCAGGAGACCACTTGCCCCTCAGGGCCTTTTTTTTGCGTGCACTCAAGTGCTTGAATATCAGCGCTTTGCTGATATTCAGTCCGGCTATTAGCCGGACTGAATTTTCGTAAGTAATTGAATGACAGTGCGTTAAGTGACACAGCATAGCGGCGGCGGGCGGCGATGAAGCAATAGAGGAAGCCGCTCCATTGGGCAATGGCGGTACCCAGCGCCACGCCGATGAACCCCATGGCAGGAAGGTGCATGCCGGGCAGGCCGATGCCAAAGCCCAGTCCCACCGACAGCAGGATGTTGATGCCGTTCACCAGCAGATCGGCCGTCATGGGGCGCACGCTGTCCTGTAGGCCGATGAACCAGCCTTTGAATGCAAACAGCGAGAGTGTAGCCGGCGCGGCCCAGATGCGAATAGAGAAGTACTCCGTGGCCAGTTGCCGAACCTCCGGCGTGCACTGCACCACCAGAAAAGCCAGCTGTACCACCACCCACTGAAGCAGAATGAGCACCAGGCCCGACACCCAGGCAATCCCCAGCGCCCGACGCAGAATAATCCCCAGTTCGCCGTTCTCCACTACAGAGTCCCTGGCGTTTTG
>CAJOHK010000037.1 GCA_905234285.1 uncultured Bacteroidales bacterium
GGCGTTGATGATATACACCTTGATGTGCTTGCGGCCGATGATGGCCTTCACGTTGTCGGGGATGTTCTTGATGGTCTCTTCCTCGTCCCAGAGGCTGTTCAGGAGCAGGGTGCCACCGTCCTTGATGCCCTTGAGCACGTCGTACTTCTTAAGATAGGAAGGGACGTGGCAGGCCACGAAGTCCGGGGTATTCACCAGATAGGGAGCCTTGATGGGCTGCTGGCCGAAGCGCAGGTGGGAGCAGGTGTAACCGCCGGATTTCTTGGAGTCGTAGTCAAAGTAGGCCTGGCTGTAGAGATCCGTGTGCGAGCCGATGATCTTGATGGTGTTCTTGTTGGCACCTACGGTACCGTCGGAACCCAGACCGTAGAATTTGCACTCGGTGGTGCCGGGCTTCACGATGGAAACCTCGCTCTTGATGGGCAGGCTCTTGAAGGTGACATCGTCCACAATACCAATGGTGAAGTCGTTCTTGGGCTCCTTGGCATCCAGATTGTCAAACACGGCCACAATCTGGGCGGGGGTGGTGTCCTTGGAGGACAGGCCATAACGGCCACCTACGATGGTGACGTTGTCTTTACCCTGGAAGAGGGCCTTGACGTCGGTGTAGAGAGGCTCGCCGATGGCGCCGGGCTCCTTGGTGCGGTCCAGGACGGCAATGCGGCGTACGCTCTTGGGAAGTACGGCAAAGAAGTATTTCTCGCTGAAGGGACGGTACAGGTGAACGGTAATGAGACCGTACTTGCGGCCGCGGCCTGCGAGGTAGTCGATGGTTTCCTTGATGGTCTCGGTCACGGAACCCATGGCAACGATGATGTTCTCGGCGGTGGGGTCTCCGTAGTACTCGAAGGGACGGTAGCTGCGGCCGGTGAGCTCACTGATTTCTCCCATATAGCGGGCCACAATATCCGGAACGGCACCGTAGTACTGGTTGCGGGTTTCCACTGCCTGGAAGTATACGTCTCCGTTCTGGGCGGTGCCGCGGGTTACGGGGGCGTCCGGGTTAAGGGCGCGGGCGCGGAACTTGGCCAGGGCTTTCTCGGAGATCATGGCCTTGAGCTCTTCCTCGGGAAGGGCTTCGATCTTCTGGATCTCGTGGCTGGTGCGGAAGCCGTCAAAGAAGTGCAGGAACGGGATGCTGCTCTTGATGGTGGCCAGGTGAGCCACGGCGGCAATGTCCTGGGCTTCCTGACAGAACCGGAAGCAATCATGGCGAAACCGGTCTGGCGGCAGGCCATCACATCCTGGTGGTCGCCGAAGATGGAGAGGGCGTGGCTGGCCAGGGCGCGGGCGCTCACGTGGAACACGGTGGGCAGCATTTCGCCGGCAATCTTGTACATGTTGGGAATCATCAGGAGGAGACCCTGCGAAGCCGTGAAAGTGGAGGTAAGGGCACCTGCCTGGAGGGAGCCGTGAACGGCACCGGCGGCACCGGCCTCACTCTGCATTTCGGTCACTTTTACGGTCTCGCCCCACAGGTTCTTTTTACCGTGGGCCGCCCACTCGTCAATGTTCTCGGCCATTGTAGAGGAAGGCGTAATGGGATAGATGGCAGCATGCTCGCAGAACAGATAGGCAATGTTCGAGGCGGCATAGTTGCCATCACAAGTGATGAATTTCTTTTCTTTAGCCATACTTAGTTAGAGTTATATGTAATTAGTTATTGAATTCCTTCAATGATTACGGGTTCCGTGGCAATTCTGGACACCAGGCCCTGCAGGACGGTACCGGGGCCGATTTCTACAAACTTGCCGGCGCCGTCGGCTATCATGTTCTGGACAGTCTTGGTCCAACGGACAGGGGAGGTGAGCTGCTTAAGGACGTTGGCCTTGATTTGTGCAGGGTCCGTGGTGGGCAGGGCCGTCACGTTCTGGTAGATGGGGCATCGGGGAGCCTGGAAGGGCGTTGCCTCGATGGCCTGGGCCAATGCGGCGCGGGCCGGTTCCATGAGAGGGGAGTGGAAGGCTCCGCTCACCGGCAGCACCAGGGCGCGCTTGGCACCGGCTTCCTTGAGCTGGGCGCAGGCCGATTCCACGGCCTCGATCTCTCCCGAAATCACTACCTGGCCGGGGGAGTTATAATTGGCGGGCACTACACCGGGGATGCCGGCGCAGACTTTCTCGATGGTTTCGTCGTCCAGTTTGATGATGGCGGCCATGGTGCCGGGGACTTTCTCGCAACACTTTTGCATTTCGCTGGCGCGGGTGGCTACCAGCCTGAGGCCGTCTTCGAAGCTCAGGGCGCCGGCGGCAACCAGGGCGCTGAATTCTCCCAGCGAGTGGCCGGCTACCATATCGGGCTGCTCCTTCTGGCTCATGGCCAGCAGGGTGCTGTGGATAAAGATGGCAGGTTGGGTGACGCGGGTGGCCTTGAGGTCATCGGCCGTGCCGTCAAACATGATATCGGTAATGCGGAATCCCAGTATTTCGTTGGCCCTTTCCATGAGGGCTTTGTGGGGCTCGTAAAGGTCTTTGGCCATTCCCGGGAATTGGGAACCCTGGCCGGGGAAGATATAGGCTGTCTTCATGCGCTTTGTCAAAACACTATAAGTGTACAAATATAGCTATAATTTTTGGAATAAGAAAGGCAGCCCCACTATGGAACTGCCTTTCTTGTGTACCCCCGCTCGGAATCGAACCGGGACCAACGGAACCGGAATCCGTTATTCTATCCTTTAAACTACAGGGGCATCCTGCTCGAGGATTGCAAAGTTAGCTTTTTTTTTCGGATGCTGAAATTTTTTTGCTTACTTTTGTATGGCCAGATTAATAGCATTATGAAAAAGCCCTGTTTATTTCTTTGCCTGTTATTTACGGCATGTTCTGTTTCTGTGAAAGCGCCCGTTACACAAATTGTCGCCCATCGAGGCTATTGGAACACCCCCGGCGGCGCCCAGAATTCCATCGCTTCCTTAAAGAACGCCCAGGAGGCCGGCTGCTGGGGCAGCGAGTTCGATGTCCATATTACGGCCGATGACGTGGTGGTGGTGAATCACGACGGGAAAATCGGGAATACCCGCATTCAGGAAAGCCCTTTTGAGGAAGTGAGAGCCCATAAGTTAAATAACGGTGAGCCCGTTCCCACCTTGGACGAGTATCTGGACCAGGGTCAGCAGGACACCACTTGCGTGCTGGTGATGGAGTTGAAACCCCATGCCACCCCCGAGCGGGAAGATGCCTGTATCGCCCGTTGCCTGGAGTCGGTGAAGGCGCACGGCCTTTTTGATCCCAAACGTGTAGTTTTTATCTCGTTCAGCTTTTACATTTGCCGGCAACTTGCCAATCTGGCGCCCGGCTTTACCGTGCAGTATCTGGAAGCCGATAAAAACCCGGCCGAGGTGCACGAGGCCGGCGTCAATGGCATTGATTACCATTTCATGGCCTTTATGCTCCATCCCAAGTGGGTGAAGGAGGCGCATGACCTGGGCATGAGCGTCAACGTGTGGACGGTGGATAGCATTCCCATCGCCAAAAAGATGATGGCCCTGGGAGTAGACCAGCTTACTACCAACGAGCCCGAAACCATGCAAAACCTAAAAAAATCCCTTCAATAAATGAAAAACGTCCTTACTCTCTTTTGGGCATTTTTGCTGGCCGCTTTTACACTTCAGGCGCAGCAGTATGATGTGTTGGACCAGGTCCGCTCCGATTCCCGCAAGGCCCGGGGCATGGAAGGTCCGCACCGCTTGGAACAGATGGGACCGCTCACCAAGGCCCCCAAGGGGTATAAACCTTTTTATATTACCCACTATGGTCGTCATGGTTCCAGATATGCCTGGAATTCAGACACTTACAAGATTATTCATAAGGTGTTGGCGGCCGCCGATGAAAAAGGTGTGCTTACGCCCTATGGCCAGGCATTCCGGGAAAAGTACGAGGCTTTTTACATGGAGCCCTGGATTAACGCCGGCGACCTGGTTCCCCTGGGATTTGAGCAGCACCAGACAATAGGGGAGTTTGTGTATGCCTCGTTCCCCGAGGTCTTCAAAAAGGATCGGCAGGTATTTGCTGTTTCCTCTACGGCCCAGCGCTGCATTGTGAGCATGGGCGCCTTCAACCTGGGGCTCAAGAGTGGCAATCCTCAGTTGCGCATTACGCTTAAATCGACCCATGACGGCATGTGCATCATTGCTCCGCCCAGTGCCCCCAGGCAGCTGCGCAAGCACTTTGAGGGAGAGAAGGCCGAGGTGGATTGGGAAAGCGCCCCGGATTTTATCCAACGGGTAGCTCCTCTGGGGTCGTTGCTGGACAAACTGTTCACCAGCCAGGACTTCCTGGAAGACTTTAACTTTGAGGGTGGGAAATTGGAATTTGTCAGCGAGCTGTACGAGCTCTATTGCGGCTACCATAATTATGAGCCGCAGCCCCTATTTGACGACCTTCTCACCGAAGATGAGCGGGTAGCCGCATGGGAGGCCAACAACTATTCCTCGTTCCGCTACGACATCACCTCCCGTTACAGCGTAATTCCGCTTCTGCAGGACATCCTGGCCAAGGCCGAATCGGCCCCTTTGGACCCTTCCCGCGCCGCCGACCTTCGCTTCGGCCACGATTATATTCTGGAAGCGCTGGTGACGCTGCTCAATGTCAATGGCATGGGAACCATACCGGGAAGCCCCGAAGAAGTTAAGTACTGGTTCCGTAATTTTGATATTCCTATGGCGGCCACCCTGTTGTTCGTATTCTACCAGAACCGCAAGGGCGACATCCTGTTCAAGGTGCTGCTAAACGAGCAAGAAGCTACGCTCCCGGCCTTGACACCCGTCTCTGGCCCCTACTATCGCTGGAGCGACTTCCAGGCTTTTGCCAACGCCATAATCGCCGCTCATCCGGAAGTGCCTGCCAAGTAATGGGTTATTCCATGGATTCCAGCTCTGTGCCGGGAAAGCCGGAAAGCTTTTCCATGAGCTGGGGTCCGTATTCCTTGCGGGGTACATGGAGGAGGATATCGGCTTTGTAGGTGTCGCCCTGTTTGGAAAGGGAGAACTCCTTGACTTTGCGCCCCATCTTGGTGATGGCTTCGGACAGTTGGCTCTGGTCTTTGGCCGACAAAACTACAGAGACGTCCTTCTGGCCCAGATGGATGGTATAGAAGTATAACGCTTCCAGGCAGATTAGTACCAGAATGGTGGTGAGGATACTCACCTCATACATGCCGCAGCCCAAGCTGAGGCCGATGGCACCCGTTACCCACAGACCGGCGGCCGTGGTGAGACCGCTCACGTGGTTCTTGGTTTTCATGATGATGCCGCCGCCCAGGAAACCCAAGCCCCCGACCACGCCGGCGGCCACACGGGCAGCGTCAAACCGCTCAACGCCCCCGAATCCGAAGATGGAGATAATCATAAAGAGGCAGGATCCCAGCGCTACCAAAACGTGCGTCCGGATGCCTGCGCCCTTGGCGCGCAGTTCACGCTCATAGCCGATGATGGCGCCCACAAGGCCCGCGGCCAATAATCTGATAGTAAGTTGCAGTGCTATGCTCATGCTGCAAAAATAGCAAATAAAATTGATTCAGAAATCTGGAACGCCCAATAGTCAAAAAAAAGAGTGTCGGCCTGTCTCAGGCGGACGCTCTTACTAACCACATAATTAATAACACTAAAACTAATAACCAATAGATTGATTCCGCTGAGAGAACCTCGTTTCCTCAATCCGGGTACAAAGGTACGGCAATTTTTTGGATTTGCAAATTTTTTCAAAAGATTTTTTGGAAAAATTTTTCAAAAAGTAGCTAAAACGCTGAAAACCAACGAGAAAAATTTCATACGGTATATAATAGTCTATTTAGTAAAAAATTTGAATAAGCAATAGGACGCAGTAGAATGCATTATTTGGCACCTGAGAACACCCGAAATACGCCGAAATATTACAAATTGTAAGTATAAATTAAAAATCGCTTACAATTCGTAAGCGATTAGGTGTTAAAACGTTTATGCGTAAAGAATAAACTGCGCGTTTTGTGCTGACAGTCAGCAATTTAAACGTTTAGCTTCTCCTTGAGGTGCAGAATCATGTCCTGGGTCATGGAGTCCATGTCGAAGGTGGGCTTCCAGTCCCATTCTTCACGGGCGCAGCTGTCGTCCATGCTGTCCGGCCAGGAAGTGGCGATGGCCTGGCGCACCGGGTCTACCTCATAGCGAACCTTGAGGGTAGGGATGTATTCCCGGATTTTTGCAAAGATCTGCTCCGGCTCAAAGCTCATGGATGCAATATTGAAGGAGTTGCGGTGCTTGAGACGGGAAGGATCGGCCTGCATGAGCTGGATGGCGGCGTGCAGGGCATCGGGCATGTACATCATGTCCATGAAGGTGCCCGGGGCGATGGGGCATACAAACTCTTCTCCCTTGACGGCCGAATAGTACACCTCTACGGCGTAGTCGGTGGTGCCGCCGCCGGGTAGGGTAGTATAGGAGATGAGGCCGGGGAAGCGCACCGAACGGGTGTCTACGCCATATTTATGGAAATAGTAATCGCTGAGCAGCTCCGTGGCTACCTTGGTGACGCCGTACATGGAGCGGGGACGCTGGATGGTATCTTGCGGGGTCCCTACGTGCGGGGTTTCGGGGCCGAAGGAGCCGATGGAAGAAGGCGTGAATACGGCCACGTTCTTTTCCCGGGCAATTTCCAGGATGTTCAGCAGGCCGTTCATCTGGATATCCCAGGCCAGAAGGGGCTTGCGCTCGGCCACGGCCGACAGCAGGGCGGCCAGGTTGTAGATGGTATCTATCTGGTATTGGTCTACCAGGGCGGCCAGCCCGGCGGCGTCCCTCACATCGGCCAGGGCGGCGGGGCCGCTTTCCAGGAGCTCTCCCTTGGGCTCGGCGCCCGGGATATAGCCGGCTACAACGGTGCTGCCAGGGATTTCCCTGCGGATCTTCATGGTGAGTTCGGAGCCAATCTGGCCGGTGGAACCAATAACGAGGACGTTCTTCATTTTATGGTTTTAGCATTTTGTCCACAAATTTATGGTTTTTTTGCAGAACTTCAACAGAAATTCACTAAATTTGAAAGCATAATCACTGGAACTAAACAAATTATCATATGTACGGAAAATTTCAGCAGCATCTTCAGGATGAACTTACCTCTATCCGGGAAGCCGGTCTTTACAAACAGGAACGCAACATTGCCAGCCCCCAGGGCGCCCAAATCACCCTCCAGGACGGTAGCGAGGCCTTAAACTTCTGCGCCAACAACTACCTGGGCCTGGCCGATAACCCCCGCCTCATCGAGGCTGCCAAAAAGGCTATGGACGCTCGCGGTTACGGCATGTCCAGCGTCCGTTTCATTTGCGGCACCCAGGATATCCACAAGCAGCTGGAGGCTGCCATCTCGGAATTTTTCCATACAGAGGATACCATTCTTTATGCCGCCTGTTTCGACGCCAACGGCGGTGTGTTCGAACCCCTCCTCACCGCAGAGGATGCCATCATTTCGGACTCCCTCAACCACGCCTCCATCATTGACGGCGTGCGCCTGTGCAAGGCCCAGCGTTTCCGCTATGCCAACGCCGACATGGCCGATTTGGAAGCTAAACTGCAGGAGGCCCAGAAGTGCCGCTTCCGCATCATCGTCACGGACGGCGTCTTCTCCATGGACGGCAACGTGGCTCCCATGGATAAAATCTGCGACCTGGCCGAGAAATACGACGCCCTGGTGATGGTGGACGAGAGCCACAGCGCCGGCGTAGTGGGCAAGACAGGTCATGGCGTGGCCGAGCAATACGGCTGCTATGGCCGCATCGACATCTTTACCGGCACCCTGGGCAAGGCCTTCGGCGGCGCCGTGGGTGGTTTCACTACCGGCCGCAAAGAGATTATTGAAATGCTGCGCCAGCGCTCCCGCCCGTACCTTTTCTCCAACTCCATCCCGCCCATGATTGCCGGTGCCGCCCTGGAAACCTTCGCCATCCTCAAGGAATCCAACGCCCTGCACGATAAACTGGTAGAGAACGTGAACTACTTCCGCGACAAGATGATGGCCGCCGGCTTTGACATCAAGCCCACCCAGAGCGCCATTGTGGCCGTGATGCTGTATGATGCTCCGCTGTCCCAGAAGTTTGCCGCCAAGATGGCCCAGGAAGGCATCTTTGTCACGGGCTTCTACTATCCCGTGGTGCCTCAGGGTCAGGCCCGTATCCGTGTGCAGCTGAGCGCCGGACATGAGAAAGCCCATCTGGACAAAGCCATTGCCGCGTTTGTCAAGGTCGGCAAGGAACTGGGCGTACTTAAATAGGCAAAACTTATGAAAAAAATATGCTCATTTATGGCGGCGCTGGTCGTCGCCACCCTGGCTTTTGCTCAAAAGCCCGCCGGAGACCCCAAGGGAGGCATTTCGGCCAGCCTGCTGCAGGAAATCAGCAGCGCCTACGAAGGCAATGCCACCGACAAGGCGCTGCGCAATGCGCTCAATGCCGCCCCTATGGGAGTGTTGGCAGCCTCGGCCGAGAAGATAGCCATGATGGACACGCACTTCAGCAATGAGGTCCAGACCAAGGGACGTACCAATCAGTTGTCCAGCGGCCGCTGCTGGCTGTTCACCGGCCTCAACGTGCTGCGCTCCCGCATGATCCAGAAGCACGACCTGGGTGCCTTTACCTTCAGCCAGAACTACATCTTCTTTTATGACCAGCTGGAAAAGGCCAATCTCTTCCTGCAGGGGATCATTGACACCCGGAATCTTCCCCTGGAAGACCGCAAGGTAGACTGGCTCTTCTCTTATCCGCTGGGCGATGGTGGCCAGTTCACCGGCGTCTCCAACCTGGTAATGAAGTACGGCGTGGTGCCGTCCGATGCCATGCCGGAGACCTACAGCGCCAACAATACCGCCCAGATGCGCGCGCAGCTCACTCTGAAGCTCCGCGAGGACGGCCTTATCCTGCGCGAGTCCAAGGCCAAGGACCTGCATGCCGTGAAAGTGGGCATGCTCAAGGAGGTATACCGTATCCTGGCCCTGTGCCTGGGCGTGCCGCCCACCGAGTTTACCTGGGCCCGATACAATGCCAAAGGGGAGTTTGTGAGCGAGAAAACCTATACGCCCAAGGGCTTCTACCAGGAGTTCATCGGCGAGGACCTGGAGAACAATTATATCATGGTCATGAACAACCCGGCCGTCCCTTACAATAAGGTGTATGAGATTGACTATGACCGCCATGTATACGACGGGCAAAACTGGGTGTACCTGAACCTGCCCATCGAGGACATCAAGGAAATGGCCATCGCCTCCATCAAGGACAACACCGCCCTATATTTCTCCTGCGACGTGGGCAAGTTCCTGGACCGCAAGCGCGGCCTGGCCGATCTGGACAACTTTGACTACGGCAGCCTGCTGGGCGTAAGCTTCGGCATGGACAAGAAGCAGCGCATCCAGACCCATGCCAGCGGTTCCACCCACGCCATGACGCTCATCGCCGTGGATATCAAGGACGACAAACCCGTCAAGTGGATGGTCGAGAACAGCTGGGGCGCCGACAGCGGCTATAAGGGCAATATCATCATGACCGATGCCTGGTTCAACGAATACATGTTCCGCCTGGTGGTAGAGAAAAAGTATGTTCCCGCCCGCATTTTGGAACTCATGAACCAGAAGCCAGTTCTGCTGCCTTCCTGGGATCCCATGTTTGTCCCGGAGGAATAGCAGTTTGGGCATGCGCAAGATAGAGGTAGTTGCCGCTATAATCAAGAAAGGGGACAAGATTTTTGCCACCCAGCGGGGCTACGGTCCCTGGAAGGACTGGTGGGAATTCCCCGGGGGCAAGACGGAGGTAGGGGAGACCCCGGAGCAGGCGCTGGTGCGGGAAATCCGGGAAGAACTCTCGGCCGACATTGTCATTGACAAGTTCCTGCATACGGTGGAGTGGGATTATCCCGAATTTCATCTTACCATGCACTGCTACATGTGCTCGCTGGCCACCGAGGCCCTGCACCTCAATGAGCACGAAGCTGCCCGTTGGCTGGGCGCCGATGAATTGGAGACAGTGCAGTGGCTGCCCGCCGATTGGGACCTCATGCCCCTCATCCGGGAAGAATTAAGATAAGCTGCCTATGAGTAAACTGACGCTTGTGTTTAAGAAGTGGGCCGATACCAGCCTGGTCCTGCGCATTCTGGTGGGCCTGGTCATTGGTGCGATCCTGGGTCTGCTGGTGCCCGGATGGACGGGTATCGGCATTCTGGGAACCATCTTTGTGAGTGCCCTCAAGGCCATTGCGCCGGTTTTGGTGGCCGTTTTGGTGATGGCATCGATTGCCAAAGCACAAGGCGGGCTGGGCGCCCGTTTCCGCACAGTGATTCTGCTGTATCTGGTGAGTACCCTCACGGCTGCGCTGGTGGCGTCGGTGGGCAGTACGCTGTTTCCCATTACGCTGCGCCTGCAGGATGTGGCCGAAGGCAGCGCTCCCAGTCAGCTCACCGATGTCTTTGCCAATCTCCTGGGCAATATGGTCACCAATCCGCTGGCATCCATTTCTACGGCCAACTACATCGGCATCTTGTTCTGGGCCATCCTGGCCGGCCTTGCCCTCAAACTGGTGGCCTCGCCTGGTACCATCAAGGTGGTGTCCGACTTTGCCGATGTCATTACGCTGCTGGTGAAATGGATTATACAGTTTGCCCCGTTCGGTATCCTGGGTCTGGTGTTCAGTGCCGTATCCCAAAGCGGCCTGGAAATCTTCACCGTATATGGCAAACTGGTCCTGCTGCTGGTGGGATGCATGCTGGTGAATACGCTGGTGTTCAATCCGTTGCTTTCCTTTATTGCCATGCGGCGCAATCCCTATCCGCTGCTATGGGCCTGCCTCAAGGAAAGCGGTCTCAATGCGTTCTTTACGCGATCTTCGGCCGCCAATATTCCCATTAACATGGCCCTTTGCAAAAAGCTGGGGCTGGAGGAAGATTTCTATTCGGTGAGCATTCCGCTGGGGGCTACCATCAATATGAACGGCGCGGCAGTAACCATTACCGTCATGACCCTGGCGGTGGCGCACACGATGGGCGTGGAAGTGGGCTTCTTTGCGGCGCTCATCCTCAGCATCATCGCAACGTTGGGTGCCTGCGGGGCCTCGGGCGTCGCCGGCGGCTCGATGCTGCTGATTCCCATGGCCTGCTCCTTCCTGGGTATCGGCAACGATATTGCCATGCAGGCCGTGGCCGTGGGCTTTATCATCGGCGTAGTACAGGATTCAGTAGAAACGGCCCTCAATTCCAGCGGCGATGTGTTCTTTGCCGCCACCGCCGAGTTTTGTGACAGACGTAAAAACAGCCAATATGGAAACGCGTAAACTCCTGGCAGCCGAAAAGAAGCGCTGCAACACGCACAATTGCGCACAGGCGGTTGTGTGCACCTATTGTGACCTGGTAGGTCTTCCGGAGCAGACAGCCCTGGACATTGCCGGTGCCTACGGTAGCGGAATGGGCAACATGGAAGGCACTTGCGGTGCTCTGGTGGGTGCGGGCATGGTTGTTGGCTTGGCCACCAAAGACCGGAACCTGTCCCGTGCCCGCATGAAGGAGATTCTTACCAAGTTCCAGGAACGCAACGGTGCCATTCAGTGCAAGCAGCTCAAGGGCATTGGCACCGGCACCGTCCTTCGTGCCTGCCCCGACTGCGTGGCCGATGCCTCCGAGTTCCTGGAGGAGTTTTTATAGGGCTGCTTTCAGTAACTCCGTGAACTGGACGCGAATATCGGCCAGGATGGCTCTCCAGTCCTTGAGGTTGCCATCCAGGTTGTCGGAGACAGCCTTGAGGCAGTAGAACGGAATATCGTACATCTTGCAGAACTGGGCCGCGGCATAGGCCTCCATGTCAAAGAGGTCATACTGCTGTGAGAGTTCTTTCACCTGCTCCGGGCTGAAGGTCTGCGTGCTCATGAAGTAGTCCCCGGAGAAGATGCTGGCGCCATCGCCCCGGGCCTCAATGCAGTCGTCCACCAGTTCGCAGCCGCCGTTGATGAAGCGGGTGCAGGGCACGATGGTGCCAATGGGGTACTTGGCCGAACCGGCGCTGCCGATATTCAGAATCACGGGCTTTCGCCCTTGGGGCAGAGCATCGCGCCATTTCACCAGGGCGCTGAACATCCGCATCTTTCCCATCCCGGTAAATACCACGGGAAAAGGCACTTCGGCGGGGGAAATCTCATCCTTGTCGGCTACGAAAAGAACCACGTTGCGGCCCTTGAGCTCGTTCAATACTTGATTTGCAGTCATTTTATAGAGATAAGGCATGATCACCCTCTTCCTGAATCTATTGTGAGGCCGGCTTCCACGTGACGGACGATGTTGAGCGATAGGTATACACCAGCCCATATTTCTGGGACAGGGCTTGCAGTGAACCGTCCGCTTTCCGGCACAGGATGGTCTTTCCGTTGCCCAGATAGCCATCGGACATATCCATCGTTTCCTTCCGGACATCCGTGATGGTGATACCGCCGATGGCAAAGTCAAAGAGTTCCGGGTTTTGGACATCGGCGCTTAGCGTGGGCCAGGACGTTGGAACATAGGTAATGGTTACGTTCAGGGCCTTGGCAATCTCCCCGGCCACATCCAGATCGAAGCCCCAGTATTCTCCTGAGTCAGGCTCTTTGTAGCTGAGCGGACGGTAATCACCGGTTGTGCCGACAAGCATTGTCCCGCGCTCAACAATCCGCTCAATAGTAGGTTGATGATCCAACGTTTTATCATCGTCCGCCTTACAGGACGCGCATAATGTCGTGCCGTAGATTGTCGTCAGGATGACAATCATCACCCATTGAATCACCCGATTCATAACAAATCTATTATTCCAGAAGTTTGTTTTTCAATGCGGCCTGCTCCTGGGCGGAGAAACCCAGAGCAATTTCCAAATAAGCCTCCAGAGAGCCGTATTTTGCGTCTATCAGGTCCAGGGTGTTCTGGAAGTTCTCCGTGCTTACGCCCACCATGGCGCGGATGAAGGCGATTTCATTCTCTCCACCACCCATTTCGATGACCTTTTTGGAGAGAGCTTCCACCTGCGCTGCGTAAGAGACATTGGAAAGGTCGAAGTCTTCTACGATGGTCTCACGGCTGGCCCCCAGAGCTGCCAGAACGAAGGCTGCGCCCCAGCCGCAACGGTCTTTCCCCTGGGAGCAGTGCCAGAGAACGCCGCCTTCGGCTTCCAGAACACCCCGGAGAAAGGCGCCGTACCGCTGCTGGGAGGTGGGATCCATCACGATAGCAGGATAGAGCTGGCGGCCCATTTCCTGCGCCTTAGGATTAAAGGCATATTCGGCAAGCCTTTCCATAAAACCGCTCACCTTAAACTGGGTAGTGTCGGAACGGCCGGCGGTGAAGCCGTCAACAAGGGCCTGTGGCAGGGTGGACAGATGCGTGTTGAGCACGCCATCCATCTCCCTGTCCGGCGCTCCAGCCACCTCGGCATCAAAACGGAAGTCATAGACATTGCTCAGGTGGAAACGCTCCTTCAGAATGGCCACATCCTGGTCGCTTGCAAGGGCCAGATTCCCGGAGCGGACAAGCTGTCCCCAGCGGATGCTTCTACCGTCCTGCATCACAAGGCCGCCCAGTTCGCGGGCGTTTTCAATCCCTTCAAAGGGAATGATCCGGTCTTGGGACGTATGATGGCAAGAAGAGAACATGGCAATAAGAAGTAGGAGTTTACAAATAATAGTCTTGCTCATTGTTGAATGAATAATTGAACGATTTTCTGAAGGGCTTCAGCCGGAAGGGATGTGTGGTATGCCATATCAAAGACATACGGGACCTTGGCGGCATAAAAAGGGAAAAGACGCCTGGTATATGCTTCCAGCTCGCCCGGATCCGTTGTTCCCAGATAGGCGGGGAGGAAGATATTCCAGTGCTTGTTAAACATTTCCGGCGTAATGTGGAAAAGGTTCACCGAACGGTCGGCTTTCATATTGTGAGCCATCGTCCAAAGAATGGATATGTCCCATTCGGGTACGCCGTGACTGAACTCGCCAACGTCAATCCAAAGCGTGCGGTCTCCGTCTGTGATGATGTTGCCAATCTGGAGGTCTCCGTGCAGGCAGGTATCCGCTTCCGGCACTTTCTCCAGAAACGCCAGGGCGCGTTGCTTATACTCATCCGGAACACGGTCCTTTTCTTGATAGAACCGGGTAAGGACTTCCTTGTAAGAGTGGAGGCGGGCTGTATCTGCCTTGTGGGCGTGCAGCTCACGGGCCGCTTTTGCAAATGCCAGGGAAACTCCCTCCAGCCGTTCGGGTTCTTCGGAGAGGATGCGGGCAAAGGAGCGTTTGTTCCTGATGAGCTCGTACTCAGCGCCGAAGCGCTCGCTGTCGGTAACCAGTCTGTAGGGCTCCGGGGTGGGGATGCCCATCTCGAAAACGGTGCGGGCTGTGAAGAATTCCGCGGCGGCCCTGTCGGCCTCAAAGCCGGGGTTGTAGAGCTTGGCCAGCGTCTTGCCGTCATTGCGTGTGTAGGCCTGGGCTGTACCGCCCTCGCCGGTCTGGATATAGTCTTCCAGGTTTATGGTTTCGTAGGTGCTCATAGTATTTAATAATACAATTTTACCAGTTTTCTGGCCTGGAAATAGAAGAAGAGTTTCTCCACAAATGTCGGTTTTTGGAAGACCGTCCGGAGGATTACATCAACGGCGGCGAATTTGCCGGCCAGGGCGTCAAATTCGCTGTGGTCTTCCTTTCCTGTGTACTCCATGGCAAAGGCGTCCCAGAACTTCTGGAACTGTTCCAGGCTCATATGGAAGATATCCTGCACCCGTTTCATCGGGGCATACAGATGGCATATCAGGAACAGGTGGCCGATGTCGAACATCGGGTCTCCGCAGGCAAAACGGTCCAGATCTATCCAATAGAAGTTCTCTCCGGCCAGGATGAGATTGCCCGTCTGGAAATCTCCGTGGGAGCAGCCCGTACTTTCAGGGATAGTTTCAATAAAGGATTGAATCAAATCTCTATTCTTCCTGCTCACATAAGTGGCATTCTCAATGGCCACAAGCGCCTGCTGCTTCCTCCTGTGGAAGAAATCCGTATTGCAGGGTGTTGCCCAAAGTTGCTTTCCCTTCTGGCACAGGAGACGGGCCATTTCTTCCGTTCGCTCCGGATTCTCCTGGCAGATGCGCGAGAGTGATTTCTTGCCTTTGATGAGCTGGGAGATGGTGCCATAGGCGTCTCCTACGCGTACGATATGATACATCTCGGGAACGGAAATCCCTAGACAGGCAACGGCCTTGGAGATGTCATATTCGTGCTGGACTGCCTCCAATGTGCTCAGGCGAGCGTTGTTAACCTTGAGAATCTCGGCCGGTGCAGCGGGGTTGACA
>CAJOHK010000038.1 GCA_905234285.1 uncultured Bacteroidales bacterium
ACCCAAAATACCACGGAATAATGGAATACAAACCCATACGAGCCATCATCAGCGGCGGCGGCACCGGAGGACACATCTTCCCGGCCGTTTCCATTGCCCATAAGCTCAAAGAGCTGAACCCCGACACGGAAATCCTCTTTGTGGGGGCCCAGGGCAAGATGGAAATGGAAAAAGTGCCGGCCGAAGGATTTGAGATTGTGGGCCTTCCCATGGTGGGCATGCAGCGCCGCCTTACGCTAAAGAACATCCTGAACAACCTCACCGTTCCCTTCAGGGTACTGGGAAGTATCCGGGAAGCCAAGGCTATCGTGAAAAAATTCAAGCCCGATGTAGCCGTGGGCGTGGGCGGATATGCCAGCGCTCCCCTGCTGTGGGCCGCCACCGGCATGAAGATTCCCGCCCTCATCCAGGAGCAGAACGGCTTTGCCGGCCTCACCAACAAACTGCTGGGTGGCCGAGTACAAAGCATCTGCGTAGCCTACGAAGGCATGGATAAGTTCTTCCCCGCCAGCAAGATTGTGCTTTCCGGCAATCCCATCCGCCCGGCCGTTTCGAAGGTGCCCACACCGGCCATGAAGGCCGAAGCCCTGGAATACTACGGCCTGCACCCGGGCAAGAAGCACCTCTTTGTGGTGGGCGGCAGCCTGGGCAGCGGAACGCTGAACCACGCCATGAAGCATTGGATCCAGGACGGCTGCCCCGGTGGAGAAAACGTGGAAGTGATTTGGCAGTGCGGCAAGTACTATAAGAAGGAGACCGATGCCTTTATGGAGGCTCACCCCGATGTGAAGGGCATCGTCCATTACGACTTTATCGCACGCATGGATTTGGCCTACGCAGCGGCCGATGTGGTAATTTCCCGCAGCGGCGCCAGCACGGTAAGTGAGCTGTGCGCCATGGGCAAAGCCACCATCTTTGTGCCCTCCCCCAACGTGGCCGAAGACCACCAGACGCACAACGCCATGGCCCTGGTGCGCAAGGACGCCGCCATGCTGGTGAAAGATGCCGATGCCATTGACGACCTCCTCCCCACTGCCATGGGTCTGCTGGCCAGCCCCGACCGCATTGCCCGCCTGGAGAAAAACGCCGGCAACATGGCATTGAGGAATGCAGCACAGGTTATTTGTGACGAAATTTACAAACTGGTATGAAGAACGTTTACTTTATAGGCATCGGGGGCATTGGAATGAGTGCCCTGGCCCGGTATTACAAGTTCAAGGGCTTTAACGTG
The DNA here is from genome assembly GCA_905234285.1 of uncultured Bacteroidales bacterium. Taxonomy (GTDB): domain Bacteria; phylum Bacteroidota; class Bacteroidia; order Bacteroidales; family UBA932; genus Cryptobacteroides. The sequence goes on from CAJOHK010000038.1 coordinate 1,232, forward strand.
GCCGGTTACGACCGCACGCCGTCGGATTTGACGGCCGCCCTGGAGAAGGAAGGCATCAGCGTGCACTACGAGGACAGGCCCGACCTTATTCCCGCCGACGTGGAGGAAACCCTCATTGTATACACCCCGGCCATTCCCAAGGACCTGGGCGAGCTGGTAAAGGCGCAGGAAGGCGGCTATACCCTGCTCAAACGTTCCCGTACCCTGGGCGAGATTACCAAGGGACAGCGCTGCCTGGCCGTTGCCGGCACCCACGGAAAAACCACTACCAGCACCCTTACAGCCCATATCTTTACCCAAAGCGGCGAGGGATGCAGCGCCTTCCTGGGCGGCATCTCCCGCAACTACGGCACCAACCTCCTCATGTCCAGGAACGAGACCGTAGTGGTAGAGGCCGACGAATTTGACCGTTCCTTCCTGCAGCTGTTCCCCGAGATTGCCGTCATTACGGCCGTGGACGCCGACCACCTGGACATCTACGGCGACTACGCCCACGTGGTAGAAGCCTTCAAGGCCTTCGCCAGCCAGGTGAGCGGCACCGTCATCGCCAAAAAGGGCACCCCCATCGGCCCGGAAGACACCAAAGCAAAAGTTCTAACCTATCATTATACCGACACCGGGGCCGATTTCTACCCCGAGAATCCCCAACCCGACGCCCTGGGATGCTTCCACTACGACCTGCACTGGCCGGGCGGCATCCTTCGCGACGTACGTGTAGGCGCACCTGGCTGGATTAACGCCGAGAACAGCATAGCTGCGGCGGCTATCGCCCTCACCTACGGGCTGAATCCGCAGGCTGTGAAAGCCGCCATTGGCACCTTCGAGGGCGTAAAACGCCGCCTGGAAGTGCACCTGAACGTGCCCGGCCTGGCCTACATGGACGACTACGCCCATCATCCCGCCGAGCTGGCATCGGCCATCTCCTCCATCCGGGATATCTTCCCCGGACGCAAGATTACGGGCATCTTCCAGCCGCACCTGTACACCCGCACGCGGGACTTTGCGCAGGAGTTCGCCCAGTCGCTGAGCCTGGTGGACAAGCTCATCCTGCTGGACATCTATCCTGCCCGCGAAGATCCCATCCCCGGCGTCACCTCCGAGATGATTTTCAAGGATGTGACCGCCCCTGAGAAGGTGCTCATCAAGAAAGAAGAGCTCATGGATTACCTCTCCGACGAGCCGCTGGACGTACTGGTAACGTTTGGAGCCGGTAACATCGACCGCTTCATTGAACCTATCACCCAACTGTTGAAGAACCGTTTATGATTCCTATCGCGCGCCGGGGCCTGGGGCTCCTTCTCATCGTGACTTGCGCCACCGTGTGGGTGGTGTCGTCCGGCATGTCCCGGAGGCAGTTGCGTACCCGCACCTGTCAGGGGAAGGGCAAGCTGGAAGTGACGGTGACCGACAGCCTGGAACGGCGCTTCGTGGGCAAAGAGAACATAGAAGAGTGGCTGGACAAGGAATACCGGGCCTATGCCGGTCTTCCGCTGGACAGCGTAGACCTGAACCGGATAGAGCATATCATCCAAAGCCACAGCGCAGTAAAGGATTGCGAAGCCTGGCTCACCGACGACGGCATCCTGCACGTGCAGCTGAGCCAGCGGGAGCCCGTGGTGCGCTTCGACGACGGAAAGAACGGCTACTACGCCGATGCCACCGGATTCATCTTCCCCCTGCAGGCCCGCGGGGAGGCCGACGTGCCTGTGGTGGACGGCCAGATTCCCCTGCGCATCCCGCGCGGATTCAAGGGAGAGCCGGCCGAGGAAAGCGAGAAGCAGTGGCTGGCCCAGATGGTGGACATGGCCTGTGCTATGAAGGACGGTGTATGGAAGAAAAACATCAGCCACATTAGCGTGAGTGCCGACGGGAACCTGACCCTCTACCCCACCCAGGGGCAGGAGCGCTTCCTCTTCGGCCCGCCTGTACGGATACAGGAAAAATTGAACCTGATGGAGCGCTACTACGATACTGTGGCCCCGTCCCAGAACCCCGGATATTACCGTACGGTGGACCTGCGCTACCGCGGACAATTGGTTTGCAGACAATAAAACTAATCTATATGGAAGAAAAATACATCGCTTCAATCGACTTGGGCAGTTCCAAGTTCGGACTGTGCGTAGCGCGTGTGAACGGCGACGATGTTCAGATTGTGTATTACAAGGAGACGCCGTCGGAGGGCATCCGGGCCAGTCTCATCACCAACCCCATGAAGGCCTCGCAACGCTTGCAGGAGGCCATCCGTGAGGCCGAGAAAGAACTCATGATCCACATCTTACAGGTGGTGGTGGGCATGCCGCGCAGCGAGGTGGCCCAGGTGACGGCATCGGCTCGCATCGAGCGCTCCAACCCCGACGAGTATATCTCGGCCGAGGAAGTGCAGAGCCTCAAATCCATCGCCCTGGAGACCTATCCCCTGCCCGACCCCGAGCGGCAGATCATGTACGGCGCCGTGGCCCAGTCCTTCTCTGTGGACGACGAAATCCAGCTGGTAGAGAACGAGGTGGTGGGCACCCTGTCCAATTCCCTGGAAGGCAACTTCAAGGTGTTCATCGGCAGCCGCCGCGCCACCACGGCCCTGGACAAGATCTTCAACAGCCTGGAGATTGCGGTGGCCAAGAAGTACTTCCTGCCCGACGTGGTGGCCCGCACCGTCCTGGGCGACGAAGAGATGGCCGCCGGCGTTGCGCTGGTCGATGTAGGCGCCGGTGTGAGTTCCGTGACCATCTACCACGGCGGCATCATGCGCTACTACGCTGCCGTTCCGTTTGGCGGCAAGGCCATCACCAACGACATTCGCACCGAATGCTCCATCTCCGAGGATTTGGCCGAGAACATCAAGAAGCGCTTCGGTGCCTGCATGCCAGGCAAACTGGCCAATCTGAGCGAGAAAGTGCTCCAGATCCGGCTCACCGAGCCCTTCAAAGAGGTGCCGGTGCGCTATATCTCCGAAATCATCGACTGCCGGTCTCGGGAGATTGTAGAGGCCCTGCTGTACTATATCCAGGAAAGCGGCCTTCAGAACAGCCTGCGCAGCGGTATTGTGGTTACCGGCGGCGGTTCCGAACTGGCCAACTTTATCCCGCTCATGAAGGAGATGTCGGGCTACGATGTTCGCCAGGGCAATCCCCGCTTCATCTATTCGGCCACGGTGGGCAGCCGCGCTTACAGCTCGGCCGCTACGGCGGCCATCGGCATGGTGCTGGCGGCCAAGGAAGACAATCTGCCCGACTGCGTGAGCGTCCCCGAGAAGCCCGCAGTGGAAGAAGAGGAGATGGTAGAGGTGGAGGTGCAGGTGACCAATGAAACGCCTGCCGCAACCGAGGAAACGCTGTTTGCACCGGATTCCTTCCCCGAAGAGGCGCCCAAGCCTCAGGAAGAGCCCAAGCACGAGATGAAACAGACCAAGAAGATAAAGGTACCCAAAACCAAGAACAGCGAGAGGACGGGTATCCTGAGCATCTTCTGGAATACTTTCGAGAATACTGCATTAAAGATTTACGATAAAGCCAACCAGGAATAGCCATGATTTACGACATCGACAACAATATCGTCCCCAACGACTGGACGCAGGAAAATGCCATTATTAAGGTAGTTGGCGTAGGTGGCGGTGGCTGCAACGCCGTCAATTACATGTACAAGCAGAATATTCAGGGCTGCAGTTTTATCGTATGCAACACCGATGCGCAGGCCCTGCAAAGCAGTGAGGTGCCCGTTAAGATCCAGATGGGCCAGAACGGACTGGGAGCCGGAACCGACCCCACCGCCGGCCGCAACGCCGCCCTGGACGCCCAGGACGAGATTGCCAAAAAGGTGCTGGACTGCGGGACCAAGATGCTCTTCATCACGGCCGGCATGGGCGGCGGCACCGGCACCGGCGCCTCCCCCGTCATTGCCAAAATGGCCAAGGACCGCGGGATTTTGACAGTGGCCGTAGTAACCATTCCATTTAGGAATGAGGGTAACGAGAGCCAGTCAAAGGCCGTTGACGGCATCCATGAGCTGGAGAAGAACGTGGACTCGCTGCTCATTATCAATAACGAGAAACTGTACGAGTTCTTTGGTGACACTTTGATTCAGGAGGCCTTCCCCAAGGCCGATGAAGTGTTGTCCACAGCCGTGAAGGGTATCATCGAGGTCATTACCAAGAGCGGTTACATCAATGTAGACTTCCAGGATGTGTGCAAAATGATGCGCAACTCCGGCATGGCCCTCATGGGCAGCGCCGAAGGCACCGGCAACAACCGCCTGGAAGACGCTGTGAAGGGCGCTTTCGAGAGCCCGCTCCTGAATGACTTTGACCTCAAGACGGCCAAGAATGTGCTGATTAACATTACTGCCGGCAACAACGAGCGCGGCGCCAAGATGAGCGACCTCAAGAAGATTGATGACATGATTTCCGGTTATACCGGCGACGCCAACCACTTCAAGAAGGGCATCATCTGGGAGAACGATCCCGAGTTTGGCGACAAAGTGCGCATTACGGCCATTGTGACGGGCTTCGAGATGGACCTGGGCGGTCTGGGCCTGAACAAGGACCTGGGCAACCTGGTTATCATTGACGAGAACTTCCAGTGGGATCAGTCTGGCAGCAGTACCGAGGTTTCCCTCCCCACTGCCGCCGAAACCATCAAAATCGGCTACAACAACTCCGACAACGCCCGCCACTTCAACTTCACGGCCGACCACAAGCCCATTCTGTGCGTGAACCCCGGCGACCGCATTGTAGATTTGGAGAACACCCCGGCCATCCGCCGCGCGCATAATTCGTAGACAGGGTTTGCCCCGTACCTGGCCCGGGTCTTAGTATATCGGTGCCGGCCCGTGAAATGTAAGTAGTTGACTAATAGGCGTTTATGCAAATAGCCCTGCCGGTTTTTCGGTAGGGCTATTTGCATATGTTACTGATTATCAGGCAATTCCATTTTACGGCAAATATCGGCAAAGGACGTTATTACAAGCCGGTTGGAAATATCCCCGGAATCCGCTAAATTTGCACACTCAAAACTAGAAGCATGGAAAGAAGAACACGCGTAAGATTTGCCCCGTCTCCCACCGGCCCGCTGCACATGGGCGGTGTGCGTACGGCTCTGTATAACTACCTGTATGCCAAGCAAAAGGGCGGCGACTTCATCATCCGCATCGAGGACACCGACTCCCATCGCTTTGTTCCTGGCGCCGAGGCTTATATCATTGAAGCCCTGCGCTGGTGCGGGATTATCCCCGACGAAGGCGTGGACTCCGATGGAAAAGTGGTAGAGGTAGCCAGCGAGAAGCATCCCCATGCTCCCTATCGGCAAAGCCAGCGCAAGCCGCTGTACCGCAAGTACGCCGAGCAGCTGGTGAGCGCTGGCTGGGCCTATTACGCTTTTGACAGCGCCGAGGACCTGAACGAGCGCCGCGCCGCCGCCGAGGCTGCCGGGCAAACCTTCATGTACAACGCCGCCACCCGCGGTGAGCTGCGCAATTCCCTTACGTTGCCGGCCGACGAGGTAAAGCGCCTGCTGGCCGAAACCACGGACTGGACCGTTCGCTTCAAAATGCCTTTGAACCGGGTGGTCAAGATGGACGACCTCATCCGCGGCCACGTAGAGGTAAACACCGACACCCTGGACGACAAAGTCCTGTGGAAGCGGGCCGATGAACTGCCCACCTACCACCTGGCCAACATAGTGGACGACCACCTGATGGAAATTACCGAGGTCATCCGCGGCGAGGAATGGCTCCCATCGCTGCCCCTGCACTACATGCTGTACGAGGCTTTCGGCTGGACCGATACCATGCCCCGTTTTGCCCACCTGTCCCTGCTCCTGAAGCCGGACGGCAAGGGGAAATTGAGCAAGCGCGACGGCGACCGCCTGGGCTTCCCGGTGTTCCCGCTGCGTTGGACCAACCCCGAGACCGGCGAAGTCTCCCGCGGCTACCGTGAGGACGGCTACTTCCCCGAGGCCTTTGTGAACATGCTGGCCTTTCTGGGCTGGAATCCCGGCGGGGAACGTGAGCTCTACAAGATTGACGAGCTGGTTCCCGTGTTCTCCCTGGACCGGGTCATCAAGTCTGGCGCTCGCTTTAATGTAGAAAAGGCCAAGTGGTTCAATAAGGAGTACCTGCGCCAGAAATCTGTGGCCGAGCTCACCGACCTGTTCATCCCCGTGCTGGAAAGCCATGGCATGCAGGTGGTCTCCTGCCCCTGCGGTGCCCTCACCGCCGGAGCTTCCTTCGAGGGGCTGGGTGCCGATTTCCAGAACCACATCTTTACCCGCGAGTATGTAGAGGCCGTGGTAGCCCTTGTCCAGGAGCGCGCCACCTTTGTGGCCGACATGTGGGACATTGCCGCCTACCTGTTCGTTTCTCCGGCCCAGTTTGAGGCCTTTGGCGTAAAGGCCGGAGCCGGACTGTCCTCCAAGCCCGTAGATCCTAATCGGCCCGTCGATCCCCGCGCCAAGGTGTACGACGACACCTTAACGGCTCCTTTCCTGGCCAAGGACGTGGAAAAGTTCTGGAATACCGAGAACGCCGCCCTATGTGCCGACGTTTGCCGTAACATCACGGACGAATACAAGGGCTCCATGGAACTGGCCCAGTTGGAAACGGTGCTGGAAGCGTACATCAAAGGCCATGAGTACCCCATGGGTAAAGTCATGAACAGCCTGCGCCTGGCGCTTACCGGCGCCGCCAGCGGCCTGGGCATCGCCGCCATCCTTAGCTTCATCGGTCGCCGCGAGTTCGCCCGCCGCATGACCTACGTGGCCGAACGGCTGGGGTAGAACTAAAGGCCGTGGGCCCTCTGCCGGGCCGGCGTCGAATGGAAGTTGCTGTAATTCAGCCAGTTACGCAAAACACCCTACCGATTTTTCGGCGGGGTGTTTTGTATAAGTTATTGATTATTAATGACTTCCATTCGACGGCTTTTGGCGGGCAAGTTTAAAAAGAGCTGGATTTAGGTGACAGTAACCGCTGGGATTCTTGTCCAGATAGTCCTGGTGGTACTCTTCGGCCCGATAGAAACTGGAAAGATGCAACAGCTCTACAGGAATTTCCGGAACACCTAACTTGGCTTTTTCTTCCTGGAAGACGGTAGTTAGCGTATCCAAGTCCTGCTCGTCATCGTAATAGACGCCGGTGCGGTAGCGGGTGCCTTCGTCCTCGCCTTGCTTGTTCAGGCTTAGCGGGTCGATGATTTGGAAAAACAGCTCGGTGAGGCGCTGCAGAGATACCACCGACGGATTATACCGGACATGAACGCATTCGGCGTGGCCGGTAGTGTCGGTATACACCTCCTGGTACGTAGGATTTGGGATCCTGCCATTAGCAAAGCCGACCTCGGTGAACTCTACGCCTTCTATCAGCTTGAAAAACTTCTGGGCGCCCCAGAAACAACCGGCGGCAAACCAAATATCCTTTTGCGGTCCATACACCAGCCCGGCCATCTTTTCCAAATATCGGCAGTCGGTCTGGTCAAAAGTGTTCAACTCCCGGCTGTCAATATCCAGCACGGCCACTATTTGGCCCTGATGCCAAACGGGGACCACAATCTCGCTGCGGGATTCGGCCGAGCAGGCTATATGCCCCGGAAACTGATTCACATCTGGAACCACTAATGTATGTTGTTCCTTCCATGCAGTTCCACAGATACCCCGGCCGAGGGCTATGCGCGTGCAGGCAATCGGCCCCTGGAACGGGCCCAGCACCAGTTCCTGATCCTGGACACGGTAGAAACCGGTCCACCAAAATCCCATCTCCTGATGCAGCAGGGCTGCCAGGTTGGCCATGTTGGCAATCGGGTCTGTCTCTCCTTCCAGCAGCCCCTGCGCCTGCGGCAGCAGGGTTTTGTATTTCTCTTCCTTGGTCATAATCCCCAAAAGTTTGCACGAAGGTACAAAAAAGTTTGGATTATCGGCCGAAGATAACTACATTCGCCATTGCAGAAGGCATAATGGCGACAACGCGGTGACACTTATTTATTATTATGGATAAAGAGCGTCGCCCTTTTCAAAAAAATGTGCTGAATCACTGCTACCAACGCACCATCGACGGAGGTGTGTTGTTTTACAGTTACAGCGATTATTTAGTATGGTTTACCATCGTTTGCACGATGGCAAGGAGACATCAGGTTCAGATTCTGGCCATGTGTCCTATGCCTGATCATGTACACATTTCGGCCAGAGCCAATTCCTTGCCTGACCTTTCCGGTTTTATGCGGGATTATTCCCACATCTTTGCAGGAGAGCACAATCCCGTATGTCACAGGAAAGGGCCATTGTTTGAGAGTCCGTTCGGCAGCGCGCCCAAGTTTACCGACAAATCGGTCAGGAGTAATCTCATCTACGTGGGGAACAACCCCGTTGAACGCAAACTGAGCAGTAAAGCCGAAGACTATCGATGGACCTTCCTGGCATATGCTGCCTCCGATCATCCCTTTTCTCCTAAACTAGTTATTCGGAAGGCAAGATGGCCTTTACAACAAGCTGTCAAAGAGGTTAAAAATCAATTCAATACCGGAAGGCACCTTACTTATGCTCAACTCAAGCGCTTGTTCAAACCATTAACCGCTTTGGAATGCCAGCAACTGACAGACTTCATAATAGCAACGTACAACGTTATTGATTATAATGCAGCGCTCCAGTACTTCAATAGCTATGAGAACATGCTTCTTGCCATGCATTCTACAACAGGAAGCGAATATGACATAAAAGAAACTTATGTGGGAAAGTCTGATGTTCACTATGTCTCCATGGCCAACACTGTCATGAAACTGCTTAAGCCCAATGATATCCATGATATCTTAGCCTATTCCATTGAGAAGAGATTGGAAGTCTTTAGGCTTCTCCAAAAACACACCCCAGCATTATCAAAGCAAATTGCCAAGTTTCTGCACTTGCCATATAAACAAGGGCCAATCGATGACATGTGGGAGTTTGAGCCGTCGAATGGATTCTATTGACTGTCAATTACATACGCAAAACACCCTACCGGATTTTCGGCAGGGTGTTTTACATAACAGCCTGTAATTCAATAATTTCCATTCAACGCCTATTGCAACAGTATCAGGGCTTGGTCTACGGAGAGGGCCGAGGAGAGAGAGAAGTCACCGCTGCGGGAGCGGATGAGGCCGGAGAGGTGGGCGCCGGAGCCCAGGGCCTCGCCGAGGTCACGGGCAAAGGCCCGGATGTAGGTGCCTTTGGAGCAGGCAATGCGAATCACGGCCTCAGGGAGCCCCATGCTCGATGTGTCTGCGACATGGATACGGGAGGATGCCGTCGTGGGCAGTGAGGCCCTCTCGGAGACGTGTGCCCCCCCGCACACGGGTAGGGGGAGGGGCCCGCAGATTGTTGGATATTTGGGCAGAGTTTGCTCCAGACCAAATGTACAAGAAGCTGTGGGAGGGGCCGGAGTGGAGCGAAGCGAAACGGAGTTCTCCGAGAGGTCCTCGTTGCCCACAACGAAGTCCAACAGTTCCAGCTCAGAAATGACTATCCTGCTGCGGTGAAGGGTGTCCAGGGCGGCGGCGTCCAGCTCGGACGTGCGGCCGGCGCGGTAGAGCTTGCGGGCCAGCTCGTAGGCGCGTACGCCGTCAACGGACTTGGCGCTGAAAAGGGGCGCCACCTGCTCCTGCGGGCCCAGGAAGGCGGGTAAAGCATCCAAAACGGCATCGGCCGTAACATGCGCAAAAGGAAACGTGCGATCCACCTCTTTCTCCAGATCATAGGAGGGCGTGGTGGCGCCAAAACGGATGCGGGCGAGGTACTCCTTGTCGTGGTCCTGCAACGCCTGAGCGCACTTGCAGGCAGGGCCGATGCACACCAGCAGCACCCCCGTAGCCAGGGGATCCAGCGTGCCGGCATGTCCCACCTTCAGGTTCTTTTTGCCGAAGTGACGGATGGCGGAGTATTTGAGTTTGCGAATAACATCGGCCGATGTCCAGCGATAGGGCTTATCGACCGGGAGGACGATGCCTTCCGGGTAATCGGCGATATCGCGGGACAGAACGGTGCCGGGAACGGGGACCAGATACCCCATTTAGCAGCAGCGCATCTTGTCGATACGGTTCTGGTGACGGCCGCCCTCGAAGGGGGTGTCCAGCCATTCGCGCACGATGGCGGCGGCCTTGCGGTAGCTGATGAACCGGGCCGGAAGTACCAGCACGTTAGCGTTGTTGTGCTGTGCCACCAGATGGCCGATGGCGGTGTCCCAGGCCAGACCGGCCCGGATACCCTGGTGCTTGTTCAGCGTAATGGCCATGCCATTACCGGTGCCGCAAAGGGCAATGCCCAGGTCTACCTCACCGCTCTCCACGGCCGAAGCCAGCCGGTGGGCATAGTCCGGATAATCCACACTGTCCGTAGTGTCCGTACCATAATTCACCACCTCGATGCCGCGCTTTTGCAGCATCTTGACCAGCTTAAACTTATACTCCACGCCTGCGTGGTCATTGCAAATACCGATTTTCATAAGAATTCAGTTTTAACATGCAAAGATAATGAAAAAGAGAGATTCACCGCCCCTCGAACTCCTTCAGGGCTTTGATAGCTTTGGGACAGAGGATGAGGATGGCGAGGACGGTGCCCCAGGCCATAAGGCCGACGCCGATGTCGCCGAGCTGCCACACGAGGTCGGCCTCGCGGACGGCGCCAAAGACCACGGCGGCCAGCATGACCAGCTGGAAAACGCGCACGGTCCAGAGCTCGGCCCGGGAGCTGCGGCCGCGGAACAGGTACAGGAGGCTGGTCTCGGCATAGAAGTAATAGGCCATGATGGTGCTGAAGGCAAAGAACACCATGGCAATGGAAACGAACTGGCTGCCGAAGCCCGCAAACACGGAATCTACCGCGCTTTGGGTAAAGCCGGCATAGTTGTTCCCCAGTTCTGGGGCATTGACCACCAGCATCTCCCCGGAAGCGCCTATGATGTTATAGGTTCCCGAGGTAAGGATCATGAGCGCCGTGGCCGTGCACACGAGCAGCGTATCCACATACACCGAGAAAGCTTGCGCCAGGCCCTGCTGGGCGGGATGCGGCACATCGGCCGCGGCCGATACTATGGCGCCGGTCCCCTGCCCTGCCTCGTTGGAGAAGATGCCGCGCTTGACACCCATAGCGATGGTGCTGCCCAGAATGCCGCCGCAAACCGGATTGATGCCGAAGGCGTTCTTGACGATGGCCGCCAGCACGCCCGGAACATCCTGAATATGGAAGGCCACCACCACCAGAGACAAGAGGATATAACCAAACGCCATGAAGGGCGTAACGATGGACGCTACCTTGGCAATGCGCTGGACACCGCCCATGACTACAATGCCGAGCAAGACCGCCAGGGCAATGCCCGTAGCCAGCGGCGGCACCGGAAAAGCGTTTTGCATGGCCATGGATACGCCGTTGGCCTGTACCGTAGTAAGGAACACACCGCAGCTGAGGACCGTAATGACGGCAAAGGCCACGCCCAGCGCCCGCTTGCCCAGGCCTTCCTCAATGAAACTGAACGGACCGCCCCGGTAGCCGGACGCATGCTTGAACTTGTACATTTGCGCCAGCGTGGACTCTACAAAGGCCGTAGACGCCCCAAAGAACGCCACAACCCACATCCAGAACACGGCGCCAGGGCCGCCAAAAGCAATGGCCGTAGCCACACCCACTATGTTGCCTGTTCCTACCCGGCCAGAGAGCGCAATACAGAAAGCCTCAAAGGAAGAGATCCCCTGCCCCTTTTCCCGCTTGCCGAAGAGCGAGCGGACCATGAGCCCCAGCCGGCGTACCTGAACCAGCCTTGTGCGTACAGAGAAATACAGCCCTGCCAGCAGCAGCAAGACCACCAGTCCGGGATTCCAAACGATATCATTGATGGTAGAGACCCACTTATCCATTGGCCAGAAAACTCTTGTTTTCAAATATAAGGAAAATTTTGCAAATCAAAATAAATTGCCTAAATTTGCAGGCTTTTTTGCGGGACGGTCCCGCGAAACCAAACCAATTAACCAAAACCTCATTGCATCATGGCAGAATATTTACAGCCTGAGAAAAAGCAAGAGATTTTCGCGAAGTACGGGAAGTCCAATAAGGACACCGGCTCTCCTGAGAGTCCCTACCGTATCGCTCACCTTACAGAGCACGTGAAGAAGAACAAGAAGGACGTGGTAACGCGTCGTAGCCTTCTTCGCCTGGTCAGCAAGCGCCGTCAGCTTCTGAACTATCTTCAGAAAGTAGACATCGAGAGATACAGGGCTATCGTGAAGGAGCTGGGTCTCCGCCGATAAGCAAAGGAAAAAGAACGGGGGTTGGGATACAGATGTATCCAGCCCCTTTTTTCGATAAGAATGCCCATTGGGGGCAAGACGATAAAGACGTAATAAAAGAACTAATGAACATTATCAAAAAGACCATCGAGTTACCCGACGGACGGGTAATCGAGATTGAGACCGGCAAACTGGCCAAGCAGGCCGCCGGCTCCGCCGTTGTGAAAATGGGTGGCACCATGCTGCTCGCCACCGTCACCTGCGCCACGGAGGTGAAAGAGGGCACCGATTTTATGCCCCTTACCGTGGATTACCGCGAAAAGTACTACGCCGCCGGCCGTTTCCCGGGAGGTTTCCTCAAGCGTGAGAGTCGCCCCAGTGACTACGAGGTGCTCATCGCCCGCCTGGTAGACCGTCCCATCCGCCCGCTGTGGCCCAGCGACTTCCACCTGGAAGTATTCGTAAACGTGATGCTCATCAGCGCCGAGAAAGACATCCAGCCGGATGCCCTTGCCGGTCTGGCCGCATCGGCCGCCCTGGCCTCGAGCGACCTGCCCTTCGGCGGCCCTGTGAGCGAAGTTCGCGTAGCCCGCATCGATGGTCAGTTTGTGATTAACCCCGGTTTCGAAGACAACAAGCGCGCCGACCTTGACCTGATGGTAGCCGCCACCGAGGAAAATATCATGATGGTAGAGGGTGAGATGAACGAGGTATCCGAGCACGACATGCTGGAGGCCATCAAGTTCGCCCACGAGGAAATCAAGAAGCACTGCCGCGTACAGAAGGAGCTCATGCACGAGCTCGGCACCGACGTGAACAAGCGCGACTACCCGCACGACGAGGAAGACGAGGCCCTGAAGACCGCCGTCCACGAGGCCTGCTACAACAAGTGCTACGAACTTGCCAAGAGCGCCAAGCCCAAGCACGAGCGCGAGGACGGCTTCAACGCCATCCGCGACGAGTTCAAGGCCACCTTCTCCGAGGAAGACCTGGAAGCCAAGGGTGCCATGATTGACCGCTACTACCACGACGTAGAGAAAGAGGCCATGCGCAACCTGGTTCTGGACGAGGGCAAGCGCCTGGACGGCCGCGCTACCAACGAGGTACGTCCTATCTGGTGCGAGGTTGACTACCTGCCCTGCGCCCACGGCAGCGCCATCTTCACCCGCGGCGAGACCCAGTCCCTGGCCACTGTGACCCTGGGCACCAAGATGGACATGAAGGAAATGGACGAGGTCCTGATCCAGGACGACCAGCAGTTTGTCCTGCACTACAACTTCCCTCCGTTCGCTACCGGTGAGGCCAAGCCGCAGCGCGGCACCGGCCGCCGCGAGATCGGCCACGGCAACCTGGCCATGCGCGCCCTCAAGCCCGTTATCCCCACCGCTCCCGAATTCCCCTACGCCGTTCGCGTAGTTTCCGATATCCTGGAATCCAACGGTTCCTCTTCCATGGCCTCTGTCTGCGGCGGCTGCCTGGCCCTGATGGATGCCGGTGTCCAGATCAAGAAGCCGGTGGCCGGTGTGGCCATGGGTCTTATCACCGACGCCGAGCGCCCCAACGACCGCTATGCCATCCTCACCGACATCCTTGGCGACGAGGATCACCTCGGCGACATGGACTTCAAGGTAACCGGTACCAAGGACGGTATCACCGCCACCCAGATGGACATCAAGGTAGACGGCCTGTCCTACGAGGTATTGGAGAAAGCCCTGGAGCAGGCCCGTCAGGGACGTCTGCACATCATGGGCGAGATGCTCAAGACCATCCCCGCTCCCCGCGAGGACTACAAACCCTTCGTTCCCCGCATGGTTCAAATTGAGGTCGCTTCCGAGTTCATCGGCGCCATCATCGGCAAGGGCGGCGAGACCATCCAGGGCATGCAGAAGGAATTCGGCACCGTTATCACCATCGACGAGGTGGACAACGGCGACGGCACCACCAAGGGTGTGGTAGATATCTTCGGCACCGACAAAGCTGCCATGGACGCCACCCTGGAACGCATCAAGGGTATCTGCGCCGTGCCCGAGGCCGGCCAGGTGTACCACGGCAAGGTGGTGAGCATCCTTGAATTCGGCGCCTTCATCGAGATCCTGCCCGGTAAGGAAGGCCTCCTCCACGTGAGCGAGATTGCCTGGACCAAGACCGAGAAAGTCGAGGACGTCCTCAAGGTAGGCGACGAGGTCGATGTCAAACTCCTGGAGATTGACGCCAAGACCGGCAAGATGCGCCTTTCCATGCGCGCCCTCACCGAGAAACCCGAAGGTTACGTAGAGCCCAAGCGCGAAGGCCGTGGCCCTCGCCGCGAAGGTGGTGACCGCAAGGACGGTGGCCGTGGTCCCCGTCGTGACGGCGACCGCAAGGAAGGCCGTGGCCCTCGCCGCGAAGGTGAGCGCCGCGAAGGCCCCCGCAAACCCCGCTTCTCCGAGGCCGAAGAGCCCAAGAACAACGAACCCGACGTGTTCTAGCGTGGAGGCAACTATCTGATTTACAGTATTTTACATGATTATCCCCGGGCTTTTTAGCCTGGGGATAATTGTTTAAATATCAAATAATCAATATCTTACCTCCACGCGATACCTTTGCATTTTTTTCTGTATATTTGAAACATGAAAAAATGGTTCTTCCTCATCGGCTTTCTTTGCTGCACATGCCTCCAGGCACAAGACTGGGGCGTGGTGAACATATCGGTGTGCAACCTGCGTCGGACGGCCGACTTTGACGCCGAGATGGTGTCGCAGGCACTGCTGGGCACGCCAGTGCATGTGCTGGGCATCAGCGACAACGGTAATCCCTGGCCGCAGGTACAGACGCCGGACACTTACACCGGCTGGGTACACTATGCCGCCATCACCCGCATGAGCCGGGAGGAGTATCATGCCTGGAATGCCGCGCCCAAGGTGGTCATTACCGCCCTTACCGGCGTGGTGTACAAGGCGCCATCGACCAAAAGCGCCACTGTATCGGACATAGTGGCCGGTGACCGGCTCAAGTATCTGGGCCACAGAGGATGCTGGCTGCAGGTGGGTTTTCCGGACGGTAGAAAAGGCTGGGTGAACAAAGCCATCGGCCAAACCGAGGAAGCGTGGCGCAAAAGCCTGGATCAAAGTGCCGATGCTATCCTCAAGACCGCCCAGAGCATGACGGGATTCCCCTATCTGTGGGCCGGCATGAGCCCCAAAGGCATGGACTGCAGCGGCTTTGTGCGCACGGTGCTCTTCATGCACGACATCATCCTCCCCCGCGATGCCGGTCCGCAGAGCCGCGTTGGGCAGCGCATTGACGCCCGGGAGGAACTGGAACCCGGGGACCTGGTTTTCTTCGGCAAGTACCGGGAAGACGGCAGCCCCCGTGTATCGCATGTTGGCTTCTATCTGGGCAACGGGCGCTTTATCCATTCCATGGGCCTGGTTCATGTGGCCAGTTTTGACCCGGCCGACCCTGCCTACGACGCCTTCAATACTGGCCGATACCTCTTCGGCACGCGCTTCCTCCCCTATATCAACAAGGAAGACGGCATTCAAACCACGCTTACCAATCCCTACTATGCAGAATAGACGCGATTTCCTCAAAACAGCCGGCCTGGCTGCCGCCGGCATTGCCCTGACGGGTTGCACCGGCGGGCCGCAGCGCTTTAACATTGTAAAAGGCGACGGTCGCCTGCACCTCAAGTTCTTCCCCTACGAGCTGCAGCTGGCGCATGTGTTTACGGTGGCGTCGTACAGCCGCACCACCACGCCCGACGTGCAGGTGGAAATCACCTATGAAGGCGTCACGGGCTACGGCGAGGCCTCCATGCCGCCTTACCTGGGGCAGAGCGTGGCCACGGTGACGGCCTTCCTGGAAAAAGTGGATTTGGAACAGTTCACCGACCCTTTCCAACTGGAAGATATCCTATCTTATGTAGACAGCCTCTCCCCCGGGGACGGCGCCGCCAAGGCCGCCATTGACATTGCCCTGCACGACTTGGTGGGCAAGCTCATGGGCCAGCCCTGGTACCGTATCTGGGGACTGGATGCCGGCAAGGCCCCCTCCACCACCTTCACCATCGGCATCGACACGCCCGAGGTAGTGCGGGAAAAGACGCTGGAGGCGGTGGGACGCTTCAATATCTTAAAAGTAAAAGTCGGCCTTGACAGCGACGAGGAAATGATCAAGGCCATTCGCAGCGTCACCGACGTTCCCCTGGCGGTAGACGCCAACCAAGGCTGGAAAGACCGTTCCAAGGCCCTGGACGAGATCTTCTGGCTCAAGGAGCAGGGCGTGGTGATGGTAGAGCAGCCCATGGCCAAGGAACGCATGGACGACAACGCCTGGCTCACGGAGCACAGTCCCCTCCCCATCTTTGCCGATGAAGCCATTCAGCGCCTCGCCGACGTCCCTTCCATGAAGGGCATCTACAGCGGCATCAACATCAAGCTCATGAAATGCACCGGCATGCGCGAAGGCTGGAAGATGGCCCAGCTGGCCCGCGCCCTGGGCATGAAAGTGATGGTGGGCTGCATGACCGAGACGTCCTGCGCCGTGAGCGCCGCCGCCCAGCTCTCGCCCTACGTGGACTTTGCCGACCTGGACGGAAACCTGCTCATCGCCAACGACCGCTTTGACGGCGTCACCGTAAAGGGGGGCAGGCTTCGCCTTCCGGACAGGCCGGGAATCGGGGTTACACTGCTGTAAAATCGGGAATTTGCAGGTGGGAGAGCGGCTTGAGTTCCTCGGCCGGATGGGCGGTGGTGAGGGCAATGACATACATGCCGGCGGCCATGCCCGAACGGAGCCCGTTGATGCTGTCCTCAAACACGGCGCAATCCTCAATGCCGATACCCAGGCGCTCTGCCGCCCGCTGATAGCACTGCGGGGAAGGCTTGCTCTCGGTAAAGTCCTCCGAGGTGAGGATGGCGTCAAAGTATCCCTGGAACTCGGGATGGCTCCGATACACATTGGCCATCTTGGGATGGTTGCTTGACGTAACCACGGCCGTTTTCACGCCCTGCTCCCGAAGCCGGCTTACAAATGCCTGAAAGCCAGGAATATAAGGGAAAGGCATCTGCCGCTCATGCTCGTTCAGGCATTGAACAATATACGGGCGCTCCTTTTCCAGCGAACCGGAGAAGAGCATATCCAACGTCTGAAAGAGCGTAGTACCTTTAATACTGGCCGTACGGGCTTCCGGGTCCGGGTAATAATGGGCCAGGAGCCGTTCCCAGAACTGAGTATAACCAGGTTCTGTATCAAATATCACCCCATCCAAATCAAAAAGGGCCGCCTTATGTTTGAATTCCATCATGTTCTATTACGTCACACAAAGATACGTAATTTTGCATTTATTCTAACTTTTTGTATCTTTGCAACCCCCAACACTGGTGAGTTGTCCGAGTGGTTGAAGGAGCCTGCCTCGAAAACAGGTGTACGTGTGAGCGTACCGGGGGTTCGAATCCCTCACTCACCGCAAAGAGATGGAATGAAGAAAGTTAGAGCATTAGCTCTAACTTTCTTTGTTTCAGCTCTTTGCAAAGCCCGCCGCAGGCGGGCAGGGATGTCGCCGAAGGCGAAATCCCGGGTGAGTGGCCCAAAAAATGGCCCA
>CAJOHK010000039.1 GCA_905234285.1 uncultured Bacteroidales bacterium
TTACCAGCATCCAACTTATACAAGAAAGCTACGACTGGCATCTCACTGATGCCAGTCGTAATCTCCTTGTGTTACCATGTACTTCCTCGCATGCTTACGAAGCGGAAGCATACATTGATAATCCGGGGGAATAAGGAACTTAGAAATCCAATAAGTCTAAAAAAGTGTCCAGAAGGGTTGAGCTTCCGGACACTTTTTCAGGAAAACCATAACGGAGGTTATTCGTAGGTAATTGTTATATAATCGCAATACACTGAATTTTCGCTAGCAGATATCACTACGGTGACAGTTTCACCTGTGCCAATTGTGGTTGCTGTAACAGTTGCATCTTTCATGCCGTACGTGCCTCCAATTACCGGCACAGAATAAGAGCCAAACTCGGTTGTTCCATGTTTCATTGACACAGTTCCGGTCCCGGATTTACTATTGGTTTTCATGTGCAATGATAATCCTGTAATCTTTTTCCCGTCATAACCGGTAAGAGTATATGTCATGCTCTTGTCCTTGGTCAGTTGATTAGAATTCGAATAAGTAGTAGTCCATGAGCATGACGAGCCAGCGGGTGCAGTTCCTGAAGTGGCAACGGTATGTCCGGATCCAGAAAAGGTTTGAGTATATGTAACACTGTACGATGTCGGAGCGCCGGAGCTTGATAACTGACTTACGGTGATAACTGCAGAAATATCTGTGAAGTTGGCTCTACTAAGTTTCACCGTGATGGAACCGTCGCGGGCGTTACCGGTATTGGCTGCAACAGAATAAGTAATGGTGGTGCCTACAATGGAGGCTTCGGTAACAATGGTTCCGTCAGCCACAACGGAAGGAGTCCAGCCATCGTCGTTTGTGAGAGTTACGTTGGTGGTCTCGCCCGTCACTCCTTCGGCAGAAACGCCCGTGATATCGGTCTTGGTAATTGTGGGAAGAACCGTGAGTCCATTCAAGGAATAGATGTAATTGTTTTGGTACATCTCCTTCGTGGTTTCATAGAGGTATAGATAACCATAAACAATCACTTCGTCATTAACAGAAATCTGAGTGTTAGAGGTGAAGTTGGTGTTGCCGACGAACTTACCACTATAGATATTCAAAGTGTTAGTATTCTGTCCGTTATCGGAAATATCATAGGTAACAGAATGAAATTTCCCATTATAGCTACCTACATTTGCAACGATTCCTGATACATACACTTGTTCAGCGGACTTGCCGTTGTTGCTATAACCACTAATGATGGTTAAGGCTTCAGCAACAGTATACGGATGTTCGAGAGAGCCGTCATTTCCAGATCCGGCAACGGAATAGGTGGCAGAAGCGATCTCGCTGGGCTTATATCCATCCTTGGTTGCGATAACCTTAACGGTCTTGGCTGCATCAATGGTCACCGAGGTGCCTGAAGTAGACTCCACGGTAGGAGCCGATCCGTCCACGGTATAGTGGAAGGTAACGGACGCCGTTGTGCACTCAAAGTTGACAAC
Organism: uncultured Bacteroidales bacterium; assembly: GCA_905234285.1. Lineage (GTDB taxonomy): Bacteria > Bacteroidota > Bacteroidia > Bacteroidales > UBA932 > Cryptobacteroides. The sequence continues at coordinate 1,473 of CAJOHK010000039.1, forward strand.
AGTGTTGGCGGCAACCTCTCCTGCTGCAGGATTGAATGTGGGTGTAGCAACCGCATCGCGGCCATCAACAACAGTGAGGGTATAGTTCACTGTCTGGCTCTGATAAGTGGCATCGCCATCAAACGTGGCGCTGATGGTGGTTGAGCCTTCCTTAATGGTATTACCGGTAAGGTTAACGGTAACGACACCGGTGGTTGCGCCGATGGTGGCGATGGTCTCGTCAGAAGAAGAATAGGTTACCGAGCTGGCATTGCCAGGGGTCAGTGTGGGCGCCGTAAAGCTTAGGGAATTGCCGGTGCTGTATGTGGCGGTAGCGCTTGCGGCACTCCAGCTCATGCCGGGATCCTCGCGGTTATCGGCGACTTTTTTGTAGAACTTAATAGTAGCGCCATTGGAGCTTGAGGTATATCCTCTCCAGTCTTGACTGCTGTATATAGAGATATAACGATTAACATTAGTGTCCTTAGTAATCAACTTATTCCCACTCAGTTCAAACACCTTACGATTACCGGTACCAACCCTCATGTTGTTATTGCTCCCGCTCGTGGCTGTTGTGTTACAATACAGCCAAACAGAAGAATATCCATTGGGATAGAACGTATATCCGTTGGTGTTATCTCCTGACACATTCCATCTAAGACGTTCAGGTACTAAACTCGTTATCTTGTTTTCAGCAACAGTTACAGCAACGGCGTCCGGTGCATCGCTTGTCCCTTTATTATTGGGCATTGCATAAGTGCTATTACCCACGATTACAAATACATCACTGCTTGTCAAATCGGCCAACGCCGTCTCCACCCAATTGAAGGCAGAAACGCCGTCGTAAGTAAAGTTGACGGTCTTAATCTTGCCGGGCTTGAATTTGGTCTCGGCGGGGATAGTGATTACTTTGTCAAGACCATTGACAGAAACCACGAGTTGGCCAGCCACGGCCTGCTCAAAAGGCTTGATGGCAACAAAGAAGTCTGCTTCTCCGTTTGTTGCAGCAATGGGAGTCCCGCTTTTTACTGTAAGAGAAGCGACTTTGTTTCCTGCCGAAGTAACTTCTGTAAAAACAGGAGTTTCACCTGCAAATCCCACATAGAAGCTACCGGTAATAGATTCGGGAGCTGTAACGGAAACCGAGGAGACGGTAAGTGCGGCATCTGAAGTATTGGTCACATGAATCTTCAAAACGGACAGTGCCTGATTCATTGCAATGGAAGGTTTTGCATCAAAGCCGACGTTACTTGCATGGCCATAGAGAGGAAAACTCGCTCCAGCTAAGTGTGCTTTACTGCTGTTTCCGGTCTGAGTCTGAGCTGACTCGATGACAAGGGCCCCTTTATCGGTATTTGCCGGAGAAGTGATGGCCGACCGATAGGGATATAAAGCCCACCAGTCATAATTCTTGCCATTTTCCAGAGCGGCAGCTAGAGTACCAGAGAAGTGATTATCGGTATCCCATTCAAACTTATTATTTGTGCTATAAGCACCGTCTGATCCATTCTCACGATAGAAAACGGCCATAGCATCATCAGTGGCCCAACTGAAATGGTTTTCACCATCTGTCGTAGTCTTTGTCTCCACTCCGGCAAAGAGTTCGAACGGAACGCCGACGGGTTCCAGGGATTCGTCGCCGGGAGCAATCATATCCTGTTCCTTGGCGCAGCTGACAGAGAGGGCAAGTGTTGCAGCGAACATCAAACCCCAAGTAATGATTTGTTTTTTCATGATTCTTAAAGGTTTAATGTTAGACTAAAACAGGGAATCCATGCCGGCGAAACCGAACAGGTCAGGAGCGTTGAGAACGCCATCGTCTTCGAAGCCACCGATGGTGGCGTCGCCGCTGGCGCAGATGAGAGCCTCGGATTGTACTACGAGGAGTTCTGCTTCGGGAGCAGTGTACAGATTTTTTTTGATCATATCTTGTGTGTTGGTTAAGTGCTTTTTAGCCTCAAGCTACAAAGTTACCCATTCCTGCCGTGAAGTCCAAAAAGATTTGCCGATAATTGACAAAAATTTTATTAACAAACTTATAAACTAGTCAAATAGCGAATCACTTAACTAATTCACACAGAGTAAGTTGCAGAAACTCAGTCCGGCTATTTGCCGGACTGAGTTTCTATAACTAATTGATTATTAGCGGGTTGGGTGATCACGCCGCTGGGGGGGAACACCCCCCTACACCAGCGAGAGCGCCACGTCCATCATGTGGGTAAACGTGGTTTGGCGCTGCTCGGCGGTGGTTACCTCGCCGGTAACGATGTGGTCCGAGACGGTGAACAGGGCCATGGCCTTTTTGCCGGCCCGGGCTGCGTTCATGTACAGGGCGGCGGCCTCCATTTCTACGGCCAGCACGCCCATCTTCATCCATTTGTCGGCCTGGGGGTTGTCGGAATAGAAAACGTCCGACGACACCACATTGCCTACCATGTAATGATAGCCCAGTTCCTGGCAGGTGGCGGCGGCTTTTTGAAGCAGGCCGAAATCGGCGATGGGGCAGAAGGTGCCCGGCAGCTGGTACTGCGCAGCGTAGTTGGAGTCTGTGCAGGCGCCCATGGCCAGCACCAGGTCTCCGATGTGCAGGCCGGTGTGATAGGCGCCGGCCGAGCCGATGCGGATGATGGTTTGCACGTCGTAGAAGTTGAACAGCTCGTAAGTGTAGATGCCGATGGACGGGATGCCCATGCCGTGCCCCATGACACTGACGGGTGTGCCCTTGTAGGTGCCGGTAAAGCCCAGCATGCCGCGGACATTGTTGAACTGAACGGGATTATCCAGGTATTTGTCGGCCATGAATTTGGCGCGGAGCGGGTCCCCCGCCATAATGACCACAGGCGCAATCTCGCCATATCGAGCCCCGATGTGGGGCGTAGGTGTATTACTCATAATTGGCTTTATTTCTTGAACAAATATAGCAAATTAGCGGCACAAACCAAAACATTAAAACTATGTCTGTACAATTCCAAGAAATGGCCGCCCTGTGGAAGGCCGAGAAACGCCGCTGGGTAAAACCCGGCACTTATGCCACTTATGTAACCCTCCTGAACAAGCACATCCTCCCCTTCTTTTCCCAGGCCGAAGCCCTCACCGGCGAGTCGGCCCAGGTGCTGGCCGATGCCATGCTGTCCAGCGGACTTAGCATCAAGACCGTTAAGGACTGCATACTGGTGCTGCGGATGATTGTGAAATACGGTGCCCGGCAGGGGGCCTGGCCGATGCTGGAGATGGAGGTCCACTACCCCGCCCCCACTTCGCTCACCTCGCCCATGGTCCTCTCCCGCCATGACCAAAAACGCCTTCAGACCTACTTGCAAGAGCATTTTTCGTTCCGAAACCTGGGACTGCTCATCTGCCTGCATGGGGGCCTTCGCATCGGCGAGGTATGCGCCCTCCAGTGGCAGGACCTGAACCTGGCCGACGGGCTCATCATCGTACGCAAAACCATTCAGCGCATCTATCTGGCCGATGGCGACGAGCGGGAGAATCGGCTGCTCATCCATTCGCCCAAGACGGCCTCATCCTTCCGGGAAGTGCCATTGGAGAAGAGTTTGCTTCGGCTGCTGCGGCCATTGAAAAAGGTGGTGCTCCCCCACTATTATGTGCTAACCAACGGCCCCGAACCCCTGGAGCCGCGCACCTACAGGGACTATTTTCACAGGCTCATGCGCCAGCTGGGATTACCGCCCCTGCGCTTTCACGGGCTCCGGCACAGCTTTGCCACCCGCTGCATCGAGAGCAAGTGCGACTACAAAACGGTTTCCGTGATTCTGGGGCATGCGTCCATTGCCACCACCCTGAACCTCTACGTGCACCCCGGCACGGAAGAGAAAAAGCGTTGCGTGGAGCGTATGGTTCGCGGGTTGGGCTACTAGAGAAACCGCAGCAGGGCATCGTAGACCCGCTGGACGGGGAAGCCTACTACATTGAAATAGGAGCCCTCGATGCGGGTGATGCCCACGTGGCCGATCCATTCCTGGATGGCATAGGCCCCCGCTTTGTCAAAGGGCTTGTACGTGTCTACGTAATATGTGATTTCGTCGGCGGTGAGGGCCTTGAACCACACCTCGGTGGTACAGGTGAAGGTTTCCTGCCGATGGGCATCCCGAAGCGTAACGGCTGTGGTTACGTGATGCCGGCGGCCGCTTAGGTCCTGCAGCATCCGGATGGCTCCTTCCCGGCCATCCGGCTTGCCCAGGATTTCCCCGGGGCGACCGTCCTGCGGCGGAAGGATGACCATGGTGTCGGCGGTGATGAGAATCTCGTTGTCCAGGAGGGGTCGATGGAATCCCCGGGACTTGCCTTCGGACATAAGGCGGGGTACCTCGTCGTAAGGTACTTCCGGGCCAAAGTGTTCCTGGAAGTTATTGCCGGTATCTACCTCAAAATCAATGTCCAGGCCTTTCAGCAGTTCCCGCCGGCGGGGACTGCTGCTGCCCAGGATGATATGCTTGCCGTGCAGGTCCATCGGGCTAGAATTTCTTCTTGTAGGCCTGGGCGTCGAAGGTCCATTTCCCCTGCTGCCGCAGCGTGGTTTCGATGGCATTGCGGAGGCAACCCTTGCCGCCCGGGAAATCGTTCACCCAATCGGCCATAGCCTTCACTTCCTCTGCAGCATCGGAGGGGCACACGCCGCAGCCGCTCATGGCCATTACGGCCATGTCGGGCACGTCGTCGCCGAAGTACATCACGTCCTGGGGCTGCAGGCTGTAGCGCTCGCAGAACTGAGCGAACTGCTCCCGTTTATCCCGGCAGTGAAGGAATACGTCCTCGGGCAGGACGCCGCTGGTAATCATGCGCTTACGGATGCTCTCCGAGCTGCCGCCGGTAATTACAGCCACCGGGTAGCCCATGAGCACGGCCATTCTAATGGCAAAGCCGTCCTTGGCGTCGTAGGTGCGCAAAAGATCGCCGTCGGAGTTGCAGAAAACCCCGCCGTCCGTGGCCACGCCGTCAATATCGAAGGCGAAGGCCTTGATGTGCCTGAGGTCCATTACGACTTGTTTCCGCCGCCCAGCGGGCCGAAGTCGCCCAGATTGAAGGTGGTGCCCGGCTGAGGACCCTTGCCGCCGCTGAGGTCGATGACGCCGAACTGGGCCTCGTACTTGGAGATATTGTCGAACAGGGCGTTCATCAGGCGCTTGGCATGCTCGGGCGTCATGATGATGCGGTCCCCGATGGCCGCCTTGGGCAGGCCCGGCAGGCTGGCGGCGAAATCCAGGATGAACTCGCTGCGGGAATGCGAAATGATGGCCAGGTTGCTGTACGAGACCTTGGTGGTTTGGGGATTGAGTTCCAGGCTTAACTGGTTCTGCGGTTGTTTGGGCGTATTGTTATCCATAATCTTCATTAAAAATCATACAAATTTAGCGGAAAATAGCTATATTCGCAAAATAAACCTCCTCATAAGAATGCAACAAAAACTTTTCTATACTTCTCCCTGCACGGAGTGTGTCCTCCTGCGGCCTGAGCAGCGTATCCTGGCCCTCAGTTCCTATGGTAATTCCGGAGAGCCCGGCACCGGTTTCGGTAACGGCGATATCATTGACAATCCCGTTTTATTCTAATGCAACGCCCTATGAAAAAGTATCTGTTTATCACCGGGTGCGCATTAATTGCCGCCCTGGCCTGCTCCAAGGAAGAAGAAAAGCCCAAGGATCAGCTTTCCCAAAAGCCAGCCGCCGAGTTCCGCATGCAGGTGAACGCCGGCGATCCCGCAACCCGGACCATCGTCTCCGACAACGGCGACGGCACCTACGCCATTCAATGGCAGGCCGGCGATGCGTTGGGCGTGTATGAAGTAGGAAACGAGGTGGTGCAGGCAAAGGCCGAATCTGACCCGCTAACCGCTCCCCAGGCCCAGGCCAGCTTTGGCATTACGCTCACCGGCGAGGTGGAGGCACCGTACGACTACACTTTTGTATATCCTGCATCGGCCCTGTCCAAGAAGAACGACAAATACCTGGTTACTCTGCCTTCTGAGCAGGTTTTCTCGGCCACCAGCTTTGATCTTGGCGCCGATGTTCTGGTATCGGAGCACCTGCACTATGCTACCACCCGCCCCACTTCGGTGAATGCCACCTTTGCCCGTTTGGGCGCCACAGCCCGCATGGTGATTAAAGCGCCTGACACCGAGGAGCGCGTAGAGAGAATCATTGTTTCCACAACTGAGGCCAACCTTGCGGGGGCCTATTACCTCACACCGGCCAGCGGTGCTTTATCGGATAATATCACTGCCGGCGGCAGCAAGAGCCTGCAGCTGATTCCGGCTGCGTCCACCGCCTATTCCGGCGACATCGTAGTCTGGTTCCGACTCACAGCGTTGACCCTCTCGAATAACTTCACGGTCATTGTAAGAACCGATTCCAAGACCTACACCAAAACCATTGACCTGGCAGCTGCCAGCCGCACCCTGGCTTTCCAGAATGGCAAACTTACCAAGTTTGGCGTGGACATGAGTGCCATTGAGGGGCAGGATAATACCTATGAGGGCAATTACGCCGAGTTTACCGTGCAAGATGTGCGTGGAAAAGGTGTTACCGGCAGCACGTATACTATGATAGATCCCTATTCTAAAGAGTTCGGTGACGTATGGACAGGAAAGGTAAACTATTATAACGGTGGTTTTGGAATGAGAAAGAGTGACAGCTCAGAGAACGACTGTTACCTGCTTTTGCCAAAATTCAAAGATGGCATTGCCACTGTAACCGTTACCCTGTCCCAGGCCATGTCGGCCGGGAATTCGCTGCTGCTCACCTCAACCGCCAAGGGTAAAACCGGAGATGTCGCATCGCTCACCACCGTGGCCAACCAAATGGTCTATACCTTTGATTTATCAGGAGAAAGCGTCTCTCAGGCCTATCTGCGTTCAGGAGGAGAAGCCGCCTATATCCAGAGCGTTCAGGTGGTCAGCAAAGCCGATTCCCGCGAGGCCCTGGCCAGCCCTACAGGCATCACAGCCAGTCTGGATGCCAATGTGAACAACCTGGTTTACCTGCAATGGAATACAGTAGAAAATGCATCGGCTTACCAGATCGATTATACGCCCGCCGGAGGAAGTACTTCCAGCATGGTAGTGGCAGCCGACGACACCGAACAGATGCAGTGCTCCCTGGAGGGCCTGCAGTATTCCAAGAGCTATTCTTTTGCGGTTACAGCTATTGCCAACCGCTACTTCAGCAAGAATTCTGTGGCGGCTTCCGCCGCTTCGGCCCTGTCTACAAAAGAGCAGCCCAACGGGCTCACGGTCGATGTGATAGACGTTGCGTTTACCGGGGTTACGGGCGGTTATACCGACTGGTCCAAGCAGGGGGCCACGGCTGTCTATTCAGGAAAAACCATGAAAGGAAACAATGTCATCCAGACAAATGTGGGCAGCACCAATGACCGTTACGGTATATGGACTACTTCCTCTGGTGGGCACTTGCGTTCCGTCACCATCACCCTGATAGCCAGTACAACCAATACGGTCGATGTTTATGCCAAGAATGAGGCTTATTCTTCGGCCGCTGATATGTGGGATAACAGCAAGAAGGGCACCAAGATTGGCTCTGTCACCGGAAACGGATCCACCGAAGTAAAACAGAAGATCACCGTATCAGAGAACTATTCCTATATAGGTATCCGTTCATACAGTGGAGTTGTGTATATTTCTGAGATTCGTATAGAATGGTCTACAGATGGCCTTCCGCTGGCTGCCGCCACTACGTTGGCGGTAGCGGATGCCAACATTACCGACTCCGGAGCTCTATTGGAGGGATCCTATGCCGGTGCGGCTGGCGGCATCTATGAGGCCGGCTTCTACTGGGACAACACAAAGGCCAATCTGGAGAGCAAGGCCCATCCCGAGCAGGTGGTTACTACCGACGGATCCAACGCCACTTTCGGGAACTTCTCCTGCCAGCTGGGCAGTCTGGACGACAATACCACCTACTGGTACCGTGCCTATGTATTAGAATTCGACGCCAGCACGCAAACCTATGTCGAGCATTACGGTGCTTCCATGAGCTTTACCACCCTGGCCAAGAAGGCCTATAAGCCCGGCGGATGGCTGGAAATGACCAGCTATACCACATCGGCCATGGCAGGAACCACTACATCGACCCTGGACGACCTGTACCAGGTGACGCACTATGCCACCATGAATGCACAGCAGGCCCGCAACTACACCATCCTATACGATCCTGCCATGTATGCCTCCTATTGGGTGGCCTATCCGCTGTGCGCCGCCCACTTCGGCACCGGCCGCGACGAAGACTGGGGCTATGATCCTGATGTTCCCAAGTCCCGTCAGACCTCTGTCAAGCACGGATATGGCGTTAATGTGGCTTCCACAGCCTATCCCAGCGGCCAGCACTATGCCCGCGGCCACCAGATGGCCAACGCCGACCGCAACGGCGTGCCCGAGATGATGGCTCAGACTTACTTCTCTACCAACATGACCCCGCAGTTGCAGAATGGTTTCAACGGAGGCGTGTGGGCCCATCTGGAAGATGCTGTACGCGGCGTAGTGGCCAACAATGCCGACACTGTATATGTGGTCACTGGCGCCGCCTTCCGGAAGAAGGGGGGCAACGAGACCATCAAGACCATCACCAACACCGGTAACGACAACAAGGTCCTGCCTGTGCCCAACTACTATTATAAGGTACTCCTCCGTGTCAAATGGAACGGCAACAACGTTGCGGGCGCACGCGCAGTAGGTTTCTGGCTGGAACACCGCGACAATTACCCCAATGGCAGCACCAACTACTTGCCTTATGTGACCACAGTGGACCAGATTGAAGAGTGGACAGGCTTTGACTTCTTCTCCAACCTCTCCGCCGAGCTCCAGGCCACATGCGAGGCCCAGTCCGATTGGAACGCGTTTAAGAACTACTAGAACTTGCCCTTTTTTGCAATCACTTAACTGATTGACCTATAGAGTTTTGTGGAAATTCAGTCCGGCTTTTAGCCGGACTGAATTTCTGTATTTAACTCATAATCAACGAGTTAGGTGATTCGTTCGAAAGTCGCATTCAAGAGGATTTCCTATCTTTCAAACAACATTTTGAAAACAGTAACAAATTCGCTACTTTTACATGAGAACAACAGAGCTCAAAAGAATATTAAAACAAAACGGTTGCTACTAAGTAGCCACAAACGCCAGAGGACATGATATTTGGTATTCTCCAATTACAAAAGCCAGGTTCAGGGGGCCAAGGCATCAGTCAAAAGAAGTTGCTTCGGGCACTGTAAACTGTATCATGAAACAGGCTGGCATTAAATGATGAGGTTATGAAAATTAAAGCAATAGTAGAAAAAGGGAGTGATGGTCTCTATTCCATCTACTCAGAAGACCATTTCGGGACCAGCTTTTTTGGTGGTTTCGGCGATTCAGTATCCAAGGCAAAAGAAGATTTCTTAACCAGTATTGATGAAGCCTATCAGGAACAGGAGGCTGCTACTCTTCCCGAACGGGATAAGTTGATCATAGAGTATCGTTACGACATTCCTTCTTTCTTTAATTTCTTCGACTACATCAATGTATCCAAATTCGCCGAGTATGCAGGGATAAACGAGAGTAAGATGAGAGCTTACAAAAGCGGATCTGCATTTCCTGGAGAAAAAACAAGCGCCAAAATCTTCAATGCCGTGCGGGCCATTGCTTTAGATCTTAGCGCCGTTGTGCTATAAATCATTTCCCAATACTACTAATCCGTTCCCGAAGGCGCCAACAAGCTAATCTGGTGAACAAAAATGCCTGTTTTTGTGCACGAGAAGTCAGTTTTGGCAATCTGGTGAACAAAAATGCCTGTATTTGTGCACGAGAAGTCGATTTTGGCAATCTGGTGAACAAAAATGCTAGGTTTTTGTTCACGAGAAGTCGATTTTGGCAATCTGGTGAACAAAAATGCCTGTATTTGTGCACGAGAAGTCGGTTTTGGCAATCTGGTGAACAAAAATGCTAGGTTTTTGTTCACGAGGTGTGCCCGGCGGAGGCGGGGGCCGGTGGCGGAAGGCGGTGGGCACGCGCTAATGCGCGCCTTTGCGGCGGGAGAAGAGGCGCTGGGGCAGTTCCATGGCCAGGATGATGCCCAGCACAATGGCGATGGCCACTTTCACGGCCATGAATCCGTTCTGGAGGGACAGGGCGAACTCGTTGCACGTTAAGTAGTACGAGAACCAGAAGATGCCGGCGCCGGGGACCAGAGTAAAAATGCCGCAGATGATGAAGATCTGGGCCGGGCAACGGGCGGGCACGGCCGCAAAGCGCGACAGCAGGCACACCACCAGCGCGGCGGTCAGGGATGCAAACGGGGCCGAGAAGGACAGATATCGGAAGGTGAGCAGATACACCATCCAGCCGATGATGCCGATGATGCCCGTCCATAGGTACAGTCCCCTGTCCACCCCATACAGCGCGGCAAAGCCCACTGTGCCGGCCAGGGCAGCAAGCGCCTGCCAGCCGAAGCCGTAGGTCTCGGGGCTCCAGGTGTAACCGGTGAGCCGGATCATGCCGCTAAAGAGAAAGCCGTCGAACATAAAGGCCACGGCCACGCCCAGGGCAATGCAAAAGAAGCCCAGCATGGCGTCGGTAAGGCGCGTGAGGCCCGCCAGATAGTCTGAGTTGGCCAAATCCCGTACGCCGTTGGTGAAGGGCACGCCGGGAATGAGGGGCATGATGCCGCCGATGATGATGTCGCTCAGGCTCTCCCCCAGCCCCAATCGCCAGAAACCGATGCAAAGCAGCGAGGACAGCAGCGCGTTGCAGATGCCGCCCACAATCTTGGACATGTAGCGGGACGAAACAAAAACGATGAAAGTGTAGAGGATCAGCCCCACCAGACAGGCCGCGGCGCAGTCCAGGAATCCCCCGCCGAAGATGGCGCTGAATCCCCCGGCGCTGATGCCGGCAGCCAGGATTTGCTCCCAGGCCGGCTTCTTGGGCATGGACTTGATTTCCTGCAGGCGTGCACGGGCCTGTTCAAGGTCCAGTCGGCCGGCCGAGATGTCGTAGCTCAGGCGGTTTACGGCCGTCACCTTGGACAGCTGGGGACTCTGCGTGGGGATAAAGTCCACGTTGGCATAGGTAGACGCCTGGCCGCCGGCCTTGGAGACGATATCGGCCTTTCCCGAGGTAAAGATGCCGTTGAACAGCACAAAGAAGTTGCCGGTACTCACGCCGAAGTGCGTGGCAATGCGGCTCATGATGTCCTCTACGCGGGAAATCTCGGCGCCGTTTTCCAATAGGATGTGCCCGGCTTCGGAGGCTACATCCAGCACATCGCTGAAGTGTGGTTTCTGGTCCATGCCGCAAAAATACGGAAAAAATCGCTAATTTTGCTTTGTGAACCGCTTTACCGAAACAATTCTTGAATGGTATGCCCAGAACGGGCGGGACCTCCCCTGGCGCCGGACGCGGGATCCGTATGCCGTATGGCTCAGCGAGATTATCCTGCAGCAGACGCGCGTGGTACAGGGAACGGCCTACTGGCACCGGTTCATGGAGCGCTTCCCTACCGTGGAATCGTTGGCGTCGGCCTCGGAGGACGAGGTGCTGCGCCTCTGGGAAGGCCTGGGCTACTATTCCCGTGCCCGGAATCTCCATGAAGCGGCCAAGCAAGTGGTGGCTCTGGGGGCGTTCCCTTCCACGCTGGAGGGTATCGGCTCACTCAAGGGCGTGGGCGATTATACCGCGGCGGCTATCGGCTCCATCTGCTTCGGCCTGCCGGCTGCGGTGGTTGACGGCAACGTCTATCGGGTGCTGAGCCGCTATTTTGGCATACGCCGGTGGGGACCTCGGCTGCCAAGAAGGAGTTCACCCGCCTGGCCAGGTCCCTCCTGCCGGCCGACGCTTCCTCGTTCAACCAGGGCCTCATGGACTTCGGCGCCCTGCAGTGCGTACCCCAGAATCCCAGCTGCGAGGAATGTCCGCTCAGGTCCACCTGCAACGCTTATCGTACGGGACGTGTGGCGCTGCTGCCGGTGAAAAAGGAGAAAACGCCGGTGAAGGAGGTGCACCTGAGCTATACCTATATTAAGGTAAAGGGCTATACCGCCATCCGCCGCCGCGGCCCCGGCGATATCTGGCAAGGCCTGTGGGAGCCCTATGCGGGCGTGCTGGACGGCGCCCGGCTCCTGCGTTCCGGCGTAAAGCACCAGCTCATCCACCGCACCCTCCTGGCCGATTTCTATCTGCTGGAGGCCCCTGAGCGCCCGGCCCTGCCGGAGGGGTATGTGTGGATTCCGGAGAGTGAACTGGACGGGTATGCCAAGCCGAGGTTGGTAGAAATGTTGCTGGAAATAATAAAATGAGTACCTTTAAAAAAATGAAACACCCATGAACTTTTCAAGTTCGTCCACGAGAATGTAAATAAGAAGTGTTACCTTTGGTATCGAACCAAAGCTAACACTTACGATGGACGG
>CAJOHK010000040.1 GCA_905234285.1 uncultured Bacteroidales bacterium
CCGGCGTGGACCTGGTCCACTGATTGTGCCCCAGACAGCGCTAGAAGCCATACTCGCTGGACTTAGTCCAAGGGGTAAAAGTGGACCTGGTCCAAAAACTTCAGTGACCAAGACCAAATTATCAGGGAACCTCGTCCAAATGTTGGGTGGACTTGGTCCAAGGAGGGGGGATTGTCACAGGGCCCGGAGGAAGGGATGCACTCCCGGGGACATGTGCACCCCCGCACATGGTGATGTGAACCCCAGAAGTTGGACATAACTTTTAGGGTTTATGCCAAGAATAAAGCATCCTTTAGAACAGAAGCTGATAGTGGTTAAGCGCTATCTTGCTGGGGAAAGTTCAACATTACTTGAACATGAGTATGGAATTGACCATCATGACATTGTGATGTATGTCAATCGGTATTCTCGTTACGGAGAAGAGGGGCTGAAGCCCCGGGTAAGTAAAGTCACGCCATTGAAAGTAAAGATACAAGCAGCTAGGGAATATCTAGAACATTGCTTATCTTTGCCTGAGCTGGCTGACAAGTATAGCGTGGACCGGGGTACGGTCCGCCATTGGGCCAAGATGTATGAAAGGAGTGATTTGGAAGCCTTGCGTGATAAACGCAAAGATCCGCGTCCACCTCAGAATATGTACAAGAGCAAAGATGAAACAGCGAATGCGGCCATTAAAGAACTCCGGGAAAAAGTGAAAGACCTGGAGGCGGAAAACGCGCTGTTAAAAAAAGTGAAAGCCTTAGTCAAAAAGAGGGAGGCCCAACTACGCGGGACTGGGCCGAAGCCATCCAAGAACTAAGGCCAGAATACGGTCTCAGGCGTCTCCTGAGACTGCAAGGGATGGCAAAAGCTACATTCTATTACCACCTGAAGAGGCTGGACTTCAATGATGGTTATGATGACTTAAGAAACGTCATCAAGGCCATCTTTGAGAAGCATCATAGCCGATATGGTTACAGTCGAATAACATATGAACTTCACAATAGCGGAATCGAGGTCAATCATAAGACGGTCAGCAAGTTGATGCGTCAACTACACCTTAAGGCGCTTAGAACACCTCGACAGTTCCATACATACAAGGGTAATGTGGGTAAAGTCGCGCCAAATACTTTGGATCGTAACTTCCGATCAAAGGAGCCCAACAAGAAATGGACAACCGACATGACGCAAGTCATGATAAAGGAAGAGCGCCTTTATCTCTCTCCTATTCTGGACATGTTCAATGGAGAAATAATAACTTATACCATGACATCCAGACCAAGTCTCAAGATGGTTATCGATATGGTGCATAAGGCCATGAAGAAGATCCCAAAACATGAAGGCCTCATCCTTCATTCCGATCAGGGGTGGCATTATCAGAATAAAAGATACCAGAATGTTCTGGAAAAGAATGGAATAGAGCAAAGTATGTCCAGAAAAGGTAATTGCCTGGATAACGCAATGATGGAGAACTATTTGGGATAATGAAAGTAGAATTGCTATATTCGCGTCAATGGAATAGTATGGACGAGTTCAAGAGAGCGCTCAGAAAGTACATAAACTACTACAACAACGAACGAATCAAGCTGCGGTTAAATGGAATGAGTCCAGTGCAATACCGAACTCAGTACGCATAAAGCGCCATTATTATGAATAAGCATAGATGCTATTTGTATATAGTTGTTCTCCTGCTACTTATAGTTGCCGGAGGCTGCTCTTTTTCTCCCGCAATCAAGATTGACAAAGACTCCGTGAAGGTTGAACAAGGGAAATATAATTATGATAGCATTGATCTGACCTTCTACGCCGACCTAACTGGGACCATTGAGCCCGAATGGACATATTATAGCAAAGCTGATGGGCGGTTCCATAGAGATACAAATCCCAAAAGCGGCGTTACGCTTGCTTATGAAGTGTTCAATCCCTTTGGTGAATTGGATCTTAAAGCAATGTGTGATGCCGCTGGACAGGCCAAGACCGCTCAGCTCCCGCTACCTGTGTTTTGGTCGGAGGATCTTCCATATGAATACACATTGAGGGTGACCTTCTATTACAATGGGAAAAAGCAGGATAGTTGCACTGCACGCTTTCGCATAACACAACCATAATCCTGCTCTACCAGCCGTCATGATAATAAACAAAAATATCTTTTATTAACCGTCCAACTTTCGGGGTTCATGTCACATGGGTAGGGGGAGGGGCCCGCAGATTGTTGGATATTTGTGGTGGAGCTTGCTCCAGCCAGAAATGTCCAAGAAGCTGTGGGAGGGGCCGGAACGGAGCGAAGCGGAGTGGAGTTCCCCGGGAGGGTATTCCCTTCCTCCGGCTTCTTCCCAAAGCCAATCTGGTTCTCGGTCCATATAGATAGGGGAAGGTCCGGCTCTATTTCGGGGAAGATGTGGCTATCTTTTGGGGAAGGTCTGATTTGAAGCTGGGGACCTTCCCCACAGAAATGGCACCACAGGTGTGCCTGGGGCCGATTCGCTGGGGAAGATGTCGGTCCTAAAAACAGACCTTCCCCAAAAGTGCACCAAGACCTTACCAAACACCTGTGACATGCAGGAGACGGTGCACATTACGGGCAGTGGGGGACAAAAAATAGGCCGGCATCGCTGCTGGCCTATTCTTTATTTCCTTATAGTTGGATTAACCAAGCTTTTCGGTTACTTTGGCAATAGCGTCACCCACGGTGGCGATACCGCTGGTTTCCTCATCGGGAATCTTGATTCCGAACACGCGCTCGAATTCCATGAGAAGTTCTACAGTGTCCAGAGAATCGGCGCCAAGGTCATTGGTGAAGCTGGCAGATTCGGTGACTGCGCTTTCCTCGACGCCAAGCTTGTCAACGATGATATCCTTGACCTGCTTTACGATTTCTTCCTTTGTCATAATGTTAGGTTTTAAGTTTATATTTTCGTTTAATCTTTCTCTTTCAATGCGAAATAACGCGCAAATATAATAATAAAATCCCGAAGTTGAAATATCTTGGGCTCAAAACTTAGCTAACAGCATCCGGCGCCATGCCCTGGAACTTCCTCCTGGCCCTGGTGATGATGGGACAAATGGTACCAGATGCGGAGACCATTGAGGGAATTCACCAGATAGAAGCAGTACTTGATGAACATGACCACGGTGTAGCTGGATGCCGCGCTGGAGAGCATAGTGTCACCCCACAGGAAGATGGAGGAAATGTTCACCAGGATCCACAGATACCACTGCTCATAGAACGCCAGCGACATGAGGATTTGTCCCGTAATGTTGAAGGTGGTTACAGCCGCATCAAAGAAAACCTGCATGCGGTCTACCTCGGTGGCGGTGTGCAGCTTGATTTGCAGCAAAACCACATATACCACAGCCAGGGCGCCGCACACGGCCGGAATAATCCAGGCCAGCTGCTTGCCCGTGAGCTTACGGGCTTGAACCTCGGACTTGGCACCCTTGGCCCCGCGCTTGCGCCACTGCCAGATACCCACGAACTGCATGGGCAGGAAGTAGAACAGATGCAGGCCGAAGTTACCCCAGATGCCATTATCGGCCGCCACAATGCAGCAGAACACCACATCCAGGATGCCGAAGATGAAGGTCCAGATGATGCCGTTGGCACTGAGCACGGTACTGGCCACGCCCATCACCGACCCCAATGCCGCAATGAGCAGCATGAGCACCCGTGCATCGGGCTGCTGCAGCTTGAAAATGGTAATGACCACAATCACCACCACCATCAGCGTCATCAAAATGGCGCTGAACCATTGATTGAATCTCTTATCGTTCATTTAAATAATTATGTATTCTTATGGCCAGGTCGGCGCCAACCAGCGCCGAGAGTTCTTCCAGCGGCGCGGCAGCAATGCGGGCCACGGAGCCGTAGTGCAGCAGGAGGCGCTGCTCGGTCTTCTCCCCCACCCCCTTGATGTCGCGCAGGGCACTCTGGATGGCCGCCTTGGAGCGCAGATTGCGGTGGAAGGTGATGCCGAAGCGGTGCGCCTCGTCGCGAATGCGCTGCAGCACCTTCAGGGCCTGCGAATTGCGGTCGATGAACAGCGGGTACGGGTCCCCTACCCTGATCACTTCCTCCAGCCGTTTGGCCAGGCCCACCACCGTCACGCGGTCCAGGATGCCCAGCTCGGCCAAAGCCTGATGAGCAAACTCCAGCTGGCCCTTGCCGCCGTCAATCACAATGAGCTGCGGCAGGTCCTCGGGGGCCTCGTCCAGCATGCGCGAATAGCGGCGGTTCACCACCTCCTTCATGGAGGCATAGTCGTTGGCCCCTATTACCGTCTTGATCTTAAAGCGCCGATAGTCCTTCTTGGAGGGCTCGGCGTCACGGAACACCACGCAGGAGGCCACGGGGTTGGTGCCCTGGATATTGGAGTTGTCGAAGCACTCCATGTGGCGGGGCAGCACCGGCATGTCCAGCGCCTTCTGCAGCTCCTGCATCACGCTCATTCGCCAGGCGTCGGGGTCGGTGTGCTCCCGCTGCTTGATGCTGTTGAAGTGGAACTCCTTGGCATTCTTGGCGCTCAGCTCCAGCAGGGAAAGCTTGTCGCCCTTCTGGGGAATCCGGAAAGAAACGCCGGGAATCTCTACATCGGGCAGGAAGGGCACAATCACCTCCTTCGAGAGCGCGCCGAACTTGTCCTCGACCTCGCCGATAAAGGTGGCCAGCATGGTCTCCTGCGACTCCTCAATCTGGCTGCGGAAGCCGAGGTTCAGGGACTGCACAATGGCGCCCCCGCGGATGCGGAGGAAGTTGCCGAAGGCCTCGCCGCCGTCCAGCACCAGGGAGAACACATCGGCGTCGGTGTCGGCCGCCTGCGTAATGATGCTCTTGGCGTAGTGCTTTTCCAGGGTGTGCAGCTTGTCCTTGTAGGACTGCGCTTCCTCGAAGGCCAGGCGCTCGGCGGCATCGGCCATGAGGGCCTTGTAATGGCGGATCACTTCCCCGCCCCGGCCGCTCAGGATACGCACAATCTCCTCGATGTCGGCCTGGTATTCGCCGGCCGATATCTTGCCCACGCAGGGCGCCTTGCACTTGCCGATATGGAATTTGAGGCAGGGACGGAATTTCCCGCGCAGGATGGCGTCGGAGGTGATTTTAAGGGTGCAGGTGCGCAGGGCGTACACCTCGTCAAAGAAGTCTACCAGATTACGCGCATGCATGACGCTGCTATAGGGGCCGAAGTAGCGGTTTCCCTTGCCCTTCTCGATGCGGCGGGTGATGAACACGCGGGGAAATTCCTCTCCGGTGACGCAAATCCAGGGATAGGTCTTGGAGTCCTTGAGGAGGATGTTGTACTTGGGCTTGTACTGCTTGATGAGATTGTTCTCCAGCAGCAGGGCATCGGCCTCGGTGTCCACCACCGAGAACTGGGCATCGGCAATTTTGGAAACCAGGATGCGCGTTTTGGTGTTCAGGCGCTTCGGCGGCACAAAATACTGCGCCACCCGCTTGTGCAGGTCCTTGGCCTTGCCCACATAGATTACCTTCCCCTCGGCGTCATAATAGCGGTAGACGCCGGGGGAATGGGGAAACAGGGCTATTTTTTCGCGGACGGTCACTACTCGGCCAGAGCCTCTGCCACTGCTTCACGAATGGCGCCGCCACGGAGGTTGCGCTTGACGATAGTACCGTCGGGGCCGAAGAGGATGATGTGCGGAATGGCCTGGATGCCATAGAGCTCGGTAACTTCCTGACCGGCGCCGATAATCTGGTTCCACAGAATATTCTCTTCCTTGGCGGCTCTCTCGGTCTCTTCGGGCTTGTCCCAAACGGCCACGCTCAGCATGTCGAACTTGCTGCCGGCAAATTCCTTGTACACGGCGTGCAGGTTGGGCATCTCGCCGCGGCAGGGGCCGCACCAGGAGGCCCAGAAATCCACCAGCATCCATTTGCCCTTACCCACAAAGTCGGAGAGTTTGGTGCCGTTCACGTCAAAGTCTGCGAAGGGCTGGCCCTCGGCCGTCTTGGCGGCGGCGTCATAGGCGCTCTTCATGGACTGGATGCGGGGGTCTTCCTGGAGCTTGGGATCCAGGCTGTCCAGGAGTTCCAGCATGCGGGTGTCATCTTCCAGCTGGATGCTGGTGACGGCCAAAAGGGAAATCACGTTGTCGGTGTTATCCAGGATGGTGGTCTCCAGATAGTCGTTGTAGGCTTCTACGGCTTCATCGACGAGGTCTTCCTGCTCCTCTTCGGAGGCGGCTTCCATCTTGGCCTGGAAGTCCTTCATGAAGGTCTCGTTCCAGGTCAGATACTCCTGCAGCTTGGCGTTGACGCCGCCCTTGGAGAGGGCTTTGCCGGCCTCGAAGTCCAGGGTGACGGGGGTGCCGTCCGAGACAAAGAGGATTTGCTTGCCGTCGGCCAGGGCGTAGGCCAGGGCCTTGACGTCGGCGGGAACCTCCAGGGAGAAGGCGCCGTCTACAACGGCGATGGTAGTGTCCAGCACTTCGCCCACGATGACCTCGGCCTCGGCGGCCATGGAGTCGGGGGCAAACTTGGCTGTGAGCTTGGTGGTTTCTTTGGGGCCGCAGGCGAACAGCACCAGGGCTGCGGCGGCAAGGATAAGGGATTTTTTCATAAAAATGTTGTATAGATGATTATTCAAATATATCCATCCCAGGGTCATACACGGGCGAGTCTATGCCCAGGAAACGGAGGACTGTATGGTAGACGCTATACTGGCTCACCTCGGCCAGGTTCTTGACCTGGAGACCGGAATCCGAGGTCCAGACCACATAGGGAATTTCCAGCTGCTCCTTGGGGGCCATGGCCATGGGGACACCGTGCATGTAAAGGTTGTTCTCGCCCAGGGATTCCCCGTGATCACTTACAAAGAGTACCAGGGCGCGGCAGTCCAGTTTCTTCACGGCCTCGATGACGCTGTGCGTGAGATAATCGGCATACACAATGCTGTTGTCGTAGGCGTTCAGGAGCTCCTCCCGGCTGGTCTGGGACATCTCTACGGTATTGCAAACCGGGGTGAATACCTCAAATTCGGGAGGATAATTGGTATTGTAGGACGGGCCGTGGTTGGTGTAAGTGTGGATGACTACGAACACTTTCTGGGCCTCGTTAGCCTTAAGGTCTTCTTCCAGCCCCTCGAAGAGGATGCTGTCATAGTGCCGGTCCATGTCCGGGAAGCGCTTGTGCAAGTCATCCTTTGTGTAGTACTTCTCGGTTTTCACCGGAGGCTCTCCCCAGTTGCCCGTGCGCCAGGTAACGTCCACCCCGGCCCGCCGAAGGTAGTTGGGCAAAATCTCATACAGGTCCCCGGACGGAAAGGCCGACACCAGCGCCTTTACCCCGCCGATGGTATTGGTGGCCGCGGCCCTTGCCTTGATGGCCACTACGCTATCCTTGGCGGTATACGGATTGGTCTCCTTCCCATAACCGTACAGCGAGAAATGGTCCCTCCTGGCGCTCTCGCCGATGATGAGGACGCACACGTCGCGGCTGTCGCTGATGCCGGTAGCATCGGGCAGCAGAATCTCCTGCACGTTGCGCTTTTTCTCGGCGTCCCAGTAGCGGAAACTGTTTATCACATAGCTCCAGGGCATGGAAAGGCCGCCCAGTTCGGTGGAATTGCGGTCAATCCAGGGCCAGTTTTTCATGTTGCCGAATACGACCGTGAGCAGCAGCGCCAGGCCGACGCCCAGGGTAGCCAGCGCCCGCTTCCAGGAGCCATAGTCCACCTTTCTGGCAAACACATAAATGCCCGGCAGTACGCCCAAAAGAAGGACATACAGCACAAAGCCCAGGGAGAAAAAGCCCGAGGCCTCCGAGTACTGCGTATGCCAAACGTTACTCATCATGTCATCGGTGATGATCACATGATAATCGTTCACAAAGTAGAGCGCAATGGCATTCCCGAAGAGGAAGAAGAACCAAACGATGAACTTGCCCACCCATCGGCCCAGATATACCAGCAGGTAAATAACCAGAAAATCCAGGGCCAGCAGGAGCAGGGCGGCGCTTGCCATGAGTACTACGCCATTAAACCCGCCCTCCAGGCAGCTGAGCGCGTGCTTGAAGAAAGGGATATGGAAGGCCGCTACCGTAAAGACGGCAATAGCCAGGCTATAGGCCCAGAGGCTGACTTTCTGTTTAAATGGTTTCATCCTTTGACGAATAACTGTCTTATGAGAACGGCCACCCCGCCGCACAGCGCCAGGATAAGCAGATTATACAGGATGGTGAGGAGGATATTGATCTTTTGCGGCTCGTTGTTAAAGGGGCTGTCACTGACGGAAGCATCATAGCGCGCAAATGGATTGGAGTAAATGACCTCGCCGCCGGGGAAATAGGCCGTAAGGCGGGCATAGGGGTCGGTGGATTTTAGTGTATAAGCCAAACTGTCGCACTGCGCTGCGCTGGAGAGGGTGGTATGGTCCTGCCCGGTGACCACAATGCTGTCGGCCGGTGCCGACAGGGCCAAATAAATGGTGCTTTCCTTTAGGCCGATGTTAGTGATATAGGGCAGTTCCTTATTCCTGGCATACTTCTCCTCCCAGTCTCCGTCGCCGTAATTGGGCACGCGCATAGCGTAGTAGCAGCCGCCCAGCAGCGTGCGTTTGATATCGGCATAGCGTCCCGACGGCGTGCAAAGGAAATTGCAGCGCACGGCAATGTTGTAGGGATTCTCGGGGTGATGCAGGTCGTCGTTGGCCAGGCCGAAGCTGTAGTGGCCGGCGCTCAGGGCCCAGTCCCAGTACTCATTTTGGGTGCTCACGCCGGTATCCAGTTCCATAATCTCGTAGCCCGAGAGCTTTTCCATATGGTCCTTGCAGGTGCCCACGGTGCGGTACGGATGGTTCATCTGGATGAAGTCCGAGCTATGGCCCAGATACTCCAGCTGGAACTGCTTTTGGGAAGCCAGGAGGGGGATCATCGGGTCAAAGTGAATGACCTTATTGCTGCCGAACACCAGTTTGTGGAACTTGAACACATTGTACCCGTGCTCGTAAACGTTTACCTGCAGGGTGCTGTCGAAGGGATGGGGGGTGAGCTCATTGTGGTTGGAGAAGGTCACAATGTGGTAGCCGAACTTGGCGTAGTCCTCGTACACCTGCTGCGGCCACTCGGGGCACTCGTTTACGGGCCAGGGGCCCTTCACGCGGGTGTGGGTATGAAAAACCGAGCGCCGCCAGCACCAGGCGGTGTCCAAGGCGCCGTAGGGGTTAAAAATATCGGGGCCGGCGAACGCCTGCGGCTTCCTGAAGCTGTAAATAGGGCTAAAGAAAGTGAGCAGAATGAATAGCAGCAGCGACAGCGCCACCACGCCGATGGTCTTGAGCAGGATCTTCATATCTTATGTTGTTTGGACGAGGGCACCATCACACGCAACGTGCCGGGCTGTACCGAGAGGTCAAAATCGGTGCCGCCCTCGAAGGGGTCTCCGTCGTAGTGAACTGCACCCGGGGTTTCCCGGTGAATATGGAACTGCCGGCCGCAGAAATGCAGGAAACGGCGGCTGGTATGGGCATAGCCGGTCATGAGCCGGGTGGCCAGATCCGGGATTTCTATGGTATGGAAAGGGCGCACCACAATCACGTCCAGCAGGCCGTCCTGGAGGGAGGCCATGGGCGCAATGCGCGCCTGGTTGCCCCACTGGTTGGCGTTGGCCACCGTCACAAAGATGGCCTTCCCGCTCCACGTCTCGCTCTCGGTCTCTATCCGGTACTGCTCGCCGGGATGCTGCTTCCACTCGTTCCAGGCCAGGGAAATGTAGTTGGCAAGCCCCCGCCGGGTAGATTTGGCAAAGTCCAGGCTCACCTGGGCGTCCAGGCCGAAGCCCGCCGTGCAAAAGAAGGGCTGGCCGTTCATGGAAGCCACATCTACGGGAGCCACACAGCCATGGTTGAGCGTTTGGACAGCGCGCTCCACATTGCGGCTGATGCCCAGGTGCAGGGCCAGGCCGTCGCCGCTCCCGCAGGGGATGATTCCCAGAGCTTTGCTGCTGCCGATAAGGCCTTTGGCCACCTCGCTCACCGTGCCGTCCCCGCCCACGGCCACTACCACATCGGCCTTGCTTTCGCGGGCCAGTTCCAGGCCGTGCCCGGCATGCTCCGTGGTGAGGATATGCGGCTCATACAGGGTCCAGTCCAGACTGCGCTCGATGGTGCGGATAATCCGGCTTTTGTCCTTGCCTCCCGAGATGGGATTCACTATGAAATCAATGCTTTGCATAAGTGTGTAAAGATACACATTTTTGTGCAAAAAGAGGCCAACTCTTGTGAGCTGGCCCCTCTTGCATTAAGCGTAGGTTCAGGTTTAGCGACGCTCGCCACGGCCTTCGCCACGACGTCCGCCACGGCCACCACGACCACCGCGGTCTCCACGGTCGCGACCGCCTTCACGGCGAGCGGCGCCAGGAGCTGCAGCGTTGGCTGCGAAACCGGCATTGGGCGAGAGATCCTGCTTGCCGTACTTCTCGCCGTTGCAGATCCACACCTTGATACCCATGGTACCCATTTGGGTGCGAGCTACTGCAAGAGCGTAGTCAATGTCGGCGCGGAAGGTGTGGAGAGGGGTTCTTCCCTCTTTGAACATCTCGCTGCGGGCGATTTCG
This sequence comes from uncultured Bacteroidales bacterium, assembly GCA_905234285.1. Taxonomy (GTDB): domain Bacteria; phylum Bacteroidota; class Bacteroidia; order Bacteroidales; family UBA932; genus Cryptobacteroides. Next base: position 10,545 of record CAJOHK010000040.1, read on the forward strand.
GCGCCACCTACACGACCGCTGATCTGGACCTTGATGCCCTCGGCACCCACGCGCATGGCGGTGGCGATGGCCATCTTGATGGCGCGGCGATAGCTCACGCGGCCCTCGATCTGACGGGCGATGGAATCGGCGACGATGGTAGCATCTACCTCGGGGCGCTTTACCTCGAAGATGTTGATCTGAACATCTTTCTTGGTCACCTTCTTGAGTTCTTCCTTGAGCTTGTCAACTTCCTGACCACCTTTGCCGATGATCACGCCCGGACGGGCGGCGTGGATGGTGACGGTGATGAGCTTAAGGGTGCGCTCAATGATGATGCGGGAGAGGCTGGCCTTGGCCAGACGGCTGCCCAGGTATTTACGGATTTCGTAGTCTTCGGCGATCTTTTCGGCGTAGTTACCGCCTACCCAGTTGGAGTCCCAACCACGGGTGATACCGATACGGTTGCTGATAGGATTTGTTTTCTGACCCATAGTTTATTCCTCCACTGCTTTTTTCACGTCAAGTACAATGGTAACGTGGTTGGAACGCTTGCGGATGCGACCGGCGCGGCCCTGAGGGCACGGGCGGATGCGCTTGAGGGTACGACCCTCGTCCACCATGATGGTTTTTACAATCACGTTGCCAGCCTCGAGTTCCTTCGTCTGCTCCGGGTTCTTGGCTTCCCAGTTGGCGATGGCGCTCTTGAGGAGCTTCTCCAGACGAGCCGAAGCCTCACGCTTCGAGTAGTGGAGCAGATCCAGGGCATGGTTTACTTCCACTCCGCGGATGGTATCTACGACCAGGCGCATCTTCCGGGGGGAGGTGGGCACATCGTTAAGTTTAGCGATAGCGGTTTGCTTCTTGGTCTCTTTCAGGCGCTCGGCCATCAGTCTTTTTCTCTTTCCCATAATGTCAATCCTTTAAACATTATTTCTTATTGTTGCCTGCGTGGCC
>CAJOHK010000041.1 GCA_905234285.1 uncultured Bacteroidales bacterium
GAACCGGCGTTCAGGGAAAGCTCGGTGCGGGTGAGGGTGATGCCGGTAACGGCCACTTTGCCGTTGGTGCCGGTGGTGTCCTGCTCTGCGGCCTGCGGGGTACAGGTGCATGCAATGCTGCAGGCCGGGGCCAGAATGGCCCATAAACTTCTCAATTTCATGGGTGGTTATTGGTATTGGTAGTATCTTGCTTTTTTGGAAGCTTCGGGAATCAGCGTAAAGCTGTAGCTGTAGCTTTGGTCGGCCCACAGGCTGCGGCCGGGCTCGGGACGGGAGCCCCAGCTGTCGTAGCCGCCGATACCGGTCTGGCGGTAATCTACGCAAACCTCGGTGAAATCACGCATGGGGATGTCGCTCACGTGCGTCTGGCGGCGCATGACGTTGCGGGCGGAGTTGTCGTCGTGTACTTCGTCGGCGCTAAAGTTCTGCCACTGGTAGGGACGGTTCACATTGTTTTCGCAGTCCAGGTCCTCTACCGTCTGGCGCAGCGCGTTGAACTCGAAGGGCTCATCGGAGAGCACGGTGATGCCACCGGCCTGCAGCCAGGAGACCTCGGTGTGGTGGCCGCACTCCTGCGGACGTACGTAGGGGTAGAATTCGGCCGATGCCGTAGATTCCCAGATGTGCTTGAAGCAGCTGCTGTTGCGGTCCCAGTAATTCTCTACGGGGCCCATGCCGAAGTAGCGGAAGGCGTCGTCGGCCACCCTGAAGCGGAAGCCCAGGCGGGGGATTTCTACGCGCGAGTAGTAGTTGCGGGGGTTGGCGTCGGGTACGCCCGCTACGGGCTGGGTCTGAACCTCGATGCGGATGGCGCCGTCGGGGTATACCGTGTAACGCTCGCTGTCGCGCACGTCTTGGCCCTTTACCACGATAACCACCTTATCGTCGGCCTTCTCTACGCTCACGGCCTGCGGGGCTGCGGGATGTTTGAACCTTTGTGCGCGGGCGGGCTCTCCGTTGCCATAGTCGTTGTCCACGGGACCGCGCCAGAAGTTAGGCTGGATGCCGAATTCGGGATTCACCAGGTCTTTTCCCTTCACTTTCCAGGTCTTGATGCAGCCGGCCAGTTTGTCAAATACCAGCTCGACCTGGTTGCCGTTCACCACAATCCGGGTGCCGTACTCGGCTACATCCAGTTTTCCCTTGGGTTGACGAAGTTCCTTGGCGCCGCTGTCCTTCAGGAGCATCTGGTTGTTGGCCAGTACGGTGCCCTTGGCTACCAGCGGCAGGTCCTTGGCGGCACTCACCTCAAAGAAGATGCGGTACTCGGCGGCTTTCTTCATGCCGGGGAGCTTGAGGGTGAATTCCTCGGCCGTCTGGGGGGCTGTCTGGAAGTGCAGCTTGTGCGTACGCCACCAGAAGGGCTTTTTGCCATCGCGTTCTACCCACCACTTTACCTGGTAGTCGCTCAGATCCTTGAAGTAGTAGCGGTTAAAGATTTGGAAGACGCCCTTCTCCAGGTCTACGGCCTGGATGTCCACGTCCTGATAGACGTGCTTTACCTCGTAATAACCGGGGTGCGGGTCGCGATCCGGGTTCACTATTCCGTTGCAAAGGAAGTTGTTGTCCGAGGGCGTATTCTCGCCGTAGTCGCCGCCATAGGTCCACACGCGGTCTTTGTCGTACAGCCCCTGGTCTACCCAGTCCCAGATAAATCCGCCCTGCAGGTGGGTGTGCTCGTAGATGTATTTCCACTGAAGGTCCAGGGAGCCGGTAGAATTACCCATGGCGTGGGCATATTCGCTGGGGCAAACCGGGCGGGCGCTGTAGTTTTCGCCCATGTGTTTGAACCAGTCGGCGCCGGGGTACTGGGGCACAATCATGTCGGTGTTCCACTCATACTCGGCCCGCTCGTAGCAAACGGGACGGTTCTGGCCGTTCTTTTCCAGGGCCTTGAGTTCCTTGTAGGTGTTGTAGAAGTTAACGCCGTTGCCGGCCTCATTGCCCAGGGACAGGATGGTGACGCAAGGGTAGTTGCCCGTGCGGCGGTACAGGTTCAGGGTGCGGTCCAGGTGCTTGGCATACCAGTCGGGGTTGTTGCCCAGGGTACGGTCCAGGTTGTACCCCATGCCGTGGCTCTCGATATTGGTCTCGTCGTACACATAGAAACCCAGGGAGTCGCACAGCTCGTAGAACTCGCGGGGCTGCGGGTAGTGGCAGGTACGGATGGCGTTGATGTTCGCCAGGCGCATGAGCTTTAGGTCCTGCAGGATATTCTCACGGTTGAGGTAGTGGCCGGTGTAAGGGTTGTGCTCATGCAGGTTCACGCCCTTGAACTTGACGGGCTGGCCATTGATGAGAAGGGCTTTTACATCCCGTTCCCCATCCTTGACGGTCTTGATTTCGATGCGGCGGAAGCCCACATGGAAGCGGGTGTATTCGCCGTTCACCCGCAGCAGGAGGGTGTACAGTTCGGGTTTTTCGGCCGACCACTGACGCACACCGGGGATGGTGTCGCTCACCGTGGCCATGCGGCCGCTGAATTCGAAGACGGCGTCGGCCACGGCGCTTCCGTCCTTATCAAGGAGCTCATAGAACACCTCCACGGGTTTTTCTGAGTGCATGCGAAGGCGGAAGATACCGGTCTGGAGGTCTTCGGCCAGGGTAGACACCACGTTGAAATCAAAGCCCAGGTCCTCTTTTTCGCTGGAAAGGTATACGTCGCGCTCCAGACCGCTCATGCGCCAGAAATCCTGGCATTCCAGGTACGAACCAGTAGAATAGCGGAAGATTTGCAGCAGGATTTCATTCTCTCCTTCCTGGAGAGCATCCGTGATACGGAAGCGGGCCAGGGACTTGGAATCCTCGCTGTAGCCGATTGGCTGTCCGTTCACAAATACATAGGTGCCGCTCTTGGCACCGCAAAGATTCAGGTATACTTCCCGGCCGTCCCAGCCTGCGGGAATGGTGACGGTCTTGCGGTACAAGGCTGCAGGAAAGGCATCCGGCAGCATGGGCGGCTGCGGGTTCCTGGGACAGAAGTCATAGGGGTGATTGGTATAGATAGGAATACCCCAACCCTGTACTTCCCAGTTGCCCGGAACCTGGATCTTGTCCCAATGGAAGGCCGCGGGAACGGAGGCGGGTTCTACCACACCGTCTACTCCGGGAATATCGTGCCAGTCTTCAAAGTATTTGAAGTCCCATTCCCCGTTCAGGTCCAGGTAATTTTCGCTTTCGCGGAAGCCTTTTTCCAGGGCATCGGCCCGGTTGGCATAGTAAATGACTTCGGTGCGCCGGGTGTCGGCGTTGACAGAGGTTACTTGCATGTCCTGCCAGTAGGGCAGAGCCGCCAGAATGAGGAGTGCCGTAAAATGCATATAATTGATTTTTAATTAGTTATGCAAAATGCCCTACCGAAAAATTCCCAGGGTAATTTGCATAAGATATTGATTATTAATAATTTACATTTAACGTTAAACGAATGTCCTGCGAGCTGGCGCCCACCTGGATTTCAAATTCTCCGGGTTCCACTACCCGTTCCATGGCAGGATTCACCACCTCAAAGGTGCTACGGTCCAGGGGCAGATCAACGGTTACGGTTTCTCCGGGCCGAACGTGTACCCGCTTGAAGGCCCGCAGCTGCTTGCGCGGCCGGGCCGTGGAGGCCACCAGGTCCCGCACATACACCTGCACCACCTCGTCTCCCGCCAGGGAACCGGTGTTGGTAACGTTCACGCTCACGCTCACGTCATCGGGCAGGGAACCGTTCACTTCCAGGGTGCTGTACTCGAAGGTGGTATAGCTGAGTCCATAGCCGAACGGATACAGCGGCTCGGCGCTTTCTTCTACGTAGTCGTGGGAGAAGGGGACTTTTCTGTTATAGTATACCGGGAGCTGGCCCACGCTGCGGGGTACGCTCACGGGCAGGCGTCCGGCGGGGTTGTAGCGGCCCAGCAGGACATCGGCCAGGGCCGTGCCGCCTTCTCCACCCGGGTACCACAGGGTGAGGAGGGCATTGGCTTCGAGGGAAGCCCAGTTCTTATTGAGCGGCCGTCCTTCGATATACACTACCACCAGGGGCTTGCCGGTGGCCTTTAACGCTTCCAGGAGCGGCTGCTGCAAGCCCATCAGGTCCAGCGTACTGCGGTCGAATCCTTCGCCGGCCTCCATGTCGCTCACCGATTCCTGGTCCACCACCGCGGCGCCGGTATCGATGTATTTGGTCTTGAAATCCCGGGCCGACGAACCGCCCACCACGGCCACCACCACGTCGGCGCGACGGGCGGCCTGCACGGCTTCGGGGATGTTGGAGCTGCGGGTGTCGCGTACGGCGCAGCCCTTTACGTACTGCACTGCGGCGCCGGCATTTTGCAGACCTTCCAGCATGGTAATTACGTTGGCAGGGTCCTGCGGGGCGGTGTAGTCGCCCAGCTGGTTGTACATATTATCGGCATTGGGGCCTATCAGGGCAATACGGGTGCCGGCCTTGAGGGGCAGCACGCCGTCGTTCTTGAGGAGCGTCACGCTTTCGCGGGCGGCCTGTGCGGCTACTTCCACGTTGGCGGCGCTGCGCACTTGGCCGGCCGATCCTTCGGGCAGATAGGGGTTGTCAAAGAGCCCGGCCTCGAATTTACGGGTGAGCACGCGGCTCACGGCGCGGTCTACGGCGGCCATGGGAACACGCCCGGCCTCTACCGATTCCTTAAGCAGCGCAAAGCAGTTGGCACCCAGGTCCACGTCCACGCCGGCCAGGAGGGCCATCTCGCCGGCTTCCTGCTTGTCTTTTGCCACGTGATGGCTGCCGGCAATGCCGTCGATGCTTTCCAGGTCGCTCACCACAAAGCCATTGAAATCCCAACGGTCCCGCAGCAGGCCCGTGAGCAGTTCCTCGTTGCAAGTGGAGGGCACGCCGTCTATGGTGTTGTAGGAGGTCATCACGCTGAGCGCGCCGTTGTCGATGGCTGCCTTGAAGGTGGGGAACACGTTTTCCTCAAGGTCCCGCTGGCCGATATGGCTGGGGCTGCCGTTGTGCCCGCCCTCGGGGATGCCATAGGCCACAAAGTGCTTGAGGGTAGAAATGACGCCCTGGGCCGATGTGCCCCGTACCATGGCCGAAGCCATCTCGCCGGTGAGGAACACATCCTCGCCGTAGGTTTCCTCCACGCGGGACCAGCGCGGCTCGCGGGCAAGGTCTATGACAGGGCCATAGCCGATGGTTCCGCCCTGGGCCATGAGTTCCTTGCCGATGGTCTGGCCAACTTCCTCGATGAGCCCGGTGTCCCAGGTGGCCGCCAGGCCGATGGAAGTAGGGAACACGGTGGTGCCGATGGCCATGTGTCCGTGGGGGGCTTCCTCGGCCAGAATGATGGGGATGCCCAGCCGGGTGGAGTCAATGGCATAATGCTGCAGGGCATTGTAGGCCTTGGCTGCCAGCTCCGGATTGAGCCCGGTTTCCAGGGTTTTACGGGTCCAGGGGTCGGCCCTGAAGGTGGCCCACAGCATGCCGCCGTGCTGCTCCTGGATGAACTGGCGATAGTTCTCCGAGATCCGCACCTTGTCGGCCGACACCTTTTCATACATGGGCCAGCCCAGGGGGCACAGGAGCTGTCCCAGTTTCTCTTCCAGGGTCATGCGGCCCAGAAGGTCCTGAACGCGCTCCTCTGTGGCAGCATTGCTGTTTTTATATACAGGAGTTTTGGAGGTAGAACATGCCACGCAAAGCAGCAGGGCAGAGGTTATAGTAAATTGTTTTAGCATTTCCATAAATAAACACCCCCAAAGATACGCAAAATCTTTGATAATCCTAACTTCGCCAGCCTCACCCCGCCTCTCTGGTGCGCAAAATCTTTATTCTCGTGCACAAAAACCGCCTGTTTTTGTTCACCAGCCGGCTCAAACCGCATTCTCGTGCACAAAAACCGCCTGTTTTTGTTCACCAGCTGGCTCAAACCGCGTTCTCATGCACAAAAACCGCCTGTTTTTGTTCACCAGCCGGCTCAAACCGCGTTCTCGTGCACAAAAACCACCCATTTTTGTTCACCAGCCGGCTCAAACCGCATTCTCGTGCACAAAAACCACCCATTTTTGTTCACCAGCCGGCTCAAACCGCGTTCTCGTGCACAAAAACCGCCTGTTTTTGTTCACCAGCGAGCTCATAAAGAAGGGGAAACGGAATATTTTTACTAATTTAGCAGTCCGTTAGTGGAAACAATACAATAACAATATGTCAGACAAAGTGAACCAACTCATGAACGACAGCGCCGCCCTGCGGTGGACCGCTCTTGTTCTCATTGCCCTCATGATGTTCTTTGCGTACATGTTCGCAGACATCCTTTCCCCCTTGAAATCCACCCTGGAGAGTCTCCGCGGCTGGGACAGCGCCACCTTCGGCACATATGCCGGCGGCGAGTACTTCCTCAACGTGTTCTGCTTCTTCCTCATCTTTGCTGGTATCATCCTGGACAAGATGGGCGTGCGGTTCACGGGTGTGCTGTCGGCCTCGCTCATGGTAGTGGGTGCCTTTATTAAATACATTGCCGTAAGCGACTGGTTCCAGGCTACCGAGATGTGCACCTGGCTGGACAGCTGGTGGACAGCCTTCCCGGGCAGCGCCAAACTGGCCACCTTCGGTTTCATGATCTTCGGCTGCGGCTGCGAGATGGCCGGTACAACCGTGTCCAAGGCCATTGCCAAGTGGTTCAAGGGCAAGGAAATGGCCCTGGCCATGGGCATTGAGATGGCAATCGCCCGTCTGGGTGTGTTCGCCGTCATGTGGCTGAGTCCGCTTATCTCCAAATCGTTCACCGACACCGTGGGTGCTCCCGTGCTCTTCGGCACCCTGCTGCTGCTCATCGGCCTCATCACTTTCTCTGTCTTCTGCGTGATGGACCGCAAGTTCGATGCACAGCTCTCGGCCATCGGCGAGGCCGACGACTCCAAGTCCGACGAATTCCAGATCAAGGACCTGGGCCGCATCTTCTCCAGCAAAATGTTCTGGATTGTGGCCATCCTCTGCGTGCTGTACTACAGCGCCATCTTCCCGTTCCAGAAGTTTGCCACCAACTTCCTGGAGGAGACCCTGCAAGTAGAGGCCGAGTTCGCCGCCCGCCTCTTCAGCATGTTCCCCATCCTGGCCATGGTGCTCACCCCGGCCCTGGGCCTGTTCCTGGACAAGAAGGGCAAAGGTGCCACCATGCTCATGGTGGGTGCCATGATTATGGTCGTATGTCACCTGGGCTTCGCCTTTGTGCTGCCGCTCTATAAGGCCTCCTGGCTGGCCGTGGGCCTCATCCTCATCCTGGGCGTGAGCTTCTCCCTGGTTCCTGCCGCGCTGTGGCCTTCGGTGCCCAAGATCATCGATGAGAAGATTCTGGGCAGTGCCTACTGCGTCATTTTCTGGGTACAGAACATCGGCCTCTGGGGCGTTCCGCTCCTCATCGGCGCTGTGAACAAAGCCACCGGCGGCTATACGGTTCCCATGATTATCTTTGCCAGCTTCGGCCTCATTGCCCTGCTGTTCACCTTCATGCTCAAGGTGGAGGACAAAAAGAAGGGCTACGGCCTGGAGCTGCCTAACATCCAGTCCTAATGACTGCCATGTCGCAGAAGTCCTTCTACCGTACGGCCTCCTGGCTGGTGCTGGCCTGCCTGGTGGTGCCCATGTTTGCGTCGTACTATTTCGACGACATGTTCTCCAGCATCTCCTACCTGTTCGAGAATCCCGCCCTCACGCAGTTGGGCTGGGATTCTGCCGGGTATGGCCTGTACGCCAGCGGCTATAGCGTCCTGTGCGTCTTCGGCGGCCTGGTGGTGTGCGGCATCCTGCTGGATAAGTGGGGCGTTCGCATTACCGGCAGCATCTTTGTGGGCATGATGGCCGGTGGCGCGGGCCTGGTCACCTGGGCCCTCCTGAGCGGTGCATCCTGGTCGTTGCAGGCCTCCTACGTGGGCTGCATGCTCTTCGGCCTGGGCTCCGAGATTGCCGGCACCGCCGTCACCCGCAGCATTGCCAAGTGGTTCCGTGGCGGGCCGATGGCTCTGGCCATGGGCCTCCAGCTCGCCATCGCCCGTCTGGGCACGGCCTTCGCCCTGGTGCTTTCTCCCAAGCTGGTGGTCCAGCAGGCCGGGCACGTCTATTCCCTGGCCGAGACCGCCCGCCCCGCCCTTGTCGGCATGGGCCTCATGGCCGCAGGCCTCATCCTCTGGGCCTTCTTTGTGGCGCTGGATGCCCGGGCCGATCATCGTCCCAAAGTGGAGGAGGCAGGCTCTTCTGGAGCATTTGCCCATACAGGGTCGAGAAGCGACGCGGAAGGAAAGTCTGCCTCCGCAGCGTCTTCGGACGATGAAACTTTTCGGTTCCGGGATGTGCTGGGGGTGCTGGGCAATAAGAACTTCTGGCTCCTGGGGCTGCTGTGCGTGTTGTTCTACAGCAGTATCATTGCTTTTAAGAAGTTTGCCGGGGCCATTCTCATTCCCCGTTTTGACATTCCCGCCCAGGCGGCCGGCTGGATGGTCTCCATGCTGCCGTTCTCTACGGTGATCTTTGCCCCGCTCTTCGGCATGCTGGTCGATAAATTCGGCCGGGGCACGCGCTGGATGGTGCTGGGTTCCATACTGGCTCTGGTGGCCCATCTGCTGCTGGCCTTTGCGCCGGCGGGAGTGCCGTTTTGGGGCTATCTGGCCATGGTCTTCCTCGGCTTCGGCTACTCGCTGGTGCCTGCCGCCCTGTGGCCCTCGGTCCCCAAAATTGTTCCCGACAAAGTGCTGGGTACCACCTTCGCCCTCATCTATTGGGTCCAGAATCTGGGGCTCCTTTCCTTCAAGTGGCTCTCGGGCTTTATTCTGGGTAGCAGCGCCAACGGCCCCGTGTCGGTAGAACTCATGTTCACCGGCCTATGCGTAGCTGCCGTGGCTGTCGCATTCCTTTTCCTGCGCACCTCGGCCCGCCACCCCGAGCTCCGGCTGGACGCACGAAACAGCTGATGGTTTGGGGCATCTGGTGAACAAAAAGGTGGGGTTTTTGTGCACGAGACCGTGGTTTGGGCAAAAATCATCTTTTTACACACGGGCACATTCGAAAGGCCCTGTTTACGTAAGATTATTGCCCGGAATTAACAGAATGATTTGGAAAAGTTGGGGGGGTAGTATATTTGCAAGGATAATAACACAAACTGGATATGAAAAAGTTCACGTACATTATTATTGCTTTTTTAATGGCTTTGTCCTGCGAGCAGCTGGAACAGTTCCAAGAGGGTCTCACCTTTGACGATGCCAACACGGCGCTTCTCACTCAAACGGTTTCGGCTACGGCCACATCGGCCCGGAGCCTCAGTTTTAAGGCAGCCGATGTCTGGATTGCCGAGGTAAAAGACGCCGCCTGGCTCACGGTAACTCCGGGCTACGGAGGTGCGGGGGATTATACCTTGCAGTTCAAGTTGGAGATGAATACCGCCGGGCAGCCCCGCTCCGGCAAGGTGGTTCTTACGTGCAAGAGCAAGACTACGGAAGTGACCATCACCCAGGAAGGACTGGCCGAGTGGGAAGCTCCGCAGGCGATGGCCTATGTCAAGACCATCGGCATGCGGTATGTGGAAAACGTCAAGGCAAATGGGCTCACCCGCAAACTTCCGGGTATAAAGATTTGTAGAGACGGTTAATCAAGGGTATCTTTGCAAAGATCAACCCCCGTGATTTATGTCAGCCGAT
>CAJOHK010000042.1 GCA_905234285.1 uncultured Bacteroidales bacterium
TTTTGTTTCCTCAAAGATAAAAAATATTTTCGTAGCATGGAAACTTTTGTGGCTGTTGCCGCCATCATATTGGGCGTACTGGGCATTATCGGCTCTGTGACGCCGGCCCTGCCCGGGCCTCCCCTGAGCTGGGTGGGCCTGCTGTGCCTGTATATCTGGGGAAGCGGCACCAACGGGGCCGGAGAGCCCATGACCACCACCTTCCTCCTGGTCTGGCTGGGAATCGTGATTGTGGTGAGCGTGCTGGACTATATTGTACCGGCCTGGTTCACCAAACTCACGGGCGGGAGCAAATACGGCAGCTGGGGGGCCATGATCGGCCTGTTCGTCGGGCTCATCCTTCCCCCCTTGGGCATGATTCTGGGCTCGCTTACAGGAGCGCTCGTAGGAGAGCTGGTCTTTGCGCAGATGCCCCCGGAGAAATCTGTGAAATCGGCCTTGGGCGCCTTCCTGGGCTTTATGTTCGGCACCGGCCTCAAACTCATCTGCAGCGCCGTGATGCTGTTCTACATTATCATTTACGCTTTTTAGCGCCTATTCCCACTCGATGGTTGCCGGGGGTTTGGAGGAGATGTCGTAGACCACGCGGTTTACGCCTTTGACTTTGCGGATGATCTCATTGGAGACATCCCTCAGGAAATCGTACGGGAAGGGAAACCAGTCGGCCGTCATGGCGTCGGTGGACACCACGGCGCGGAGGGCGACGGGATTCTCATAGGTGCGCTCGTCCCCCATCACGCCCACGCTGCGCACCGGCCGCATATCCGCCGAGGAAAGCGAAGGAGGAGCCCAGGAAGGCCGGAACCTTCATCTTGGTCAGCAAGTGGAAAAGGAGCGTACCCAGACCTGCGAAAAGCAGGGTCGAGGACACGGAGAGTCCGGTGATCACCGGGACGAGGACAGTGGCTCCGAACATCGCAAAGAGATGCTGGAGACCGAGGACGGTCATCTTTGCCCCTGCCGAGCGGACGGGCATCATAAATTGCCTGGTCTTTTTGTACTTGAGCCGTAGTGCTATTGTAATTGAATAATCATTTCCAAATTAAAGGCTGGCGATGGCGTCGCGGACGCTTTGTTTAACAGTCTCCCATGATACCTCGTCAAACATCACAGGCATGGGGTCCGGCTCTGCATCTTCAAAGTATGACAGGCTTTTCATGGCAATAAAGACTGATCCATCCGGATATTTCTGCAGGTACAAATCCAATATTTCGCGAAGTGAAAACTGTTTGAGGAGGAAAAACAGGTCTATGAAATCTTTTTTTGTTCCGCGTCCTACGATGGCTGCAATCTTCATGGCCGCTATGTCCTTGATTCCGGCAAGCGTAACACCTTCCTCACGAACAGGGCTGTCTATCCAGGAATACTTATAATTTACAATATCCACCTTAACGCCATCGATAAGGTAAATGTTGATATTCATGGATTCTTTGACGATAGTCAGCGAATGATTCTCGGATAAAGCATCGCGTATTTCATCAGCCGAAAACGGAATGGTCCCGAATAAGTCCAGATCGACCGAACTCCGGTGCCCCAATTGAAGGGCAAGCGCCGTACCTCCCACAAGACGCGTTTCCTGTAGGAGTGGAAAAGACTGCAATTCTTTTAAAAGCTGCAGTGTTCCGGATTCGATTGTCTTGTGTTGTAGCATCTGAACTGCTCAATGGGCGTACGGGAAACCGTGCTGATAAAAGCTAAAGCCCGGGGCTCCAGGGAACGGAGTTTCTTGGACACACGTACGATTGTATCCATTCCATAGTAGGCCAACAAGTTCTTCCAATCCCCTATCTGGCCATACTCCAAAACGCGCTGAACCACATAGGGTGCATTAACGGCAAGGTCAATGGAATCCTTGTCCACATCCCAAAAGATGTAGTCGGAGAACCCTTGTATGCATTCTTGCCTGGACATCAGTACGAATTGAATTATCCAAGCAAATATAAGCAAAAAAAGTGATTCTCCCAAGAGAGAATCATCCGGGACCTATCGGGCCGGGATAATGTAGATTTCTACGCGCCGGTTTTTAGCTCGCCCGGCCTCGGTGGAATTGTCAGCCACAGGCTGGGTGAACGACAAACCTTCTGCTGTAATGCGGCTAGGCGATATCCCTTTTTCTTCCAGATACTTGGCAACCTCTTTGGCACGTTTGGCGGAAACGGCCTGGTTGGCTTCGGCCGTTCCCACAATATCTGTGTGGCCATAGACGCGGATGCGGCTGTCCGGCATATCGGCAATGCTCTTCACCAGACGGTCCAGCGACACCTTGGCCTCACTACCCAACTCGGACTTGCCGAAATCGAAGAGGATGCCGCTGTCAAACGTGACTTTGAGAGCGGCGGCTCCGTCTTCTTGCGTGACGGATTCTACTGTAGCACCTTTCAGATTGGCCAGATCGACGGCCTTCTTGTCCAGCCGTTCTTGCGTGGTCTGTTTGGAATCGATCTTGGGCAAATTCTTGATGACGCCGCAGCTGACGACCAGGAAACTGCATAAAACAAGTAAAGGAAGTAGTTTTTTAAGGCTGATCATAAGTGATGTTCTTTTAGAAAGTTAGCTATGCCCCAGCGACTACTTCTTCGGCCGGCGGAGCATCCAGATTATGTCTACGACGGCCAGGATGAGCAGGCCCGCGAGCATGAGGATCTTCCCCAGCGGGAGCCCTACTGTCTCCAATGCGTCGGGAACAGGTTCAGGATAATCCCGTACTTGCACGTCCTCTTCTTTTGCATCAACTGCTGCTTCTTCGGCCGGCGTCTCCTCCTGGACAGGAGCGGGGGCTGGGCTCATAACATCCCGCGTGTACGTGTGTACCACGTCCATTCCGTTGCAGGAGAAGATAATGGCCACCTGGCTGCCTTCCGTGGGTATGGAGCCGCTCAAGCTCAGCTTAACGGTCTCGCCCGTGGAGGGGCTGGCTATGGCATTGCCGTCGGCGGCTGTGAATTGGCCCTCCCGCCTTCTTGATCCATCGATAATGCTGGCTTTACTCCACGCCGGAGCGTCGGGAATGAGGGTGACGCGTCCGTAGGTGAGGGCGGGCGCCGCGGCCGCAGACCCCTTGGCCGACACGGAAACCTCTACGGTAAGGGCTTCGCCCGGCGCATACTTCTTTTTCAGGGCCGAGAATACGCCCTTGCTGGAAAAGACAACCAGGGAGCTGCCCTCCGACACCTTGCGCTCGAAGGAGAAGGTGCCGCTGCGGTAACTGCGCTCGATGCGCACCTTCTGCCCGTTTTCCCAGGCGCCGCCTGCGCCATAGATCTTGGTGTCCTGCAGCTGCCAGTTCTGGGCGGTGGCAGTGAATGAAGCGGCCAGGATACCGACCCAGACAATGAGTAATAGCTTCTTTATCATAGTCTTTGTTTTATTATCGGCTTCCGCCGCCAACCCCGCCGCCGGAGTGGCCGCCACCGCCGCCCACGGAGGAGCTGCCGCCTTCGCCGCTCTCGCGGGCCGATTGCTTGGCAGCGGCTCGCATGCCCGCATCGGCCAGCTTCTGCACCAGATAGCCCAGCGCCATCATGGTAATTCCATCCAGCAGGTGGTCCTGGGAGTATTCGGTGTATTCGGTGGGATACAGTTTCTTCATCTGCTTGGACACCTTGTCGGCTATGCCGAACAGCGCCGCGTAAATCAGGTACTGGTTCCACAGATGCACCTCGGGAGCCTCCCGCTGGTTTAGGATGGTGAAATCTTTCAGGAAATGCTTGAACTCAATCACTTCCTTCAGAGGGCCGAAGCCGGTTTCCGTGCCGCGGTCCCGCTTGTCTATGAAGCCTTTCCGGAGCAGGTAACTGCGTCCCTTGCCCCGGGCCCGGTACGGCCAATCTTTAATATATTCATAGTTCCAACGGGACCAGCGCTTGAACTCCCGGGGCGTCAGGATGAGGTCCCGGCCGGCGGCCGCCATACACATCTCGTACAATTCGGCCTCAACGGGGTTCTCTATTTCAACGTCGCGCCGGAGCGCCAGCTTGACATTTCTCTTGGACCAGCCCTTATGGACGCTTGCTTTGCCCTCCAGCATCCATTTGAGGAACACCGCGCCCATGAGGTTGCGGTGGTATTTGTTGCCATCCAGATAGAAACGGCGGCTGCCGTCCATCACGTAAAAGGCGGCCAGGAGGTTCCCGCCCAGCGGAATATCCCGGCACCAGCCCTCGATCTTGCGGGTGCCGAAGAGCTTTTTCCGGTATTTGTTTCCGGTGGCAAAAGCGCCCAGAATCCAGATGAGAAGGGCCAGGATGCCGGCGCCCAGCAGATACGGCCCCCAGGCCTTGGTGTCGGAGAGGATGTTGTAGCTGCTGCCCTTCTTGGCCGTTTTTTCCATAGCGGCGAAGGAGGAGTTCTTGGTTATTTCGGGGGCAAACATCCCCTTGTCGAAGCGCACCATGAGGGTCACATGGTTGCTCTTTTTCATGGGCCGGTTTGTCTCGGCCACCACGGCGCCGTCTATCACGTAGATGGAGCCCTTAAAGCCGAAGGCCCAGACTTTGGTATCGGCCGATGTCCACTCCGGTCCGCCGGTCTTGTTAACGATGGTCACCTTCACGTGCTGCGGCCCCGCCACCATCTGGGTGTTCACGAACTGGAAGTTGAAGCCGTCAAAGTCGGTCATGCCCTGCACCAGGCCGGTCATCTTCACCACCGTACGCCATTTGTGGTCTCCCAGGCTTCCCTGTCCCCAGCACAGCTCCACGCCGTCGGTCTTCCGGACCAGACCACTCCGGCCCTTTTTCTGTTCCAGGGAACGGCCCGAATCCCAGTTGAAGCCCTCGTCCACGAAGGTCTTTCCGTTCTCGGACACCTTTAGGGAAGTCACTTTCATGGGCCCCAGGTTGCCCACGGGAATGTACCACTCGGTGCCGCTGGTCACGGTGACGTCCCAGTCCGTGGTCACCGTGGCGGAACCGTCTTTGGCCACCACCACACGGATGTCCATATCCCGTATCTCCTGGGCCGATAAGGTCAGGGGGAAGAGGAGGGCTAGAAGGAAAAATGAGGTGAGGGTTTTCTTACTCATGTCGATGATGATTACTTCTTGCCGTGCTTCTTACCGTACTCTTTGGCGGTATTTATTAGGGCTTGTTTTTTGGCGCTGGTCCATTTTACGGCCTCTCGGCCTTTTTCCGTAGTCCAGTCAAGGACCCCGCCTTCGTCGTATATGATATCGCTAACCTTATTCCCTGTAGATTCCTTAAGTACAGTGGTGGCAATTTCTGTCCCGCCCTGCAGTTTCTCAATCTTCTTTACAATATCTTCCCCTGCATTCTTGGTGTATTCGCCGTCTTTCACCCATTTCTGGGTCTGTTTGCTCACGAGCTTATTGCCGGCGGCGTCCACCAGCTCACCGTAAAGGTTATTGATTGCCTTCTTGGCGGCGGCCTCCTTAGCATCATTTACAATTTCCTTAGGGGTCTTTCCGTCAATGGCGCCACTGACCACCGCCTTGGCGCCGGCAAAGAAGGATTGCCCGGCATACGTGGTCGCTTTCTTTCCGACGCCCTCCAGGGATGTCAGGCCCACCATGTCTTCCACATGGTCTCCGAGCACGTCAATGGAACCCTCCACGGCGCCAGCACCTGCGCTTTTGACAATGTCTTTCACGGAACCGCCGGTGGCAAAGGCTTCAGATCCCCGGCCGGCTGCCCCCTTGGCAATATTGTAGGCGTCCCTTACGCGCGCTCCCGCAGGGCCGGTCATCGTTGCACCCACATTGATAATGGTGTCGCAGCAGTCCTGTACCAGCTGAGTCTGATTAATGAGTTCTTGCGCTGCTCCTTCTGCACGAATGGCTCCGGCATATTCCTTATTTGCCTCATTGCGCTCGGACAATATATCGCGTCTTACAGCCTTTATCTGTTCTTTTAGATTTGAACTCTTATAATGCGTAAGATACTTGTTCCCGATCTTTTCTACATAGTCTTCTCTCTTTCGCTGAGCCTTGATGAGTTCTCCTTCTTTCTTGTGCTTATCGGCCTCGGTCGAGCTGCCCCGCTCTGCATCGGCGGCATTGCGGGCGTCATTTTGTGCGCGCTGGTCGGCCCGGTTCCATTCAGCCGTGGCATTGTCCTGGGCAAAGGCGGAAGAATTCCGCTCGCGCCAGTCCAGCCACTCGTCTAAGCTTTCTTCGCTATACGGCGTATCGTTTTCGTTCTTCCATCCGCTTTGCTCGCCGTTTTCTCCATAGTTGGGATAAAGCGTCTGCTCCTTACCGGTAGCCGGATCCACTACCGTTCGCGTACCGTCCGGGTTGTCTTTCACATAGCGTTTTCGCCGGTCGTCAACCTCTTTTTGCCACCGGAGCCATTCCTGTTCTTCTGGTGAAAGGGGAGGTTCTCCTCCGCCACCGGGAACACTTCCTCCGCCAACACCCCCGCCTAATCCGGCACCGATAGCCCCGCCAAATCCACCAATGACAGCTATTGCAATGGTCCATTCTTCGGGCGCATGTTCACCTTCACCGCCTGTCATCCACCACAAAATATCGGAAATCTCCTGAAGGCTCATGGGCGTAGCTTCGTCCCACTCAAAAATGTATTTCATGCTCACATAGGCATCACAGATAGTGACGGTGAACGTAAATTCAAAGTGGTCTGCGAACACATCGTCCGGATGCGGAAAGATCAGGCAGCAATATCCCTGTTTGGTAATCGCGTTATCTATTCCATGGACATTGTCCCACAGAGCACAAATGTGTCCGAAAGCCGTGATGTCCGGATGCTCTTTGGAGCCGGAAAAGTTCATACACAGTTCTTCTCCCGGGGCATAGGGACCTTTAACAGGGGAAATAGTGCTGGTACAATGGCCGCTCTCCCCATCTGCCTTTTCCTCCCGGAAATCAAAACTGATTTTCGTGTTATCTGTAATCTGTAGATTATAAACCGTAGTGGGCGTAAACCAAACTTGTCTTGTTCCCTCACTTTTAACCTCTGTTTTAATGTCTTTTAGCACCCAAACGCCTTCCGAATCATCGCCCTTGGCGCCGGTGGGAGCATCGGGGATGATACTGCTAAATGCGTTGACCAAATCGTCCATGTTGGTCTGCGCCCTCATTTCCCACTGCGGCAGCAGGCAAAGCAGCACCACCGCCATGGTGGAAACCGCCTCTTTCTTGGTGCCCTTCCCCATAATCCATCCCACAATCAAGGCCACAATACCCAGGAGGCTCACCAGGTTGGGCGCGACGGCTGTGAGCGCCACCGCCAGGGCGAAGCCCAGCGTCATGCCCGTGAGGGCGCGGAGGATGCTCTGATAGTTCAGCTTTTTCCCTTTGGAAACGGTATTGGCATAGCTGATGGCCAGCTCCCACATAAAACCGCTCTTTTTGCCCATGGCCAGCGCCAGCGAAACGGCCGCCATAATACCGGCCATGCTGTTTTCGAGGCGGGCGGTGGTGTTGAACAGGATATAAATGAGCAAAGCGGCGCCAAAACCTTTCAAGAGCGGAGCCACAGCTGATTTGCTCTGGAACCCAATGTTCTGCAGAAGTTCCTTCCAGCCGCCTGCCATCTGGGCGAAAGGTTTCTTTCCCATGAACAGCGGCACGATGAGTGCGTTCACGAACGCAGCCACGACCACCTTTCCCAGGATACCGCCGATGGCACCGAAAATGCCACCGTACAGGCCGCCCTGGGCGTATGTGAGGAAGTTGAGCACCTTCATGGGCAGGCTCTCCTTCAACTTGATCTGAAGAATGCCCAGGGCAATCCACACCACCGTGAGGATGATGGTGGGAAGCATTTGCTTGGGGTGCTTGAATACCTGAAGGCTTTGCTTCAGGTACTGCTTAAGAAAGGCTCCGAGTTTCATAGGCAATTACTTTTTGGGGGTGCCACACTTTATACAGAACCTGGCATCCTCCTCGTAAGGAGTGCCACAGTTGGGGCAGAACTTGGCTGCTGGGGCCGATGCAGGCTGTTCGGCGGTTTCTTCGGCCTTGATTTCCTCCAACTTGCTGTATACATCTTCTACAAAC
>CAJOHK010000043.1 GCA_905234285.1 uncultured Bacteroidales bacterium
GCGATCTGACGCTTGGTCTCTCCATTCTTGGAGCGGACCTGGGTAATCTTAAGCTTTGCCATAGTCTCTCTGGAATTAACCGTTAAAAACTTTGCTCATGGGAATGCCACGCAGGCCAGCCACGGTGTAGGCGTCGCGCATCTCGGTGAGAGCCTCGATGGTGGCCTTTACCAGGTTGTGGGGGTTGGAAGAGCCCTTGCTCTTGGCCAGCACATTCTGCACACCGGCGCTCTCGAAGACGGCACGCATAGCGCCACCGGCCTTCACACCGGTACCGGGAGCAGCGGGTTTCATAAACACCTCGGCGCCGCCGAAACGGGCCACCTGCTCGTGCGGAATGGTGGTGTTGATCACGGGAACCTTTACCAGGTTCTTCTTAGCGTCCTCCACGCCCTTGGCGATGGCGGCGGTAACCTCGTTGGCCTTACCCAGGCCATAGCCCACCACACCGTTCTCGTCACCTACGACGACGATAGCGGCAAAGCGGAAGTGACGACCACCCTTGGTGACCTTGGTCACGCGGTTGATGGCTACCAGTCTGTCCTTGAGTTCAAGGTCAGAGGTCTTTACTCTTTTTACGTTGGAATTTGCCATAGTAGTCTCAATCATTAGAATACGAGGCCGCCTTCACGGGCAGCGTCTGCCAAACTTTTCACTCTGCCATGGAAGAGGTAACCTCCACGGTCAAAGGCAACCTGGTTGATACCGGCGGCCAGGGCGCGGGCGGCGATAGCCTTGCCCACCACGGCGGCGGCGTCAATACCATTCAGGCCCTTGGTCTTTGCGGCGAGCTCCTTATCGTTGGAGGAAGCAGCCACCAGGGTCTTGCCTTCGAGGTCGTTGATCACCTGGACATAGATTTGCTTGTTGGAGCGGAACACAACCATGCGGGGACGCTCGGCGGTACCGTTAACATGCTTGCGGATTCTGTAGTGAATCCTTCTTCTTCTTTCAATTCTATTCAATGCCATAACTCTTTCCTCCTAATTATTTGGCCGATGCGGTCTTGCCAGCCTTGCGGCGGAGCTGCTCACCGACAAACTTGATACCCTTGCCCTTGTACGGTTCAGGACGGCGGAAACTGCGAATCTTGGCGGCCACCTGGCCAACCAGCTGCTTGTCGGCGCTCTTGAGGATGAGGATGGGGTTCTCACCCTTGCGCACCTGAGGAGTCTCAGCGGTGACTTCCTTGGGCAGCATGATCTGGATGTCGTGGGAGTAACCCAGGGACATGGTGAGGAGCTGGCCCTGTGCGGCCACGCGATAACCAACACCTACGAACTCCTGCTTGATGGTGAAGCCTTCGCTCACACCCACCACCAGATTGTGGACAAGGGCGCGATACAGGCCGTGCATGGAGCGGAAGCGGGGAAGGTCGCTCGGGCGCGTAAATTTGATTTCATTTCCCTCGATGGTCACGGTGATGTCCGGATCTACTTTCTGGGACATCTCGCCAAGAGGGCCTTTCACCTTCACGATGTTACCGTCCAGGAGCTCTGCCTTGGTACCGGCCGGAAGGACTACAGGTAATTTACCGATTCTTGACATAACTTAATAAGGTACTATTAGTATACATAGCAAATAACCTCACCGCCTACGTTCAGCTCTTTGGCTTCCTTGTCGGTGATGACGCCCTTGGACGTAGAGAGGATGGCGATACCCAGGCCATTGAGGACGCGGGGCATGGAAGCCACATCGGCGTACTTACGCAGACCGGGGGTGCTCACGCGAACGATGCTCTTGATGGCAGCAGCCTTGGTCTCGGGATGATACTTGAGGGCGATTTTGATGGTGTTGACGGGGGCGGTCTCAACTACTTTGTAGCTGAGGATGTAGCCCTTGTCGCACAGAATCTTGGTGATGGCGAGCTTCATGTTGGAAGCAGGGATTTCCACCACTTTCTTACCTGCGAGGTAAGCGTTACGGACTCTGGTCAGATAATCTGCAATAGGATCAGTCATTTTTTTGTCTTTTTGTGGACCGGCGCAATTTTACGCCCGATATCCGATTGTTTTATAATAAATGGTGTGTAATTCGATTACCAGCTGGCCTTCTTGACGCCGGGGATCAGGCCCTGGGAGGCCATTTCGCGGAACTGGATACGGCTGAGGCCGAAGTCACGCATGTAACCCTTGGGACGACCGGTGAGGGAGCAGCGGTTGTGGAGATGTCCAGAGCGGCATAATCGCCGGCTTCCTTGAGAGCGGCACGCTTGGCGGCGTACTTAGCAACTAATTTCGCGCGTTTAACTTCGCGAGCTTTCATTGATTCCTTTGCCATGCTACTATCTTAGTTATTGTGTTTCTTGAACGGGAGACCGAAGGCCTTCAGGAGGGCGTGAGCCTCTTCGTCAGTCTTGGCGGTGGTAACAAAGGTGATTTCCACACCGTGAATACGGGGGTTCTTGTCGATCTCGATCTCGGGGAAGATAATCTGCTCCTTGATACCGAGGGTGTAGTTGCCCTGACCGTCCATCTTCTCGGAGATACCGTTGAAGTCGCGGATACGGGGAAGAGCAACGCGGATGAGACGCTCCAGGAACTCGTACATGCGGACGTCGCGGAGGGTAACCTTGGCGCCGATGGGCATGCCCTTACGGAGTTTGAAGTTGGAGATGTCCTTACGGGAGTTGGTGATGACAGCTTTCTGACCGGCGATGATGGAGAGTTCCTCTGCGGCTTCTTCTACCATCTTCTTGTCCTGAGTGGCATCGCCGACACCCTCGTTGAGGGTAATCTTCACGAGCTTGGGAACCTGCATGACGGTGGTGTAGGAGAACTGCTTCACCAGAGCAGGAACGATTTCCTCTTTGTAAACCTTCTTGAGGTCGGGGGTATAACCCTTGGGAAGTGCCTGGACTTCTGCGGGCTTGTTTGCTTTCTTTGCCATAATTACTTGATCTCCTCTCCGGTTGTTTTAGCAATGCGGACCTTCTTGCCGTCTACCTCTTTGTGGGCCACCTTGGTGGGTTTGCCGGCGTTGTCAACGAGGTTGACATTGGAGACGTGGATAGCCGCTTCCTGTTTTACGATACCACCCTGAGGGTTCTTGGGGTTGGGTTTGGTGTGCTTGGACACCATGTTGACACCCTCCACAATCACGCGATCTTTCTCGCGCAGGACCTGGAGGACCTTTCCGGTTTTGCCTTTGTCGTTACCGGCATTCACAAACACGGTATCGCCTTTCTTGATATTGAACTTTTTCATACTTCTTCTCTTTTAAAGGACCTCCGGTGCCAGTGAAACAATCTTCATGTAGTTCTCGCGCAGCTCGCGGGCCACAGGGCCAAAGATACGGGTGCCGCGGAGTTCGCCTGCGCCGTTAAGAAGGACGCATGCATTCTCGTCGAAACGGATATAGGAGCCGTCCGGGCGACGGATTTCCTTCTTGGTACGAACGACGACAGCCTTGGTAACGGTGCCTTTCTTGATGTCGCCACCAGGGATGGCGCTCTTGACCGTCACGACGATGGTCTCGCCGATGGTAGCGTAACGGTGGCGGGTACCACCCAGCACACGGATGCAGAGGACTTCCTTTGCACCGCTGTTGTCGGCTACCTGTAAACGTGATTCCTGCTGTATCATAATTACTTGACTTTTTCTACGATTTCAACTAATCTCCATTTCTTGGTCTTGCTGAGGGGACGGGTCTCCATGATGCGCACGGTGTCGCCCTCGGAGCATTCGTTATTGGCGTCCTCAGCAACGAACTTGGTGGTCTTCTTTACGAACTTGCCGTAAATAGGGTGCTTCTCGTGGGTTTCCACGGCCACGACGATGGTCTTCTCCATCTTGTTGCTGACCACAATACCTACTCTTTCTTTACGAAGATTTCTTTCCATAGGTCTGTTGCTGCTTTAGTTCTGCTGTTTCTCTTTCTCGGCCAGGATGGTGATCATGCGGGCGATGTCCTGGCGGGTCTTTCTGATCTTGGAGGTGTCCTCCAGGGGAGAGATGGCGTGATTGAGTTTCATGGTGTCGAGGTTGTTCTTCTCGACTTCGATGCGGTCGCGCAGATCGGCGATGGACATCTCACGTACTTCGGATACTTTCATTTCTTTCTCCTCCAAAATTATTCTTCTACATAATCCCTGCGGACCACGAACTTGGTGGCGACGGGGAGCTTGTTAGCGGCAAGACGCATAGCCTCTTTGGCAACGGCGAGGGAAACACCCTCTGCCTCGAAGAGGATACGGCCGGGAGTGATAGGAGCTACGAAGCCTTGGGGATCACCCTTACCTTTACCCATACGGGTATCGAGCGGCTTGGCGGTGAAAGGCTTCACAGGGAAAACACGGATCCAGATCTGACCCTCACGGTTCATACGACGGGAGATAGCCTGACGGGCAGCCTCGATCTGATGGGCAGTGAGCCAGCAGTTTTCAAGGTTTTTGAGGCCGAAAGAGCCGAATGCGAGCTGGTTTCCACGACCGGAATTGCCCTTCATGCGGTTTTTCTGTTCCCTTCTGAATTTTGTTCTTTTAGGCTGTTCCTTTTTAATCCCTAACTCATTGAAACTCAGCTGGTTGGGTGCTTTTTGCTCCAATTTAGGGATTGCAAAGTTACGAATTTTTTCCGAATTGCCAAATCTTTTTACAAAATATTCAAACATTTTCGACCGCAGTTTTTGACACTTAACTGATTGATTTTATCGGCACTTATGAAAAATATTCAAAAAAACTTCCCCGCATTTTCGACCGCCGGAAATGAGGGCTCTTGGACCCCGAGCACCAGAACGTGCCAATTTGTGCTCGGGACTAGGTAAAATTGACCAGCCGAGCACCAAAACGCCATAATCTGTGCTCAGTCCGGGCAAAATCGGCCAGCCGAGCACCAAAATGTGCCAATTTGTGCTCGGGACCGGTAACATCCCGTAAAATGGCCACTCACTGCGCGTAATGTGCACCGCGCCTTGAACGTTAAGTGCATTTTAGCCCAATTTTGCTCTTAATGTGCATGTTCTCCTGCATGTTACGCGCATGCACCGCTTTATTTAGGGAAGATCCCGGATGTTTTTGGGGAAGGTCTGTTTTTGGGGCCGAAGGGATACACTCCCGGGGAACTCCACTGCGCTACGCTCCGTTCCGGCCCCTCCCACAGCTTCTTGGACATTTCCGGCTGGAGCAAGCTCCGCCAAAAATATCCAACAATCTGCGGGCCCCTCTACCCTACCCATGTGCGGGGGTGCACATATCCCCGGGAGTGTATCCCTTCCTCCGGGCCCCGTGACAATCCATCCCTCCCCCTTGGACCAAGTCCACCCAGCATTTGGACGAGGTCCCCCGATAATTTGGTCTTGGTCACTGAAGTTTTTGGACCAGGTACACTTTTACCCCTTGGACTAAGTCCAGCGAGTATGGCTTCTAGCGCTGTCTGGGGCACAATCAGTGGACCAGGTCCACGCCGGGAAATTGGACCTCGGCCAAAAACAGAATAGACCTCGACCAAAAAGGTGATGGACTAGGTCCAGCCGTCCTGCCGTGCAGCCGTGCAGCCGCCCAGCCGCCCAGCCGTGCAAAAACAGAGACTGAACTGAGAGTCATTTTATTTTTGTTTTTGGCAATATCTTTGCAAAACGGTATCTTTGCCATGTTGAAAAAGAGCATTCATATCCTTGTTGCCGTTTTGGCGCTGGTGCTGGCAAGTGTGCCGGCCGGGGCGCAGAATCATGTGCGCCGTGCTATGGAAAAGGCGCGGGAGCGCCAGGAGGCCATGGCCCGCAAACAGGTGAACGAAGAGCAACCCAACAACCAAGGTGCCGGTTATTTGAGAATGGTGGTAGAAAACGGTGACACTACCTATCTGGACAAAATCCCGCCCATCTGGATTCTGGGCAAGCGCGGGGCACAGGACGAGAAATCTTGGCGCGAATATTATCGGCTGGTATGGCGCTTTGCCCGCGTATACCCTTACGCCGAGGGTGCGGCCGACGTGCAGCGGCAGGTAGACAGCGTGCTGTCGGCCAATAATTATGGGGCTATCAAGAAGGACCGCCTTATCTCGGACGTGCAAAAACAGCTCTTCAAGAGCTATGAGGGCGCTTTTCGGCAAATGTCCATCTCCCAAGGCGCCTTGCTCATGAAGCTCATCGACCGGGAAACGGGCATGTCATCCTATTCGATCATCAAGGAGTACAAGAGCGGCGCGGCGGCAGGGTTCTGGCAAGTGGTGGCCAAGATGTTCGACAACGACCTCAAGTCACAATATGACCCCGAAGGCGCCGACCGCGACATAGAAATGCTGGTCCAGGCATGGAAAGCGGGCGAATTCCCGGCCCTATACTGGTCGGTCTTCTGGGAGGAACCTCCCCAGATTACCATTAACAAGATTCGGATTTAGCGGATTTCCATCTGCCCGGTTTCGGCATTGAACACCATCCAGTTGGGGGCGGTCATCCAGTCACCCAACATGAGGAGGCGCGCCGAGCCCACGGGCATGTCTACCCGGCTGTGATAGTGGCCGAAGATGAAATAGTTCACCGGCTGGTGCGCCTGAAAATCCTGGCAGAATTTGTACAGCGGCTCAGATTCCCCTTTGAATACATAGCTGATGGGTTTCTCATTGCGGGAGCGCTGGCTCCAGCCCGTTGCCCACTTGAAGGCAATCCAGGGGTGCAGTGTAGAGAAAAGCGCCTGAGCCCAGTGCTGGCTAAACAAGCCCTTGAGGAACTTATACCAGTGATTGCCCGGCCCCAGGCCATCGCCGTGCCCCAGGCAAAAGCGCTTGTTGCCGATTTGGGCCACATACGGCTGGCGAAGCTTCACCATGCCCAGCTCTTCAAAATAGTGGAAAGTCCAGATATCGTGGTTCCCCTCAAAGAAATAGACCTTTACGCCTGCGTCGATGAGCTCGGTAATGGCGCCCAGCACCCGCACGTAACCTTTGGGCACCACGTAGCGGTACTCGTACCAGAAATCGAAGATATCGCCCAGCAGGTACAGGGCCGACGTTTGGTCCGGATCAATCCCCTTGAGGAACTGCACAAAGCGTTTCTCCCGCGCCACGGGATCTCCCGCCTGAGAGCCCAGGTGGGTATCCGAGACAAAATAGGTCAGGTTCCGGGACATTTAAGCGAGGATAAAGATAGCCAGGGCTACCAGCAGGCAGTACAGGGCGAACCAGCCGAGTTTGGCTTTTTTGACCAGGGCGATCATCACTTTGCAGGCGAACAGGCCGCTGAGGAAGGCGGCGGAAAAGCCCAGCGCCAGCGCCACGGCTCCCACCCCTTCGCCGAATGCTTCGGTCCCGGTGAACATTTTGAGGAGGTCCAGCAGTTGCTCGCCGATGATGGGGATGAGCACCATGAGGAAGGAGAACTGGGCCATGGATTCCCGACGGACGCCGGTTACAAGGCCCGTGGCGATGGTGCTGCCGCTGCGGGAGATGCCGGGGAGCACCGCCACCGCCTGGGCCAGGCCCACCACGAAGGCCTGCCAATAGGAGATGCCATTGCGCTGATCTTTGGCTTCGGGCGCCTTGAAGCGCTTGCCGGCGAAATCGGAGAAGAGCAGCAAGGTGGCGGTGACGCAAAGTCCCACACCCACCTGCACCAGGGTGCCGCTGAAGATGGCGTCCACGTAATCCTTGAGCAGGAAGCCCACCAGGGCCACGGGAATGCAGGAAACCAGGATTTTGAAGATGTAGTCGGTCTCGTCGTTGTATTTAAACTGGAAAAAGCCCTTGAGCAGCTTCCAGATTACACTCCAGAACACAACCAGGGTAGCTAGAACGGTAGCGAAATGCACCGTTACCGTAAAATCCAGGAATCCTTCCCCGTCTACGCCCAGCAGCTCCTTGAAAATCATCAGATGCCCGCTGCTGGACACCGGAAGAAACTCCGTAAGGCCCTGAACGAACCCAAGAAGTATTGCCTGCCACCATTCCATCATTACTTCTCCTCCTTAAACCGGCCCATAATGGCAATGAGCTCCACCACGATGCCGGCAATGATGACAATGGGGGCTGCCACCAGGCGGCGCCAGTCAAACATGTCGTAATTGAACACCTGGGGATCGTCGGACCCGCCGCCGGAGAGCAGCAGGAAACCCGCAACCATTACCAGCAGGCCGGCAATCATGAGCCGGATGCCCTTGGCGTTAGTGGCCATTTTAAGCGCCGGATTTGCGACCGGCTTATCTGTCTTTTTTGCCATAAATCAATATGCATACAGCTGGTCGCGGTTGTAGCCGACCAGCCGGTTCACAACGAAGAAAGTACTGATGGTGCAAATGCCCACGCCGGCCACTACCATCACGCCCATCACCTGCAGCAGCGAGTCCAGGGTGAAAATCTGGAACAGCTGGGCAAACTCGTCCTTGAGGATGAACAGGCCGCCCACCAGCATGAGGATGGCCACCAGGGCCGCCACCAGTCCTTGCACGGCAGCCCGGCCCACGAAAGGCCGACGGATGAAGGCACGGGTAGCGCCCACCTGGTGCATGGTGTGGATGGAGAACCGGCGGGAGAACAAATCCAGCCGGACGGTATTGGCGATAAGGACGAAGGAGATGAACAGCAGCAGGGCCACCAGCACAGCCAGCGCAAAAGAGATTTTGCGCAAATTCTGGTTGAGGGCGTCCACCAGCGAGGTCTGGTACACCACTTCCTCTACCAGCGGGGACTCGGCCAGGACGGACTTGATGACCGCCAGGCTGTCCGAGGACACATACTCGGCCTCCAGGTTCACGTCGATGGAAATGGGGACAGGAGCGGTTTCAAAGACATCCAGGAAGTCTTTCCCCAGCATTTGGGACATTTCCTCCACTCCTTCTTCCCGGGAAACGAAGCGGGTAGCGCGTACGCCGGGAATGGCCGCCACCTTGTCCTGATAGGCCAGGGCGTCACCCTCGGTCACGTGCTCTTTGAGCAGGACCGATACCTGCATGTTCTCTTTGAAATAGTCACTTACGGCTCGGGCGTTGATGAGCAGCAAGCTGCCCATGCCCACCAGCAGCAGCACCAGCGACAGGCTGATGACGGTAGAAATCCAGGCGCTCACCAGGCGGCGGCGCATGGCCGTATTCTTTTTTACAGAGGGCATAGCACACCTAATTTCGCCCCAAAGTTAAGGAAACCCCCGAAAAACTCAAAAATTTTTAGTAACTTTGTAAGTTAAAAGATTTGAACCATGGGAGATTCTGCCAAGAAGATTCTGTTTGTCAACGCAGAGATGTTTCCATATCTGCCGGAGACCCCTATCGCCAAAATTTGCCGCGAGCTGCCGCAAGGTATCCAGGAACGCCATAAGGAAATCCGCGCCTTCATGCCCCGTTACGGTTGCATCAACGAGCGCAAGAATCAGCTTCACGAGGTTATCCGTCTGTCGGGGATGAACATCATCATCGGAGACGTAGACCGCCCGCTCATTATCAAGGTAGCTTCCATATCGGCCGCCCGCATACAGGTCTATTTCATTGACAATGAGGACTATTTCCGCCGCAAACAGATTTACGCCGACGAAAAGGGGACCTTCTTCCAGGACAATGGGGAGCGTGCCATCTTCTTCGCGCGCGGCGTGCTGGAAACCGTGAAAAAACTGCGCTGGGCACCGGATATCATCCACTGCTCGGGCTGGATTACCCACGTACTCCCGCTGTACCTCAAGAAGGCCTACAAAGACGACCCCATTTTCTCCAATTCCAAGGTGGTCCTTTCTCTGTTTAACGATACACCCAAGGAGACCTTTGCGCCCGGACTGGCCCAAACCATCCTTTTCGGCGGCATCAAGCCCCGGGACGTATCCCTGACGGAACAGGCAAGCGGCACGGAACTTGCTAAACTTGCTGCGCAGTATTCCGACGGCATCATCCTGGGCAGCCCGGATGTAGATCCTGCCCTGGTGCAGTATGGCCGTTCCCTGGATCTCCCCGTACTGGACTACAACGCCCAGTCCCTGGAAGACGGAAGCTACATGGACCGCTACAACGAATTTTACGACAACCTGCTCAAATGAAACGCACTTTAGCCTTGTGTCTGGCCGCCGCACTGGTTCTCCCGGGGTGTGTGGCCGTGGATGACAGCCTTGGCAGTTCCCTGGTAGACAAAAGTCTGCTTTTCGATACCTACACCATCGAGTTCCCCCTCACGGAAATCACCATGCAGCCGTCGGAGGATCTTTCCGGCTATTCGGAGTCGCACCTCACCATCGGCGCCATCCGGGACGACGACTTCGGCCTTACCACCCGCTGCGCCGCTTTCCCGCTCATTCCCGCTCTGGACACGCTGGATCTGGGCAAAAACCCCGAGGCAGTGGGCATGACGCTCTATTTTACGGCCGACACCGTCTCCTGCGCCCAGGAAGGCCAGGAGCGCATCCTGCAGAATATCTACGTAACCGAGCTCACGGAGCCCCTTATCAACGATGTGCAAAACCGCAAGACCACGCGGGAAATCAAGCATGGCAATCAGCTCATCACCGACGGTCTGCCCGTGTACAATGGCTCCGGTCCGCTGCAGTTCTCTTTCACCAAGGCCTACGCCCAAAAATATGTGGATGCCCTCAAGACCCTGGCCCCGGACGGCGTCATCGTGAACCGGAAATGGGGAAGCGATGAGCTTGTCCAGCGGTTCAAGGACTATGTGGCAGCCGTGCCCGGCATCTATATCGAAACCGAAAAACCGGCGGGAAATGGCGGCCGAATCAATCTCTTCGACTTCTCCTGCCTCTCTGTTTCCAACAGCTATTATTACCGCAATAACAATGTGGTCCTGCTCAAGGTAAACAGCGAATGGGACGGTGCCCGCAAGGACTCCCTGTTCATGTTCATCCCCGGAGAAGCCGAATTTGTGAATGAGTCCGACTATCTGACCAATAACACCAAGTTTTATCAGTATAGCTTTAACCGCACCACGCACAGCACAACGGCCGGCAAGCCCACCACCCAGCTCATGGTAGAGGGCGGCGGCGGTCTCAAGCCCGTTATCAAAGCCAGTGAGCTACGCGCAAAAACCCGGGAAGAGATTACCAAGCTGGGCAAGAACCCCGACAAAGCCGTAGTAGTACGGGCTACCGTCATTCTTCCCTATAGCATGCCCGAGGATTACAAGCAGCTCAATTACTTCCCGCCCGTATTGAGCCCTACCATCCGCGCCACCGTCACCGACTCCGACACCAAGAAAGAGTACTTTACTTTTGCCGGCCTCACGGATGCCAGCGTGTCCTCGGAGAACCAGGGCGACATAGACCGTTCCAACCTCATGTACTGCCCGGACATCACCTACCACATGCAGGAACTGCTGTACCGCGACGATTTGGACAAGGCCACGGACGCCGATATCTGGCTTCTTACCATCCATACGGAACTGGTAGAGGATGCCAACGGCTCTACCTACGACGACAGCTACTACCAAAGCCTGCTGTATGCCAGCTATTACAACAGCCTGTACGGAGGCGGCTATGGTTACGGCGGCTACGGCAGCTATGGCTACAACAGCTACAGCAATTACTATAATTATATGATGATGGCCCAGATGATGGCCTCGGCCAACCAGACCAGCTACAGCTACAATACGGAGCTGGACAAGGACCGTTATTACAAAGCCACGCTCAACGGTCCCACTGCTGGCGGCAAAACGCCCTCGTTCCGGGTAACCTTCGCCGTTTCCAAAGAATAAGATTTCCCGAGAGAATAATCGAGTAGGAGGTAAACGAAAGTAATGGAGTTTATCTCCTACTTTCGTTTACCGACCTCTCACACCACCGTACGTGCCGTTCGGCATACGGCGGT
>CAJOHK010000044.1 GCA_905234285.1 uncultured Bacteroidales bacterium
TAAGACTTATTGAAGCATGATGGACCGTAGGTCGTCAATGTCCTTCTGCTGGACTTTTATGCTTAGCAGATACTGCTCTACGCCACTTTTCAGTGTACCATCCTTGGACATGGTCCACATGTATTCCAGGGCTTTCTGGTAGCTGTCGGCGGCGGTGCGCATGTGGTGGTACAGGCCGTCGTCCTCCAGGCTGATGTCGGCCGGGGCAAAATAGGTGAGCTCGTAGTCCTTGCCAATCTGAGA
The DNA here is from genome assembly GCA_905234285.1 of uncultured Bacteroidales bacterium. GTDB lineage: Bacteria > Bacteroidota > Bacteroidia > Bacteroidales > UBA932 > Cryptobacteroides. Next base: position 244 of record CAJOHK010000044.1, read on the forward strand.
CTCGGGAACGCCCAGCACACCCTCGATGATCATGGCCATGACACCGGTACGGTCTCGGCCGGCCGAGCAGTGAATATAAACAGGCTTGTTCTGACGCAGGCATTTGACAACGAATTCAAAAGCCTCCTTGATGCCTTCGGCCCTGTCCCTTAACATACTGCGGTAGTAAACGCTGAAGCCGGGCGCCAGAAACGGGATGTTGTCGCCGAAGTAGGATTTTTGGGGGACATCGTCCAGACCCCGAAGGTCCAGCTCGGCCTGAATGCCCTGGGCCAAGCCTTCGGCCTTTCCGTCCGAGTTCATGCGACTCGAACTTACTTTGGAACCGCGGTAGAGCATGCGATAGCGCATCATTTTTCCATCGGTGGTGGTCCAGCCTCCCATATCGCGGGCGTTGCGGACATTCGACAGCAGGAACAGCTGATGGATGGAACCGGTAGTGCGGAACTTGCCCTCCCGCACGATGGCACCGTCCGTGGTGGTGGTAACCTTCCATGTGTATTCCACATTGGGCACCAGATTGGTAAGCTCCTGTTTGCCTACGCCGGATTTTACGGTGTAGGTGCGGGTCCATCCGCCTTGCTCGGCCAGGAGGAGCTTTTGTGTTTTAGAGACAGCCGGCCATTCCAAGGTGACGGTGGGAGGAATATCGGCATCTTCGGTGACCCCGCCCGGATAACTGGTAACCACAGAAGTGTATACGCGGTCTTTGTAGGTAACCTCTTCCATGTACTTTTGCATGTAGGGGTTGGTGACCTGATACACGGGGATGCTGGCGGGGTTGGGATCCTGATAGCCGATGAGCCGGGTAGCTACGGCCTTACCCAGCGTCCAGTTGGCGTCGTCGGCCTCAATGTCCCAGTACATGGCGCCCAGAAGGCCCTGCTGCTTAACGTAGTCGGCCTTTAAGCCGATGGAATATTCGTCGTCGTAGCTCAGGACCATGGTGCCGTCGCCGTCGGTGAGGTAGGGGACTTTGGCGGTGTCGTCCCAGTATTTGTTGTAGCCTTTGAGCTCGAGGATCTCGTTGTAATCCAGTTCGTCGCCCTGCAGAACTACGCGGTCTACCCGGCCGAAGAAGGCCATACCGAGGGTCATCTTGTTGTAGGGAACGCCGGCTTTGTAGTGCTTGTATACGGCTTTCTCACAGCTCATCTTTTCCTCGCCGTTAACTTTGTAGGGATACAGGGCTGCATTATGGGACGGCGGGCGGCCCATATCGTAACTCATGATGTTCACGAAGTTCAGGTACGGAATCACTTTTTTCCAGTCAATGTAGCCGGCGCCGGCCTCCGAGGCTATGGTGAGCAGTTTGTCGTTGCCCAGGGTGGCCCGCAGGTCCTGCATGAGGAGCGTGAAATTGGCTTTGTCGTTGGACGAGGAGGAGATGCCGGCTTCGTCGCTGCCGGGGTACTCCCAGTCTATGTCGATACCGTCCAGTTTGTAGTCCTTCACGGCCTGGAGGCAGTTCTTGCAGAAAGCCTTGCGGTGGGTTTCGCTGGCCGCCATCTCGCTAAAGTTGCCGGCGCCCCAGCCGCCTACCGAGAGCAGCACCTTGAGGTTGGGATTCTGGGATTTGAGTCCGACAATCTCTTTGAGCCGCTTTTGCTTCTTGTCCCGGATGTACAGGGTCTCGAAGTCGCTGTTGATTTTGGCGAAGGAGAAGTTGATGTGGGTAACCAGCGAAGGGTCCGGCAGGGGACCGCTGTCGGCATAGGCGTAGCCCACGATGATGTACCCGCCCGTGATGTCCGGGAGATTGGGTGTCTCGGGGGTGTCCGGCTTTTGCGGGTCCTCGGGCTCTTGGGGCTCGGTGGGCTCTTCTGTCTTGGCCTTCTCGGGAGGCGTTATAATAAGGTTCTCAGAGGGCTTCTCGCAGGAAATGAGCAGCGGAAGCAGGCAAAGCAGTGCTATTAATCTGGTTTTCATATTGCAAAGAAAACCGGAAGCCGATTCATTGGTAGCTCATTTTGCGCAAAGATACCCGCAATATGCGAAAAACAAAAAAATTTCTATCTTTGTGAAGATTATGCAACACCATTCTGTATATCTGTTCCTTTCCCTGCTTCTGATGGGCTGTACGGCCGCTCCGGAAGCGCTGAACGTCAAAGACTTTGGCGCCGTAGAGGACGCCGATTGTACCCAAGCCATCCAGTCGGCCCTGGATGCCTGCGCCGGGCAGGGCGGCGGAAGGGTTCTGGTCCCGGCGGGCCATTTTGAGAGCCGCACCCTCTACCTGCGGGACGGCGTGGAACTGTACCTGGAGGAAGGGGCCGTGCTTCAGGGCGTAGAAGATCCCGACGCCTACGAGCCTTACATCCCGTCAGACGACCTCACCCGTTTTGACAGCGGCAATGGCACGGCCAACGCCAACTGCGTGAACGACCGGCAGTGGATGAAGGCGCTCATTATCGGCGACGGGGTCAAGGATGCGGCCATCGGCGGAAAGGGCACCCTCGACGGCGCTCATGTGTTCGATGCGCGCGGAGAGGAAGGCATGCGGGGGCCGCACACCATTATTGTGGCTTGCGCCGAGGGCTTCCGGCTCTGGGGCATTACCGTCCGCCGTGCCTCCAATTACGCTTTCCTCGGCTATGCGCTGGATGCACCGGTGTTCGAGGATTTGACCATTCTGGAAGGCTGGGACGGCATTCACGTGCGGGGGGCCGACAACGCCGTCATCCGCCGATGCCGCCTCTCTACCGGCGACGACTGCATAGCCGGCGGCTACTGGAACCACATGCTCATAGAGGATTGCGACATCAACTCGTCCTGCAACGGAATCAGGATGATTATGCCCTCGGACGGCGTGGAGGTGCGTCATTGCCACTTCCGAGGCCCTGGCGACTATCCGCATCGCACCAGCGGGGAGGCCCGGCGCAACAACATGCTCTTCGGTATTGCCCTGGAGCCCGGCGCATGGGGCACCGCTACCGGCACTGCCCGCGGCATTTGGCTGCATGACCTTACCATGACCGGCCTCTCCGACCCCGTGGCCACCTCGGTCCGGGACGGCTCGGAGGCACTGGACCTTACGCTACAGAATATCAAAGCCACCGACATCAAAGGCGCGCTCATTCCCGTGGTTTCCTGGAACGACAATGGATTCCGGCAGGTGGCCATTGACAATTGTACTTTAAGCCGATAATCCCATGAAAAAGGCAGTTTTACTGGCGTTGGCGCTCGTTTGGGCCTGGATGGCCGGGGCGCAGGAGAACCAAACCGTTAAGGACAGTCTCCTGTATGAAGGCACCTATCGCATCCATTATGTTTTTGTCCCCGATTCTTTGCTGCCGCAGCGTCCGCTCATAGTGATGCTGCATGGCTATGGCGGCAAGGCCGACGGCTATCGGCCCGAGATGCTGGAGGCTGCCAGGAAGGCTGGCTTTGCGGTGTGCGTACCCCAGGGACTCAAGGCGCCGCAAGGGAAAACCGGCTGGTGGGTGGGCTATCCGGCACAGGAGGGGATGCGTCAGGACGATGCCGAATTCATTTGCCTGCTGGCCCGGGAAGTGGCGGCCAAGTATGGCCTCAGCCAGGAGAATCTCTTCCTCACCGGCATGTCCAACGGGGGAGAGATGTGCTACCTGATAGGGCGCAAGTATCCGTCGGCCTTCAATGCCTTTGCCTCCATTGCAGGCCTTACCATGAAATGGGTGGCCGACGAAGTGCCGTTCCACGCTCCCGTACCGTTCATGGAAGTCCATGGCACGGCCGACAAAACCTCCAGCTGGGAAGGTGATTTGGAGAATGCCGGCGGCTGGGGTGCCTATATCCCTGTACCGGAGGCCGTGGAAGCCTGGGTACAGGCCGATGGCTGCGCGACTGGCCCCACGGTTACGCTACCGCTTTTGAGCGAAGGCTCCCATCAGGTGATTCTCCACAGCTGGATGCAAGGTGTCCCGGCATGGCCCGACGGCCCTGCCTGCGAGGTGCTCCTATACGAGGTCCAGGGCGACAAGCACAGCTGGGCCCTCAAGGACCTGGATACCTGCCAGGCCGTGTGCGACTTTTTCCTTAAGTGGTTGCGCTAAACTATTTGATAACGGGGGCATTGTTGTACACCGATTGAAGCGTGTACTCAGGGTCTTCGCTGAACCACCCTTTCATAATGGCATCGATGGTCTCCTTGGCGTCGGGGTAATAGGCTCCGGTGTCGTGGCAGATGTAATAGTGATGCTCGGGGCCGGGGACGCCCTTGCCGCCACAGTCCCAAAGGACGGCGGGCAGGCAGTAGGTGCGGGCGGCCTTGGCTACGTATTCCATATAATAGAGGGAATAGGCCCAGCCGCGGGTGGCGTTGTTGCCGCCGGTGGCGCGAACGGCATCTACAAATACTTTGAGCCACTCGTTCAGGATGCGGCATTGAATGGTGGGGTTGGCCTTGAATTCGGCGCTGTGGCCCCAGCCGCCATCGTTCAGTTCATTGAAGCCCTCGAACATGAGCCACTCCCCGCAATTTTTGAAATTGTTGGCAATCTGGGTCCATACGGCCTTGATTTCGGCTTTGATTTGCTCGTTTACCTTAGGGTCTTTGGAGGCTCTTTTGAGGCTTTGCCAGTGGTTGTTGTCGTGGTCTTCATCGTGATGGGTGTCCACAATCACGTTCTGGAAGCCGGCGTTCTTGGCGTAATTAACCACTTCTGTTACGCGGGTCATCCATTGGGCGTCAATCTTGTAGTCCGGTGCCGGGCCGATTTTGGCCAGCCAGGTTACGGGGATGCGGATAGTGGTGAACCCGGCTTCCTTTACCTTGTTGATGGCCTGCTGGGTAGCCTTGGGGTTGCCCCAAATGGTTTCGCTGGGCATGAGGTAGTCTTTGTCTTCGGGATCCTCCTCGTAGGCATCCAGATTGTTGCCCAGGTTCCAGCCCAGGCCCATTTGCATGGTGCGCCTGGTGGCGATGTTGTCTACCGGTCCGGGTTCGGGTTGGGGTGTCTTATCATCGCCGCCTGTATTCCCCGAAGAGGGTGGCTGAATGTTTAATTCTTTATTCTGACCGCATGCCTGAAAGCTCACGCAGGACACTGCAATGCAGGTGAGAAGGGCAACAATCTTTTTCATAACGCATAGGCTTGGTCCTGCAAAGTTACAAAAAAACCGATTCTTCTACCTGGCTTCGGCTCTCGCCAAACTAACTATTGGACCGGGGCGTAAAATGGAAGTGATTGATATTTAGAGTGTTACACAAAATACCCTGCCGATTTTCCGGTAGGGTATTCTGCATAAGTAGTTGTGAATCAATTTCTTCCATTTTACGGGCATTGAGGTACGCGAAAGCCCATTGCAAACCTTCTTTGGGTCAAGACTCAGATGCCTATACTATCTTTATATATGGTTCATATTGTTGATTATCAATTATTTACTGGGCTGCGGGTGCGCCTGGAAGTGCACCCGTGGTTGCGTAAGTTGCATAATTATAGCGGGTTATGCTCCACGCAGGAAGTGAAGTGGCGAAAGGTAGTGTTCCCGGAGTTAAGAAAGAAGGTGCCAGTGTCCTGGAACTATCTGAATTAGCCGCGTGAGCGTAAGTGCTTGATTATAAATGTTATAACTGTTTATACCCAATCACTTATGCCCACGCCCAACACGCGGTGGATTGGCGGTTCACCAATCTTAACCTGAATATCTGCCTAAAAATAAGGAAAGATGGTCACAAACGTCAATCTAACCTCAGTTAAAGGCACTATATTGAGGTAAGATTACATAAGGCATAAAAAAGCCCGGCCGGGAAGGCCGGGCAAATTCGTGTGCGGGCAATGGGACAATTATCGAACCAATTTCGAGGATTTGATTGAGGTGTATCTACTTGGTTTACAGCACTATTGTTCGTCTGGTTTAGAAAATGGAAGTTCTTCTGGGGACTGAATATGGTCGATAGCTTTCTCTGGTGAAACTACACTCCGACCAAGCCGTTTCTCTACCTCTTTGCGGGCCGATTTAGCCACCTCGGCACCTTCTTTGGCGATGCCGGCATTTTCGGCAAGCCCTTCCGGATCACGCTGCTTGCTGATTTCAGTGGCGGTTTCCTCAGCCAGAGCATTGAGCAGCAGCTCCATATTGGTCATATTGTCCAGAAGGTTTTCCTTGGTCAGCCCCTTGTATCTCTTATACTCGCGGGTAGTCATGCCGCTCCAGGTTTTGGACATCAAATCGGTCAGAAAAGCAAAATCTACTTCTTTTGTGACGCCACCACGTTTCCACTCATCCGTGAGTCCTTTGCGGATTTCGATGGTTTTGATTCGTTGGTTTATCCAAGCCTCCGAGTATCCTAATCGGCGATAATCTGCTATGGCCTGGTCAATGCTGCGCTCCGGGTCGATTGCCTGGTTGATGCGCTCCGCCGCAACCTGAGCCATCCAAACCTTGATGGGTTCTGCCTTCTTGGAGGGAATGGACTCGATAATTCGAAACATAAGAGCCATGTCAGCCACATCAGTCGAGTACCTTTTTCCGTCTTTGGGTGAGACTAATTTCAGTTGGTTACATTTTGTAACCGACTCATTTCCCTCTTTAATCAACCGAAACTTTAAAACTTTCCAATAATTCTTCGCGTGATCATAATCTGGTTGATCAGTGAGTACACCACAAACATCCACAATGGAAAAGAACCATTCCTGCTTCCCTTCATCCCAAGCTGTACGGATCTTCTTGCTCTCGAACAACTGTATTTTTTCAATATCAGACATAGCGTCATCGTTTTCCACAAAGATACACGAAACGCCACTCAAACGCAAATCTTTGCAAGCATGTAACGAATGTAAGTGAAACGTCTTCGGAGCGAAGCGACAGGGCCTGTGCATTGAGCGCTGGGGCTTTTTTATATCTTGGCAAAAATCAACCAGTTCGGAGAATGGTAGGTCAGGTAGCCACTGAGTAC
>CAJOHK010000045.1 GCA_905234285.1 uncultured Bacteroidales bacterium
CCGTATGCCGAACGGCACGTACGGTGGTGTGAGAGGTCGGAAAACAAAGGAAATAGGAGGAAAACTCCGAAAATCCTTTGTTTTCCTCCTACTCGATTAAAAAAAATTTGGCGGTTTACAGAAAAGATACTACCTTTGCAATCCCCAATAGGGGCGTAGCTCAGCTGGTTTAGAGCGCTTCAGTCACATTGAAGAGGTCATCGGTTCGAATCCGATCGTCCCTACCCCCAACCCCGGACCGCACATTTCGGCCCGGGGTTTTCTTTCTGCGCATTTTGGCCTTGTTTTGTACGCCCGGTGGCTCCCCGAAGCCACTTAATGCACATTCAGGCCCTATTTTGTACAGCAGGTGGCACACCAAGCCACGCCCGAGCACGAAAACGGCCCAGACGGTGTGCGGAGGGCTAATTTGGGTGGATTAATGCGCCTCCAGCCAGTTGATGCCGCTGGAGCATTCTACGGTGAGGGGGACAGACAACTTAATGACGTTCTCCATTACGTCCACCACCAGGGCCTGGAGGGCCGGGACCTCGGCGGGAATGGCGTCAAAGACCAGTTCGTCGTGGATCTGGAGGACCATCTTGCTGCGCAACCCCTCGGAGCGCAGGCGGCGGGCTACCCCAATCATGGCCAGCTTGATGATATCGGCCGACGTTCCCTGAATGGGGGCGTTCACGGCGTTGCGCTCGGCCAGGGCTCGGACGGTGGCGTTGCGGGCGTTGATGTCGGGCAGGTACCTCCGGCGGCCGAAGAGCGTCTCTACATAGCCGTTTTCCCGGGCAAAGGCCACACTGCTGTCGATGAAGCTGCGGATGGCGGGGAAGGAGGCAAAGTAGTCGTCGATGAGCCGTTTGGCGGCGCCGCGGGGCAGGTGAAGCCGCTGCGCCAGGCCGAAGGATGAAATCCCGTACATGATGCCGAAGTTGGCCGTTTTGGCCATGCCGCGCTGCTCACGCGTGACTTCCTGCACCGGAATGCCGAATATTTTGGCGGCGGTGGCGGCGTGCACGTCCATGCCTTCGCGGAAGGCCTGGGTCAGGTGGGCATCGGCGCTCAGATGGGCCATGATGCGGAGCTCTATCTGGGAATAGTCGGCCGATACAATGACACCGCCTGGCGTGCCGGGCACAAAAGCTTTGCGGATCTCCTTGCCTCGCTCGGTGCGAATGGGGATATTCTGCAGGTTGGGATTGGAGCTGGAAAGCCGCCCCGTGGCCGTAAGCGCCTGATTGAACGTGGTGTGCACGCGCCCGTCCACCGGCGAAATGTACTGCGGGAACGGCTCGATATAGGTAGAAAGGAGCTTCTTGACGCCCCTGAATTCCAGGATTTCGTCCACGATGGGGTGGCGGTCGGCGATGGCCAGCAGGGTGGCTTCGTCGGTGCTGTATTGGCCCTTGCCGCTTTTCTTGGCCTTGGGATCCAGCTGCAGCTTGTCAAACAGGAGGTCGCCCACCTGCTTGGGGGACGAGATGTTGAGGCCCGGGTCGCCGGCCATTTCCCGGATGCGGGCTTCGCGCTCGGCCAGTTCTTTTCTGAGGCCGTCGGCAAATACTTTTAACTGGCTCAGATCCACCTTTACGCCGTCACGCTCCATCTGGGCCAGAACCTTGGCCAGGGGCTCTTCCATGCTGTCGTAAAAGGCAGGAAGTTCCTGCCTTAAGCGGTCTCCCAGGGGGATGAGCACCGCGGCCTCTTGGAGGCGGGAAGTATCGTCCTCCTCGGGGATTTCGTCAAATAGCGAGCCCGTAGTGGCCTGGGCCGATGCCTCCAGCGACACGCCCAGATAAGTCTGCGCCAGGGCCGAGAGGTCGTGGCTGCGCTCGGGCGAAATGACATAGTGCATGAGCTGGATGTCGTTCCACTGACCCTCCAGGCCGATCCCCGCTTTTCTGAGCAGGTGCCATTGTCCTTTAAGATTTACCCCGTATTTGGCAATGGAAGGGTCTTCCAGGAGTTTTTTTGCGGTATCGTCCCGGGCGGGCAGTTCCTGGACCGCCACCAGGTTGCCGTTTGCAAGCAGGATACGCTCGGGGGTGGTGATTACACCCAGTTTCTCCGGCTTGGTTTCCATTAGCTGCCACGCGCTGCACATTTTGGGGCTTAAATGCGTAACAGGTGGCTCTTGTGAGCCACTTGACGCGCAAATTGGCCCGTTTTTGTGCGGCAGCTGGCTGTCGGCCGCTAAGATGCGGCCGTTCAAATACTTTTTCAGGGACCCGAACTCATAATTGTTGAACAGGTCCACGATGGCGGGGGCGAACTGGCCCGTGTAGCGCATGTCTTCCAGCGTGACGGGAAGGTCCATGTCGGTTTTAATGGTAACCAGGGCCTTGGACAGGGCCATGTGCGGCTCGGCCTCCTTAAATAGTTCTTGCTGCTTGGCCGTAAGCTCTCCCAGGTGTTCGTAGATGCCTTCCAGGCTGCCGTACTTGGCGATGAGTTTGGCCGCGCCCACTTCTCCCACGCCTTTTACGCCGGGGACGTTGTCGGCCGTGTCGCCGCAAATGGCCAGCATGTCTATCACCTGCGCAGGGCGGCTGATGCCCCATTTCTCACAGAGTTCCGGTACCCCCAGAATCTCGGCGTCCGTGCCGCTCTTGCCCGGCTTGTACTGGAACGCATGCGGGCCGATGAGCTGGCCGTAATCCTTGTCGGGCGTGACCATATAGACATCCAGATTCTCGCTGGCATATTGCGTGGCTATGGAGCCCAGGACATCGTCGGCCTCGAAGCCCATGATGGTAAGGACGGGGATCCCCAGCGCCTGCACCAGCTCGGTGAGGGGCTCCAGCGCATCGATGATAAGCTGCGGGGTAGGGGGCCGCGTACCCTTGTACGCCGGGTACATCTGGTTACGGAAGGTGCCGCCCGGCGGATCAAACGCCACCGCCACATGCGTGGGTTTCTCCCGCTCAATGAGCTCCAGCAGGTATTTGGTGAAGCCGTACAGGATAGACATATCGGCCCCTTTGGAATTGACCATGGGACGGCGCAGAAACGCATAGTACATCTTGAATACCAGCGCATGACCGTCTATGAGAATGAGTTTGTCCATATTACTGGGCGATGAAGGCGTAGGTGATGGTGCCCATTTGGCGGGCGGGGGCCGAAGTGGAGGAGGAGAATTTGGAGAGGCGGGCGGCAAATGGGCACCATCACCTACGCCTTCATCGCCCAGTAATATGGANNGTCTACCTTGGCGTTCACTACGTCCCCGCGGTTATTCACGGTAATAATGACGGTAACCTCGCCGGCGCCGTAGCAGCGGTAGGCGGGGATGGGGAGGTGGCTGGCTTTGCGGCCGTCCAGGCTCCAGGACAGCACCGAGGGCCCGCTGTAGGGCCGGGGCTCGGCGGCGGGCTTGGCAGGTTCGGGGTCCGGTGCGGCGGCGGCAAAGGCGTCGGGCTCCTCGGCAGCCCGGTTTTGCCCGTCGCGAAGGTCCCGGGCCAGACGCTCGGCCTCCCGGTACAATTCTTCGGCATTGGTGCCGCGGTCGTCCTTTAGGGCCGATCGGTCTACGGCCACATTGCGGATGGGCACCGACGAGGCGGCGGCGATGAGCTCCTCCAGCCTGTCGGCGGCCAGGCGCTGCAACTCTTCCTGCTGCTGCTCCTGCTCTATTTCCTCCTGCTTGGTGAAGTCCAGCACAAAGCTGTTCTCCTTTTGAATGACATACCCAATCCTGACCGCCAGCAAAACGATAATCACCGCGAGATGGATGCTCACGGTGATATATAGTCCTGCCTTTTGGTCGGGGGTTAGCTTCATTTCTTGCGGCGTTTGCTCTTTTTGAGCGCCTGTTCCACGGTGGTGGTAAGGATGTCGATGGCCACCTTGTTGTGGCCGCCCTGGGGCACTATTACATCGGCGTACCGCTTGGACGGCTCAATGAACTGCAGGTGCATGGGCTTCACGGTGTCGCAGTAGTGCTCGATGGCGGTTTCGATGGTGCGGCCGCGCTCAGCGATATCGCGCACGATGATGCGCATGAGGCGGTCATCGTCGTCGGCGTCCACAAAGATTTTGATGTTCATCTGGTCCCGCAGTTCCTTGCAGGTGAAGATGAGGATGCCTTCTACGATGATCACATCGGCCGGCTCTACGGTAATGGTCTCCGTGGTGGAACGGGAGCAGGTGATGTAGGAATACACCGGCTGCTCGATGGTTTTCCCGCTCTTGAGCTCCCGGATTTGCTGGCACATGAGCTTCCAGTCAATGGCATCCGGGTGGTCGAAGTTAATCTTCTTCCGTTCCTCTGCGGGCACATGGCTGGAGTCCTTGTAGTAGGAATCCTGAGGGATTACCACCACGCGGCCCTGCAATTGGTTGACAATCGCTTTTACAACTGTTGTTTTTCCGGAACCGGATCCTCCGGCAATACCAATGACTAACATATTTTAAAATTCTGCGTTCTTGGGAGTTCTGGGGAACGGGATCACGTCACGGATGTTGGCCATGCCGGTGACAAAGAGCAGCAGGCGCTCGAAGCCAAGGCCGAATCCGGAGTGGGGGACTGAGCCGTAGCGGCGGGTGTCAATGTACCATTCCAGGTTCTTGCGGGACATGCCCAGCTCGTCGATGCGCTGTTCCAGTTTTTCCAGGGAGGCTTCGCGCTCGGAGCCGCCAATGATCTCACCGATCTTGGGGAAGAGCACGTCCATGCCGCGCACGGTGCGGCCGTCCTCGTTCTGCTTCATGTAGAAGGCCTTGATGTCCTTGGGGAAGTCGATCAGGATCACGGGCTTGCCAAAATATTTCTCTACCAGGTAGCGCTCGTGCTCGCTCTGGAAGTCCGTGCCCCAGTGCACCGGGTACTCGAACTTGACGCCGCCCTCAATGGCTTTTTCCAAAATTTCCACAGCCTCTGTGTAGGTGACCTTCTGGAAGGCGATGCCCAGCACGCTGCGCATGCGCTCGATGAGGCCGTCGTCGTATTTGTCGTTGAGGAACTGGAGGTCGTCCATGCAGTGGTCCAGGGCGTACTGCACCAGGTACTTCACAAATTCCTCGGCCAGGGCCATGTTATCGTTGATGTCATAGAAAGCCATCTCGGGCTCAATCATCCAGAACTCGGCCAGGTGGCGCGGGGTGTTGGAATTCTCGGCGCGGAAGGTGGGGCCGAAGGTGTAAATCTCGCCCACGGCGGTGGCGCCCAGCTCGCCCTCCAGCTGACCGGAGACGGTGAGAGAGGTCTTTTTGCCGAAGAAGTCTTTGCCGAAGTCCACGTTGCCCTTCTTGTCCAGTGGGATGTTCTTGAGGTCCAGCGTGGTTACCTGGAACATGTCGCCGGCGCCCTCGGCGTCGCTCTCGGTGATGAGCGGGGTGTGCAGATATACAAAGCCTTTCTCGTTGAAGAACTTGTGGATGGCAAAAGCCATGGCGTTGCGGATGCGCAGCACAGCCCCGAAGGTGTTGGTCCTGAGGCGCATGTGCGCTACGCTGCGCAGGTATTCCAGGGTGGTGTCCTTCTTCTGGAGCGGGAAGCGCATGGGGTCGCAGTCTCCCAGCACCTCGATGGCCGATGCCTGGATCTCGACGGCCTGGCCGCTGCCCACGCTGGCTACCAGCTGGCCCTTCACGGCCAGGGAGGCGCCGGTGGTGACGCGCTTGAGGAGATCCTCGTCAAAGAGCTCTGTATTGGCTACAATCTGAATATTATTGATGGTAGAACCGTCGTTGAGGGCGATGAACTTTACCTGTTTGTTCCCTCTTTTGGTGCGTACCCAGCCTTTGGCCAGCACCTCCTGCCCGGGCTCACATGAGAGCAGGTCCTTGATTTTGGTTCTTTTTAGGCTTTCCATAGAATCTAAATGCATAATCATGCAAATATAACACTTCTTCGGGACCTTAGCAAAAAAAACAGCCTCCCGGCAGGGGAGGCTGTGAGGTGATGGAAAGAAGAACTTATTTGATCTCTTCCCAGGTGATGGAGAAGATCTCGGTCCAACCGTCAGGGAATACTTTCTTTTCCTCGGTGCAGTAGCCGTTGTTGTCGGTCTTGCAGGTGATGGTGCTGGCGTTCTCGGGGGTATCTTCCCATACACTGGTCATGGGGAGGTAGGCCGGGCCATGGCCGAAGAGTATTTATTGCAAAAAGGATACAAGAATATCCTGGCCATTCAGGGCGTGCCAGATTCTATGCCCAATAAGGAGCGTGTCAGAGGCTTCCGGGAGGCCATCGGCGTCCATGGGGTTTCCTACAAGGTGGTGGGAGATGCCTTCTCGGTGGAGAATGGCAATAGGGAAGTGCTGCAGGCTTTTGCTGCGGGAGAAAAACCTGCTTTTGATGCCGTATTTGCCTTTAGCTCCACCATTCTGCTGGGCGCCATTGACGCGCTGCGTCACCTGCACCTCCGTCCCGGCAAGGATGTGGGAATTATCTCCTACGACAACAACGGCTTCCTGGATTTTATGGATCCGGCGGTTACACGCGTAGAGCAGCCCCTGCACGATGCCGTCCAAATTGCCGTGAATACGCTGTTCGAGATTATAGCGGCCCGCAGGGGCGGTCACCCGGACCCTCAGCCCCGGCAGCTGCTTATTCCTCCTACGCTGGTGGTGAGGGAAAGCTGCTAGACCTTATATTATATTATAATACTCCAGTTCATCTCCCAGGCGGCAGCTGCGTTGGGGGAGGAGCGTCAGGTATTCTTCGCGGTCGTCGCGGTTCAGGCGCTCAATCTCGTCCCGCATGCGGTTTTTTACCACAGAGGCAGAATTGGCTGTACTCATATCCAGCAAATGCTGCACCAGGAAATTGGTAAAGCCGGCCGAATAATAGCTGAACAGCAATTGCTTGGTCATGTCCCAGTGGGGAAAGTGCAGGTGCATCCTGTCAAAGATGCCGTCCATCTGCTGGTTCATGTTTTGCTGCAACAGGCCGAATCCGGTTTCGGTGCTGCCCAGCAGCTGGTTCCTTATTCGCCGATAACGTAATAGCTGGTAATCGTGGTCTTGATACTGGAATGTGTACCGCATATCGTCCTGCCAGTACCATTCTGTCAGAAAAAGGGCCGAGCTTACCAGCTGATGGTGCATTTGCGCACGTTGCGTCTCACGCAGAAACAGAACCCGTTGCAGATCCGGGTCCTTGCTTTTCTTTCTCATAATCTTCGTTTAGGTTTGGCTTGCATAAGACTGCAAAAATATAGTGCAGTCAAAAGATTATGAAAAATTCGGGCGGGTTTAAAATTTCAAGGTAACTGTCTTATAAATAAATTGTTACAATGTTGTTCGTGATGCAATTTTTCAATAATCGGTCTCCAGGAAGTCTAGGTGGCTCATAGTTTGAAATTTAGTTTTTAAAATGGCGCAGACTTTCTTATCCACGCCCGAGGCCCTAGGAAGCCTGCATCCTGAACAAGTCGGTCTACGCCAAAGCGCAGACATTTATCGACTTATTCGTAGATGCGTGGGAATTTCCTAGGTTCCGGGACGCCGAATAAAGTGAGAAATGTATGTTAAGAGTCATCAATCCGATGTGTTACAAAAATACGGTTTTTCTTTGGAATAACAAAAAGCAGCTCCCGGGTAGGGAACTGCTTTTTACAAATGTGCGATGTGCGATTAGTCGGCCGCAGGTTTGCGGGCGGCATACATAATCTTAAGGGCGGAGCAGCGACGCAGCTCCTGCTTCACATCGGAAACGATACCCATGCGGACATCTTGGTCCACGCGGAGGTTCACGGTCATGAGGGACCGCTCGGCCTCGGACATGGCGTCACGCTCTGCGGCAATGAAGTCGCGGATGTCGGCCACAGTCTTGAAAGAATCGTTGAGCTGGATACGGGCGTCTGTACCGTACATAGCCTGGTACTGAAGGGTAGGGCTACCAATGTTGATACTGGCGCTCAGGTCCTTTCTCTCCAGTTTGGCAACCTCGGAGGCGACGGGCATGGTGACTTTCACCTTTTGCTCGGTTTCACGCATCTGGGTGGTTACCATGAAGAAGAACAGGAGCATGAACACGATATCGGAAAGGGAGTTGGACGATGCCTGCGGGACTTCCTTCTTATTGCTGGAACTTCCAAATTTTGACATAATGTTTACCTCCTATTTTTTACCGGTATCCTTAGGCTCGGCCTCGGAGATGTTCTGAGGAACGGCCTTTTTAACAATATCCTGTTCGTCCTCTGAGAGTTTGGAGAACTTCTTGCCGAAGTTGGCGCGGGCGAACTCGTCACGGAGCTCATTCACGGCTTTCACCAACTCGTTCTGAACGGCAATGTAGGCCTGATAGCTGGTACCACGGTCGTTCTGCAGAGAGATAACGCCCTTGGAGACCATGTAGGTTTTGCCGCCGATTTCCTTAGCTTCCTTTTCCGGGAGGTTGGGGTTGTTGGTGGGGTTGGTGAGGAACTCCTTGATTTTTTCTTTCAAGAAAGAGATGTCCATGGCTTCGCTACCGGCAAACAGCTTATCGGCAGAGTTGATTCTGACGATGATGATGTTACGGCGGTTAACCTTCTGGTCCTGGGCCTGTTGGGCATCCGGGATCGGGGGCAGACGACGCTGCAGACCTGACTGATCTCCCATGGTTGTAGTCATGAGGAAGTAGCACAGGAGCAGGAATGCAATGTCAGCCGTAGAACCGATTGCTTCAAATTTTCTTCTTGCCATGGTTTACTTTACTTTTTGTTGCGGATGGTCATCAGAACTTCGCCGCAGATGATGGACAGGAGAGCTGCACCACCTACGAGGTAGGCGAGGTTGAGGATGGTGTCGGTCATCTTAAGCTCGGTGGCAGTGGGCGGAGTGGCACCGGAATAACCGATGGCAGGAGCGCCGGAAGCCAGCAGGTAGCAGATACCGAACAGAACGGCGGCTGCAACGACTGCGATACCGATTTTAACAAGACCCTTGGGATTGGTTTTGGCCGTGACGTACAGGCCCAGACCAACCACTGCCAAGACAGCGATACCCAGCACGATGTATGCCCAGTACAGCAGAGGATCTACGGTACCGTTATCTGCGGCTACGTTGTCCGGATATCCCTTAATCATACCCCAGACCAGCACGCAGATACTCAGGCCCATGAGGACCCAGAGGATTATCTTGGTGATTTTAGCGTATTTCTGGTTTTCCATTGTATCTGGAATTAAAGGGGTTGATTACTTCTTGTTGTATTTTACCATGGTGTCCACGAAGCGGATGGAAGAGTCTTCCATATCGATGGACAGAGCGTCGATCTTAGCGATGATGTAGTTGTAGAAGATCTGGAGGATCATAGCAACGATAAGACCACCCACGGTGGTGATAAGGGCAACCTTCATACCGCCAGCCACAACGTTCGGGGAGATATCACCGGCAGCCTGGATAGCGTCGAAGGCCTGGATCATACCGATAACGGTACCAAGGAATCCGAGGGACGGGGCGATGGAGATGAACAGACCAA
>CAJOHK010000046.1 GCA_905234285.1 uncultured Bacteroidales bacterium
CACCCACGCCGATGGTACTGACCCACCAGTTGGGAGAGTAGGTAGCTGCGGTTTTTCGAGAGCCCTGAAGGTCAAACGACCTCCAGGGCTCTTTCTTTTTATGAAAAAATATTATCTTTGTCAACATAAAGTTATTGATTATGAAAGCCAATCATTTTTTTCTTTTATTGGTTACTCTTTTGATGGGAGTCTCCTGCAATGGCGTCAAGGATAATCTCGATGGAACCGATGACGGTAACGGTGGCGCAGCGGGCGTGGATTATTCCGATACAGATCAACTGGTTTGGGTGGACATGGGCACCAGTGTGCTTTGGTGCACGATGAATCTGGGGGCCGAACGTTCGACCGACTTTGGTACTTATATGGAATACAGCAACGTCTCTGGCAGCTACGGCGAGGAATTCAAATCCTGCCGCCTCCCTACCAAAGCGGACTACGAGGAACTGGCAACCGTTAAAACGGCCGATGGGAAATATACCCCCGGTCCCTGTAGTACCAAATGGGTGAAGGTCAACGGAGTGGCTGGATATAAGTATACCAACAAGAACAACGGGAATGTCATTTTTATCCCGGCGGCAGGCTACTATGGCCAGGGGATTCCTTACTTCATTGGCAAGAAAGTGGTTAACTGGACGCTGGATTCAAGACAGGATCAATACGGATTAAGGGCCACCACAACAGAGTTCCAGGAGGGTGCTGCGCCCTATGCCGGCGCATTCGCCGAGCCCTATGCCCAGTATGACCGCTGCCCCATGCGCCTGGTAAAGGAGAAGTAGGAATCCTTTGATATATTAATTTTTTTTCGTAAATTTGCACTATTGATGCTAATTCTAATAACCCGATAGTATGAAAAAAATATTTGTCTTCGTTATGACTGCGGCCCTGATGTTTATCGGCGTGCAGGCTTATGCTCAGGATATTATCCTGAAGACGGATAATACTATTATCCGCGCTAGCATCGAAGAAATCAACGGAGAGAATGTGGTTTATCATGCCTATGATAACCCCGACGGTCCTGTTTTCAAGCTTCCCATCAGCCAGATCCAGAGCATTCAGTTCAAGAATGGCACCGAGCAAAAGTTCAATCAGGCCCCTGCATACAATCGCGCTCCGCAGGCTCCCCTGTATGCCGGTCCCAACTATGGCCAGAAACTAACCCGCCGGGGAGCTAATCTGTACCTGGGCACCTATCAGCTGGACGATAATCAGATTCGTGAGATTATCGGTCAGGATCTCTGGGAAGAGACCTTTGTGGGCGCCCGCGGGCAGTACAGCTTTGGCTCGGCCATGGAATTGGTAGGTGATGTATTCCTCGGCTTCGGCCTAGGTGGTATGATTCCCGGTCTGATATCGAATTCTAGTATAGGTTGGACATTTGCCTATATTGGTTTCTCTGGTGCATTAACCTTCTTTACCATTGGTATTCCTTTCGTTTCCATCGGTAACGGTCGTATGAACTGGGTGGTAGAAGAAGCCAACAAGAGAAATGGGTATGCGTTCCAGCCTAAGATGAACATGGGCTTTGCCCCTCACGGTCTGGGTCTCACTGTAACATTCTAAACTTTTTATATTATGAAGAAAGTATTTGCTACCCTTATGGCGGCGGCCCTTATGTTGATGGGTCTGCAGGCATTTGCGCAGGACATTATTCTCAAGAAAGACAACACGATGGTTCGCGCCAACATCGAAGAAATCAATGGCGAAAACGTCGTGTATCACGCCTTTGACAATCCCGATGGTCCCCTTTTCAAGCTTCCCATCAGCCAGGTGGCTAAAATCCAGTTCAAGAACGGCACCGAGCAGGTGTTCAACAACACGCCCGCTCCTGTGGCCTCCCCGTACGTAGCTCCCGGATTCGGCAATCAAGGCAAACTCATCCGCGACGACGACCAACTCTTTATCAACGGCCACGAGCTGAGCGATGAAGAAATCAAGGCCGTCATCGGCGAGCAGCTCTGGCAAGAGACCTTTGCCAGCGCGCGTGGTCAGTTTAAGGCTGGTAAGGTGCTTACCAATATCGGCATTCCTTTCACGGCCGCCGGCGGTGGCTTGATGATAGCCGGTCTCATTTTGGCTGCTACTTCTAATGGTGAAGCTGCCGCCATCCTGGTGGGCGTAGGTGCACCCTTCTTTGGCACCGGTCTCACTCTCATGTCCATTGGTATTCCGCTCAGATGCATCGGTAACGGCCGAATGGAATGGGTAGTGGACGAGACCAACCGCAACAGCGGCTATGCCATGCAGCCCAAGGTCAATTTCGGCTTCCAGCAGCACGGCGTAGGGGTTTCTATTAACTTTTAGGCAAAGTGTAAATTGTTGTGAATCAACATATTGTAAAAATTCAGTCCGGCTATTTGCCGGACTGAATTTTTGTAACTAACACAGAATCAGGTAGTTGTATGTTTCCTGGAATTACGTGTTACTTGGTTTCGAAGTACTTCCAGCAGAAGGCGCTGAGGGCGGCACCAACAAGCGGGGCGCAGATGAATACCCACACATCGGAGAGAGCCTGACCGCCGGCGAAGATAGCGGGGCCGATGGAACGGGCCGGGTTCACGGATGTGCCGGTAAGGTTGATGCACACCAGATGAACGAGGATGAGGGTGAGGCCGATGGCAAGGCCGGCAAAGTTTCCGGCGCCAAGTTTGGTATCCGTAGTGCCCAGCACAACCAGCACAAAGAGGAAGGTGGCAATGGTTTCTACCAGGAATGCACCCCATACACCGCCGGCATTGGCAACGCCGTTGGAGCCCAGTGCACCGGTCAGGTCAGGAGCAGCGACAACTCCGGCGACCAGCATGAGGCAGGCACCGGCCAGGATACCGCCGATGAGCTGACCCACCCAGTAGCCGCAGGCGTCTTTCCAGCTCATGCGGCCACTCAGGGCCACGGCCAGGGTAATGGCCGGGTTGATGTGGCAACCGCTCACACCGCCGATGGTATAGGCCATGGCAACGACAGTGAGACCGAAGGCAATAGCGACACCTACAACGCCGGCAGGCGTGCCACAACCCAGGAACATGGCTGTACCGCAGCCAAGGAATGTGAGTACGAACGTACCCAGGCATTCAGCAACGTACTTTTTCATAATAGTAAAGATTAGGGTTTATAAACGTTCTTTCACTTGATAACGGTTTCGCTCGGAGGCGCTGCGGGAAATCATCTCTCCCAGGAAACCGGCCAGAAACAGGATCACGCCCAGGACCAGAGCCACCAGGGCCAGGTAGAAAAGCGGCTGGTCGGTCACAGCCCTGAACTTGAGCCCCTGTGACTGCAGAATCAGTTTTTCGGCAATAATCCAGACGGTCATCACGAAGCCCACCAGGAACATGAGGATGCCGCTGGTGCCGAAGAAATGCATCGGCCGGCCGCCGAATCGGCTCAGGAACCACAGGCTCATGAGGTCCAGCAGGCCGTTTACAAAGCGGTCCAGGCCGAATTTGGAAACGCCGTACTTGCGCTTCTGGTGATGGACGGGCTTCTCTCCCACCTTTCCAAAGCCGGCGTTCTTGGCCAAGTACGGGATATAGCGATGCATCTCGCCGTACACCTCGATGTTCTTGACCACCTCGGCCCGGTAGGCCTTGATGCCGCAGTTCATGTCGTGCAGCTTGATGCCGGTGACTTTGCGCGCCGTCCAGTTGTACAGCTTGGAGGGCAGGTTTTTGGTGAGGACGTTGTCCTTCCGATGCTGTTTCCAGCCGCTCACAAGGTCGTACCCTTCTTCCCGAATCATGCGCACCATCTCGGGGATTTCCTCCGGAGAGTCCTGCAAATCGGCGTCCAGCGTTACCACAATCTCTCCTTTGGCGGCGGCAAAACCCTCGTACAGGGCGGCCGATTTGCCATAATTGCGGCGGAAGCGGATGCCATGGATGTTGTCGGCCTTGACAGCCAGGTCCCGGATGGCGTCCCAGGAACCGTCGGTGGAACCGTCGTCCACGAACCAGATTTCGTAGGAGAAGCTTTTGAGGGCCCGGGCAATCCAGGCTGTCAGCTCGGGCAGCGACTCCCGCTCATTATATAAAGGTATGACAATAGAAAGGTCCATTATTGTTCGTCGGGTTTTTGATCTTGGTCTTCGGGGAACTTGGGCGGGAAGCTGAAGAGTTTTTTGAGGAAAATGTACCGGGACAGAAAGCCGGAAAGCAGCGTTCCGTACAGGTAGCAATAGAGCCACTGGAAGCCGAAGGTAAAGAGGGGAAGCTTGTCCATCATGCCGTTCATGGCTTCGCGGTCCTGTGCGGTGAGGTTCATGGTATCGGTGATGCCGCCGATGAGCGTATCTACCTCGGCCTCAGGCATTTGCATTACAAAAAGCGCCTGCGCCGATGCCAGTACCAGGCCGCTCAGCAGCGCCGATCTTCGGCCCAGGAGGTAGGTGTGCTCCATCTTTACGTCGGCGTACTTGTCCCGCAGGGAAAGCATCTGGTTCTTGAGGATGAGGATGCAGCCGAAGAACTCTACCGCCCACAGGATAATGGTGGCGGCCTGCTGCAGGAAGCTGTTGCCGCTTGTGCCGGCCGCCTCTTTAAGGGTGAGGCATCCCACACTCACAGCCCCCAGCATGAGACCCATTTTGGCCGCACTGTTCCACAGGATGGTATTATCCACTCTTGCTTTCATAACACACAAAGATACGCAAAAAAATTCATGTCTTCCGGTTTTACAAATACAAAATACAAAAAACAATAAACGCGAGAATTATACTGTCAAACTACCGATAAAATTTGATAAATCTCCAAAAAGTATTATCTTTGAGGCAATTATGAGGATTACCGATGGAATTTGGAAGTTTGTACCTTCACGGATTTCTTTCGTGGGGGGGGTGATAACTCAGTAAAATTCGATAAGTCTTTTTTCTCATGTGCCGGATTTACCATCCGGGGCCGATGCTTCGTATTATACACATTCAACCCTTTAATACAGTTTTATTATGAAGAAACTTTTCACCATTATGCTCGCCATTGCAGTGCTTTTGGCAGCGTCAGTTTCCTGTTCCAAGGACAACATCAACAAAAATGACCTTATTGGCAAGTGGGAGATGGTGGGCCTCTCACAGTATTATGACGGGGAGTGGCACGTCCGGGACGAGGACTATTGGGGAGGTGGCAACCCTATTATTGAGATTACCGCGACTCAATTTGTTCAGTCCGGATATAGCATAAATTACACGCTTGAAGGGAATAAGATGGTGTTCGCACAAGCAATAGGGGAAGGAGGCACGTCAATGACAATTGTCTCGCTTACCAAAGATACCCTTATCCTTGAATACTCGTATAGTGATGGACAGATAGATCGCATAACGTTAAAAAAAGTGTAATCCATACGCCATCTAACAGCTTTCGTCCGGGGAAACAGTGTTATTCCCGGACGAACTGCGTTTTCCCCCTCCCCCGCCATTTGAAAAACGCAATAATCCCGGACGGGAACAATATGTCAGGAATTATTGCTATCTTTGTAAGCTAAAATATAACTGAGATATGGTTAACATTACGTTCCCGGATGGAAGTGTGCGTCAGTACGAGGCTGGCGTAACAGGTTATGAGATTGCCATGGGCATCAGCCCGCGTTTGGCAGAACAGGTACTGGCGGTTCAGGTAAAATATCCTGCCGAGCCGGAAACTTCCCGCGGAACCACCATCGACCTTACCCGTCCCATCACGGAAGACTGCGCCGTGCGTCTTTTGAAATGGGAGGACGACGAAGCCAAGAAAGTGTTCTGGCACAGCTCCTCGCACCTGATGGCCGAGGCGCTGGAGGCCTTGTTCCCGGGTGTGAAGTTCGGTATCGGCCCCGCCATCGAGAACGGCTTCTACTACGATGTGGACATGAACGGCCGCACCCTCACCGACGCCGACTTCAAGGCCATCGAGAACAAAATGCTGGAGTTTGCCCGCCAGAAGCAGGACTTCACCCGCATCGAGGTTTCCAAGGCCGATGCCATGAAGTACTTCACCGAGAAAGGGGACCAGTACAAGCAGGAGCTCATTTCCGAACTGGAAGACGGCACCATCACCTACTATACCAACGGCCAGTTCACCGACCTTTGCCGCGGCCCGCACCTGCGCAACACGGACGTGATCAAGGCAGTGAAGGTCCTGTCCCTGGCCGGTGCCTACTGGCGCGGTGACGAAACCCGCCAGCAGCTCACCCGTATCTACGGCATCACCTTCCCCAAGAAGAGCCTGCTGGACGAATAT
>CAJOHK010000047.1 GCA_905234285.1 uncultured Bacteroidales bacterium
CCAAAAGGATAGTGCTTCTTTTGGTCTGTCTGAGACAAATGATTGAATATTAAACGCCTGAGCAATCAGGTTTGAAACGATAATTATTTACGTATGAAGGTATACGTCACCAAGCCCGACGGAATCGAGCCCTATTTCACCCAAGTGGTTCGGTAAAACCACATCACAAAACTAAACGACGTGTAACATGATTCATATCCTGGCCCTGGCAGTTTTGCCCGCCCTCATATTGATTTACTATACCTATCAGCAGGATAAATTGCAGCGGGAACCCGTGAAGCAAATCGTAAAAGCCTTCTTCTATGGCTGTGCATCAGTATTCGCCTCCTTACTCATTTCTGTGCCGCTGATGAACATGGGAGCCTTCCCGCATGAAATTACCTCCCTGAGCGGAGCCGTCAAGACGGCGTTCCTGGGCGCTGCCATTCCGGAAGAAACCGCCAAGCTGTTCCTGCTGTGGCTGTTCCTTCGCAAGTGCAAGGACTTTGACGAGCGCATGGACGGCATTGTGTATGCCGTGGCGGTGGGCATGGGCTTTGCGGCCTTCGAGAACATCGAGTATCTCTTTGCCTCGGGCAGTAACTGGATTACTACAGGCATCAGCCGGTCCATTACGGCCATACCCGGTCACTTCGGCTTTGCCGTTATCATGGGCTACTACTATTCCCTGCACCACTTTGACGGGTATCGCGCCCCTGGCGCCGGGCTCAAGATGTGGCTGTATCCCGTTGTGGCCCATGGCCTGTACGACACCATCGCCATGTCGGCCGCTGCCACGCCGGAAATCAGCGGCATCGTGTCCATCGCCATCCTGCTGCTGTGCTTCTGGATGCTCAAATGGGCCCGCAATAGAATGAAAGTACATCTGCTGGCCGACTCCCTTCACGCTACAGGCATAGACGAACAATAACCAGCTCCCCCGACAGCCACAAGTTGCGCATTTATAACGTTTTATGTGCAGTAGGTGGCTCATGACAACCACCAGTTGCACATTTAAACGATTTAAATGTACGGCGGGTGGTTCCTTGTTGCCGATTATCAGGTAAACCGCCCCCCGAGCACCAAAACGGCTCAATCCGTGCGCGGGGCATGCAGAAGAATTGGATGTGACGCAAAAAATGAGTATTTTTGTAAGATAAAACGAAGAAAGACAAACCATGAAGGAATTAGCAGCAAAATACAGTGCCGCCGAGGTGGAGGACAAGTGGTATGCCTATTGGCTGGCCCACAAGTTCTTCCACAGTGAACCCAATGAGAAAGAACCCTATACCATAGTGATTCCTCCGCCCAATGTGACCGGTATCCTGCACATGGGCCACGTGCTCAACAATACCCTTAACGACGTGCTCATCCGCAAGGCCCGCATGGACGGTAAAAACGCCTGCTGGGTGCCCGGAACCGACCATGCCTCCATTGCTACGGAGAGCAAGGTAGTAGCCAAACTCAAGGACATGGGCATCCGCAAGGAGGATATCGGCCGTGAAGAGTTCCTCAAGCATGCCTGGGAGTGGAAGGAAGAGCATGGCGGCATCATTCTGCAGCAGCTGCGCAAACTGGGCTGTTCCTGCGACTGGGACCGCACCCGCTTCACCATGGAGCCGGCCCTGAGCGAGGCTGTGATCAACACCTTCGTGTACTTCTATAAGAAGGGCTGGATTTACAAGGGTGTGCGCATGGTGAACTGGGACCCCGAGGCCCTCACCGCCGTAAGCGACGACGAAGTCATCCACAAGGACACCCAGAGCCATTTCTATCACCTCAAATACTACATCTCGGACGGTAGCGGCCATCCCACGGACAAGTACCTGGTCATTGCCACCACCCGTCCGGAGACCATCATGGCCGATGCCGCCATCTGCGTGAACCCCAAGGACGAGCGCCACTTCTGGCTCAAGGGCAAGAAGGTGCTTATCCCGCTCATCAACCGGGAAATCCCCGTGATTGAGGACGATTACGTAGAGATGGACTTTGGTACCGGCTGCCTCAAGGTGACCCCGGCCCACGACGTTCACGACTACGAGATTGGCCTTCGGCACAACCTCCCGGTGCTGGAAATCATCGACGACCACGGCAAACTGAACGAGAAAGCCCAGATTCTGGTGGGCGAGGACCGCTTTGTAGCCCGCAAGAAAATTGTGAAGATGCTGGAAGAAGCCGGCAACCTGCTCAAGATAGAGGATTACACCTCTCCGGTGGGCTATTCCGAGCGCACCAACGCCGTCATCGAGCCCAAGCTCAGTGCCCAGTGGTTCCTCAAGATGGAAAGCCTGGCTGCCACGGCCCTGGAAACCGTCCTGAGAGGCCGCACCAAGTTCATCCCGGAAAAGTACGTGAACACCTACCGCCACTGGATGGAGAACGCCCGCGACTGGTGCATCTCCCGCCAGCTCTGGTGGGGCCAGCGCATCCCGGCCTATTACCTCCCGGACGGCAGCTACGTAGTAGAAGCAACAGCCGAAGCAGCACTTAAGGCTGCACAGGCTATCAACCCCAATATCAAGGCCGAAGACCTCAAACAGGACGAGGATGTGCTGGACACCTGGTTCAGCTCCTGGCTCTGGCCCATCAGCGTATTCGACCCGGAGAAACCCGGCCATCCGGACCACCAGCCCAACAAGGATCTGGCCTATTATTATCCCACCAACGACCTGGTGACCGGCCCGGATATCATCTTCTTCTGGGTGGCCCGCATGATTATGGCCGGCGAGGAATTCATGGGCAAGGAGCCTTTCTCCAACGTGTATTTCACGGGTATCGTGCGCGACAAGATTGGCCGCAAGATGTCCAAGACCCTGGGCAACAGCCCCAACCCGCTGGACCTGATCAATACTTATGGCGCCGACGCCGTCCGTATCGGCATGCTCCTGTGCTCCAGTGCCGGCAACGACATCTTCTACGACGAGGCCCAGGTGAAGCAGGGCGCTGCCTTCTGCAACAAGATCTGGAACAGCTACCGCCTGGTAAAAGGCTTTGCTGTAAGCGACAGCCTCCAGCAGACCGACACCCAGAAACAAGCCGTGGAGTGGTTTGCCGCCAAACTGTCCGAGACCGTAGCCGCCGTGGAGGACCATTACAGCAAATTCCGCATCTCTGATGCCCTCATGGCCATTTACAAGCTCTTCTGGGACGATTACTGCAGCGGGTACCTGGAGGCCATCAAGCCGGCCTTCGGCCAGCCCATCGACGCCGCCACGCAAAAGTCTACGCTGGAATTCTTTGAGGCGCTCCTCAAACTCATCCACCCCGTGATGCCTTTCATCACCGAGGAACTGTGGCAGGACATTGCCGAAAGGAAGGAAGGGGAGACCATCATGTATGCCCCTACGCCCAAGGCCCAGCCGTACGATCCGGCCATCCTGGAGAACTTTGGCCTGGCTGCCGAGGCCGTGAATGGCGTGCGCGCCGTCCGCGCCCAGCGGAACATCGCCCCCAAGGAGGAACTGAAACTCAAGATCAAGGCCGCCGCCTATCCCTGCATTCCGCTCATCGAAAAGATGGCCAATGTGAAGGTTTCTTTGGCCGACAGCTTCGGCGATGCACAAGGCGTTGCCTTCATGGTACGCACCGTAGAGATGTTCGTGGCACTTGACGGCATGGTGAACGTAGAGGAAGAGCTGGCCAAGGCCCGCAAAGACCTGGCCTATCAGCAGGATTTCCTCTCCAGCGTACGCAAAAAACTCTCCAACGAGCGCTTTGTGAACAACGCTCCCGCCGCCGTCATCGAGAACGAGCGCAAGAAAGAGGCCGATTCCCTGTCCAAGATTGCCAGCCTGGAAGAAAAGATTAAACTCTTGGAAACAAGCAAATAAAACAAACTTGTTTATAGTTCTAACATTTTTGTTATGGCACTATTTAAGACTACATTCCCCGTACGGTACTACGAGACCGACCAAATGGCGGTGGTGCATCACTCCAATTACATCCGCTACTTTGAGCTGGCCCGCGACGAGATGATGGTAGCCATCGGCTTTCCCATCGAGCGCATCGAGAAGGAGCTGCATGTGATGGTTCCCATTGTGTCGGTAGAGTGCAAATTCAAGCATCCGGCCCGCATGGGAGACGTGCTCACCGCAACGGCCGAAGTGACCAAAACGCCCATGGCCAAAATGTTTATCAAGCAGGCCGTCTATAACCAGGACGGTGTGCTTTGCGCCGAGGGAATGACCGTGCTGGGCTTTCTGGATTCGGCCACATTTACGCCCATCCGCTGCCCGGAGGCCATTGTGAACCTTTTTGAAGAATACATCCAACAAAATTCGTAAATACTATGCTTACCTATCCGCTCATGATCGGAACCTGGGAGATTGTAGCCATTGTGGCTGTAATCCTGCTGCTTTTCGGGGGCAAGAAGATTCCCGAGCTCATGAAAGGCCTGGGCAAAGGCGTCAAAAGCTTCAAGGAAGGGATGAATGAGGTAGAAAAGGAAATCAAGGACGCCGACAAGCCGGCCGAAACGGACAAAACCGACAATTACCAGAAGTAAAGTGGCAGGGAAGGACGCCGAAATGTCCTTCTGGGACCATGTAGAAGAACTGAGAGGGACCCTGTTCCGCTCGGTTCTGGCGGTCTGCCTGCTGTCGGTGGGCTTCCTTTGCATTCCCAAAACGCTGTTCAAAGCCGTACTCTGGCCCACCCAAGGAGACTTCTTCCTATATAAACTCCTGGGCTGGAACTTTGGGATGGAACTCATCAACGTAGAGGTATCGGCCCAATTCTTCATGCACCTCAAGGTGAGCGTGCTCTGCGGCCTGGTCCTGGCTTTCCCTTATATAATATGGGAAATCTGGAAGTTCATTGCGCCGGCGCTGTACCAGAATGAGAAAAAGGCCGTTAAAAAAGCCTTCACGCTGTCCTCCGGCCTGTTTTACCTGGGCGTCGCCGTGGGCTACTGCATTGTTCTCCCGGTATGCCTGCTGTTTTTCATGAACTATACGGTGAGCGACGCCATTGCCAATACCATCACGCTGGGCTCCTATATGTCCCTTTTTGTGAGCATGGTGTTTCTCATCGGCCTGCTGTTCGAGTTTCCCTCGGTGATCCTGGTACTGTCCACGCTGGGCATCGTAAACCGGAATCAATTGAAGGGGCTCCGGAAGTATGCGGCTGTGGTGGTGCTCATCCTGAGCGCCCTCATCACGCCCAGCGACCCTTTTTCCATGTTTGTCCTGGCCCTTCCGCTCTACGGACTCTACGAATTCTCCATCCTGCTTTGTAAGAAATGATTTCCATTAACAACGTCACCGTAGCCTTTGGCAGCTACACGCTGCTGGACTGCATCAACTTCCACATCAGCGATGGCGACAAAATCGGCCTGGTGGGGAAGAACGGCGCCGGGAAGTCTACGCTCATGAAGCTCATCACGGGGGAGCAGAGTCCTACCGGCGGCAGCATCGAGAAACCCGGCGGCGTACGCATCGGCTACCTGCCGCAAATCATGGAGCACCATAAGGGACATTCCGTCATTGACGAGGTCCTGAGCGTCTTCAATTACCTCCATGAATGGGAGGCCGAACTCTCCCGCGTCACAGGATTTTTGGCCGACCGAACCGACTATGAATCGGACGATTATGCTGCCTTAATTGAACGGTTGAATGAGCTCAACGACCGGCTTTCGCTGGAGAGTGGCCTGTCGCCCCGCGCCCGTGCCGAGCAAGTCCTCTTCGGTCTGGGTTTCAAGGCCGATGAGCTGGAGCGGAATACCGAGACCTACAGCCAGGGCTGGAACATGCGCATCGAGCTGGCCAAGATTCTGCTGGCCAACCCCGACGTGCTGCTGCTGGACGAGCCCACCAACCACCTGGACATCGAATCCATCGAGTGGCTGGAAGATTACCTGAAGCGCTATCACGGTTCCCTGATGCTGGTTTCCCACGACCGGAAGTTCCTGGACAATGTGACCAACCGCACGGTGGAGGTGATGCTGGGCCATATCCACGATTATAAAGTGCCTTATAGCCAGTATGTTACCCTGCGGGCGGAACGGCTTTCCCAACAGACGGCCGCGTACGAGAACCAGCAGCGGATGATCGAGAAGACGGAAGATTTCATCAACCGCTTCCGCTACAAGCCCACCAAGTCCAAC
>CAJOHK010000048.1 GCA_905234285.1 uncultured Bacteroidales bacterium
CGGTTGCCCTTTACGCTGTCCTGGGCGCTGATGCGCCATGTGATCTGGAAGCCGGGATTGATGAGCTTGATCTTGTCTTCAGAGCGCTTGAGGACGGGCTGCCCGTCTATCTGCACAAGCTTATAAACGTTGCCGAAGCAAGGTGCCGCCTTGGAAGTGGCGATGGCGTCGCCCACACCGTAGCTGTCTATGCATGCGCCCTGACGCTCAAGGTCCGTGATGAGGTACTCGTCCAGGCCGTTGGTGGCAAAGATCTTACACTTGGTGCAGCCGTGCTCGTCCAGAATGCGGCGCACTTCCTGTGAGAGATAAGCCAGGTCTCCGCTATCCAGGCGCACGCCGTACCCATAGGGATAAGTGTCGTCAATGCCATTTTCCCGGAAGCTGCGGATGGCATTTTTGATGCCGCACCGGAGCGTGTCGTAGGTATCGATGAGCAGGATGATGTTTTCCCCTTTATGCGTACGGATATAATCGGAGAAAGCCTGGTGCTCCCCTTCTACGGTTGAGCCATAAGAAGTGATGAAGCTGTGGGCCATGGTGCCGGTGGAGGTCACGCCGTTAAAGGCGCCCGTAAGGATATTGGAAGAGCTGGCGCATCCGGCAATCTGGGCCGCCTTACCGCCATAGACCGCCGCCCAGGGGCCATGCGCCCGGCGAGAGCCGAATTCGCTCACGGGTTTATCGGTGGAACGGCATACGCGCGAAGCCTTGGTGGCTACGGCCATCTGGTGGTTCAAAATGCACAGCATGGGGGTTTCCAGCACCTGGGCCTGTACCAGCGGAGCTACCACAGTTACGATGGGCTGGTTGGGAAAGGCAATCTCCCCTTCCCGCATGCAGTACACATCGCCGGTAAACTTCATGGAAGCCAAATAATGGCGAAACTCCTTATAGGCATCTCCCGGCAGGAACCGCTCATAGAATTCCTCCGGTTCCGTCCCAAGAGCCTGTACCATCTGGATTACTTCCTCGGTGCCGCTCACCACCGCCCAGTTATTGTTCTCGGGGGCCTTGCGATAAAAGAGATTGAATACGGCTATCTGATCCTGCTTCCCGCAGTCCAGATACGACTTTCCCATGGTGTACTGGTACTTGTCCGATACATACGCGTTGTTAATGACGTCCATCGCTTAAGGTTTGGTTTTTAGTCTAAATCGTCCGGGTCGGTTACAGCAGCACCGGTGCCCATTAGATATGCTTTCATAAACTGATTCAGGTCTCCGTCCAACACTCCCTGGGTGTCGGCGGTGCTCACGCCTGTGCGCAGGTCTTTCACCAGTTTATAGGGATGCAGCACATAATTCCTGATTTGGGAGCCCCACTCGATGCGCTTTTTCTGGCCTTCCAGCTCGGCCTGTTTTTCCTGGCGCTTCTTGAGCTCAATGTCGTACAGACGGGATTTGAGGATGAGGAGAGCCCGCTGCCGATTGTCCTGCTGGGAACGGGTCTCGGTGTTTTCCACCATGATGCCGGAGGGCAGGTGCCGTACCCGGACACCCGTTTCTACCTTGTTCACATTCTGGCCACCGTGGCCGCCGCTGCGGAAGGTGTCCCACTCCAGGTCTCCGGGGTTGATTTCAATGTTGATGCTGTCGTCTACAAGCGGGTACACGAACACGCTGGAGAAGGTGGTCTGGCGTTTTCCCTGCGCATTGAAGGGCGAGATGCGCACCAGGCGGTGCACGCCATTTTCGGCCTTAAGATAGCCGTAGGCGTAATCCCCTTCCACCTCTATAGTGCAGCTCTTGATGCCGGCTTCTTCGCCTTCCAGGAGGGAGGTGACGGTGTATTTGTAGCCGTTTCGCTCGCACCAGCGGGTGTACATGCGCATGAGCATGGCGCTCCAGTCGTTGGCCTCGGTGCCGCCGGCGCCGGAGTTGATGGTGAGTACGGCGCCCAGATTGTCGCCTTCGCCTCCCAGCATGTTGCGGAGCTCCAGGGCTTCTACCGCCTCCAGCGCCTCCTGATAGGCCTGATCCAGTTCCCGGGTTTCGGCGGTTTCGGCCTGTTCTTCCTCGGTGCTGCTCAGGCTTTCCTTGGCAAAATCGTAGAGCACTTCCAGGTCATCGGCCAGGCCGCGGGCTTTCTCGAAATCGGCCACCCACGATTTGACGCCGGAGAGTTTTTTCATGAACACTTCGGCGGCTTTGGGGTCGTTCCAGAAATCCGGAGCCAGGCTCTCCTGGGTCTTCTGCTCCACTTCCTTTCGCTTGGCGGAAATGTTTAAGCAGGCCTCCAGACTGGAGGCCCGCTGTTGAAGCTCTTTAATCTGTTCCGATGTTATCATCTGTAAACGTTATACTGGCTATAGAGGGAACCGTACATCTGACCCAGCACCTCCAGGTAAGGCTGACCGTCGAAGAGGGTGGTGCGGTACACGGTGTTGTCTACCATATAGTACTCGATACCGTTTAGCACGATGATCTCATAGTCGTCCGGCAGGGAGGTGACCAGGGCACCTGCAGGAGGCACGATGGTGGTAAAGACACCCGAAGCCGAGATGTTATAGAACACGCCGTCCTGATAGAAATAATCGGTGTTGGCGTAGGCGTAGCTTTGAACCAGACCCAGCTGGTTGGCCAGCTCATAAGCCGAAAGGGCGCGGTTGGAGTTTAGCGCATAATGGCTGTTGGCGGCGATGATGCGCGCATTCTGCTGAGCTATAATCAGGTTTTGACGGGCAATGACATTGTAATAGTCAAAGGTGCGGCTGAACGTACGATAGGTGTCGCAGTAATAAGCGAAACGGATGGTACGCAGGATGGCCCTGTCAATAGCAACCTCCAGCGGAGTGCCGAAAGGAGGACGGCATACTACATAGGTTCCACCGAAAGGACGGTAATAAATACCATTGTAATAGTAGTAGTCGATACCCCAGTGGCTGATGCGGCGCCACTGCGGAGGCAGGCTGTGCACCCGATAACCATAGTAGTGAGGATGGTCGCCCCAGAAATTGCCAGGACGGTCCCAGCCCATGACGTCTCTCTGACGAGGAGGTACCCTGTTCAGGTTGTGATTGTCATCTACGCGCATGTCGTCGCTGTAACGGTAGTTGTAGCCGTCGTCGCGGTAGTTGTCCTTTTTGGCCGACTCGCCGGCGGTGGAGCTGGAAAGGCCGTCACGGTTCACATTGGTGGAACGGACATTGCCGCCAGTGGCCGAAGAGGAGCCGCCCCGCACCGAACCGCCGGTGCTGCTGGAACTGCGCACGTTGGAGCTGCTGCTGCCAGTGCTACGAACATTGGAGCTGGAGCTGCCCGTGCTGCTGGAGCTGCGGACGCTGGAGCTGGTGGTTCCGCTGCTGCGGACGCTGGAGCTGGTGCTGCCGGAGCTTCTTACGCTGGAGTTGGAACGGGTAGTGCTGCCACTCGAACGGGTGGTGCTGCCACTCGAACGGGTGGTGCTGCCGGTAGAACGATTGGTGTTCTGCTGGCTGGAACGCACGGCCGAAGAAGAACTGCGGGTGCTGCTGGAGGAACTGCTGCCCGAGCTGCGGACAGAAGAAGTATTGTTGCCGGAAGAACGCACAGTGGAAGTGCTGCCGCTGGAGCGGGTGGTAGAACTGCCCGAAGTGGAACGGGTCGAAGTGCCGCCGCTGGTAGAACGGGTTTGGGCAACCATATCGGGAGCCGTGAGCATGGACAGCGCCAAAACCAGGGATGCGGCCATTGTCATAAACCTTCTCATAGCATCTCAAATTTAAAAGTTAACGGTATAAATAATATTTTTGGGAGAGCGCCTTGAAGTCTTGCACATCCTTGTTCCAATATTCAACAATGTCGGAAACTTGGAGACGCTTTCCAAAGGTAGTTCTTACATAATCCGTACCACACACGATATCCAGCATTCTGGTGCTCTTGAGCGGGAAGGGGTTATGATCCGGGTAAAGCTCTTGTACAGCCTGCATTACATAGAACTGGGTGAGCGTAATGGTGGCGGCTTCATAATTGGGGAAGAAGAACTGGATGCCGTGGATGAGCTGCCCCTTCCAACCGCCCGAGATGGGCTTGTAATGAATGGTGCGGAAGGCCGTACCGGGAATGTGGTAACTGTCCAGCTTGGCCTTGAGGGCATCGGCATCAATCCATGGGGCGGCGAAAGCCTGGAAGGGAATGGTGTAGCCTACGCCGATATTCAGATGGCCCATCTCCCCGGCAATGCCCGCGCAGGGATAGCCGGTGGCCGATGCCTCTGAGGGAATATTGGGCGAAGGCAAGATCCAGGGCAGGCCGGTATTACGGTACTGCATCCAGCGCTCCCAGCCTTGCATGGCAATGACGGTAAGTTTGCAACTGAGCGGTGCCTGGTTGCCTTTTTGCCCCCGGTTGAGGCCTTCCTCGTTGATGAGCAGGGCCAGCTCCCCTACCGTGAGACCATAGACATAGGGAATGCGGAACTCGCTCACAAAGGAATAAAAACCATCCTGCACGTAGGGGCCCTCCACCTTGAGGCCACCCAGAGGATTGGGCCGGTCCAGCACCATCACCTCGATGCCAGCCTTGGCGCAGGCGCGCATCACCAGACCCAGCGTAGAGATAAAGGTATAGCTGCGGGTACCTACGTCCTGGATATCGTACACCATCACGTCGATTCCCTTGAGCATCTGGGGCGTCGGCTCTCTTGTGTCGCCGTAAAGAGAATAGACGGGAAGGCCGGTTTTGGGATCCTTGCTGTCGGCCACGTGGTCGCCTGCATAGACATCACCGCGAACACCATGCTCGGGGCCGTACAATGCTACCAGATTCACCTGAGGAGCCTGAAACAGGATGTCGATGGTAGAGCGGAGCTGCCGGTCTACCCCGCTGGGGTTGGTCACCAGTCCCACCCGCTTGCCGTATAGCTGGATAAAACCGTTGCGTTCCAGCACTTCGATGCCGGGTACAACCTGAGCCTGAAGGGAGATCCCCGTCATTACAACCAGCCACAGCAGGCTAAGCCATTTTTTTACAGTCATTTAACTTGTTATAAATCAATTACTTCCTGATATTCAGTCCGGCAAAAAGCCGGACTGAATATTCATAACTCGCTATGAATCAATATGTTGAGCGGCATCTGAAACCAGGGCATAGATGCGGCCGAGGGCCGAGAGGTCGCCAGAAGCGTAGAGATCTACCGAGAAGGGGCCTTTCCCTATCGTAACGCCGTGCTCCTGCAGCACGCGAAGGGTTTGGCGGGCAACGGCAGGAGCAGGGTCGATGACCTGCACGCCTGGACCGGCCAGGCGCTCGATGACTGGCCGAAGGAAGGGATAGTGGGTACAGCCCAGGACGATGGTATCGGCGCCGACATTCAGGAGGGGCTGGAGCGAGGCGCGCACGGTAGATTCGGCCTCGGGGCCATCCAGGATGCCATTTTCCACCAATTCTACAAAGCCCTGTCCCACGTGTTCCACGATGGTCACATTGTCCTCGTATTGACCGCGGGTGTTGAGATACTTGGAGCCCTTGAGGGTGCCGGCTGTGGCCAGTACGCCAATGACGCCGGTCTGGGTGCCCAGGGCGGCGGGCTTTACGGCCGGCTCCATGCCCACAAAGGGGACATGGGGATACTCGGCCCGGAGGGTGGCGATGGCAGCGGCGGTGGCGGTGTTGCAGGCCACCACGATGATATCGGCCCCCATACCGAGCAGGATGTCGGTGATGGCGCGGCCGCGATCCTGAATGTACTCGGGCGTTTTTTCTCCGTAGGGGCAGTGCGCGTTGTCGGAGAAATAAAGATAACGTTCCTGCGGGAGCACTTTTACCAGCTCCCGGTATACCGAAAGACCGCCGCTTCCGGAGTCAAATATGCCGATGGTTGCCATATCATACAAATATACGCATCTTTTCAGAAATATTCCGTATCTTTCCTCTATAAATCCCCCTTTCGCCATCGTTTCCCATTGGTGAGCGGCCATTGCCGTGTGTTGGAGGTTACGAGGACATAACACCTAGCTCGAT
>CAJOHK010000049.1 GCA_905234285.1 uncultured Bacteroidales bacterium
CACGAGACGCCTCCTTTGACGTTCTGGGGCACAAATTGGGCCCTTTTTGTGCACGAGAAAGACGGTTTGTGGAAAAATAGTATCTTTGTGTGAGTTATTCATCATAATTATGACTGTAAAAGCTGCTGTTAAGTCCATGCGTCTTCGCACGCTGCCGCTGTCAATGGGCGGAGTGGCACTTGGTATTCTTTTGGCCGTGGCCGATTGGAAAGTGGATTGGCTAACAGCCGTCTTAATTGTGCTTACCACTGTGTGCCTGCAAATCCTTTCCAATTTGTCCAACGAACTGGGAGACGTCCTGAGGGGAACGGATACGGCCGAAAGGCAAGGCCCGCAATACGGGCTGAACGGTGGCGGTATGACCATCCCGGAGATGAAAACCCTCATTGGCGTATTTGTGGGGCTGTGTGTGGTAAGTGGCACCGCCATGACCTGGCGGGCTTTGGGCACCTTACTGGATCTTACGCCCATCCTGGTGCTCATGTTGGGTGCAGCGGCTATTATGGGTGCCATGAAATACACGCTGGGCCCCAGCCCTTATGGATACCGGGCCAAAGGTGATATCTATGTATTCCTGTTCTTTGGCCTGGTAGCTGTGATGGGCTCATACTTCGTTTGCACCCAGGGAACGGGGTTGCATTGGAAATTACTGCTGCCGGCATCGGCCGTGGGCTGCTTTAGCGTAGGTGTGCTCAATGTGAACAATATCCGGGACATGAAAACCGATGCTGCCAACCGGGTTACCATAGCCATTAAGTTGGGACCGCAGAAGGCCCGTATCTATCAGACTGTGCTTATAGTGGCCGGATGGCTGCTCATGGCTGCCTACTGCCTGCTGTGCTGGCCCTCCTGGTGGCACTGGCTGTGGGTGGTTACCCTGCCTCTGTATATCAAGCATCTGCACATGGTCTGGACCCGCGAGGACCGCGCCCTTGACCCGGCCCTTCCGCTGCTTGTAATCACCACTTTTGCCCTCTGCCTCCTTGTTGGCATCGGCTTTTGTGCTTACCTGATCTGAGCTTTGGCGACCAGAGGGAAAAGCGCATTCACTTCTGATAACGGGATGCCGGCAACGCGGGCTATCTGTCCGTTGGAGGCATAGTAATCATTCTTGAGAAAAATGGCCAGTTTTTGGCGACCGGCCTTGTCCAATACGCCCGGCCTCTCTGCCATCAGCTGCTTTTTGCAATAAGCAAAAACCACCGGTATCAGTTCTTCATCGGCCAGTTGGGGCGTTTCTCCATATTTGATTGCCGTCTCCACGTGGGCCTCCACGTTCTTTAGCACACTAAACACAAACTGTCGGGCATTATCGTAAAATGACATCGCCTGTTCATAATCCACAAAGCTCCAGTCCTGGACTTCCCCGTCTTTTATATACAAAGAAGCAGGGAGATCGGCCACTGGACGCGAACTGGTGATCTGTTTGATTTGTCGCACGGTGAGTTCATTGGCCGGGATTCCTTCTTTTTTTAGAAAAGGGTTAAAGTACAAATGTCCGCAGGAACAGGGATCGGCAAATACGTTCACGTTGGGGCTTACCACAAAGCTATTCCGGATTACATAAGCCAGGGCATTGCGGAATTGTCTTACATCTTCTATCTGCGTTATACTGGGTTCCAGGCCATCTACCAAACCGGGTCGTCCATGCTTCCGATAATAATTGGCAAGCATTAGCCTGAGTTCGTAGAAAAAGGCCAGTATTTGACTCGTCGTTCCTTCCAGTATGAAATGGATGTGGTTGCTCATTTGCGAATAGGCCAACATTCGGCATCCGCTTTTCTTGAGACAGATAGCGATGAAATTCTTGACAAGAATCTTCTCCTGCCTGTCTTTGTAAAGCACTGCCGTTTCCAGAGGCTTGGTACTTAGATGAAAGAAAGGGCCAGCCGAACGGAATGCAGCATCGGCCGCAGCATCATAGAAAGCCATATTATCGCGCGTCGATCAAAGCCAGTATCTCCTTTCCATACTTGGCAAATAATCCGGGGCCGAAACCAGGGATTGCCAACAATTGCTCCTCCGTGGTTGGGGCCGCATCGGCAATGCCCAGCAGCACCTTTTGGTGCATGACGATATACGCGGGAACCTCCAACTCGGCCGATTTTGCCCGCCGCCAGTCTTTCAATGCCTTCTCCAGCTCGGGATGCAGTCCTTTATACTCATAGCGGGCATCTTTCCTGGCGCTCTCTAGCATACGAATCGCATGAAGGCAATCTGGGTTGCACTGCTTAAGCGCTTCAACTAATCGCTGATACAAAGAATCGTTGCGGTCAAAACGCAAATCTTTCTTTACAACACTCGGGAAGCAATAATCGGTGGTGACAGACATGTCCATGTCGTCGGCCACAATAACACTAAGTAATTCTTTCATAGGGCTCTAATTCTTTCTACGGGATGAAACTGCACTATGCATGTTCCAACGCCGTCTGTTATTCTGGCACAAAGAAAAGGAGATTTATCCGTGTAAAAAAAGGTTACACGTTTAACTTCAAAAATGCCATTGGACGGCATTCCAAGGCAGATTTTGCGGTCGGCCCAAACGAAAAAGGACACTCAAAAAACAGTCACACCTACAAAAACGGCTCTCAAAGGCACTCAGACAATGATTCTACAGTATTTAAACGTGTAAATATCCACTTTCATTGCACGCATCACAGTTCTCGTGAACAAAAGAGGGGTGTTTTTGTTCACCAGAAAGCAAAAACGGCCACCTCGTGCACAAAAAAGGCCAATTTTGTACCCCAGAACGTCAAAGGAGGCACCTGGTGTACAAAAGAGGGGTGTTTTTGTTCACCAGAAAGCAAAAACGGCCTAATCCAGCTTGAGAACGGCCATGAAAGCGCTTTGGGGAACCTGCACCGTACCAATCTGGCGCATGCGCTTTTTGCCTTCCTTCTGTTTTTCCAAGAGTTTTCGCTTGCGGGTGACGTCGCCGCCGTAGCACTTGGCCGTAACGTCCTTGCGCACCTGGCGCACGGTTTCGCGGGCGATGATCTTGGCGCCGATGGCCGCCTGCACGGCAATGTCGAACTGCTGGCGGGGAATGAGGTCCTTGAGCTTGAGGCAGATCTTTCGGCCGAAGTCGTAGGCGTGGTCCTCGTGGATGAGTGTCGAGAGGGCATCGGCCGGGTCCCCGTTCAGGAGGATATCCAGCTTCACCAGGCGGGCCGGGCGGAAGTCGGTCACGTGGTAGTCAAAAGAGGCGTAGCCTTTGGAGATGGACTTCAATTTATCATAGAAGTCAAATACCACCTCGCTCAGGGGGAGGTCGTAATTGAGTTCCACGCGGTCGGTGGTAATGTAGTGCTGGCCTATCAAAGTGCCCCGCTTGTCCATGCACAGCTTCATGATGGGGCCGTAGAAATCGGCCTTGGTGATAATCTGGGCGCGGATATAAGGCTCCTCGATGTGGTCGATGACAGAAGGCGCGGGCAGGCCGGACGGGTTGTGCACGTCCACTACTTCGCCCTTGGTGGTGTACACCTTGTACGACACGTTGGGCACGGTAGTAATCACGTCCATGTTGAACTCCCGGAACAGGCGCTCCTGCACAATTTCCAGGTGCAGCAGTCCCAGGAAACCGCAGCGGAAGCCGAAGCCCAGGGCCAGTGAACTCTCGGGCTCGTAGGTGAAGGAGGCGTCGTTGAGCTGGAACTTCTCCAGCGTGGCGCGCAGTTCCTCGAACTTGGAGGCATCCACGGGATACAGGCCGGCAAAAACCATCGGCTTCACTTCCTCGAAGCCCGCAATGGCCTGGGTGCAAGGCCGATCCACATGCGTGATGGTATCGCCCACCTTCACTTCCACGGCCGCCTTGATGCCGGTGATGATGTAGCCCACGTCTCCGGCGCGGACCTCTCCGGTGGGGTTCAGTTTGAGCTTGAGATTGCCGACTTCCTCGGCCTCGTATTCGTTGCCGGTGCTAAAGAACTTGACCTTGTCCCCTTTGCGCAGGGTGCCGTTCACCACTTTGAAATAGGCGATGATGCCACGGAAAGCGTTGAACACCGAGTCAAAAATCAGGGCCTGCAGAGGGGCCTCGGGGTCTCCCACCGGGGCGGGAATCTTGTCCACAATGGCATCCAGTACCGCCTGCACGCCTTCGCCGGTACGGGCCGATACCCGCAGCACATCCTCGGGGTCGCAGCCCAGGAGGTCACAAATCTGGTCTGTGACCACCTCCGGTTGGGCACTGTCCATGTCAATCTTATTGAGCACCGGAATAATCTCCAGGCTGTGGTCGATGGCCTGATACAGGTTGGAAATAGTCTGTGCCTGAATGCCTTGCGAGGCATCCACCACCAGCAGTGCGCCCTCGCAGGAGGCGATACTTCTCGAGACTTCATAGCTGAAGTCCACGTGTCCGGGGGTGTCAATCAGGTTGAGCCGATAGGTCTCGCCGTCCCGCTGGTAGTCCATCTGGATGGCGTGGCTCTTGATGGTGATACCCTTCTCCCGCTCCAGGTCCATATCGTCCAGCACCTGGTTCTCCATCTCCCGGTCGCTTAAGGTGCGGGTGAGCTCCAGCAGGCGATCGGCCAGGGTGGATTTCCCGTGGTCGATATGGGCGATGATGCAAAAGTTGCGGATGTTCTTCATAGGTTACTGGAGGATTTGGGCCACTTTGCCGGCCACCACGGTTCCCAGCTCCACGTTGCCTTTCTCGTCAATCACGTACAGACTCGGAATCCACCGTACCTTGAAATCATTGGCCACGGCCGAATCTTTCTTGCCCGCCGGGTCAAACAGCTGCACACCCGGAAGCTCGTTCTCCCGTACATACTTCTCAAAAGCCTCCTTGGTGCGGTCGAAGGAAATGGACACAAACGCCACCTCCCCCGGATTGACCGATGCATGCATGGCCTTAATCTCCGGCACCTCGGCGCGGCAGTCGGGGCACCAGGATGCCCAGAAGATGAGCACCACTTTCTTGCCGATGAAATCCTTGAGACTCACGGACTTGCCGTCAATGTCATTCAGGGTTAAATCCGGTGCAGGGGTGCCGGGCTTCAGCAATTCCGTCGCATATTGCAAATCCGGGTCTTCCTGCTGCGTATTCTGGGCGGCCACCGTTAGCGTCACAAACAAAGCGGCCAGTATGATGGATAATTTCTTCATGGTTCCTTTCTTTTATATGATGCAAATATACGTCAATTGTCCCAAATCCCCAAAAACGGCCAAGTCAGTTCATAGAGCACAATATTATGTGACTGTTTTGACATTCTGGTGAACAAAAACACCCCCTTTTTGTGCACGAGATGCCCGATTACCCGTCCTGGTGAACAAAAACACCCCCTTTTTGTGCACGAGATGCCCGATTACCCGTCCTGGTGAACAAAAACACCCCCTTTTTGTGC
>CAJOHK010000050.1 GCA_905234285.1 uncultured Bacteroidales bacterium
CGATTTGTCGCGGGACACCCAAATCGAAGTTTGAATCAGCCTCTCACGATGCTGTAAGGGCGGTTTTTGTCAGCGGACTGGAAAAGTGCGGAAAACAGGTAAAGCGTCTTGCTCAGACTGGCCCAATCGGAGAAGTCTCCGTCGATGGTGATTTCATCGGTGCCTTGCGTTTCCTGCTCTTTACCTTTTTCAGAATCTTTGGTGTCTTTCTTACCGCAGGAAACCAGAACCATGGCAGCCATAGCGGCAAATAAGAATACTTTTTTCATAGTGCTGTTTAATTATGTCCATTCATTCCTGCAAATCTACTAAAAAAGTTGTAAAAAAGTTTGCAAGTTCAGAATTTTGGCGTATCTTTGCAGTCCCGTTCAATGAGCGGGTCATTGAAATACTGCGGAAATAGCTCAGTTGGTAGAGCACGACCTTGCCAAGGTCGGGGTCGCGAGTTCGAGTCTCGTTTTCCGCTCCAAAAAGCACTTCAACGCAAGTTGAGGTGCTTTTTTTAGTACCCTGCGCCCTTAAAGTAATTGGCGTAGATGATATCCTCCGAGACGCTCCACATCTGGTCATTGGCGTAGTCCTGCCAGGGGTCCATGAGCAGCGAGCAGCCCAAGCCGCGCCACTGCGACTGGGAGCCCATGATGTCCAGGATGGTAGGATAAACATCCACCTGGTTGCAGGGACCGTCCCAGGCGGGGGCGCCGGGTCCATCGGAGGAAGCCGAGCGGATGCCGCCGTTCACAATATACAGCGGAATATCCCAGGAGAGCTGACCGGTAAGGTCCATGAGGTTATCGTGGGCCTGGTGGTCAGAAATAATCACAATGAGACTCTTGTCATACAAGCCCGACTCCTTGAGATAGTCAAAGTACTCCTCCATGCGGGCATCGGTGTAATGACAGCATGCCAGGTAGTTGCAGAATTTCTCTGAATATTCCTCCTTGGCGGCCGAGAAATCTACCCCCTCAATATAATCCGGCACCTGCACGTAAGGGCTGTGCATGGAGAAGGTAAGGATAAGGGAGAAGAAAGGCTCGGGGGTATTCTCGTCACCCATCTGGCGGGCCATGGTAAAGATTTGCTCATCGTTCAGGAGCCAGTCGGCATTCCATTCCTTGGGGGCGTCCAGCCGGGACAGCATTTGGCCGAATCCATAGGAGCGGCTCACGTGGTCCTGCTGCCACAGGCTGGGCTTGGTAGGAATGATGATGCGCGAATGGGAAGGCGCATAACCCATCACCTCCGGCAGGCCGGGCAGGGCTTTTCCCAGGATGCGGGACACCGAAATCTCGCCCCTGAGCGGAAGCAGGCCCGTCATGTAAATCAGCTGGCCATCGGCCGATTCTCCCAGCGTGATATTCACCTTCACCTGACCATTGTAATAGACGCCCTCGCTATGACGCAGGCGGTTTAAGAAAGGCGTTACCTCTACATCCCCTACCTTCATGTCGGAGACCATGGAGAGATAGGACTCCACCAGAATAAAGATGACATTGTTCACCTGTGGCAGAGCCGTGCGTTCCAGGGTCCCGTGCAGGGATGGATCCGAGGCCAGTTCAATGGCCGATTCTTCCTCCGGGGTAAGGTGTTTGGGGAAAAGGCCGCCGATGGCATCGGCCCAACTGCCGCGCACCAAACCGGTGTTGAAGATAAAGCGGCTGGGGTGCAGCTGACGGGATATCTTCTCGGGCAGCATGTGGGTCTGGAACAGCTCGGCAAAAGACTCGGTGGAATGGGTGGTATAATTGTAGTAGGCCGGGCACATGAGAAGCAAGTAGGCCAGCCACATCACGCCCAGGGACAGGAAAGCGCCGTGCACCTTTTTGGAAAGGAAGCGGTAGGCAGGAATGAATACCGCCAGGGCAATGGGATAGTAGATATCAACGGGCCGAATGGCTGCAAAGGTGGCGCTTAACAGGGAGCCGTCGGTGAGATTCCTCACTTCGGTGACGGCCGTCAGCGGCAGATAGGCACCGAAAAAGCGACCATAGAACACATTAAAGATAGAA
Organism: uncultured Bacteroidales bacterium; assembly: GCA_905234285.1. GTDB lineage: Bacteria > Bacteroidota > Bacteroidia > Bacteroidales > UBA932 > Cryptobacteroides. The sequence continues at coordinate 2,010 of CAJOHK010000050.1, forward strand.
ATGAGCCAGGTGAGGACAAAGGTCAAGGCCAGCGCCCGGGAGCGGTTGAGCAGCATCACCAGCAGCGAGAGCAGGTAAAGTACCGTAACGTCCAGCAGGCAGGAAATGAGGCAGTTTACCCATGAAACACGTACCAGGCCGGCCTCCAGAATCCCTTCCCGCTGCTGCAGAAAGTGCATCATCATGAGGTTCACCATGGACAGGGTGAGCAGCAGCACAAATGCCCAACTGAATTTTGACTGTTTCTTTCCCATTCCGGTCACATTGATTAGCGTACAAAGATAACGAAAATGCGCCTAACGTCCCAAACTAAGGGGCGATAGACGCATTCTGCTGAAAAGACGCACTGATTACTCTGCGGCGGGAGCTTCGGGGGCAGGTTCTGCTGCGGGAGCCTCGGGGGCAGGGGCGGCCTCGGCCTTCTTGGCGCGGCTGCGACGGGTGGTCTTCTTGGCCTCTTTCTTGCCGGAAGCAAGGGCGGCCTCGTTGAAGTCTACGAATTCTACCAGAACCATCTCTGCGGCGTCACCGCTGCGGAAGCCGGTGTGGAGGATACGGAGGTATCCGCCGGGACGGTCGGCCACCTTGGGGGCGATGGTGCGGAAGAGTTCTGCCGTAGCCTCTTTGTCCTTCAGGTAGCTGAAGACAACGCGGCGGGAATGGGTAGTATCTTCTTTGGACTTGGTGATGAGGGGCTCTACATAAGGCTTGAGGGCCTTGGCTTTGGCCTCGGTGGTGGTGATCCTCTTCTTCAGGATGAGGGAGGATGCCATGTTGGCGAGCATAGCCTTGCGGTGTCCGCTCTTACGACCAAGATGATTAACTGCTCTGTTATGTCTCATGGTTAAACGATCTTTTTCTTGGGTTCAATATTGTACTTGGTGACATCCATGCCGAAGGAAAGCTTCATCTTCTCCACCAGGAGGTCGATCTCGTTCAGGGACTTGCGGCCGAAGTTGCGGAACTTCATGAGCTCGGCGCGGCTGTAGGACACAAGGTCGGCGAAGGTATCGATATCGGCAGCTTTGAGGCAGTTGAAGGCTCTCACGGAGAGACCCATGTCGGAAAGCTTGGTGAGAAGGAGATGACGCATCCTCAGGGACTCCTCGTCAAGCTCCTTGCTGTCGGACTCTACAGAAGATTCGATGGCGATTTTCTTGTCGTCGGTGAAGAGCTTGAAATGGTAGATGAGGATGTTGGCTGCATCCTGCAGGGCGGCTTCCGGAGTGATGGAACCGTCGGTGACAATCTCCAGGTTCAGCTTCTCGTAGTCGGTCTTCTGTTCCACGCGGTAGTTCTCCACGGTCCAGTTGACTTTACGGATAGGGGTGTAGATGGCGTCCACGGGCAGGGTGCCGATGGGCGTGTTCTCGTCCCGCTGTTCCTCGGCCGGGACAAAGCCGCGGCCCTTGGTGATGGTCAGGGAAATGTTGATCTTGACGGAAGGCTCCAATGAGCAGATATGCAGTTCGGGATTCAACACCTTGAAAGAAGACAATCCCTTGGAGATGTCCTCGGCGGTAAACTCTTGCTTGCCGCTGATGGTGATGTTCGCTACCTCGGAGTCTACGCTGTCTACCATGCGGCGGAAGCGCACCTGCTTGAGGTTCAGGATGATATCCTGCATTCCCTCGATGACGCCGGGGATGGTCTGGAACTCGTCCTGCACGCCGGCGATCTGAATCTGGGAGATGGCGAAGCCTTCCAACGAAGCGAGGAGAATGCGGCGAAGGGCATTGCCGATGGTTTGTCCGTAGCCAGGCTCAAGGGGTCTGAACTCGAAACGTCCAACGGTCTCGGTGCCTTCGAGCATAATCACCTTGTCCGGTTTCTGAAATGCTAAGATTGCCATAAGTTTTGCGGTGTTAAATTCTATTACTTGGAGTAGAGGTCCACGATGAGCTGCTCGTTGATGTTCTCGGGAATTTCCTCGCGGGCGGGGACATTCAGGAACTTGCCGGTAAGGCCAGCGGCATCAAATTCGAGCCAGGAATACTTGGTAGCGGCTGCTACGCTGTTCTGGATCACCTCCAGGCTCTTGGAACGCTCGCGAACGGCGATCACCTGGCCGGGCTTCACCATGCAGGACGGGATGTTGCAGATAGCGCCGTCCAGGGTGATGTGGCGATGGAGAACCAGCTGACGGGCAGCTGCACGGGTGGGGGCAATACCCAGACGGTACACCAGGTTGTCCAGACGGGCTTCCAGGAGGAGGATGAGGTTCTCACCGGTCTGACCCTTCATACGGGCAGCACGGGCATAGGTGTTACGGAACTGACGCTCCAGCACACCGTACATGTACTTCACTTTCTGCTTCTCCTTGAGCTGGGTACCATACTCCTTCTGCTTTTTACGCTTAGCAGCCAGACCATGCTGTCCGGGAGGGGTATTTCTCTTTTCAAAGGTCTTGTCAGGGCCATAGATGGGCTCGCCGAACTTGCGGGCGATGCGGGTGGTAGGACCAGTATATCTTGCCATGATAGTTCTTCTTTAATAATTAAACTTTACGGCGGCCCTTAGGACGGCAACCATTGTGCGGCATAGGGGTGACGTCGATGATCTCGGTGACCACGATACCAGCATTGTTGATGGTGCGGATGGCGCTCTCACGACCGGCACCCGGGCCCTTTACATAGCACTTCACCTTGCGAAGACCAGCGTCAAAAGCGGTCTTGGAGGCGTCTTCGGCGGCCATCTGGGCGGCGTACGGAGTGTTCTTCTTGGAACCACGGAAACCGCACTTGCCGGCAGAAGACCAGCTGATCACCTGACCCTGGGCGTTGCACAGGGAAACGATGACGTTGTTGAAGGTCGAGGAGATATGGGCCTGACCATAAGCTTCAACCTTGACAACTCTTTTCTTGGTAGTTGTAGTTTTCTTTGCCATAACTTCTCAGACTTTACTTGGTTGCTTTCTTCTTGTTGGCAACGGTCTTCTTCTTACCCTTGCGGGTACGGGCGTTGTTCTTGGTGCTCTGGCCACGCACGGGGAGGCCTGCACGGTGGCGGATACCACGGTAGCAGCCGATATCCATGAGGCGCTTGATGTCCATCTGGACAGAGGAACGGAGTTCACCCTCAATCTTGTACTCGCTGTTGATGAGGGCACGGATAGCGGCGATCTGCTCGTCGTTCCAGTCTCCGACTTTGATAGTGGGGTCGATGCCGCACTTGTCCAGAATGGTCTGGGCGCTGCTGCGGCCGATTCCGTAGATATAGGTAAGACCTATAACTCCGTGTTTGTTGTTCGGTAAATCAACACCGGCTATTCTTGCCATATTCTATCTGTACTTTTATTAGTTACACTTATTAACCCTGGCG
>CAJOHK010000051.1 GCA_905234285.1 uncultured Bacteroidales bacterium
CGGTACTTCTCCACACCAAGGAGCAGCCCGAAGTCGCCGAACTCCTCGACATCATCTCAGCAAACTGCTGAAATGGGTGTCCCATTGCGGAAAACAGGAGAGGACTTTGCGCAGGAAGTAAAAGCGGCGATAATGCCCAAAAGGGCGACGGCCAAAATGAGTAGTTTTTTCATATCGCGGAGTGTTTTTTAGTGTTCGTTTGGGCAAATATAACTCCTAATTATCTAAATTGCAATAGTTATCCTATAAAATACAAGCAGTTGCGAATAAGCGGGCTTGTGTAATGCGGGATAAAAAGTCCTGCTCATTTTCTACCACCTGGCCACCCCCGAGCCTAGCCCCGTGTAGGCAAGTGATTGATTTATAATTTCTTAAGCAGTTACCCCAGGCGTTTTTGCCGGGGGACGATTCGTTAAATGACTGATAGTTAGCCAATTACCTCCACACGGTCTGTAAACCAAAACCAGGCCGGGCAAAAACCGCCTTCCGAGCACAAAGCAGCCCAATCCGTGCGCGGAACCGGGCTAGAACTGGAAGTAGATGAAGCTTTGGAGGTCGGCGGTGATAAACTGGAAGAAGAACACCACAATCCCTACCACCACCAGGGCCATCCAGAAGAGGGGAAGGCGGGCGAAGGCCAGCCGATAGTGGCGCTTGAAGCGCTCGGGCAGCCAGTGGATGATCATGCCCAGCACAAAGAGCAGCAGCACGGGCCAGTGAGCCGCCACCATGGAGGGGACCAGCGAAAGGTCCCAGGCCGAACCAATCTGGTTCACCATGTTTTTGGCGGTGTTCCAGGCCTGCTCGTTGGCCAGAGCCGGGTCCAGATTGGAGCCGCTGCGGAAAAACAGCCGGGTAAAGGTGATGAAGACAAAGGTCTGGAAAATGTCCCAGGCCCGGGAGCCCCAGGCGGCACTGGCCGGTAACTGAACCGGAATCACGGCACCCCGGGCATTAAGCGCCGGGGCCCGCACCACAAAAGCCCAGCCCAGCGAAAGACCCCGGTACAGGGCTTTGACAACGGTCCCCGCCCAGATGATGAGCGTCCACACAAAGAACAGGTTCCACACGGGGTAATGGGTAAAGTGGGACAAGGCCCAGCAGAGGGCCGTGACAAAGGAGATGATGCCCAGCTTGACGGCCATGGACCGCTTGGTCCAGATCTTATAGATGACCATGCCGATGCCGTTGAGGCCGCCCCAGATCATGAAGTTCCAGCTGGCGCCGTGCCACAGGCCGCCCAGCAGCATGGTGTTCATGGAGTTGATGTTGGTGGTGATGAGCTTGCGGGAACCGGGCTTGAGCCAGGCCCAGAGGCCAATACCGGCCGCCAGCGTAAAGACGGCAAATGCCACCCACCAGGACCCGCTCAAGAAGGACCCGAACACCGCCACCGCGGCAATGATGATGAACGTTCCGGCCGAAGCGCTGCGGTTGCCGCCCAGGGGAATGTAGAGGTAATCCCGCAGCCAGCGGCTAAGCGTCATGTGCCAGCGGCGCCAGAACTGCTGGGTGTTCAGGGCCTTGTAGGGCGAGTCAAAGTTCTTGGGCAGCCAAAAGCCCATGAGCATGGCCACGCCGGTGGCAATGTCGGTGTAGCCCGAGAAGTCGGCGTACACCTGCAGGGAGTAGCAAAACAGGGCCGACAGGTTCTCGAAACCGCTGTACAGCAGCGGGTTCTCGAACACGCGGTCGCAGAAGTTCACGGCCAGGTAATCACTCAAGATGAGCTTCTTGAGGAGGCCGTTCATAATCCAGAACACCGCAATGCCAAACCAGCGGCGACTGAGGCTGTAGGGCTTGTGCAGCTGGGCAATGAACTCTGACGCCCGCACGATGGGCCCCGCCACCAGCTGCGGGAAAAAGCTCAGGTAGAAGCCGAAGTCCAGAAAATTGCGTACAGGTTCGATGCGCTCCCGCTTCACATCCACCACATAGCTCACCGCCTGGAAGGTGAAGAAGGAAATACCTACCGGCAGAATGATGGCGTCTACCCGGAAAACAGAAGTGCCGGTGAGCAGGTTGAGCCATTCGCCCAGGACATCGTGCACCTGCAGCTGCAGGCCGAAGAGGTCGTTCACGAAGTCGGTAAGGAAGTAGGCGTATTTGAAATAGGCCAGGATGCCCAGGTCTACCACCACGCTCAGCACGGTAAGGGCGCCGCGGGCGCGCTCACTCTTTAATCGGCGTATTCCTTTGGCTGCAAAGAAGTTATAGACGATGACGAACACCAGCAGCGCCAGGAACACCCCGCTGGTCTTGTAGTAGAAGAACAGCGAGCAGGCAAAGAGGTAGCCGTTGCGCAGCAGCGCCTTGCTGTGGAAGAGGGAAAAACCGGCGAACACCAGTGCAAAGAAGGCCCAGAAATAGAACTGGGTAAACAGCAGCGGGTGCGCCTGGTCAAAGGCGAACAGGTTTACCAGGAACTCCCGTATGACATCCCACAGATTCATCGTCTCCAGCTTTCCAGAATGGCATCGAACAGTAAATCCCCCAGAACCTTATATCCGGTGGGCGAGAAGTGCACTTTGTCGGGCTGGGCCAGGCCGGCCTCCTGCCATTGGGCCATGGAACCGGCGCCGCCCATGACGGCATACATGTCCCAGAACACGGCCTTGTATTCTTTGGCCAGGTCCCGGAAGGCCTGCTCGGCGGCAGCGGTGTGGGGATTGACGCCCCGGCGGGTCCAGCTGTCATTAATGCCGGTGAACAGGAAGGCGCAGTGCGGGTTCACCCGGCGCGTCATGTCCATGAGGCGGCGGTAATGGGCCTTGAACCGGGCCTCGTCAAAATCGGCCCCCTGGATGTCGTTGATGCCGATGGAAAAAATTATAAGGTCGGGGTGCACGCGTACCAGATCCTGCTGCCATTTGGTGCAGTGCAGCCAGGAATGGGTGGAGGCGCCGTTCACGCCGGCCTCGCTGAGACTGAAGCCGCCGCTGCTCTTGTCCAGGTATACGCCGCGCAGGGCGAACTTCTCTCCGGGCGCGCCGCGGAAGGCGATTTGCACCCAGTCGGTGTAGTAAGGCAGGTCGAAGTGGGCAAAATCGGCCCCTACCACGCCCTGGAGGGTGTCACGCCCCTGCAGGAGCAGCACGGGTTCCAGCCCTCCCCCGCCCAGGATATCCACGCGGTTGAAGCAATAGCGATGCTGCATCTGCAGCGATTCCCTCGGCATCAGGTCCACAATGACGCGGGCCGATGTGTCCTGCGCGGTGATGAGCATGCCGGTGAGGCCCAGCTCCTGGTCGGCCGGCTTGAGGCAGGTGACGCTTTCCCAGTGGCCGATGTAGGAGGTGTTGTAGCTCACAGGAGTGTTGGTGAGGGCGGCCGCAAAGGGGAAAACCAGGCCCCGGCCGCCGTCCATGCCGTATCTGAGACTCAGGAAGTGCTTGCGCAGGCGGTCGCTCAGGGTACCGCCCTGCACATGGGAGCCGCCCACGTGGAGAACCCTTACGTCGCCGCGGCCACCGCGTACCAGCGTGTCCAGTTTGCGCAGGAAAAGCTGGTAATCCGGCGACTTGCCGGCGGGGTACTGCAAGACGCTTTTGTCGGTTCTGATAAAAGGGTAGCGATGCGCCCCGGCGGGGAGCATCAGCAGGCAGAACAGGCTTAGGAGGAGGATGCGCTTCATGGCCGGACCACCCCCTCTACGCGGCTCTTGGGAAGGGTCTTCCGGAGCAAGTAGAAATCGTAATAAGTAAGGAAGGAGCGGGACAGGGCCTCACCCACACGGCTGGCGCCGGCGGGCGTAAAGTGGATGTAATCCGGCCCGGCATAAGGCGGATTGTGCTTGACCCATTGCACCATGGAGTTCTCGCCGCCCATCATGCGGAAGAGGTCCCAGTAGGCGGCGTCGTTGCGCAGGACGGTGGCCTTGAGAGAGTCGGCTACCTCCGGCAGGCGGGGCCAGGTGACCACGCGCCCGTTCACGCTCTTGCCCATGTCCGAGGGGCCGATGAAGAGGATTTTGGCCTGGGGCGCCACCTCGTGGAAGTATTGGATTTGCCGCTCGATTTGCTCCTGATACTGCTCGATTACCTTGGTACTCTTGGCCACCGGCATATAGTTGCCGCCAAACTGAAGGATGATGAGACGGGTGTCGGTGAGCGCCATGCAGTCCTGCATGAGCGGCTTGGAAATGCGGTGGAAAATGGTGCCGGAGCAGCCTCTTAGCGGCACATTGTCTATGGCCACGCCATTGGCTCCATCGGCGCCGATAGCGTAGATTTCGGCATCTCCGGTAAAGGTAAGCAGGGCCTTGGTCACCGGCTCGGGGAAGGTCCAGGTATACTGGACTCCGCCGCCGGCGCCCACCCTCTTGACAGGCTGGGGCGCAATGCCGCCAGAGGTTGCCTTAACCGAAAAGCCTTCTGAGAGGCGGCCACAGAGCACGCTCACCGTCTGGAAGGTCTTGACCCGTTCCCGGGCATTTTTGTTGGCGGTGCTCCTAAGGCTCACGGTGCCACCGCCGCTGAGCTGCACCACCTGGGCCAGGATGCCGTAGCGGTTATGTCCGGCACGCATGGTGGTAGAATCGCCGTACATGGTGTACTGTACAAAACCGCCGCTGGCCGTGCGGCTGATGGATGCACTGGGCACGTTACCCAAGGCCGGGAAGAAGCCCGTACCAATGCCTCCGAACCGGGCCTGAAGGTCCTCCCGGAGGTCCTGTGAAATGCGGTCCATCTCGATTTGGGAATCGCCGTAGTGGACCACCCGCACGGTATGGTCCCCGGCCCGTTCCATCTCCATGAAGAGGGAGTCAAAAAAGTGGTAGTCGTTGCCGGGGAGGTAGATGCGGTCCGGGTTCTCATAGAAGAACTTGCGGTAATGCTCCAGAGTGTCGGTCTCCATCCTGAAGCGGCTTGCCACCGCATTGAGCACGGAGTCTACATTCACCTTTTTCTCATTAGCATCCTTTACGGCCCGCTCATAGGACGCAAAACGAAGATTCAGCGGCCCCAGCGTAACGCCTTCGGCCGGCGTAGCCAGCCACAGCACGCCCAGCGCCGCAAAAACGCCCAACAAAAAAATGAGTACCTCTTTCGCTCTCATAGAACTACAAAGGTACTCATTTTAATTGGCTGACAATGCTCCGTCTACGGAACGAATGGCGCCTGATATTTGACAGTAACTTTTGAACCGATAACCTGCGCACCAGTATTCACTGCTGTTCCCACAATTACAGATTTCTGCATATCTGTTACCACAAGCCTGATATAATCACTGCTCTTGTTCCCTTCTCGTTTGATAACGTAACCATACCCCTTTTCTGCGGCAACTTCGTCTGCCCATCCCGTACTTGGAACACTTTTAATGGAACCTAAACCATTAACTTTCCCGACTGAAGCTATCTTCCAGCCACCAGTACTAATATAAAGATTCGCGTCCACCGTGCAATACATATAGCAACTATTGCCGTTCACATTTAATGATACGCCCGACTGAGCAGAATTCAAGTTGACGGTCACTGTTCCTTCCGGGTCTGGTCCGGAAAATAATCCATCTTTGGTGCAAGCCCCAAGGACAAACATCAACGAGCAAAGATATAGTAGCTTTTTCATATGTCTATACATTACATAGATTAAAACAATTGATACTGGTAGCGTCCCAATTTGTGTGTCTGGGGCCTGGTCTGCAATTTAAAGAACGCTCAAAGTTACGACTTTTTCGTTAACCGGCAAGACTTTCAGCGTGCA
>CAJOHK010000052.1 GCA_905234285.1 uncultured Bacteroidales bacterium
ACCGCCGTATGCCGAACGGCACGTACGGTGGTGTGAGAGGTCGGTAAACGAAAGTAGGAGATAAACTCCATTACTTTCGTTTACCTCCTACTCGATTATATACCTAATAGCGAGCGAGTTAAGTGCTGCGGGTAATTATTGCATGTCCTGAATCATGGCACGGGCCACGGCGTCGGAGGCGCCGGAGCCGCCCAGGAGTGTGCGTACCTGGGAATAATCGGCCTGCATCTGTTCCCGGTAGGGCTCATCGAAGCACAGGTGTTCGCATTCTTTCAGCAGGGCCGGTACGGTGAAGGCTTCCTGGAGGAGTTCTTTGAATGCCAGCCGGTCCAGGATAAGGTTGGCCAGGGAAACGTATTTGACCTTGATGAGAAAACGGGCGATGAACGCACTGAGGGCCGACAGTCGATAGGCCACCACCTGCGGCGTGCCGATGAGGGCCGCCTCCAGCGATGCCGTACCGGAATTGATGGCGGCCGCACGGGCATGCCGGAGCGTACCGTAGGTTTCCCCGAAAACAACGTGCACGAAGTCCCGCTTGCCCAGGTACTTGGCATAGTCGGCCATGGTGCGGGACGGGGCGGCGGCTACCACAAAATGATAGTCCGGATGAAGGGTGTGCCACTGGTCGGCCATTTGCATGAAGGTGGGCATCATGCTGCCGATTTCCATGTTGCGCGAGCCGGCCAAAAGGGCAATCCACGGCGCATCGGGCAGGCTGGTGCGTTCTAGGAAAGCCTGGCGCGTTTCCTGGAGAGCAGGGTGATTATCCACAGCGTCCAGCAGGGGATTCCCTACAAAGGTAAAAGGCACGCCGTGACGCTGGAAATAGGGTATTTCAAAGGGAAATACAATGTAAAGCTTATCGACAAAGGCTTTGATTTTTTTGATACGGCCTTCCCGGGAAGCCCATACTTTGGGCGCAATATAGTAAAAGACCTTATAGCCTTGGCCGTGCGCAAATTCGGCCATTTTGAGATTGAAGCCGGGATAGTCAATGAGGATGACAACGTCGGGGTGGAAGGCGCAGATATCCTGCTTGCACCAATCGGCCCTTTTAAGGAGCGTGCGGCCTTTGAGAAGGACTTCTACGATTCCCATCACTGCACCTTCCCGGTAATCCATGGCCATGCCGTCCCCCTGTTCATGCAAGCGGTAGACTTCCTCCATGAGCGGGCCGCCCCAGAAGCGGACCTGGGCCTGGGGATCCTGCGCATACAGCCCCTTTAGGAGGTTGCTCCCATGCAGGTCTCCGGAGGCCTCGCCTGCTATGATGTAGTACTTCATAGCAGGGAAGACAGGCGGAGGAATTCGGTTTCGTCGGTCAGGTGGGCAGTGAAAGGAACGATGGTTACCCAGCCCTGCTCCAGGAGCAGGTGATCGGCCGTATCGGGATCCGTGTCATCGTTGACAAAGGTGCCGCGCATGAAGACGGCCTTTTCTCCTTCTTCCAGGTTCACGCGATAGTGCTGCCACAGGAAGCTGTCGTTGAGGACGCCGAGGCTGCTCTCGTCCCAGGGCTCAAACTCCTTGATCCAGTGCCCACGGCCCTGGCGCGCCACTTTCACGCCCTTGATTTCTTCCAAAGGAATGGCGGGGAAATTGATATTGTAATACAGGCCGGGATAATCCTTGGGCCAATTGTCCAGCAGTTTTTTCATGATGCCCGGTAGCATGGCCTCCACCGCACTGAAGTCTGCGTCGGAGCGGAAGTCGCACAGTGAAACGCCGATAGCCTTGCAGCCGTTGATGACCGCTTCCTCGGCCGCGCCCAGCGTGGCGCTGTAATTGGCGGCCGTAGAGGCATTGGTGCCGTGATTGATGCCGGTAACCACCAAGTCCGGGTCCCGGTTCTCAAACTTGAATTCCAGGCCGAATTTTACGCAGGAAGCCGGCGTGGCATCCAGATAGGTCCACTGTCCGGGACCGTGCTTGCCGGGTTGCAAATCTTTGTAGGCCAGTTGTTTCACACCCAGTGAAACAGCCGTGGACATAGCGCTCTGGTGGAATTTAGGGGCCACCACAATTACATCCCCAAACTGGGACATTACATTGGCCAGCACATGGATTCCCTGTGCCTTGAAGCCATCGTCGTTGGTAATCAGGATTTTCATGGTACGCGAAGATAGGTATTTTTTCGCAAAAATTGTATATTTGTGAGGTGTCTTAACTCCTCAGACTATGTATAAAAGCTACATCCTTTCCATCGTGGGCTTTTTGGCGGGCATCGCCGCTGTGGTGTATCTGGCCAGTTTCTACCAGAAAGACCGCCCCGACGAGGACTACGAAATTTCCTTCGTCTTCAACAAAGCCACCATCGGCTCCAAGCTGGCCGGGAAAACCTATGACCAGGTGGCCCAGGAGTTCCTTCCGGCTACTGAGGTGCTGGAAAAGAACGCCCGGAAACTCAATAGTGGCAACTTCAGTGCCCGCTACGACAAGGTTAAGGTTTTCTCCAAGGGGAGCAAGGATGTTATCCGGTCTATGACCCTGGAGTACAAGGACAGCGTGGTGGTCAAAATCGCGCTGGGCGAGCCCACCCCTTCCAAAGATGCCAAGTGGGTGAATCTGAGCCCCTTGAGCTACAAGATGATGGACTGGGGCTGGGGCACCCGCGACCGCGAACTCAAAGACAAGGACAGCGCCAGGGGCTGGCAAATCCCGGTATTTCTGCTGTTGCTCCTGATCTTGGTGCTGCTTCCGTTCTTTTTCCTGTGGCCCCTGGGCGTTTGGCTGGTAAAAAAGATGGAGGGTCTGGGCGTCGTGATTTATGTGGCGGTACTTCTGGTGGCGCTGTGGCTTTTCGACGGATTCATTGCCTATTCCAACGGCAGCACCGTCTTGTTCCTGGTCCTGCAGGCGGTGGCGCTGGCCATTACCATCCGGTCCATGGGCAAAGCCAACAAACCCCAGTGGGAGCCCACTTTCTCCGAGTCCGGCACTTCCTCGGCTCCCCGTTCCTCCAGCTCCATCTGCACCAAGCAGGAATACGTGGGGCACCTGTGCAACCTGGCCTATCTGATGGCCTGCGTCGGCCTCGATGGCAAGCAGGATCCCCAAAGCGAGAAACGGGCCCGGGTGGTGGTAGACACAATGAGTCAATACGGGGTGCACCTTACGACGGACGAATTCCAGTACTGCATGGAACATCCGCGCGACACGGATAATGTGTCTGTCCCGTCCAACCCCGCTATTCGCGCCGAGTTTGTCCAGGATTTCTTCCGTTTCCTGGCCAGCGACGAGACCATTCCCATCACGTCGGTCAAACTGGCTATCGTAACGATTTATGCCAAGAAACTGGGTGAGCCCATGGAATTGACGGATGCCATGAAAAGAATCGTGGATGTGGCCCAGAATGAATATGGCTACACCTTCACCGGTGACAATTTCGCTTTCTAAAAGCGGCGGCGAAATGGTCAAAGAATCTTATGTACTCCGAAAAAGCACCGCCAACGCGGTGCTTTTTCGGAGTATAGGGGACTATTTTGATGGTCAACGAGAATTATAAATAGTTATTTTAATACATTATAAATAAGCGAATTAAGTAAATCAAGGTTTGTCAAAAACAATTTGGATTTCTCGAAAACTGTATATAAATCTGTGTACGAAACATAAAACACAAGCTTATACCAGTGAAGTTTTCCTCTTGCCTTATGCGAATAAAGCAGGCGTATTCCCTGAGCACGTCGTCGGGAGAGCGTTTGCTCGGCATCTCGATATCATGGCCATTGTCGAAGAGGAATATCATAGCTGTTTTTCGTTTAGGTTTCTGATTGTAAGTTACGAAAAATCAGCGAGAAAAGCACGATGGATGAGGTTTATTTCCAGATGCGATGGTCCTTTCCAACCCTCAAGACAGCCGCATTCTGAAGAATTTTTCCCTTGAACACGATTTTGACCAAACAACTATCAAGCAGTATCGTCAATTGTTCCAAATGCGACATGAAGGACACGCCTGGAACGATTTGGGCGATCTGGAGTTTCTGCAGCGCTTAGGAGGATACCGTGTGGATCAAGAGACAGGCGAGAAGGGCTTTACTTTGGCTGGTGTATTGATGTTCGGTACAGACTTGGCGATAATGGGTGTGATGCCCAGATACTTTGTGGACTTCCGGGAGAAACTCAGCAGCGACCCGAACATCCGTTGGACGGACCGTGTCTATCCGGACGGCATGTGGGAACCGAATCTTTATCAGTTCTATCGCCGTGTCCTTCCCAAGCTTTTCCTTGCGTTACCGACTCCGTTCCAGATGGAGGGCGTCTATCGCCAGGATGAAACCACTGCCCATAAGGCAGTGCGGGAGGCCCTGGTAAACTGTATTGTTCACGCGTCCACGCGCTTGTACGAAGGTCCTGTTGTCGAACGTTATCCTGACCGTTTGTTTTTTTCAAACCCGGGAACGATGCTGGTGAGCGTGGAGGATTTCTTCGAAGGCGGCCACAGCATCTGCCGTAACTCGGCCCTCCACAAGATGTTTGAAATGATTGGTGGAGGCGAACGTGCCGGCAGTGGCGCTGATACTATCAAGAAAGGATGGGCCGATAACAAATGGCCGGCGCCTGAGATAAAAGAGCATTTCGGCCAGAATGATGACCGAGTGGAGTTGACGCTTCGGATCGGTCAGTCCACCAGTTCACCTGGGAAGGAGACTGAGAGTAAACTGAAAACTAGGAAGAAAACTAGGGAGATAATTAGGGAGAAAATTGGGGAGAACCCATCTATTACAGTATTCGAACTTGCCGAGCAGATTGGAATATCACGAAAGGGCATTGAATGGCATATCGCCAAGATGAAATCCGAAGGCCTTCTCGAAAGAGAGGGCCCGGATAAAGGCGGACGATGGATAGTGAAATAGCATATTAGATTGTTAAGATTTCTTCGTATTATTACAAAAAATACATTTTGAGCCGTGCTGGAAAGCCAAATTGAAAAGAGTTTCATCGAGAAACTGTCCTCGGAGTTAAAGTATGTGTATCGTGAAGATA
>CAJOHK010000053.1 GCA_905234285.1 uncultured Bacteroidales bacterium
CATGACCAACCTGGTATTCCCCACCTCCCCGTATAACACCCTGAAGATGTACGGCAACACCAAGGCCGACGTAACCCTTTATCCGATTGCAAAATGAACAAGAAACTGCAACTGATACCGGTGATGCTCTGCTTCTTTGCCATGGGGTTCGTGGACCTCGTGGGCATCGCCTCCAACTATGTGCAGCAGGACCTGGACCTGTCAGACTCCGCCGCCAATATCTTCCCGTCGCTGGTCTTCTTCTGGTTCCTCATCTTCTCCGTTCCCACGGGCATACTGATGAACCGCATCGGCCGCAAAAACACCGTACTCCTCAGCCTGGTTGTTACGGTTATCTCCCTGATTCTTCCCATTTTTGGCGAGAGCTACGGCCTTATGCTGGCCGCCTTCTCCCTGTTGGGTATCGGCAACGCACTTATGCAAACCTCGCTGAACCCGCTCATTACCAATATCATAAAAGGAGATAAGCTGGCCAGCACCATGACTTTTGGCCAGTTCGTAAAGGCTATTGCCTCCTTCATGGCTCCGTACATTGCCATGTGGGGCGCTACCGCCGCCATGCCGTCCTTCGGCCTTGGCTGGAGGGTGCTTTTCCCGGTGTATGGCGTGATTGGCATTATGGCAGCCCTGTTCCTGTCCCTCTCCCCCATCGAGCGGGAGCAGGTGGCCGATAAGGCATCCGGTTTCGCCGCCTGCTTCAAGCTGTTGGGTAAACCTATCGTTCTGCTGAGTTTCCTGGGCATTATGTGCCACGTGGGCATTGACGTGGGTACCAATACCACAGCTCCCAAGCTCCTGATGGAACGCGTGGGAATGACCCTCACGGAAGCCGGCTTTGCAACCAGCCTGTACTTTATTTTCCGTACCATCGGCTGCCTGAGCGGCTCGTTTATCCTGTCCAAGTTCAGTCATCGGAAGTTCTTCCTTTTCAGCGTCATCCTTATGGCCCTGTCCATGTGTGGAATGTTCTTTGGAACCACCAAGGCCGTCCTGTACGTGGCTATTGCCCTGGTAGGTTTCGGTAACTCCAACATCTTCTCCATCGTGTTCTCGCAGGCCCTGCTGGCCGTTCCCGAGAAACAGAACGAGGTGAGCGGCCTTATGATCATGGGCCTGTTCGGCGGTACTGTATTCCCGCTCCTGATGGGCTTCGCCTCCGATGCCGTTGGCCAGGGAGGTGCCATTGCCGTCATGGCCGTGGGTGTCATATATCTGTTCACTTATCTGAGTAAAGTTGGGAAATAATTATGAGTAAATTCGTTATAGGTATTGGGGAAGCGCTTTGGGATATGCTTCCCGAGGGAAAGAAACTGGGTGGCGCACCCGCCAACTTTGCCTACCATGCCAGCCAGTTTGGCCTGGAAGGTCTTGCCGTGAGTGCCATTGGCCAGGACAAACTGGGCGAGGAAATTGTGGAAGCCCTGGAAGAGCATCATCTGCCCTACCACCTGGACCGAGTGGAATACCCCACCGGCACCGTGCAGGTAAGCCTGGACAGCCGCGGGGTACCTCAGTACGAGATTAAAACCGGCGTAGCCTGGGACAACATCCCGTACACCAAGGAACTTGCGATACTGGCCGGACAGTGCCAGGCCGTGTGCTTCGGCTCCCTGGCCCAGCGCAGTCCCGTCTCGCGTGAGAGCATCGGCCTTTTCCTGGATGCCGTACCTAAAGATTGCCTCAAGGTGTTTGACATCAACCTGCGCCAGGACTTCTATAGCAAGGAAGTGCTGGAAGCCTCTTTCCGCCGTTGTGACATCCTGAAAATCAACGACGAAGAGCTTGTGGTGATGGCCCGCCTGTTCAATCTGCCCGGCCTGGCCCTGGAAGAGAAATGCCGTTACCTGATTAAGGAATACGACCTTAAAATGCTCATCCTCACCTGCGGCGTGAACGGCAGCTATGTCTTCTACGAAGGCGGCATGTCGTTCCTGGACACCCCCAAGGTGCAGGTGGCAGATACCGTTGGAGCCGGCGACTCCTTCACAGGTGCGTTCGTAGGCTCCCTGCTCACAGGGAAAACCGTCACTCAGGCTCACGAGACCGCCGTCAAGGTATCGGCCTTCGTGTGCACCCAGAGCGGCGCCATGCCCATTGTTCCGGATAATCTAAAGTAAATGATAAGAAAACTTCTCCTACTCATATCAGTTGTACTTCTTCTCAACGGTTGCTCCGGTGGGAAGAAGTCTCTGGTTATAGGCGTATCACAGTGCAGCGACGATATTTGGCGCAGTAAACTTAACGACGAGCTATCCCTCGCGGCCCGTACAGACAGGGTAACGCTCCGTTTTTCATCGGCCGATGACGACAGCCGGAAGCAGATGGCCCAGATCCGGCGCTTTGTCTCGGAAGGGGGGGACCTGCTCATCATTTCGCCCAACCAGTCGCACACCATTACACCTGCCGTAGAAGAAGCTTATGACGCCGGAATCCCGGTCATCCTGTTCGACCGGAAAATTGACTCTCACAAATATACCGCCTTCATTGGAGCCGATAATGTGGAAATCGGCCGTATAATGGGACATTACATCGCCGATTTCCTTGACAAAAAAGGCGTGGTGGTGGAAATCCCGGGCCTGGAGGGTTCCTCCCCTGCCGATGACCGCCACAAAGGCATTGCAGAGGCCCTGCAGCAATATCCCGGGATAGCTCTCACCGTGGCACCGTACGGAGGATGGCTCAAAGAAGGCGGTTTCAAGGCCATGGAGGAAGTAATGGCCCGCGGCATACACGCCGATGCCGTCTTTGGCCAGAACGACCGTATGGCCCAAGGCGCTCGGGAAGCCTTGGGTTCCCCGGCAAACGTGGCATTCTTTGGCGTAGATGCCCTGCCGGAAGGCGGACTTCAGGAAGTGATAGACGGCAATCTAACGGCCTCCTACCTGTACCCCACCCGCGGTGACCTGGTTATGGAACTGGCCATGAATATCCTCCGTGGAGCACCCTTCCAGCGGGAAAACCTGCTGGAAAGCGCCTTGGTTGACAGCCGCAACGCCCGCATCCTCAAGATGCAGGAGGCGGAAGTAGCCACTCAGCGGGCCAAAGTGGAAAGCATCAATGCCAAGCTGGACACCTTCCTGATGGAATACAACACCCAGCGCATCATTATGTGGCTGGTTATTGCCTTCGCCGTCCTGCTGGTGATAATTGCCGCCCAATCCTACTGGAGCTATATGAAAACACGCGAACTCAAGCAAAAACTGGAAGAAAGCACGGCGGCTAAACTGCGCTTCTTTACCCAGGTCAGCCACGATCTCCGCACACCCCTCACCCTGGTGGCCGGGCCGCTGGAGCACGTAATGGAAGGTCAGCTGTCCCCGGACCAGCAGCAAACCCTGCTGATGGCCCGCCGCAATGTGACCGTTCTCCAGCAGCTGGTGAATAACATTTTGGATTTCAGGCGGATAGAGAGCGGGAACCGTCCGCTAAACGCCTCCCGCTTTGACCTCCCCGCCGCCGTGCAGGAATGGATGGGCGGGTTCAGCGGCACCTCCCAAAGCCTTACCTACGAAGGCTTCCCGGCCCTTACCGTCGAGGCCGATATGCGCCTTGTGGAGCGGGTGCTGTTCAACCTCCTGGGCAACGCCATCAAGCACACCCGCCCGGACGGCCGCATCACCGTTTCCGTGAAGCAGGAAGGAGCATCGGCAGTCCTATCCGTTGCCGATGACGGAGAGGGCATCCCGCCGGAAAAACTGCCGTATATCTTCGAGGAATTCTACAAAGCCAACGAGTCCAGTAACGGTACCGGCATAGGCCTGGCGCTTATTAAAGCCGTAGCAGAGCTGCACAAAGGCAAAGTTAGCGTGGAAAGCACTCTGGGCAAGGGCACAACCTTTACCCTGCGCCTTCCGCTGGTGCAAAAAGGGGCCAGCGTGAGCGAAGGCAAAGACGCATCGGCCTATACGGAACGCTACGAGCAGACTTATATCCGCGAGGACAGCCACAAACAGGAAGCCGCCAGCAGGGTGAGCGAAAGTGACCGTCCCACCATCCTGGTGGTGGACGACAACGCAGACCTTCGCCACTTCATCGGCACGCTGCTGGAAGGCGAATACCGCATCCTGACAGCCTGTGACGGCCGGGAGGCGCTGGAAAAAGCCACGCGCGAACTGCCGGACCTGGTGGTATCGGACGTGATGATGCCCGTGATGGACGGCCTGGAGCTTTGCAAGGAACTGAAAGCGAAGCTTGCCACCAGCCACATCCCGGTGATCCTTCTCACCGCCAAATCGCTGGAAGACCAGCGGGCCGAGGGCTACGATTCCGGGGCCGATGCCTACATTTCCAAACCCTTCAGCGAAAGGGTCTTGCTTGCGCGTATCGGCAATCTGCTCAAAAGCCGCATCCTGCTCAAGGAACATTACCTGGAAACCGGCGAAAGCGCCTCCAGGCCTCAGGAAAATGACTTCCTGTCCCGCTTCCGCGCGCTGGTCCGCGAGCACCTGAGCGACGAAAACCTAAGCGTGGAGCAACTTGGCTCCGAGTTGGGACTCTCGCGCGTACAATTATACAGGAAGGTGAAAGCCCTTACCGGCTACTCCCCCGTCGAACTGGTACGCATTACACGCCTGAAAGCGGCGGAACAGCTGCTCAAGACCACAGACAAAACCGTGGCGGAAACAGCATACGCCGTCGGGTTTGGCACGCCGTCCTACTTCTCCAAGTGCTACAAGGAGCTCTTCGGGCGTCTTCCGGGAGAAGACCGCTAAGGAGCCGCCTTCATATCTCCAAATCTTTTTATAAAATTTTGCGTTTTCTGTAGTATCTTTAATACATATACAATATGAAAAACAGTATCCTATTTTTTATGGCAAGCTGTAAATAGTAAAGCAAAATTCCCCCACGATTCTATTTGAAAAAGGGGCCACAGAAAGGCATTGTAGATTTGCGTAAGTAAATCTCTAAACAATGATTTCTATGGACCTTAAACAACA
>CAJOHK010000054.1 GCA_905234285.1 uncultured Bacteroidales bacterium
GTGGACCAACTTCGCCCGCACGGGCAATCCCTCCACTGACAAATACGAGTGGAAGAAGTTCTCTGGAGAAGACCGCCAGACCATGGTCTTTGACGACACTATCGGCATGCAGAAGGATATATTTGGAAAAAGGGAGGACCTTATGATGTCCTGGGCTGAGCGCCTGGGTAACGGATCTTCCAAGAGGGTCTGCTAATGAAAACGCGCGCTCGAATCCATACTTCAGCCCTGGCATGGGCGGCAGTGCTGTTTTTCACAGTCCTGCCGCTTGCCGGCTGCAGCGGCACAGCCGGTAAAGCCTCCGGCGCTGATGCCGAGAGCATAATCAATGCGGCTTTCCAGGCAAAAGACTATGACAGGCTGGAAACCCTGGCCGACAGTCTTGGAAAGGCCGGAAAACTTTCCAAAGGCCAGAGTTTTTACTGGCAGGGCTATGCCAACTACCATCTGGGCCATTACGAGTTATCCGAATACTATTGGGAAGAGGCCATCAGGTTCACGGAACAATCTGGCGATTCCAATGACCTGGTATATTATGCCAAATCGGGCAACCGCCTTGCCAGCCAGCTTTGCCGTTTCGGAGAATATGCTTCGGCGCTGCATCAGACACTTCCTGTCATAAACCGGCTGGAGAAAATGCAGTGCGACACCACCAGCGATTATACAAATCTGCTTGTTTTCGCCGGCTGCAGCAAGACTTACTTTGACAAAAAAGACCCTGCGGCCTCTGAAATGCTGGAGCGTGCCTACCAGAGACACCTTGACAATATCGGGCAGCATGGTACCAAGACAGCCTACCGCGATGCCGTTGCCGGTATCATCAATATTGCCTATATCTGGATTTATGTCAGAGGATATGAAGAGGGACTGTTCTGGACGGAACGACTGGGAGATCTGGTTAAGGAATCTATCGAGCTGTACGGAGATGATAAAAGTTATAACGACAAGCAATGGGGCCGGTACAAGATCTTCCAGGCCATCTCCCTGGAGGGCCTGGGCCGTCACGATGAGGCCGAGGAATCCTATCAGGAATACCAGAGGACAAAGTTCTCCAAGACGAAGGAGGGCTTGACCAATGCCAGTGACTTCTTGACTGTTGCGGGGCGCTGGGACGAGGCCGTGGCCAGCTACCGCACCATTATGGAATACCTCCAGAAGGAACTCAACATCTATTCCCTGGACAACATTCAGCGCTACCTGCTCAAGAAGTACCGTGCCTACCAGATGCTGGGGCAGCAGGATTCCATCAATCTTACGGCGAGGCAGATCTGCGAAGTGCTGGATTCCGCCATCATCAACAACAAGCATCTGGATGCCAGCGAGCTGCATTCCATCCACGTAAGGGATATGGAGATTGTGGAGGCCGAAGCAAAATCGGCCCGCCAGCGGCAAATCTATACCGCCGTGCTGGTGCTGTTTCTGATTGTAGCCTTCTCCATCTATTCCATCTACCGCCGCCGGGCCGAACAGAAGCTGCGCAAGGCACACAAGGCGCTGAAGGAGGCCTACGACCAGCTGGAAGAGACCACCACCATCAAGGAGCGCATGGAGAGTGAACTGCGTATTGCCCGAGACATTCAGATGTCCATGGTACCCTGTATGTTTCCCGTTTATCCGGGCTTGGACATGTATGCATCCATGATGCCGGCCAGAGAGGTGGGGGGAGACTTGTACGGATATCTGCTGGCAGGAAATAAGCTCTATTTTGCCCTGGGCGATGTAAGCGGCAAGGGCGTGCCGGCGTCGCTGTTCATGGCACAAGCCACGCGACTGTTCCAGACACTGGCCAAGCAGGGCATGATGCCGGCCGAGATTTGCACGCGCATCAACGACGCTCTCTCCGGTGAGGATAACCAGGGCAATATGTTTGTCACTATGTTTCTGGGCCTGGCAGACCTGGAGACGGGCCACCTCTGGTTCTGCAACGCCGGACACAACCCGCCCGTTCTGGGAGGAGAGGAGCACGGCGGAGATTTTATCCAGATGCTTCCCAATTTCCCCATCGGGATTATGCCCGGGCTGGAATTCCAGGGAGAGGAAATTGAGAGCATCAAGGGCCGGCCGCTGTTTGTCTATACAGACGGACTCAATGAGGCCGAGAATCCCGCTCACGAGCAGTTTGGCGATGACCGCCTGCTCAGTTTCCTCAGAAACTGCCGCCTTGAGAGCGCCCGGCAGGTGATAAAGACCATTGCTGAAGACGTAGAAAAGCACAGGGATGGGGCCGAACCCAACGACGACCTCACTATGATGTGCTTAATTATCAAGTAACCTATTAAAACATTATTAATACACTAAAACCATGAAAGCAGATAAGATTATCAAAAACGCTAAGATCTACACTTCCGACAAGAAGAATCCCAAAGCCACCGCTCTTGTGGTGAAAGACGGCAAATTCGTCTATGTGGGCGACGAAGCCGGCCTCAAGGATTTTGAAGGCGAAGTCACAGACCTTGGCGGCAAATTCATCATGCCGGGCATCATTGACAGCCATGTCCACGTGACAGTCCCTGTTGCGTTTGACTACGCCGACCTGGGCGTCCGCTTCGAGCCCGACGGCAAAAAGGGAGCCATGGACTTTATGTCGGCCTACGTCAAGGAGCATCCCGGCCAGAAATCCTACCGTTTCCTGCTGGAGCGCCACTTCCTCAACGGGGAGGAGATTACTAAAGAAGACCTTGACGCCGTGTGTCCGGACAAGGAGCTCATCCTCCTGGAAGGCGAATGCCACAGCAACTGGGTTAATTCCAAGGTCCTGGAAAGGATGGGCATCACCGACGACACGCCGGACCCCGTGCCGGGACTGGCCTACTATGTGCGCAAGGACGGTCACGTTACCGGCAATTCCTTCGAAACCGCCAGCTGGCCCATCCTCTTTGACGGTGTAAATGACCTCACGGAAGAGCAGATCCGGGTGTCTCTCGAGCGCTGGATCGAGTATTCCAAAACGATGGGCGTAAGCGCAGTCTTTGACGCCGGTTTCCCGGAGCACAACCCCGTCCATGAGCGGATTTATGATATTCTGGTCAAGATGGACCAGGAAGGCAAACTGCCCATCTACATTGACGGCTGCTACGTACTCACCCGCCCCAGCAAGATGCAGGAGGCCATAGAGGAGGTAAAGCGCTTCAACTGCAAGTTCCAATCGGAGCATCTGAAGGTGCACACCCTTAAGATCTTCATGGACGGTACCCTGAAGATTGAGACGGCGGCACAAGTCACGCCCTATGTGGACACCGGTGTAACGGGTACCACAGCCTTCAAGCCCGCTCAGGTGGCCGAGATTCTCAAAGCCCTCAACGAAGCCGGACTGGACCTCCACGTGCACACCGTGGGCGAGGCGGCATCCCGCGTGGTACTGGACGGCGTGGAACTGGCCAGGAAAGAGCTGGGAGACAAGTACCGTATGAAGGTTACCTGCGCCCATCTGGAGGTACAAGACGATGCGGATCTCCCCCGCTTTGCCAAACTGGGCGTATTTGCCAATTATACCCCTTGGTGGCACAACGGAGGCGGCCCGGGCGCACTGGCGCAGATGCTTGGAGAGACGCGCTCCAGGCATATGTTCCGCTGTAAGACGGTTTGGGATTCGGGTGCCCTCGTGGCCTGGTCCAGCGACAATGTGGCCGGCGGTGATTTCCTCACCTGGAGCCCCTACCTGGGTATGGAGATTGGTATGACCCGCACCATTTCGGAGAAGACCTGTGTCCCGGCTTACTGCATAAGCCCTATTCCCAATCCGCCGGCAGAGGAGCGTATGAGCATGGAAGAGATGATCATCGGCTATACCATCAACGGTGCCAAGCAACTGGGTATCGAGGCTTCCAAGGGTTCCATCGAGGCCGGCAAGGACGCCGACTACCTGGTGTTTGACAAGGACCTCCTGAAGGAAAATCCCGACGGATTCAGCCACAACAAGCCCTCCGAGGTGTTCTTTGGCGGCAAGAAGACAAATTAGTACCGCTAATGAAAACAAAGGGACTGTTATCAATATTGGTGATAATAGGCAGCCTCAGCACTGCGCATGCACAAAGCGCGGTAGAGGCCGATCTGACCGCAGATTTCGTCAGCTCCTATGTCTGGCGCGGGATGTATTTGGGCTCACCTTCCATTCAGCCCGATCTGAGTGTGGGTTGGAAAGGATTGGCGTTCTCAGTATGGGGCAGCGCCGGTCTTGCCCAGGCCAGGAACGAGATTGACCTCACGCTTTCCTACTCAATAGGCGGCTTCAAGGTCAGTGTCATAGACTATTGGGACGATTCGGGCGGGACCAAGTATTTCGCCTATCGTCCCAAGGAAACCGGGCATAGCTTCGAGGCGGCTGTCGGATATGATTTCGGCCCCGTGGCCATATCCTGGCAAACCTTCTTTGCCGGCGCCGACTTCCAGGAGGCCGACGGCAGGCGTGCCTTCAGCTCCTATTTTGAAGTATCGGCCCCTTTCCGGCTGCTTACCCTGGATTGGCTGGCCAAGGCTGGCGTTGTTCCATGGGCTTCGGACTATTATGGAACGCAGCGTTTTACTTTCCAGTCCGTCTCCCTTAAAGCTACAAAGGACATTCCTTGTTCCGAAAAATTTCACCTGCCCATTTTTGCCGAACTGATAGCCGCTCCGGCCGCCGGGAAGCTCTATTTTGTGGCAGGTTTCACCATCAAGGCATTTTAGAATTATAACGCAAAACTACTAAATATGAATTGCGATAACAGGAAAATCACGGATGGTCAATACGACAAGTCCCTGGCTGTCAAGTGCATGAACGGAACCTTCGTCGGCAAGGAGATGTGGACCAACTTCGCCCGCACGGGCAATCCCTCCACTGACAAATACGAGTGGAAGAAGTTCTCTGGAGAAGACCGCCAGACCATGGTCTTTGACGACAC
>CAJOHK010000055.1 GCA_905234285.1 uncultured Bacteroidales bacterium
GACGGAGCCGATGACGATGCGCTGCCCGTCGTATTTGTGCGGATCGGTGATGCGCGGCCAGTTTTTTACATCCAGGAACGTGCCCCACTTTTCCGTATGACCGGTAAAACGCTTCATGAAAGAGGCGTAACAGTATCGGCAAGCATGCGGACAACCCACATAAGGATTGACGGAGTATCCTCCCACGGGCAGGGAGGATTTGGTCATGACGGTCTTGACGTCCTTGTAGGCCAGCGTAGTGACGGTCGCCATGATTACCAGTTAAGAGGTTCCTGGAGGATATTCCCGTCCGTCATGGGACTGTCGGCTTCTCCAAAGGCATTGGCCTTGTACTGGATGCAAAGCATTGTCAGGTTCTCTTTGCCGTTGTTCTTCAGGGCCCGCTTTCCGTCAGGCGATACACGGATTACAGTACCCTCACGTACCGGGAAGATTTCTCCATCGACTTGATACAGTCCTTCACCCTTGATGATGATGTAAAGTTCCTCATGTGTCTTGTGCGTGTGGAGGAAACCGCTGTCCTGGCCGGGAACGAGCGTCTGGAAGCTTAACTCGCTGCCCGTCGCACCAACGGCCTGTCCGACGAACACTTTCCCCTGGAGAACACTAGGTCCCATCGGAAGTTCGTAATCGATTACTTCGTTCCATGAACCGATGTTGAGGGCTTCATAATTGTTCCCTTTCTTAATGCATTCAATCCTTTTCATGTCTATTATATTTTATTGGTTTTCAACATTTGTTTCTTATGGAAACTTTGTATCTTTGCACAAAGATAGCACCTTTGGAGAAGTCTTGCAAGACGGTACAGGAAGGTACAATAGTTACCGCGGAGTAACAATTAGTGATTATCAGACAGATAGTTTATGGCAAATTTTGAAGGTTTTTGTCCCGTACGGGATATCCTCTCCCAGATAGGAGACAAATGGTCTGTTCTGGCCATGGTCGCTATGCAGAAATACGGTGTGTGCCGTTTTCGGGATTTCCAGAAAGACATGCCGGACGTTTCCAGGAAAATGCTTTCCCAGACGCTGAAACGTCTGGAGGATTTCCGGCTTGTCTCCCGGACGGTTTACGCGGAAGTGCCGCCAAGGGTCGAGTACAGTTTGACCGAACTGGGAGAATCTTTCCTGCCGGCCTTGAACGGTATTATTGATTGGGCTTTGACAAACAGAGATGCTCTGGCTCCGCATGGCCAAATAAATTCCCTGTTTATCGAACAGGATAGACCCCTGCAGCCCTTATGGGTTACAGGGGTTTTACTGTGTAGGGGGAACGACCCGGGGACCAGCCCGGAACGATCCACGCCATACGTTTGGCCAGATTTTACTACAGCTTCATTGAGAAAGAGAACTCGCGCGGGATGTTACGATATCCGGTTTGCCGGTCAAGAAGGACGTACCGGCCGTGGACTTGGTACTCGTCAAGATCCAGATCCCAGCGCCGGCGGAAATCATCCACTACGATGAAAACGCGACCATCGCCGGAGTCACAGGGCGCGTCGGCCAGGAAGTTCCGCATATGGCCCTGATTTCGGCCGTAGCCGGGCTTTGTCAGCTGGATGCGGGAAAGTACCTGGTACCGGCCGGCAGGCTCCGTCTCGGGGAAATACGAGTGGAAACAAAGGCGGAGGTCGGTCCCATCAACGGCGGAAACTTCTGCCAGGCCTGCGGGTAGGGGACGTGTTCATCTCCCAGCGTATAGAAGCCGTGGTAAGCGCTTATAAAGAGATTCTGGCCGGAGATATGCGCGGTATTGTCGAAGGGCGGCTTGTGGCTTATAACGGGCTCTGCGAGGGCGTTCCAGGTCAGTTGAACGGAATGCTCGAGGGTTCTCCAGGCTGCCAGTGCCCGACGGTGAACATCGAGTTGGCTATTCTGCGCGTCAGTGCCGGGGAATTCACACTGATTCTTCTTCTTGAAGTAGCAGCGGCCGTCCACATGATAGAAGGTGAGGTCCCCAACGGAGCCCCAGCAGTCGGATATCAGGACAGATGGCGTGAAGCGCGGCATAGTTTGTTATAGGTCAAGTCGTTACTACAAATTTACGAAAAATCAAGCAGAAAACCTTTCCGTCCCACTTTTTTCTGATTTCAGCACTATATCACCGGTTTTTCCGTCTCACTTTTATCGTAAAACAATAAAATGGGCAAACGAAATGAGGGTTTCCGTCCCAGTTTTTTGTGAAGAAAAGCGACTTCCGTCCCACTTTTTACCCCGTTTGACAAGAAATGAACTGTAACAAAAACAGTAACAAAGATTCGCCCTCAAGGGTATTAGAGGGTAGTCAAAAACGCCAGCAGGGGGCCGTAGAAGCTGTATTTCGGAGTACCACGCAATAGGGCGCAGAAAGGCCAAAAGTGGGACGGAAAGTGGGATGGAAAAGAAAAACCCGCTGAAAATCAGCGGGTTACTGTGGTGCTGGGAAGAATCGAACTGCCGACACATGGATTTTCAGTCCATTGCTCTACCATCTGAGCTACAGCGTTTGGGAATGCAAAGGTAAGGCTTTTTTTGGACTTTGCAAACTTTTTAATGAAAAAAAAGTAGCGTATCTTTGCATTAATGGAAGTGACGTGCTACATACAGGTAATCCTCCCCCTGAAGTTGGAATGGAAACCGTTTTACCAGCTGGCCGATGCGCATGTCGGCGAGCGGGTGGCGGTGCAGTTTGCTTTTGCCCATTACATCGGCGTGGTGAGTGCGGTGAATGTGCAGCCGTCGGCCGATATCAAGAGCGTCCTGCCGGCGCAAAAGACCGGGCTCTCCCCTATCCATCCCCGTGAAATTGCCTTCTGGCGGTCGCTGGCCCAGTATTACCTTTGCAGTATGGGGGAAGTGTACAAGGCCGCCTATCCGGCACGCAAACAGGATATGGAAAGCGTAGAAGTGCGTGTGCACGAGCGCTTGGAAAAACGCCTGGAGAAGCTGCGCAGGCAGGAAGAAAGGGCCATCAAGGATTTTACCAGGGAAAAATACCGGGCCGAAGCCGAGCGTATTGAGGCCATTCTGGCTGGAGAGGTCCCCTCCTTTGATCCGGCGCCGGTCTCCCCTGTCAACGTGGACATCCCTTTGGGTAAGACCGTGCTCCTGCAAGGGCAGGACCGGATTCCGGTGTATCTGGAAATGGCCCGCAAAACCCTGCTGCAGGGCCGCAGCGTGCTCTATCTGGTGCCGGGAATTACCCTTTCCAGCCAGCTGGAAGACCGGATTGCCAGCGTTTTCCAGGATTTGCACGTGTTTCACAGCGCCTTGGCCGAGGGCCGCAAACGCGCCGTTGCCACGGCCGTTCGCACCCAGCCGGCCTGCTTTGTCCTGGGCACCCGCAGTGCCCTCTTCCTCCCCCATCAGAACCTTGGGCTGGTGATTGTAGACGACGAGCAGGACGTCTCCTACAAACAGACTTCTCCCGCCCCCAGATACCATGCCCGCGAGGCTGCCATCCTGTTGGCCCGGGAGCATGGCGCGCAGGTGATCCTGGGAAGTGCCACCCCTTCTTTGGAAAGTCTGTATAATACAGAAACAGGACTGTTTACAAAAGTTCAGTTAAAGGAAAACTTAGGTAAAGGTCCGGAGGTCCAGCTCATCAATACAGCCGCCGAGATTCGCAAGAAAGGCATGGCGGGAAACTTCTCTCTAAAGATGCTGGAAGCGGTAAAAAGCACACTGGAAAGCGGACAAAAAATCCTTGTCATCTGCCGCTCCAAAGCTGCTCTCCAGGAGTGCAAGGAAGAGCTGGAAAACCTCTATCCCGGGAACGCCATCGACCTGGCCACCCCGGCCACTTATAAATCCCTGTCGGCCTACGCGCTCATTGCCGTAGTTCAGGCCGACGGTCTCCTTTCCAAGGAAGACTTTCGCTCCGACGAGCACACCCTCCAGTTCCTCCAGCAACTCAAAACCCGCTGCGGGCAGACGCTCATTATTCAAACCATGGAAGCCGCGCATCCGGTATTCAAGGCATTCCGCGACGGGTTGGATGCCAGGGCTTTTTTGGAGGAGCGGCGCATGGCCGGCTATCCGCCCTTTTCCCGGCTCGTCGACGTGGTCCTGCGGGACAAAAATGAAAAGCGCGCCTACAAGCTGTCGCTTGACCTGGCCGATGCCTTGCGGCCGCAACTTCCGGGCATCATCGGCCCGTACTCCCCTTTCTGCGACGACGGCGAATTCCTTCGCTGCATCCGCATTGTCCTACCACGGGATAAGACGCTTTTACGGCGCAAACAGGCGCTCTCTCAGGTAATTGCCCAATTCGAGAAGCAGTTCAAATACGTGGGGCACATCGGCGTGGACGTAGATCCCGCATAGCTACTGTGGAACTTTTTGTGGAACATCCTTTGGGATGCCGATTTTTATGCTTATTTTTGTAAGCTAAAAGGAACTGTATGGGCAAAGTCATTGCAATAGCCAATCAGAAAGGCGGCGTGGGAAAAACCACCACAGCCATTAACCTGGCGGCCTCACTGGCCGTTCTGGAAAAGAGCGTTCTCATCATAGACGCAGACCCTCAGGCCAATACTACCTCGGGCCTCAATTTTGACCCCGAGAACGGCTCTGAGCGCACGCTGTATGAGATTCTTATCGGCAAGATAAGCGTCCCGGACGCCCTCATCCAGACCGAGCTGCCCAAGTTGCACATGATTCCCAGCCACATTAACCTGGTTGGCGCCGAGATTGAGCTGCTGGACGTGAAGGATCGCGAATCGGTGCTCACCAAAGCCCTTGCGCCCATCAAGGACAACTACGACTACATTATCATCGACTGCTCCCCTTCCCTGGGACTCATTACGGTGAACTGTCTCACCGCGGCCGATTCTGTGATGATTCCCGTCCAACCGGAGTTCTTTGCCCTGGAAGGCCTGGCCAAGCTCATCCAGACCATCCGCATTGTCCAGAACACCGTGAATCCCGCCCTCACCATAGAAGGCTTTGTGGTAACCATGTTCGACGGCCGCACCAAGGTGCACAACCAGGTGGTGGCCCAGCTGCGGGAGCACTTCAAAGACATGGTATTCAATACCGTCATTCAGCGGAGCATCCGCCTGAGCGAGGCGCCCAGCTACGGGAAGCCCATCATCCTTTACGATGTAATGAACAACGGCACCTCCAACTACCTTAATCTGGCAAAAGAAGTACTGGACAAGAACAATGGCTAAGAATCAGTTTGGCCTGGGCAAGGGCCTGGGCGCCCTCCTGGGAGGCGACGACCTCTCCGAGCTCCGCAAGCCGGTAGGCTATATCAATAAGGAAGTGGTTTCGGCCGATGCCAAGCCGCAGGATACCTCCGACGTGCTGCGCATCCCCGTGGACCTCATCGAGCCCAATCCCTATCAGCCCCGCGTGAATTTTGCCACGGAGGCCATGCAGGAGCTGGCCGACAGTATCCGTACTTTCGGCCTCATCCAGCCCATCACCGTGCGCCGGAAGGGAGACGGCAAGTACCAGATTATCAGCGGTGAACGCCGCTACAGGGCTTCCATCATGGCCGGCATGGACATGCCCGCCTACATCCGCGACGCCTCCGAGCAGGGCATGCTGGAGATGGCCATCGTTGAGAATATCCAGCGGGAGAACCTGGACCCCATCGAGGTGGCCATGAGCTATCAGCGCCTCATGGAAGAATGCCGCCTTACGCAGGAGCAAATGGCCGACCGCGTGGGCAAAAAGCGCGCCTCGGTAGCCAACCAGCTCCGGCTTTTGAAGTTGCCGGCAAAGGTGCAGCACGACCTCAAGGTGGGCCTGGTGAGCGTGGGGCATGCCAAGGTGCTGCTGGGCGTAGAGGACCCTTCGGCGCAGGAGATGCTGTGCGACCTCATTGTAAAGAACGGGCTGTCGGTGCGTCAGCTGGAAGACAAGGTGCGGGCGCTGTCCAAGGCTCCCGCGGCTGCTGTCAAGGAAGAGCCCGAGGCCCTGCCGGAAATGTATTATCGGCTGCTGGAGAACGTCGGGCGCTACTTCGGCGAGAATATTTCCCTGCGCCGCGGCAATGGCGGCAAGGGCACCCTCACCATCAAGTTTGACTCCGATGCCCAGATGGAAGAATTCCTGAAGGCGCTGGATCCCCGATGAAAGGCCGCAGGCTCATACTGCTGCTCGCGGGATGGCTGTGCCTGGCCCTCCCGCTGGCCGCCCAATACCGGGACGACCAGTTCAAGCGCGATGCCTTTACCCAAACCTACGCCGATACCACCCAGAAGGCCAAGAAGGACACTTCGCAGCTATTCAGCTTCCCGGAGTACTTTGGCGGGCTGACCCATAAGCGGAAGGCTTCCCTGAAAACCCTTACCATGGGATCGGCCATCCTGGTGGGCGGTACGCAAATCTATCACAAGCAGTATTGGAAGCTGCCCATCATCTATGGTGGCATTGGAGCGGGTATTTATGGCGGTATTCGCTTTAACCAGCTGTATCAGCAGACTCAGGAGGAGAAATACAAGACGTTCAGGACGTTGAGTTATGTGGGGGCCGGCCTTATGTACTGGGGCAGCCTCATGGACGGTGCTGTTTGCTACAAGAGCGACAAGCGGCCCGATCCTACCAAATCCACCATTTATTCCCTCCTGCTGCCCGGCCTGGGCCAGGTATATAATGGCGAGTTCTGGAAGGTGCCGATATACTGGGGCCTGCTGGCAGCCAGCGTGCACTTTACCATAGACAACAACGTGCAGTACAACCGCTGGAAGTGGGTGCACAACCAGGCCACCACCACGGAAGAAGTGGATGAAAGGCCGCCGCAGTCCGGCGAGACGGCCAAATACTACAGAGATGTTTACAGGCGTTACAGGGACTATTCCATCCTGGCCATTGCGCTGGTGTATGTGGTACAGATCATAGACGCCAACGTGTTTGCCTATATGCAGGATTTTGAAGTGACCGATGATATTTCCCTGCACATGGAGCCTGCCGTGATTCCCCTGCAGCAATACGCCGCCGTCCCTACTACCCCTGCCGTGGGCATGTCCATCGGCATAAGATTCTGATGCGTATGAGAAAAACCGTCCTGATAGCTTCCCTCGCGCTCGTGTGCCTTCCTGTGCTGGCTGGCCCCGGTGGCAACAAATCGCGTCGTCAATTGCAGCAGGAGAATGCCCAGCTCCTGGAGCGTATTCAGGCGCTGGAAGACGAGCTGGCAGCCTTCAAGGCCGATGCCGCCGAGCGGGAGGCCCTGGAAGAAGCCATCTCGGCCGAAAATGAGAACAAGGTGTCATCGGCCATGGAGGGCTATATCCCGGCCGGCACCGACACCCTGCTGGGCCAGTGGTATATGCATCGGCAATCCCGCATTCCCGGACGCGAGCAGTATAACATGGACTCGGTGCGCTTTACCACCGACGTGCCGGATTCCGTGCTCATGAGCCGTTTGCGGGAGATGAATGCTTTCATCAGCCTGCCCTACAACGAGACTGTGAAGAACTACATGATTCTCTATTCCGAGAAGATGCCGCGCAAAATGGGCGAGATGCTGGGCCTGAGCCAGTACTACATGCCCATCTTTGAGGAGACCTTCCGCAAGTACGATATCCCGCTGGAACTCAAGTATGTGGCCATCATCGAGAGCATGATGAATCCCCGGGCCGAATCCCGCGTGGGGGCCAAGGGCATCTGGCAGTTCATGTATCGTACGGCGTTGAGCTATGGGCTCCGGATCGACTCTTACATTGACGAGCGCATGGATCCCTTTGCATCGGCCGACGCCGCCGCGCGATACCTGCGGGACGCTTATCGGATTTTTGGCGACTGGGCGCTGGCCATCTCGTCCTACAACTGCGGCAGCGGCAATGTGAACAAGGCCATCCGCCGCGCGGGAGGCCGCACCGACTACTGGTCCATTTACGAGTATCTTCCCCGCGAAACCCGCGGCTATGTTCCGGCTATGGTGGGGGCCATGTATGCCATCCGCTATGCCAAGGAATACGGCATTACGCCGGAGCCGGTGGCCGTGCCCGTTTACGTGGATACCTTCCACATTCACCGCAACCTGCACCTGCGTCAGGTGAGCGAGGTCCTGGGGATTCCCCTGGACGATGTGCGGGACCTTAACCCGCAGTATTACCGAGATATTGTTCCTGGCGCCGGATCGGACGAAGTGCTCCGGCTCCCCTTCAATTACTCATCAGCATTCCTGGATGTGCAGGACTCTCTGTACACTTATAAGACCGATGTGTTCTTTGCCGCGGCCGTGCAGGATGGCCGCGAGACCATTGACGGACGCCCGGTACCCACCACCCGCGCCTCTTCCGGTTCCTCCTGGGTGTACTACAAGGTTAAGTCCGGCGACAACCTGGGCAAGATTGCCCGCAAGTATCACTGTACCGTGAAGCAGCTCAAGCAGTGGAACAACCTCAAAGGCGACATGATCTCCATCGGCCAACGGCTCAAGGTGGGGAAACGGTAGTTAAGTGGGTTTAGGGAAAAGACGCTCTATATCATCAGGTGATAAGCCTGTGATTTGGATGATTTGCCATTTCAATATCGGCCTCTCCCCGTTTAGTAAGCATGGTAAAGTATTGATTGGCCCTGTTATAAAGGCGTTCGGTTGTTTGAAAATCCACAAAACTGCTTTTGAGAATCATACCGCCATATGCCTTATAGGATGCTGGTAAAACCACATCATGGGATCGGCAGATGAGGCGTTTTTCCCGGCCTCCTATTTCGGCGAACGGAACACCTGCGTTCATTAGCCATAGGTTTCCATTGAAAAATAAGTGTGCAGACCCCCAGGCATATCCCGTTGGCGCACTCACCGCTCACAGTGGAGCTGCAGAGCCAGGAAAGGAGTGGGGGCACGGGCGGCGCGGGCCATGTAGGAAGCGCGGAGGTAGGCTTTGACAGTGCAGATGCGGCCAAAACGGTGCTTCCAGCCGCCGACCAGGGAAAGCTGACCGCCTCGGCCGTAGAGGGAGGGTACGGAAAAGTTGCCGGGCGCATCCCGCTCATAGACGTAGATGCGGTCGGCCCAATTGTCAATTAAAAAACCGGTCAGGCGCAGGTAGCAGGACCAGGCCGTGCGCTTATGCCCGAATTCCAGGTACGTGAGCCCGCTCAATCCCTCGCAGTAAACGCCTTCTGTGCGCCAGCAAGCCATCCAGGGGCCCTGGTCGAAACTCGCCTGTACCCG
>CAJOHK010000056.1 GCA_905234285.1 uncultured Bacteroidales bacterium
CCATGGTGCTGAAGATGCAGGCCACCGGGAACAAGGCTGCTGCCGAGCAGTTTGAAGCCCAATACTCCAAGCGCAACGCCGACTACGATGCCGACCGCCGGTACCTGGGCCTGGAAAAGATTCCCGCCGACATACGGTTCGAGTTCAAACGATAACCGTTCTTTTCTTTCTGCCAGCCCCGGTACCTTGTGTGCCGGGGCTCTATTAATGAGGGCCTTTTTTAGTAGTCCACGATATAGCCCGTTAGAAGGGGGGAGGTTTTTCAATAAGTGAGAATGAAAAGAAAAACCCGCTGATAATCAGCGGGTTACTGTGGTGCTGGGAAAAAAGGAAACTGTATTACACTTGCCGTGGCCTGGCGCAAAAGTTCCGCTTGATTTACCACAAAAACACCGATTGATTTGCCGCAAAAGTTCCGGTTACGCTTGGTAGTTCGGGAAAAGAAGCGTATCTTTACGCCCGGAATAAACTTGATTTGATATGAATTATCTTGAGAGAGCTGCCGATGTGATGCTGTCGGACCGTCTGGATGCCTTTGGAGCCGTGCTCCTGGAAGGGCCCAAATGGTGCGGTAAGACTACTACCGCCTCGCAGCAGGCAAAGAGCATCATCAAGATGCAGGATACTGATAACGCGGCTGAGTACCTGGCCACGGCGGCCACCAAGCCGTCGCTGCTGCTGCGTGGGGAGAATCCCCGGCTCATCGACGAGTGGCAGGATGCCCCCAACTTATGGGATGCCGTTCGAGACACTGTGGACAACCGGTCCGACGTAGGTCTCTACATCCTCACCGGCTCCACCGTCGTGGACAAGAAGAAGATCAAACACAGCGGTAACGGCCGCATCGCCAAGATGAAGATGTACCCGATGAGTCTCTGGGAATCCAAGGAATCCAGCGGAGAGGTCTCCCTGCGGGAAATCTTCTACAATCCGGACTATTCCATCGACGGTGCCCGCTCGCCGCTTTCCGTGGAGGATCTCATCTTCCTGGCCTGTCGTGGCGGCTGGCCCGCATCCCTGTATGCCAGGACATCCAAGGCCAAACTTCTGACGGCAACAGAATACGTCAACACCCTTTGCACCGACGATATTTCCCGCGTGGACGGCGTCCGGCGCGACGAGCGCACCGCCCGGATGATTCTACGTGCCTGGGCTAGAAACATCGCAACGCTCGCCAAGAAATCCACCATGCGCGCCGACCTTGTGGCCTCGGAGGAATATGACCTCTCCATGGACACCTTCGACGACTATGTGGGTGCATTCATCAAACTCTTCGTCATCGACGACCTGGAGGCCTGGTGCCCGCCCATCCGAAGCAAGAGCGCCATCCGAAGCGGTCTCAAGCGGGAATTCACAGACCCGTCCATCGCCGTAGCAGCCCTTGGCGCCACTCCCGAATCCCTGCAGACCCAGCTCAAGACCTTCGGCTTCATCTTCGAGAATATGTGCGCCAGGGACCTCAGGGCCTACTCACAGAACCTCGGCGGCAAACTGTCGTACTACCACGACCGATACGGCCTGGAATCCGACCTGGTCCTCCACCTCGGCGACGGCCGCTACGCCCTCGTAGAATGTAAGCTCGGCAGTCAGGAGATAGAAGAAGGCGCCGCACACCTCACCGAAATCGTCCGCCTCATCCGCGAGCACAACCTCACCGAAAAGCAGGTCCCCATCCGCGAGCCCGACCACCTCATCGTCCTCACCGGCGGCACCATGGCCTACACCCGTCAGGACGGCGTGAAAATCATCCCCCTTGGCTGCCTCAAATGGTAAAACGCCTTCCACGGCTCGACCCGCCCACGTTCATGCATCTGCCCGAGGTGGAGGAAGAGCCCGACGCCGACGCCATCGACATCCGTGCCGAATACGTGGCCAAGAACGGCGCCCCCAGCGCCGCTGCTGCCGCAGATCCCGGCGAGGGCGACATTTTAATTCCTGAATCTGTTACAGCAGCCCTTGCTCGCGGGCTTTGGAGAGCATCTCGGCCGTATTCTTGGCATCGAACTTTGCCAAGAGCCGCTGGCGGCGCCATTTGATGGTCTGTTCCGTGAGGAAGAGGCGCTTTGCGATGTCCTTGCTGGTAAGGCCTTCGGCAATCATCGGGAGAATTTCCTGCTCACCTCGGCTCAGCTCTACCTTCTGGTTCATCTCCAGCCGGGACAAAGAGTCCGTCATCTCCAACTCAGTCATGGCCTCGCAGATGGCTTCATCTGCTGCAACATTCTCTTTCTTGAGACGCAATGCCCTGCGGGTAATAATCAGGAGGAACAGAAGGGCTAATGCCAAAACGGCGAAAGCTGTTGCCAACATGGACCGCTGGCGTTTCTGCGTCTGGTAGGCCTGGCCCATGATGTCCAGCGTGGCAATGCGGTCGTAATACTCCTGGTCCTGATGCTTGGAGTAGTATTCGTCGGCCTCCTGAAGATACTGCAAAGCCTTAGTGACTTTGCCCTGACGCATATAAAGGGCGCCGAGCCCCAGTTTGGGGGAAGCCACCCATAGGGAATCTCCTGCTTCCTGGGCGTAGCAGATGGCTGTGTTGTAGCATTCGATAGCCTTGGCGTCTTCACCTGCATCGGCCCAGATGTCTCCCATATTGTGCTCCAGGATGGAACTGCTGATTTTCCAGTCGTATTTCTTGAAGATTTCCCCGGCCTTGGCGTAATAAGTCATTGCCTGCGGCAGTGAGTCAATTTCATAATAAAGGTTGCCGATGTTGCCGTAAAGGCTGGAGGCGGCATCGTCAATCTTTTCCTGCGGGTAGCCTTCCGGGGTGTCCGGCCCCGCCTCCCCGGCGGCCATGCGGTCCAGGTATCCCAGCGCCACGCGGTAATAGAAAATGGTGCTGTCGTACTGCTCCTTATTGTAGAACAGTTGGCCGATGAACTTGGAAGCCAGGTAGGGCTGGTAGAGGGAGCCAAGGTCATTGCCCAGGTCGTAGGCTCTTCTTGCCGCATACATCGAGCGGTCCGGGTTGATGCGCTCGTATCCGTACATCAGTTGGGATAAAGCCAGACACACATCGGCCTTGGTTTCATAGGGGGCCTCGGCCAAGCGTTCGGGCGTCCATCCGGCTACTACATTTTCAAGGGAATCGAGTTTTCGGTCCCGGTGATCGTTGTACTGCGCGCTGGCAAAACCGGCGCAAAACGGTAACAAAAAAAGTGTGAAAAACAGTCGTTTCATGGCAAGGCAAATTTAG
>CAJOHK010000057.1 GCA_905234285.1 uncultured Bacteroidales bacterium
CCGAAAAAGACCATCGGCCGGTAGTGACGTCGCACAGGACTGTAGTTCCCGCATCGCCCAGCCAGCCCAGCCAGCCCAGATGCGTACCCACCAGGCCATCCAGGGCACCAAAGGCCATAGCCTGCACATGCCGGGAGCAGAATTCGTAGGCCGCACCCAAGTGCACGTTCCCGGAGGTGTAGGACCAGGTTGGCGCAATGCCCGCAGGTCGACGGATGAAAGCATCCACCGATGAGAGGCTGGTCATGGAAAAGCCGCTCCACTGCGCCAGGCCCTGCCCGAAGCGAAGATTGTGATGCCCCAGCACCAGCCGATGCCCCCTAAAATCGGCCTCTGCGTAGGCCGTCCAGTCCTTCTCCCGCCAGGCGCCGCCCACCCTCCAGTGCTCACCGGAAGCTTTTGCCTTGACGCCGACATTCTTCAATGTGCCACGCGAGAGCACCTCTCCGTGCACGACGCGCAGGCTGTCTGTGGAGCCCGCCGCCCGGTCAGACGCCAGCGAAAGGAAAGGACGCAGCGCCACCACGGCCTGGGACGAGAAGCCATCGACCAGCGCCAGCTCCTCCCAGGAGAGGATGTCGCCGCTCCGCGCGCGGTAATCGGCCAGGGACGCAATCTGATAATCGGAAAGGATGCCGTGCCCGCGAAGATGGGGACTGTTCACCCGCAGGCGGCGCCCCTTCTGTGCTTCCAGCATTTCCAGCAGCGAGGTGTCCAGCTCTTCCTCCTCAGAGGCGCCGGAAAGATACAGTGCGGCTCTTACAATTTCTTGATCCTGGGCCGCGAGCCGTCCAAACGCCAGGCACAAAAAAACAATACAAAATACCCGTCTCATGCATGGAAGTTAGACAGAGTATTTCAAAAAACACACGACCTGTTGATAACTTGTGCGGTTTCAGGAGTATTTTTGCGTGTTTTTTATTATTTTTGCAAGCAAATTTATCCGAGCCATGGAGCAAAAAATATCTTTGCACGACAAAACGTTCAGGCTTTTCATCCCCAATGAAACCATTGAAAAAGCCATCGACGCCGTGGCCGCCCGTCTCAACAAGGAATACGCCGATTGCACGGATGAGCATCCCGCGCTGCTTCTTTGTACCCTGAACGGAGCGGTCATTTTTTCGGCAGAATTGCTTAAGCGCCTTACTTTTCCGCT
This sequence comes from uncultured Bacteroidales bacterium, assembly GCA_905234285.1. Classification (GTDB taxonomy): domain Bacteria; phylum Bacteroidota; class Bacteroidia; order Bacteroidales; family UBA932; genus Cryptobacteroides. Next base: position 1,157 of record CAJOHK010000057.1, read on the forward strand.
GGAATTCAAAGCCTGCAAGCTGTCTTCCTACCAGGGGACCACTTCTACTGGGATCGTCAACACAGAGGTTCCGCTTCCTAAAAATCTGGAGGGACGCCGCGTTATCATTGTAGAGGATATCGTGGATACAGGAACCACTATCGAGACGCTCCACGGCCAGTTGATGGAACGCCGTGTTCAAGATGTGCGCATATGCACTCTTTTCCTTAAACCGGAGGTGTACAAAAAGAGTATTAAGCTGGACTATGTTGCCATGGAAATTCCCAACAAGTTTGTAGTGGGCTTCGGCCTGGACTACGATGAACTGGGCCGCAACATCAAGGACCTCTACGTATTGGATATCTAATAAACCACTGATATGAAATACTACGTTTTATTCGGCCCTCCCGGAGCGGGCAAAGGCACACAGGCCGGCGCCATGGTGGATCGCTACCATCTTTGCCACCTTTCCACCGGCGAACTGCTCCGCAGCGAGATTGCAGCGGGCACGGAGTTGGGCATGCAGGCCAAAGCCCTCATCGAGGCCGGCAACCTGGTCCCCGACGAAGTTGTGGAAGGAATGATAGAGTCTAAGTTCCTCAATACCAAGAACGTGGAAGGATTCCTGCTGGACGGTTTCCCCCGCACCATCGCTCAGGCCGAAGCCTTGGATAAGCTGGTAGCCAAAACCGGCGAGTCCGTTACTGCCTGCGTGTCGCTCATGATCCCGGACGCCCTCATCCAGGAGCGCATCGCCCACCGTGCCAACATCGAAGGCCGCGCCGATGACGCCCGCCCGGAGGTAGTGCAGAACCGCATCAAAACCTACCACGCCAAAACCGAACCCCTCATCGAATTCTACAAAGCTGCCGGCAAGTACAAGGAAATTGACGGCGTAGGCAGTATTGACGAGGTTCGGGAACGGATTTTTGCCGAGATGGACAGGCTGTAATTACACGCGCGGACACCAAAACGCGTATTTGGTGTCACAGCCGTGAAAAAATCATCATGCGGACACCAAAATGGCCTTTTGGTGTCCGTGTCTGTATCTGCCGCAGGCAGTTTGTGTTTTCTCTGGAATTTTAGTATATTCCAGTGTTTGACACTTTGATTTTGTCAAGCCAGAGACACTTCAAGGCCACAGCCCGCTGCGTGGGCGATTTGTGGTCTTGATTGTTTTGCAGGGATTGTAGTTATATAGCTACATCTCGTTTGACACTTAACAAGGTTTAAGAAGGTGCGATTTAATGCTTACAGCATGCTGTAATGGCGTTTTGTAGTGTTCTGATTTTTTCTGACTTTGTAGTACATAAGCCGAGTTCCGCCTGCGGGCAGGGGCCTTCGGACCGGTACGCACCTTCGGTGCTATCCCTCCCACCGCAAGACCACCCCATCAATCAGAGATTGCCGGGGACCCCGGTAGGCGGCGGGCCCCTCCCGTTCACGAAGCCACGGGCGGCTACGCCGTCCGAAGGCCCCCGCCCATCCGGCTCTACTCGGCATCATCGTCCTTCTCCCTTTTCTTGGTCTGAGCAATGATAGTCCTCATCTTCTGCTTGGTGACGATCTGGGTGTCCGTTCTGAACCCGGCACTGCCGTGCAGGTTGTTCGTCAGGTCTGTACGCGTGTATGTGGGGATATAACCTTCTCCGGCCACGCTCAAGAAGTCCATTGAGCGGAGCGTGTCCACTATCTCCTCGGTTGTGAAGTGCTTTCCGCCACGGTTCACCTTCTTTTCCAGATACTTGTATATCAACAGAGCCAGGAAGCATGTCAGGAAGTGAGCCTTGATACGGTCATCCCTTCTTACATATACCGGTCTTGCATCGAAGTCCGTCTTCATGATGCGGAAGCCGTTCTCGATGATCCAG
>CAJOHK010000058.1 GCA_905234285.1 uncultured Bacteroidales bacterium
CAGTACGGCCGATACTTCGCCGGCCTTGAAGATGGGCACTACAATCTCGCTGCGGGAGAGGGAAGAGCAGGCAATGTGGCCGGGGAATTCCTCTACGTCCGGGACTACCAGAGTGCGTTTTTCCTTCCAGGCACTGCCGCACACGCCCTTTCCGAAGCTGATGCGGAAGCAGGCTTCCGGTCCCTGGAACGGGCCCAGCACCAGCTGCTCTCCCTGAACGCGGTAGAAGCCCGTCCAGAAGAAATGCATACGCTCGTGAATGAGGGCGGCCATATTGGCCATGCGGGCCACAGCGTCCGGTTCTCCTTCCAGAATGAGTTTCATATCCTGGTACAGGCGCAGGTAACGGAAGGTCTTGAGGGGAACATGGCAGTAGCCGCCAGGGTTCTTATCCAGATAATCCTGATGACGTTCTTCGGCCAGGTAGAAGTTTCTCAAGGGCTCCAGTTCCACCACCAGCGGAGCACCCAGGCGCTGGGCCTCGGCCTCAAAGACCGGTGCTATGAGGGCCCTGTCGGCCTCTTCCGTATAATAAACGCCTGTGCGGTAGCGGGTGCCTATATCTCCGCCCTGCTTGTTCAGGCTCAGCGGGTCTATAATGGTGAAATACAGTTCGGTGAGTTCCGGTAGGGAGATGCGGGACTCATTGTAGGTGACGCGTACTGTTTCGGCAAAGCCGGTGGTGTCTGTGTACACCTGCTCGTATTTAGGATTTACTCCGTTGCCATTGGCATAACCGGCCACGGCTTCCTTTACGCCGTCCACACCGGCGAAGAAATGCTGGGCGCCCCAAAAGCAGCCTGCGGCAAAGTAGATTTCTTTCATTTGTCGTTCGTTTAAAAACCGGTCAAAGATACAACATTTTTTAGTATCTTTGCATACTACACTTTTACCTATGCTCATTGTACTCGAAGGCCTGGACGGAGCGGGCAAGTCCACTCAGGTCAGGCTCCTTAAAGAATATTTAATCCAGCGCTGCGGGAGCCTGGAATACATCCATTTTCCGCGCTACGAGGCCCCTGTATACGGGGACCTGATTTCCCGTTTTCTGCGGGGAGAATTCGGCAGCAATGAGGCCGTTCACCCTCAGTTGGTGGCCCTCCTGTTTGCCGAAGACCGGCACGGTGCCGTTCCCGTAATGCGCCAGGCCCTGGAAGAAGGAAAAACCGTCCTTCTGGACAGGTATGTGTATTCCAACATTGCCTATCAGTGTGCTAAGCTGCAGGATTTGCAGGAGCGCCGCAAACTCCGCGACTGGATTTTCAACACCGAGTACGGCTCCTTCGAGCTCCCGGAACCGGATCTGAATCTTTTCCTGGACGTTCCCATCGGCTTTGTAGAGCAAAGCCTGCATAACCAGCGCCAGGGCCAGGACCGCAACTACCTCTCCGGCGCCCAGGATATCCACGAGGCCTCCATTGCTTTCCAGCAGGCCGTACGGGATATGTATGTGGCCGAAACGGCCCGGGACCCTAAGTTCCGCCGCATAGACTGCTCCGGCCCGCAGGGAGAAATGCTGCCTCCGGATACCATCTTCCAGAAAGTGAAAGCTGCCGTAGACCCGTATTTAGCATGAAGCCTTCCTATCAGAGATTCCGTCGCCACACGGCCGTGCTCCTGGGTGTAGTCTTCCTCATTTCGGGACTGCTCAAACTCTGTGACCCGGTGGGCACCATGCTCATCGTGACGGAGTATTTCAAGTTCCTGGGAATGCCGGCCCTTATCCCCACCGCTAAGGCTGTGGGCATTGTTGTGGCGTGCTTGGAATGCTTCGTGGCTATCGGCCTCATTACCGGCGTGCTCCGCAGAACTACCGCCGTCATCACTTATTCCCTGCTTGGCGTTTTTACTCTCCTTACGCTGGCTCTCTGGATTAAGAATCCGGAAATGGATTGCGGCTGCTTCGGTCAGGCCATTCACCTAACCCATGCCCAGAGCTTCTGGAAGAACGTGGTGCTGCTGGTGCTGGCCGTCATTGCATTCACTCCGTTTAAGGATTTCGGCAGGCCTAAGGGACATAAGCGGGTGGCTGCCATTGTAGCCGCCATATCCATCATTCTGGCTGCAATATATAGCAATACACACCTCCCGGTGGTAGATTTTACCCCCTTCAACTGGGGAGCGCAGCTGTTTGCCTCGCTGGATGAAAACGCCGAAGAGACAGACTACCGCAACGCCCCTATCCTCAGTTTCCGCAATGCCTCCGGAGAGTATCTGGACGAAATGGCCGTTCACGGAAAGGTGGTGATATTCTCCATTTACGATGCCGCCAAGGCCGATTGGGCCCTCCTGGAACAGCAATACCGTGCCACGCAGGATGCCGGTGCCCAAACGCTGTTGCTTGTATCGGCCACCCCGGAAGAGCTTTCCGCGCTTTCAAAGGATATTGAGCCGTATTTTTCTGATTATAAGACCCTTATCACTCTGAACCGTTGCAACGGGGGCGGCACCTATTTCTATCAGGGAGAGGTGGTTCACAAATGGGCCACCGGGCAGTTCCCTGAAGATATACAGGCTGCGCTGGCCCGCAGGCGCCTTACCGCCCAGGGTTTCTGCGTGGCTCTGTTGGCCATTTTCATGCTGTTCTAAGGGCTAAATTTGCATAATTCAAGAAAAGTTCGTACATTTGCAAACGTGAACGAGATAGAGGACGACGGTCCCCTATCTTTTTTTATAAAGCATATGACAAAACAGCAGATTATCCAGGCCGTAGAGGCCGCCGTAGCGGAAAGAGGTTGCTTCCTGGTGGATGTAACCGTAAGCGCGGACAACGACATCGAGATTGTGATTGAGAAGGAGGAGGGAGTCGTAGATTGGGAAGACTGCGCTGCCATTGACAAGGTGGTGCACGAAGCCTTTGACCAGGACGTGGAGGATTATGCCCTCACTGTTTCTTCCGCCGGGCTGGACCGCCCCTTCAAGGTGGCCAAGCAATTCCTCAAGGCCATCGGCACCCAGGTGGATGTATGGATGAAGGGTGGAAAGAAAGTGAAGGGAGAACTCAAATCCTACACCGAGGAGGCCATTGTAGTGGGAGAGACCACCATCGGCTTCGATGTCATCAATTCTGTTCGGCCTTTAATTGATTTTAAGTAAACTAACACATAAAATGGCCATCCCATGAACTCACACATCCACAAAATCCTCCTCGCCGCCCTCGCCGCATCCACCATCGCCCTCGGCGCACAGGCGGACCGCACTCCCGACAAAGTCCAGCTATGGGACGACGGCCCTTTTTGGGCCACCATGAACATCGGTGCCGACGAGCCGTGGGAGTCCGGCCTCTACTTCTGGTGGGGCGACACCATCGGCTACTGGTACGAGAACGGCGCTTGGGTCGCGAGCGACGGCTCGACAGCCAATTTCTCGTTCCGTTCCGGCAACATGCCGACTTCTGGCAAGGACAATGCCGCTTTGCAGAGTGAAGGGTGGATTACGGAGGACGGCGTTCTTGCGCCAGCGCATGACGCGGCACAGGCGCACTGGGGCGGTTCGTGGCGGATGCCGACGTCACTGGAACTGTCCAACCTCATCAGCAACTGCGATTGGACATGGACAACGACAAACAGCATGAACGGCTACATCGTCTGCGGCAAGGGTGGCTACTCCTCCAACAGCATCTTCATCCCAGCCGCCGGTCTCGGCGGGCTCAGCTCCGCAACCTCCTTCAGCCGTGTCGGTTCGTACGGCTACTGTTGGGCGTCGGCCCCATCTTCGGGCGATGCGTGGAGTCTCGACTTCAGTTCAAGCTACCATGACACATTCGCCGAGGCTCGTCATTACGGGTTCTCTGTCCGTCCCGTCTATGTGCCGGCCTCTATTCCGGTGTTGGTCAAAGAAGGACTTGTCGCTTACTATCCCTTTGATGGGGATACCTTGGACGCCAGTGGCAATGGATGCAATTTGTCCAGCACAACCAAGGTTTGGACGACCGACCGCAATGGAAATGAAAACGCGGCATTGCTGTTTGACGGCAGCTTGGATCGCAACCTTGCAGCCAATCCATTTTTCGGCGCGACGAACAACCTGACGATTGCAATGTGGGCAAAACCGGGCGGCACGGTGCCAACGGGTGCTTGCGAGGCGACCTCCGGCACAGGCGCATCTTTCATGTACAACACCAGCGCTACGACGATTGCGCTCAATCCCTCGCAAGGCATGTACACCAGTTGTGTCGGCGTGGGGATTCTCATCGGACGGAATGGCATCGCCGTATTGAATCACAGAGTCAACAATATTTTCGCATCCCTCGTTCATTACGAGGATTTCGGAGAGGACTGGATTCATGTAGCCATTAGGATCTCTGGCAATGGCGCGCCAGAACTCTATGTCAACGGAGAGTACATCAAGTCCGGACTTCAACCGGCGTACACACAATTTATCGGACCGTCCGGCGATCCTAATTGTCAAAGCACGATGGGTCATTCGTATGTTGGCGCGCTGGACGAGGTGAGGTTCTACAACCGTGCGCTGGACGCGGATGAAATAGAGCTGCTTGCAAAACCTTGGGATGGCGAGGGCGATGGCACTGAGGCGAGCCCCTATGTGGTGACGAGCAAGGAGGAGTTGGAAACCGTCATCGCATTTGGCAAGTCGTTGTTCGTGAAACTCGCGCCGGGCACGGTGATCGAGGGGCCTGTAGCCATTCCCGATGACCTTTCCGCCCTGTCGCTGGACTTGAATGGCGGCTCGGTGGTCGGCACGGACGGGCAACCGGCGATCATGCTGTTGGGAGACACGGCTTTTACCGCGTCGGGATCGTCGGGAACGATTTCGGCGGACGAGGGCGTCGAGTCGGTCAAGCGCCCCGGCAGCGTTTCCGTCGCGGCGGGCAGCGGCATCGAAATGACGGGCATGAACTCCGTCTCGACGTCGGTGATTGTGCCAAAATTCGTGGATGGCGGCGCGGCGGAGGCGACGGCGTTCGAGCCGTCGGAGGGCGGCACGTGGACGCTCGAGGCGTACGGCGAACTCGCGAACGACGCGCTGGGGCGGGACGTGAGCGACGGGATGGTCCATGTCTACGCCTCCGACACCGTCGAAGGCCTCGCGACCGCCAGGCCGATGGAGGGCGGAGTGGAAATCAAGGACCGCAAGAGCGCCGTCAAGGTCACCCTCGAAGTCACCCCGCCGACGGCCTCCGAAACCCAGTTTTTCCGCGTGGAGTTCGGTGACTAGGCATCGTCCAGCCCCCAAACTCCCGCCCCCCGCCCCCGGGGAG
>CAJOHK010000059.1 GCA_905234285.1 uncultured Bacteroidales bacterium
CAGATGCCGCTCTTGCTGAGCCAGTCATACTCCGTGTAGGAGCCGTCTTCGGTGTAGATGGGAACGAGCGGGTTGGCGGACATCATATTATATACGTCATTCCCGTAATGGTTACCGGTGCCGATACCGCCGCTGCGGTTGGTGGTGAAGGTCATGTTCTCACCGAAGGTGATGATGTCGAGTCCGTCCTTCTGCCAAAGCACGTGGTCGGAATTCAGGCGGACGGTGACGCGCTTGTAGTTGGAAGCTACAGGCTTGCCGAAGATACCTTCCTGATGGGTGTAGGAAACACCGGCGGAGAACTTGGAACGGTCGGAACCGCCGACTACGTTAACCGCATGGTTGGTGTTGGGCGCATTCTTGTGACGGATGGCGTCCAGCCAGTTGGTACCGGTGAAGGAGCCGTCCATGATGCTGTTGTACAGGGAAGGGTTGAGGACATTGGCCCAGTCAACGGGATCCTTACCCATGTTGAAGTTCACCTGGTCCTGGATGTCCATGTACTGGCGGGCCGTGAGGGGCTCGATCATCTTCTGGACATTCTGGATACCATAGAAACCATCATAGGTAACGGTGTAGTCGCCGGACTTGCCCTGCTTGGTGGTGACCAGGATGACACCGTTGGCACCACGGGCACCGTAAATGGCGCAGGATGCAGCGTCCTTGAGGACGTCGATGCTCTCGATATCGCTGGGGTTCAGGGAGTTGATGTCTCCTCCAGCTACACCGTCGATAACGTACAGAGGTGCGTAGGAACCGGTGGTACCCATACCACGGATGTTCACATTGTAGCCCGAACCCGGCTGACCGGAGGAGCTCATGATGGAAACACCGGGAGTGGAGGCCTGCATGGCGCCCAGGGCGCTGGTGGAGTTGATTTTGGCCAGATCGTCACACTTTACCTGCACCGTGGAGCCGGTAACGAGTTTCTTCTTCTGGGTACCATAACCCACCACTACCACTTCTTCCAGCATTTGGTTGTCTTCCTCAAGGAATACGCTGAAAACAGTTTGGTTTCCAACAGGTATTACCTGAGTTACATACCCGATGGATGATACTTCGATGCTGGCCCCGGGTTGTACCGAGAGCACGAAATTACCATCCAAGTCCGTAATGGCACCGTTTTGGGTGCCGCTTTCAATGACGCTGGCTCCCACTACGGGCCCGATGGCGTCGTTGACCGTACCGGTAATCCTCACGGTCTGAGCCATAGCAGCCACTCCCAGGAGCATAAGTGCCAATGAAGCCGCAAAAAACTTGCTTTTCATCTTAGGAATAGTTAGGTAATTAGAATATGGTTAATATAGTTAAAAAAGTGTCTTTGTCAAAATGCAAAGCTACAAAAACCCGCACTTGCGACCAAACTTCTCCGTTTAACTTTGCGCATTATGCGTGCAGGTTTGCGCATAGTGTGTGCATAATCTGACATGTAAAGGTAAACAATTATTTAATTAATAAGGTAATGATGTTGCGGAAATGTTTAAATAGTATCAATATTTGCAATGATTGTACAATATTTATTATCTTTGCGCTGTTATGGCAAAAGTATTAAGGGAAATCACGTCCATCACGGACAAGGACTGCTTTTACATTGTAGAGCGTCACAAGAGCGAATTCACCTGGCCCATCCATTCCCACGAGGTGTACGAGCTCAATTATATCGAGCGCGGGAAAGGCGTACACAGGGTGGTGGGCGACAGCATAGAGGAAATAGGGGAATACGACCTGGTGCTCATCACCAGCGACGGTTTGGAACACGCCTGGGAACAGGGAAACTGCAAGGAGCAGGACATTCGGGAAATTACCATTCAGTTTTCTCCGAAACTGCTTGGTTCAGAGTTGCTTGCAAAGAACCAGTTTGCCTCGGTGAGAAAGATGTTCGAGCGGGCGCAGATGGGACTCGCATTCTCCATGCCGGCCATCATGCGGGTCTATCACCTGCTGGACACCCTGGCGTCCAAGGAAGAGCGCATGGAGCAGTTTCTGGACATGCTCAAGATCCTGTACGAACTTTCGCAGGACACGGATGCCCGCACGCTGGCTTCCAACGCCTTTGCCCTGGCCGATGCCGACCGCGAAAGCCGCCGGGTGAGCAAGGCAAAGGAGTACATCGCCAATCATTATACGGAAGAGATCAAACTGGAGACGCTGGCCGCCCTGGTGGCCATGGCCCCATCGGCCTTCAGCCGCTTTTTCAAGCAGCATACCGGCCGGGGGCCCGTAGATTATATCATAGACGTTCGGCTGGGGGTTGCCGCCCGTATGCTGGTGGATACAAGTGCTTCTGTGAGTGAGATTTGCTATGCCTGCGGCTTTAACAACCTTTCCAACTTCAACCGTACGTTCAAAGCGCGCCGCGGCTATACGCCCCGGGATTTCCGGGCACTCTTCACCAAAAGCCGGGTTTATGTTTAGGGTTATGTTAAGAATGTATTACTTTTTGTCAATTTTCCATTTTTAGTAACAATACATATATTATAATTTTGCATTGCTAATAATTGAAACCGGCATAATGAAAAAAACGCTGAAACTCACCTTGCTCATTAATAACAAGAAC
>CAJOHK010000060.1 GCA_905234285.1 uncultured Bacteroidales bacterium
CCGCAGCTTCATGCGTGACATTAACAAACTAACTGAGAATAAGACATTTGGGCCTCGGGGAATTCCGCTTGGAAAGAATCTTGGATGTATAAAGATTGAGCCGAACCATCCCTTTGCGCCGGAGCTTCAGGATCTTTTTAAGGACGATACCCAGGACCACCGTATCCTGTCCACCGCCATGTGGATGAGGGACAATAATCCGGGCCGATTCGTGGCGCTGGTAACCAAGGATATCAACCTGCGTTTGAAGGCTAAGGCAGTGGGCATGGAGGCACAGGATTACCTTCGCGGCAGAGTGGACGAAGAAGTGATGGAAGGCCTTGAGCGTGAGGTGATTACGGTGGATGTCAAGGAGGCGTTGGCCCAGCATCTTGCCGCCCCCCAGGACAATGCACTGTCCTGGAAGGAGGTTCAGGCCAAGGAGCCGGCCGCCAACCAGCTGTATAAATTCCTGCTTGGTAACGATACCATTTGTGGCCGATACGATGCCGTGCGCAAGGTGATTACCCTGGTGCGCAGCCGCCAGGCCTATGGCATCAAGCCCCGCAATGACGAGCAAAAGTTCGCCCTGGACGCCTGCCTGAACCCTTCCATCCCGCTGGTTTCCCTTACCGGCGGCGCCGGAACCGGCAAAACCCTCCTGGCCCTTGCCGCGGCCCTGGAACAGGCCGACGACTTCGACCAGATTATTCTCTCCCGTCCCACCGTGGTGCTGGGCGGTCAGGATATCGGCTTTTTACCCGGTGACCAAAAGTCCAAAATGGGCCCTTATGTGCAGCCGCTGCTTGATAATCTGGATGTTATCAAGCGTTGCTTCAAACCCGGCAGCAAGCAGGCCCTAAAGATAGAAGCCATGCTTCACGATGAGCGACTGCTCATTTCTCCTCTGGCCTATATCCGCGGCCGCTCCCTTGGAAAAGTGTATTTCATTATAGATGAGGCACAAAACCTTACGCCGCACGAGGTGAAAACCATAATCACCCGCGCCGGCGAAGGCACCAAAATGGTGTTCACGGGCGATATCTTCCAGATAGACCAGCCCTACCTGGACCAGTGGTCAAACGGCCTCACCCACCTTGGCGAAAAAATGCACGGCCAACCCCTCTTCGAGCACGTCACCCTCCGCAAAGGCGAGCGCTCAGAACTCTCCGACATAGCAGCAAAGTTGCTGTAACGGACCTACGCGACGCCGCATCCCGCATTACAGGCCATTTTTGAGGGATGGCACGTTGCCGTGACATGTCAGCCCTCATTTTTGCCTTTTTTTGCGGCCTGGCGCGTCGCTCGCTGTGGCAATTGCTCCGTTAAAGCACACTGACCGGGGTTATGAGGCCAAAAGTGTGCTTTAAAGGGGGTGCGGAGGGTGTACTAAAGCACGGCGACCCGGGTCAGGAAGCCGAAAGTGTGCTTTAGTCAAGCATTATTTGGACTACTGGCGGCTAAAGTATTGATACTGAGCGAGTTGTTGTATAGGAAGTGTCTGACACACAGCTAGTTAGCCGCCAGCGCGGCACCAGCCGGCAGCAGCACCGCAAATCGAGTAGGAGGAAAACAAAAGTAGTGAGTTTTCCTCCTACTTTTGTTTTCCGACCTCTCACACCACCGTACGTGCCGTTCGGCATACGGCGGTTCCTTACATTCTGTGCAATTGGACATAGTAGTCCATTAGGCACGGGTAGCCAGCACTACGGAGTTTCTCGTTTCCTGCGGCGTGATGCATGATGCCTTCCGCGTTGGCCCAATACCCCTTGCTGCTATTCCCATAGATTCGCGCCCAGTATGGCTTGATGCCGCACTTGATTAGGTTCTTTACCCGTGTCTTCGGGCGCTTCCACGCCTTCCAGATACACATCCGTATCCGCCTGCGCAACCATTGGTCAATGACTTCAAGGGAGGTTTTCATATCCGCCAACTTGAAGTAGCCCACCCAGCCGCGTATCGTCTCGTGAAGTACCTGTTTGCGCTGCTCGTATCCCATTCCATTGCTTCGGCCTGTCAGCAGTTTCAACTTTGCTTTCAGCTTCGCAATGCTCTTGGGGTGCGTCCGCAACCTTCATCCTTCGCCTGTCTTGTAGAACGAGTAACCAAGGAACTTCATCTCGCGTGCAATGCCCACTTCCGTCTTCTCGCGATTCACCTTCAAGTGAAGCTTCTTCTCGATGAACTTTGTGATGCCTTCACACACCCGTTCCGCTCCCCGCCTGCTCCTGCAAAAGATGAGACTGTCATCCGCATAGCGCACAAACGGGTGTCCGCGCCGCTCCAGCTCCTTGTCCAACTCGTTGAGTACAATATTACTCAGTAGCGGACTCAGAGGGCCGCCTTGCGGCGTCCCCTCCGGGGTCGGGTGGTACATTCCGTCTATCAGCACCCCGGCATACAGGTATTTGTGGATGAGGCTTATCACCCTGCCATCCTTTACCGTATGTGACAGGAGTTCTATCAGATAGCTCTGA
>CAJOHK010000061.1:0-2397 GCA_905234285.1 uncultured Bacteroidales bacterium
TGCAAGATCAACATCGACTCCGACAGCCGTCTGGCCATGACCGCCGCCGTCCGCAAGGTCTTCAACGAGAAGCCCGGTGAGTTCGATCCTCGTAAATACTTGGGTCCCGCCCGTGACGAGATGAAGAAGCTCTACATGCACAAGATTGTGAATGTGCTGGGCTCCAACGGCAAGGCCGAGTAAGATTGGCATTCCAAGCAAAAAATCCGACTCTCTTTCGAGGGCCGGATTTTTTATGCCTTTTCAAATGTTTCCAGGCGCTTCATCACCCGGAAGACCAGCCGGTCGGGGAAGTGGCGGAAGAGGGGAATGGAGAGGTGGTTGATAAGGCCCGGCATGCAGGTCTTTTTGTGCTTGAACATGCGCCTCAGGGCCTTGGCGGCCAGTTTTTCGGGCGGCAGGCTCACCCCAAGGCGCACGGCTAAGCGGCGGAGGTGGGGAGCCAGGCCGTACAGGCCGGTGTCCACGGCGCCCGGGGTTACCACCGTCACGCTCACACCCTTGGGCTTCATCTCGTACCAGATGGACTTGGAGAAGCTGTAGATATAGGTCTTGGTGGCGATATAGGTCTGGATGCCGGGGAATTCCATCCATTTGCAGAGGGAGGACATGTTGAGGATGTAGCCTTTCCCCCTTTGGCACATATCGGCCCCGAAGAGGCGGCAGAGGCTGGTGAGGGTTACCACATGGAACATCACCATGCTTTCCACCTTCTCGGGCGGGTTTTCGTAGAGGGGATTGAAAAAGAAGAAGCCGGCGTTGTTGATGAGGATGTCTATGGTGAGACCTTGATTGGCCGCAAAATCATAGACCTCCCGGGCTGCCTCCTGCCGGGCAAGGTCGCAGAAGAAAGGGTAGGTCTTTACCCCGAAGGATTGGCTTATCTTTTGGGCCGATTCTTCCAGCTCCCGCTGCTGGTTGGAAACCAGCAGGAGGTCGCAGGCATAGTCCCTTGCCAGAATCGTTGCATATTGGAGGCCGATTCCGCTGCTTGCTCCCGTCACCAGTGCCGTCATACGTCCATCCTTTTGGCATTGTCGGCCTCGGCGGCCTCGATTTCCTTCCGCAGGGCGCAGGGCATATCGGCCACGCAATGGTGGCATTTCATTTCCAGGGTGTACATCCTTCCCACGCAGTAGTTGGACCGCAGGCAGGCCGAGCGGTAATCCGGCCCCGCTTCCTTCATCTTGGCCACGAAGGCAGGGTCGTGCACCAGCACATGGGCCATCTGGATGAGCTCGAAGCCTTCGGAGAGGACGGTCTCGCAATTGGCCCGGCTCTGGATGCCGCCCACATAGATGAGGGGCAGCGAGAGGGCCTTCCGGAAGCGTTTGGCGCTTTCCAGGAAGTAGAGTTCCCGGTACGGGACGGTGGGAATCAGGGCCCTTCCGGCTACGGCCAGGCCGGCCTTGAGCCACCAGAATTTCCAGGGATTCATGTAATGGGCCAGGGTTTTGAGGGGCATGGCGCCGCCCAGGATCACCATGGGGGCCTTGCTCACGAAGCCGGCGCTGAGGACGATGCCGTGCACGCCGTGGCGCTCGATGGCCTGGGCCACCTTAATGCAGTCTTCTTCCTGAAGGCTGCCCTTGAAGCCGTCGAACATATTGGTTTTCACCACCACGGCCATGTCTTTGCCGGCGTGGGCCATGACCTCGTCCAGAACCTCGTTCATCATGCGCATGCGGTTTTCCAGACTGCCGCCGTATTCGTCCTTGCGGTGGTTGGTGTAGGGGGAGAGGAACTGGGAGATGAGGTAACCGTGGCCGGCATGGATTTCCACGCAGTCGAATCCGCACTCCCGGCAGAAGTCCACGGCCTCTCCGAAATGCTTGACAATCAGCTTTATTTCGTCTTTCCTGAGGCCCCTCGCGATGGTGGGGGAGTAGAGGTTGATGCCTGTGGACGCCCCCACGGGCATGCGGTAGCCGCAGGTGTAGAAATGGGTCATGTTGCCGCAGTGGCCCAGCTGGATGGAGGCCTTGGCGCCCTGGGCATGAATGGCGTCCGTGAGGTCCTTCAGGGCGGGTTTGATTTCCTCCCTTATGTAGAGCTGCCCGTCAAAAGAGACGCCGCTTTGGTCCACGGCGCAGTAGGCCACGGTGGTCATGCCTATCCCTCCTTTGGCCACGCTCACATGGTAGTCTTTAAGCATGGCGCTGGGCTTGTTCCCGGGGCACATGTTCTCGAACGCGGCGCTCCGGATGGTACGGTTGCGAAGCTCCACAGGACCCAGCTTAAATGGCGTAAACAGCTCAGACATAATCAATAGATGTGCGGGAAAATCCTTTTCAGGCGGGTTTTGTCAAACTGGTCCGGAAATTCTTCCTGGTATTTGTGGTAGATGGAATTGGAACGGGGAACCAGGTTGGCGCAGGTGAACCAGAAGAACACCAG
>CAJOHK010000061.1:2433-4823 GCA_905234285.1 uncultured Bacteroidales bacterium
TAGTTGGCGGAGGTGACGTAGTCGTACAAGCCGCCTTGGGGCAGGTAGTGGCGGGTGTCGCCGGGCTCACGCAGGTTCCGGACAATCTCGTCGGAGGAGCGGTTGATGTACATTCCCGCCAGGAAGACCACCGTTCCGGCTATGAAGGCCGGGCTCGTTATCCAGGAAGGGTCATAGTATGCCTTCTGCGGAGCCAGGCGGAAGAGCCAGTATCCCTGGATGTAACCGTTGATCAGGTTGAACGTCACGCTCATGAGGACAATGCTCACGGGCATCCTGGATTTGCCTGTCATGCGGAGGGGAAACACAAAGGTCCGGTGCACGTAGTGCAGGGCGAAGAGCAGGTAGAACAGCAGGTAGGGGAGGGACAGGCGCTGATCGCAGCCGGCCCAGAAGTACGTCACCACCAGCAGGACGGGCATTTCCATGAGCATCCAGCCCCATCGGCCCGGAAGGGTGGGCCCCCATTTGGCCGATATCATCTTTCCATATCCCGCATTGATGAAGTAGAGGGCCGCGAACACCACGGCCCCCAGCACGGTCATCGTCAAGAGAACATAGTCAAATTGTTCCATACAGAATCGCAAATTTATTGTTTTTAGCAGAATTATACAAGTCTATGCCTTGCGACGGAAAGTTTGGATTTAGATTTGTAATTATGCAATAAAAACATTATGTTTGCATTGCATAATAATTTAGTGTATGAAATTCGTTGACAGAAAAAATGAAATATCCAGGTTGACGGCTCTTCTCAATGCTCAGCAGCCTGTATTCGTTGTTGTGCGTGGCAGACGGCGAATTGGCAAATCGGCCCTTCTTGGGAAAGTCTTGAAAGAGGATGATGTTTATTTTGAGGCCGACAGGACGGATCCCTCAGAGCAGATGAGGCAACTTTCCAGTGTCGTTTCAAGCGTATTCCCCGGTTTTGCCGATGCACGGTATAACAACTGGAAAGCATTGCTGACTGCGTTGAATTACCGAACCGGAAAACGATTTACACTGTGTCTTGACGAGTTCCCATACCTTGTAGAGAACGACCCGTCTTTACCGTCTGTTATCCAGGGTCTCCTGGATGACGAAAAAGAGCCCCTTCGTTACAATCTGGTCCTATGCGGCTCATCGCAGACTATGATGTATAACTTGACGCATGATGAGCAGTCTCCTCTGTTCGGCCGGGCCGATGCAGATATGAACATGCGTCCCATCGGTCTGCCTTTCTTGCAGGAGGCATTGACTCTGAGCGCGAAAGAGTCAATAGAGAACTATGCCGTTTTTGGGGGTGTTCCCAGATATTGGCTGCTCAGAGAAGTATCAGATGGATTACGCTCCGCCATTTATACGCATCTCCTTTCCACGATGGGCATCCTGTATGAAGAGCCCCTGCGCTTATTCAAGGACGATGTAAAGGACACAGTCAAGATATCTACTATAATGTCGGTAGTGGGCAGTGGGGTACATCGGCTCAGTGAGATGGCCTCCCGTCTGGGAGAGCCGGCAACCAATCTATCCCGGCCGCTTGCCAAACTTATCGACCTGGGGTATTTGGAGAAAGAGATTCCTTTTGGAGAATTACCTCAAAACAGCAAAAAGAGTTTATACCACATTGCAGACCCGTTCCTTAGTTTTCATTTCAAGTTTGTCACGCCCAACCGTTCGTTTATTGAATTGGGGCGTCGTGGCCCGGTAGATGTGTTCTTTGACCGAGAATTCAACGGCCATGTGGGCTATTGGTGGGAGCATTTATGCCGCGAAGCGGTGAGCGGGAACTCTTTGGAGGGCGTGTTATTCGCTGAGGCCCGACGATGGTGGGGCAAGGTGAATTTGGACGGAGAATGGACCGACGTGGAATTGGACGTTGTGGCAGAGTCCCTGGATCACAAAACCCTGCTGATTGGCGAATGCAAGTGGTCTGGCGGAGAGAACGGTAGGCTTCTGACACATGAGCTCGAGCGTATTGCCGCCGCTCTCCCGTTTGCGGCGGGCAAGACGGTAAAGACCGTTCTGTTTACGAAAACCCGTCCGGACGAAGATCAGGGTAATGCTCTTCTACCGGAGGATGTCATTGGGTTATTGAAGGAGGGAAATGGTTTCCGCCTGAGGTAGGGACGAAAAAACGGCAGAACCTTACTCGGCCTTGTACTTGGCGGCCTGCTGGGCGATGAGGGACGCGTCGTCAAAGTAGTTGATCTGCATGGCGTCCTTCATCTCGTGGAGGGTGCGGGCGGCCACTTCGCGGGCGGTCTCGGAGCCTTTCCGGAGGATGTTGTACACCTCGGGGATGTCCTGCTCGTAGGCGTGGCGACGGGCGCGGATGGGATCCAGGCGGTCGTTGAGGACATTGATGAGGAACTTCTTGCACTTCATGTCTCCCAGGCCGCCGCGGCGGTAGT
>CAJOHK010000062.1 GCA_905234285.1 uncultured Bacteroidales bacterium
AATACCAAAGGGCCATGCCCAGCGTAAACACTATCCCGCAATACGCCAAAACGCGGGTAAATCCCGAATCCTTTTTCATCGCTTTCTCGTCTCAATCAACTCATTGGAAATCACCTTGAACCGCTCAATCAGCAGGCCGTGCGGATTCACATCGCTCCGCCGTCCCTCCATCACCTGGCAGGTCGATACAAAGCTATACAGCGACACCGTGCTTTCCCGCACCACATACTGCCGCGCATACGTCCGTACCTGCCAGGGGTATCCGGAACCGGCAAACACCACCGAATCCACCAGCATCTGCTGGCTGATATTGGCCCCCACAATTCGGGCGTAATATCCCTTCTCCGCCAAATCCTGCGAATACTCAAAGGCACTCCGGTCCGCCAGGTTGAACGCCCGGTCCAGATTCTCCTGAATCGTCTGCTTCTGCGGCGAAAGCGTAAACATCAGCTCATGGAACCGCGTCACGTGGTCCCGGATCTCCACATCCTTCGAAAGCACCGCATCCGTCTGCAACGCCAGCAGCAGGCTCTTCCCCTGGTCCAGCACATAAATCTTCTGCCGCTGCTTCTCCGCAAACGTCAGGGCCCGCAGCCCCACTACCAGCGCGAACAAAAACGCCCCGCCAACCGCCACCACTGTCAGGAGCGACAGCCGCTTGAAACTCCGCTCAATATCTCTCGTAATTTCTAACACCTTCATAACCCACTACTTTTTCGTTAACATCGAATACGCTTTCTTGCCCATCACAGCCATCTTGGACGAAAGTTCATCGGCCCCGCT
Organism: uncultured Bacteroidales bacterium; assembly: GCA_905234285.1. Classification (GTDB taxonomy): domain Bacteria; phylum Bacteroidota; class Bacteroidia; order Bacteroidales; family UBA932; genus Cryptobacteroides. The sequence goes on from CAJOHK010000062.1 coordinate 784, forward strand.
TGACTGAATCACCCAACCGGCCATCGTCGGTACCGCAATAAGGCAAAGCAGCGTCACCACATCCAGTACCAGCAAATGGATAGGGGCGGCCAGCGTCGGGATAAAGTCCGCGCCCTGCAGTGCATGCAGCATGGCCCCCTTCAGTTTGATGTTGATCATGTCGATGAGCGAGGTCAGCGGCACCCAGAACGAAATCTGGATATACCTTGCCAGCCAGCCCATAATATTATTCTCAAAGCTAGGAATCAGCGAAAACGCAAACACAAACGGGCCCATCAGCCCCAGGGCAATCAGCACAATGCTGCTGATGGAAATCAAAACATACTGGTACAGCTTCACAATAACGGAAATCAGGGCCGACAAGATGCTTCCCACATCGTTTATCACCTGTCCCATCTTCGCGTTCACAAAGCCTTTCACCCCGGCCCAAAGTCCCTTGAAGAATCCCGGCTTCTCCCCTCCGGAAGAAAGCGTCGCCTCGGCCAGACTCTGCGCAATGGCCGAACTTTGGTAAGAAAGCCCGTCCACATTTTCGGAGGCCCCTTCTCCCTCCATCTCCTCCTCAAAAGCCCCCAGCAGCGTATCCTTCTTCCGGGACTCCTCGGCCGCATCGTAAACCTCGTTCACAAGGCCCATAATCCCGTCCCTGTCCGTATCCACCGCCGCACAGATGCCCTTGGAAATCAAGTGCGTAATCCCATCCAGCGGCATCAGCACCATCGTGTAGAAATTGCACGTCAGAAAAAGCACCGCCGCCCCGCGAATCACCGCCGCCATGTCCAGCCTGCCGTAAGGCTCGTTCATCATCCGGTTGTACCACGAAATAATCCCGAAGCTGGCCGCAATGCAAGCCGCCGCACAGGCCAGGCTGTATATGGCCGAATGGTCCGCCGTAAAAATGCTCACCTTTATCTCCTGAATCATCTCAGGATAGTTAACCTGTATCATACTCAATACCTAATCTTAAACGCCTCATCCAAACTCTCAATCGCCTCGGCCATCCGTATCCCCGCATCAATATCGGCATACGAATCCCGGATATGATAATACAGGGCACTGCTGGCCTTCGCCAACGTGTTCGGCTACAATCCCGTGTGGTGGCTGTGCGCCCTGCTTGTCCAAATACTCCTGGGCCCGCTTTACCTCACGGGAGGCGTACAGCAGGTACTGGAATCCCTGGTTCATCAGCGAGCGTCCCCGGGCATAGGTTATCTGCTCTCCGCCCAGCTTTTTCAGCGTCCCCACATAACGCGTGAACATCCGGGCAATCATCTCGTAATTCTTGGCAATCCGCACAACGGACTGCGCCTTATACAAGTCGCCCCGCACCTCCTTGTAGCGCTTGTCCGCCTCCTGCAAGAATCTCAACTGCTCCTCGGCGACGCCCAGGTTCTGCAGGAACTGCTCCGTATTCAGCACCATATTGTCCCCGTCCTGCAGGAAACTCAGCACCGCCTGCGCCAGCGATTTCATGGAGGCGATAATCATGGGGTCCAGTTCCACCGGAATCACCACCTTGTCCAGCACGCCCGCCTGTGCCAGTACGCTCACCGGGTCCTTCATCTGGAGGGACCCCTTGAAGTCCATAATCAGGTAGTCGTACGACTTGGCCAGCTGGGGAACCATCTTGGCCAGGGCCTGCAGGTATTCCTTGGAATGGTCCCGCACGGGAATGATAGGGTAAAAGGCCTTTTCATCCACCGGGACGTCCCCCTTGGAAAGCTGTTCCAGCTCGCGGCTCCGGCAGAAAGTCAGGTTGTACTCCGGCCCGTCAAAATCCATCATCGCAACGCGCTTTCCCAGCTTGTATTTCAGGTAAGAAGCCAGCAGCATGTTGAACGTGGTCTTGCCGGTTCCGCCCTTGGCGGTAAAAAACGATATCACTTGCATCTTCAATCCCTCCTTTTGGCCGCAAATGTAAAACAGTGTAAACAAGCGGCCAAATTCCGGAAGGCGGTTTTGGTAGTTTTTCGGAGCCGAAAACTGCCAAAACCAAATGCCCCTCAGGCCCTTACAGCCGCGTTTTTGATACAGGATAGCGCAATTTTTACTAACTTAGCTTTTACAACGAACCGGACACAATAACAATGGACCAACCTAAACAAGAGCGAACCCTCACCCTCCTGTATCTTCTCGGCGGCAATCTGCGCCTCACATTCAAAGACCTCATGGATGGTCTTGGATTGTCCAGGCGCTCGCTGCACCGCTATCTTGCCACGCTCAAGGAACACGGGTACAAAATCAAGCGGGAGGCAGGAGGCGTTTATCGGCTCCAGTCCTATGTGCCGGAACAGGCGGAGGAGGATGAGAACATCGTTTTCACCCTGGAAGAGGCGGCGCTGCTCAGTCACCTTATCGAAGGCCTTGACAACACCCATGAGCTCAAGCCCACGCTCCAGTGCAAGCTCTCGTCGGTCTTTCACGACCAGACGGTGGCACCGTTCATCGACCATCCCTGGAACGCCAAGAATGTGGGCGTACTCACTGCCGCCATCCGGCTTCACCGCCAAGTCTATCTCCAAAACTACAAGTGCAGCTGGAAGGGAAAAGCCTCGGACTATGTGCTGGAGCCGTACCAGCTCAATCTCAATTGCATCGACCTTTGGGCGTACGATGTGGCCCAGGGCCGGTGCAAGGTGTTCAAGCTCTCACGTATCGGCATCGTCGAGATGCTCCCACAGGGGTGGAAGTATGAAAAGCTGCATCGGCAGAAAACCTATGACGTGTTTCACATAGCCGGGGACGCGCCCCTTGAGCATGTGAAGCTGCGGATGTCGCTCAAGGGACGGAATCTGCTGGTAGAGGAATACCCCATGGCGGCCGACCGGGTGTGGGCCGACGGCGACTTCTGGTTCCGGGAGGGCGATGTGTACGGCTTCTGCGGCGTCGGGAGGTTTGTTTTGGGCCTCAGCGACGTTGTGGACGTGGTGGAGGGCGACAAACTCCGCGCCTGGCTCGCCGCCCGCGTGGAGCAGATGCGGGAAAAGTTTTCACAAAACCTGTCTGCAAAGTAGAGCGCCCGCAACTTTATTTGCTTTTCTCGCAGATTTCTCCTACTTTAGCGCAGACAAACACAAAACGCTCAGGCCATGATTGTTGCCA
>CAJOHK010000063.1 GCA_905234285.1 uncultured Bacteroidales bacterium
GTGTAGTGGTGCCAAAGGTTATAAAAGAATTCTGGTGCCAGCCGATAACATTGAGCTGTGCGCCCGAGGAAAAAGAGGTACCGTCTATGACGGCGGTTCCTTTGGTTGCATCATCCATCAGCAGCGGCGACCCCGCCTCGAAGCAGATTCCTTTCTGCTCCGAAGCGGGTCCGTCCGGTTTGTAGCACCCTGCCAGAAGCAGAGCCCCGCAAACCGCTGCCGATATGCGTACGATGCAAGTCATCTATGGATGAATCGATATTAGTTTACAAGGTAGTGGTAGCCAGATACTTCAGCCCAAGCATTAACGATCGCAGTAAACTGAATGGCGTTGGCACCAATTGTCACGTAGTAGGTATAGTGGGTGCCAGGCATCCAACTGGTAATGGCTGTTCCGGCGTTCGTCTTGTTATCAGGATTGGTATTAGTGCTGTCTTCCTTAACAAAACTTGCAAGATTAATTGCGACGTCAGTATAGGTGTTTGTATCCACATTGGGAGCGGTTCCAGTGGAAATGGAGTAAGTGATAACCAGACGCTGGTCAGACGCAGTGGTACCAAGAGCCTGAGGCATAACCACATAGTCAGAGAACAAAGCATTAGCATCAGGTGTTGTTGCTCCGGCGAGACCAGAACCATCGTAAGTAGTGTTGGATGAAACTACAAGTTCCGTGGTAAGGACACCGTTGGTATTGTCAACGCTGGGGTTATAAGTGGTGGTTGTAGGAGTAGCATCAGGTGTCCAGCCGGTACCGGAGAAAGTGGGTTTGTTGCCATTGCTAGAGTCATAACCAGTGACTGAGAAACTACCCGTATTCTTAATACTTACGAGCTGGGCTTTAATAATTTTCACCGTTGCGTTGGCATCAGCCAAAGCTTGATCCTTTTTCACTTTAATGTCCACGAGAGAGGCAATGTGATTAAAATCAAGTTGAACCACGTCGGTAGTCATCGGGGATGCCGTCCGGGAATACTTACTTGCTACCAGAATATCCTGAGAATTGGTGGCCGGAGCATTGAACTCAATGCTGTTACTGACAAAATTACCAAACGAAGCGTCAGAACCAGCGGAAGAGATAATGTCATTAGCACCATCGGCGTTGCTGTCGACAAACGGAAGCACTGCATAGAAAGAATAGTTGGAGGCATTCTTGTCCCAGAAACGGAGGGGAGAATACGACCAAGCAGTTCCATTGTATGTGACGGCCACGCCATTGAAGACCGTTGAGGTGGTTGAACTAACCGTCTTGGTTCCATAGACGTCAAACTTGTCACCACTGACAAAGCTGGCCGTTCCTGCAGCTCTAGACTTTGTCATAACATCACTCCAAGAACCAAACCCAATGGCGGGAGGGGCGTAGGTCTTTGCGCAGGCGGCCAGCGCGAGGGCCGTAACTGCAAGGATCATAATCTTTTTCATACGCATAAAAATAGTTAGTAGTTTGTTAAATAATTGTTTTTCTGTTTTATTATGAGATTCCCAATCAGGTCGGGAATGACGTTTCTGCCGTTTTAGTTTATAATCGTTGTACTTCCCGTTTCCTCTTCCCAATCGCCGATGACGGGGTTGAATCCACCGCTCTCGGCCGGCTGGTCCGGGTCGTCCGGATCGGGCGGAAAGTCGTTTACATCCAGTTCCAGTTCTATAACACCGCCGCTGGGGAGGGCCCGCAGTTGGTCGGTAATATCTACCCGCACATTTTTGTACTTACTGTTGCTGTAAGTGATATTCAGCACCAGGAAGTGCCTGCCCTCGGGCGCGGCGGCCGCGCTGGCATCGTCCAGCGGGTTGCAGCCGGGGATGCCGAAGGTGAGTACGCGGCCACCCAGCAGGTTGGGATCGGCCTCTTTGTTCACAAAAACATCGAAGGGGATGCTCACAGACACCTGGTTGTTCAGGCCGGTTTCCAGATCCGTTCCTTCGGCCACGCCGGTGAGGGCTGCACCGCCCATGCTGCCGATTACCCGGCCGTCGTTATTCAGCAGCTGTACCTGAACCAGGTAAATCATGGTTGCCGGATGCAGATTCCCCTTAATGCGCACCACATAGCGCCCGTCCACCAACTCGTAATCTTCCGGGCGGTCCGATATCACATGTCCCGGGTCGTACAGGGCCATCAGCTCGTCGGGCTGGAAGGTCACGGGCTCGTTCTCCGGATCGCTTACATCGGCCTTGGTACCCACCGACATCTTCTGGGCAACGGTACGCACCGGCAGGGATCCCCGGAGGCCGGACGATATCACACGGGTGTACGCCTCTAAATGCCCCAATTCTCCGTCGGAGCGGAACAGCACCACCGACGAATTGTTGCTGTGGAACAGGAAGTCGTGCACGCCCACCGTCACAGGCGCCTCCGCCTTCAACCCCATGAAATTGTAGGTTTGGCTGGAGACGCGCTGCCCGTCGGGGCCCAGCGTATAGGTGTGCATACGGATGCCCTCCGGCTCGCTATAGCCCAAATCGCCGTTCACCTCCGTATTCCACTCGTACTCCCAGCGGGTTTCCCAGTCCACCTGCCAGATCATCTCGGCCTGGAATTCCATGTCCATTTCCAGGCTTACAGATGCCTCCACCGCCTTCCGCAAGTGCAGCGGCGGCTCTATCCCGCACGAGGTAGCCACGAGCAGGATATTCAGCAGCGGTATGATGGCATGGACGCTCATTTGCGCTTTCTGTTAAACAAATCTATGCCGATGGAAAGGTACACTTTGGTGGGTCCCAGCCAGATGAGCCGCATGTTGCGCTCGGTAAATTCGGCGGGATTGCCGGCGTAGTCGTAGTAGTACCATCCGGTGGCGTCGTAGCCGTACACATATGGGTCGTACAGGGCATATAACAAACCCAGTGCCACTCCCATATCCACGTAAATCCGGGCCTTGCGGGGAGCCCATTTGAAGCCGACGCCCAGCGACAGGCCCACAGCCTCCCCCTGCCAGCCTTTCCCTTCCCAGCCGATGCCGAAGTTACCCATATTGCCGATGGGATTATATAAATGAAATAACAACGCAAGAAGTTTCCTGCAAATAGTTAATTTACAAGTATCTAAAGCCGTTTTTTCTTGCAAGTTCTTTTGTAATTCTTTCACTCAACCTTGTTTTTGTTGTGCAAAATGCTTAAATTTGCACAACGACATAAATGATTGAGTTATGGAAAGAATCACGATGTATAACCGGACATCAGGCAAGGGTGACACCCTGCGCATCCGGCTTCGTCTCATTGATGGAAGAGAC